>NZ_JBICYI010000003.1:417229-718410 GCF_043200825.1 Streptomyces sp. NPDC048370 | reverse complement strand
CACTCTCACCGACACTACGACAATACCACCCACACCACCCCCCCCCCCCCACCCCCCCCCCCCCCCCCCCCCCCCCCCCCCCCCCCCCCCCCCCCCCCCCCCCCCCCCGCCCCTGTCACGCGATCGGAGCGCTTACGCGTCCTTCGAGAGGTTCGGGCCGGCTCCGCCCGTCGCCTGCTCGATCGGCGGGACGTCCGGCAGGGCCGACTTCTCCTCGCCGCGGAAGGTGAACTTCTTCTCCTCACCCTCGCCCTCGACGTCCACGACCACGATGTGACCGGGGCGCAGCTCGCCGAAGAGGATCTTCTCGGAGAGCGAGTCCTCGACCTCGCGCTGGATCGTCCGGCGCAGCGGCCGGGCGCCCATGACGGGGTCGTAACCCTTCTTGGCGAGCAGCTCCTTCGCGGCCTGGGAGAGCTCGATGCCCATGTCCCGGTCCTTGAGGCGCTCGTCCACCCGGCTGATCATCAGGTCGACGATCTGCAGGATGTCGGCCTCGGTGAGCTGCGGGAAGACGATGATGTCGTCCACACGGTTCAGGAACTCCGGGCGGAAGTGCTGCTTCAGCTCGTCGCTGACCTTCGCCTTCATCCGCTCGTAGTTGGACTTCGTGTCGCCCTGGGCCGCGAAGCCCAGGTTGAAGCCCTTCGAGATGTCCCGGGTCCCGAGGTTGGTCGTCATGATGATGACCGTGTTCTTGAAGTCCACGACCCGGCCCTGGGAGTCGGTCAGGCGACCGTCCTCCAGGATCTGGAGAAGGGAATTGAAGATATCGGGGTGGGCCTTCTCGACCTCGTCGAAGAGGACGACGGAGAACGGCTTGCGGCGCACCTTCTCGGTGAGCTGGCCGCCCTCTTCGTAGCCCACGTATCCGGGCGGGGAACCGAAGAGCCGGGAAACCGTGTGCTTCTCGCTGAACTCCGACATGTCGAGGGAGATCATCGCGTCCTCGTCGCCGAAGAGGAATTCGGCGAGCGCCTTGGACAGCTCGGTCTTACCGACACCGGACGGGCCGGCGAAGATGAACGAGCCACCGGGACGCTTCGGGTCCTTCAGACCGGCTCGCGTACGACGGATCGCCCGCGAGAGGCCGATGACGGCGTCCTTCTGACCGATGACGCGCTTGTGGAGCTCGTCCTCCATGCGGAGCAGTCGGCTGGACTCCTCCTCGGTCAGCTTGAAGACCGGGATGCCGGTGGCGGTCGCGAGGACCTCGGCGATCAGCTCGCCGTCGACCTCGGCGACGACGTCCATGTCGCCGGCCTTCCACTCCTTCTCCCGCTTGGCCTTCGCCGCCAGCAGCTGCTTCTCCTTGTCGCGGAGAGACGCCGCCTTCTCGAAGTCCTGGGAGTCGATCGCGGACTCCTTGTCCCGGCGGACACCGGCGATCTTCTCGTCGAACTCGCGGAGGTCCGGCGGCGCGGTCATCCGGCGGATGCGCATCCGGGATCCGGCCTCGTCGATCAGGTCGATCGCCTTGTCCGGCAGGAAGCGGTCCGAGATGTACCGGTCGGCCAGGGTCGCGGCCTGGACGAGGGCCTCGTCCGTGATGGAGACGCGGTGGTGGGCCTCGTACCGGTCACGCAGACCCTTGAGGATCTCGATCGTGTGCGGCAGCGACGGCTCCGCGACCTGGATGGGCTGGAAGCGGCGCTCGAGGGCCGCGTCCTTCTCCAGGTACTTGCGGTACTCGTCCAGCGTGGTCGCACCGATGGTCTGGAGCTCACCGCGGGCCAGCATCGGCTTGAGGATGCTGGCGGCGTCGATCGCGCCCTCGGCGGCACCCGCACCCACCAGGGTGTGGAGCTCGTCGATGAACAGGATGATGTCGCCGCGGGTGCGGATCTCCTTGAGGACCTTCTTCAGGCGCTCCTCGAAGTCACCGCGGTAGCGGGAGCCGGCGACCAGCGCGCCGAGGTCCAGGGTGTAGAGGTGCTTGTCCTTGAGGGTCTCGGGCACCTCGCCCTTGACGATGGCCTGCGCCAGGCCCTCGACGACGGCGGTCTTGCCGACGCCGGGCTCGCCGATGAGGACCGGGTTGTTCTTCGTACGGCGGGACAGCACCTGCATGACCCGCTCGATCTCCTTCTCGCGCCCGATGACCGGGTCGAGCTTGGATTCGCGGGCCGCCTGGGTGAGGTTGCGGCCGAACTGGTCGAGGACCAGGGACGTCGAGGGGGTGCCCTCGGCAGGACCGCCGGCCGTGGCGGCTTCCTTGCCCTGGTAGCCGGAGAGCAGCTGGATGACCTGCTGCCGCACCCGGTTGAGATCGGCGCCCAGCTTCACGAGGACCTGGGCGGCGACGCCCTCGCCCTCGCGGATCAGGCCGAGCAGGATGTGCTCCGTGCCGATGTAGTTGTGGCCGAGCTGGAGGGCCTCGCGGAGCGACAGCTCCAGGACCTTCTTGGCACGCGGGGTGAAGGGGATGTGGCCGGACGGGGCCTGCTGCCCCTGCCCGATGATCTCCTCAACCTGCTGGCGGACCGCCTCGAGCGAAATCCCGAGGCTCTCCAGGGCCTTAGCGGCGACACCCTCACCCTCGTGGATAAGGCCCAGGAGGATGTGCTCGGTGCCGATGTAGTTGTGGTTGAGCATCCGGGCTTCTTCCTGAGCCAGGACGACAACCCGCCGCGCGCGGTCGGTGAACCTCTCGAACATCGTTAATCGCTCCTCAGAGCGGTCAGTCAGTTAGGGGTCGATCCCCTCCCTGTCCTTCCGCAGCTTAGTCCCGCAAGCGGGGACCGCTCATTCCAACTGCCGACATCCGTCCGGATCACCCCCTTGTCCGTGGGGAGACCTGCTGCCGAACAGCCGACAAATGCTCCAACTCGATGGTGCGAGACGATGTTCCCGCAGGCCAAGCAGTTACCCCCGCCTCCAGTACGCCGATGGCGAACGTGAGACGCGAATCCCCGCGAGTCGTCCCTCCTCACTAGGAATGTCTTACCCGTAGGCACTGACACTCCATGCGGCACACCCCGGTTCCCTCCGCTACGGGCGAACATCCTTGCGCTGCCGAATGCGCCCGTACGCCCCCATCACGGACACGCAGCGCAGTGGATCAAGGACACAGGGTCAGCGAGCCACGGGGTGGAGGCGTAACCAAGGAGGCCTCGGGGGCGTTCGCCGGGCATGTCCTTCACCGCCCGGCGCGTGCCGCCGCCCCGCTCGCCGCTCGACGGTTCGCCGCTCGACGGTTCGCCGGCCGACGGTTCGCCGGTCGACGGCGATCAGGCGCGTTGGTACGAGGAGGGGCTCGGCTGGGCGACGGTGGCGGGACCGCCGGTGGGCCTGGTGACGGGCGTGCGCTTCGACGTCCTTGAGCTGCCCGCCGAGGCCGGTCGCGCGGTGCTGCGCAGGACGGGCGCGGGTGCCACGGGGCCGGTGGCCCTGGCGGGGCGGCGGATGCGGCTGCTTGTGGCCGCGGGAAGCGCGGAGGAGCTGCCGGGGCTCCTCGACTGGCTCGAATGGGGCGGGATCTCGCTGGATCTCACCGCGCTCGGCGCCGGCAGCCGGATGACCGCTCCTGTTCCCCCAGGATGGAGCGGTTCCGGCGCGCCGGGCGCCACGGTGTGGCTGCGCGCCCCGGAGCCGGGCCGCGCGGTGGAACCCTCACTGCCGGCCCTGCGGCCCGCCTCGCGGGCCGATGCGGCCGCCCCCTGTCTCGTGCGGCTGGTGGCCGCCGCCGCGGCGGCGTGCCACCGGGAGCGGCTTCTGAGTGCGCGTCCCCGGCCGATTTCTCAGCGGTTGGCGTTCTCGTAGGCCGTCTTGACCTCTGCCGGGACACGGCCCCGGTCGTTCACGGGGTAGCCGTTCTCCTTGGCCCACGCGCGGATCTTCGCGGTGTCCGGACCGGCACCGCCGGGGGCGACGCGGCCCTTGCCACGCGTACCGGCGCTACGGCCACCGGTGCGCCGACCGCTCTTGGTGTACGGCTCGAGCAGGCCGCGGAGCTTCTCCGCGTTGGCGGTGGTGAGGTCGATCTCGTAGGTCTTGCCGTCCAGCGCGAACGTCACGGTCTCGTCCGCCTCGACGCCGTCGAGGTCGTCGACAAGAAGGACCTGAACCTTCTGTGCCACCGGATTTCCTTTCATCGAAAATGCAGTACGCGGAAAGGAAACCGCTTTTCCCGGAAAAACACAAACCCCTGGGAGAGGTTCAGAAGCCTGGGAACGCGGGAAACGTGCGCGATTCGGACATAGAGGTTCCGAGCAGGTTCGCGATCGGGATGAGAGCGATCGTTACGTTCACAGGTGCAGAAGCATCCGGCTGTTGCCCAAGGTGTTCGGCTTCACTCGTTCGAGACCGAGGAACTCGGCGACACCCTCGTCATAGGAACGCAGGAGCTCGCTGTAGACATCTCCGTCGACCGGAGTCTCACCGATCTCGACGAAGCCGTGCTTCGCGAAGAAGTCGACTTCGAAGGTCAAGCAGAATACCCGGCGTACCCCGAGCCAACGGGCGGTGTGCAGCAACTTGTCGAGCACGTGATGTCCGACGCCGGCGCCCTTGAACTCGGGATCGACGGCGAGAGTACGGACTTCGGCGAGGTCTTCCCACATGACATGGAGCGCGCCGCAGCCGACGACCACGCCGTCCTCGTCGCGTTCGGCGACCCAGAACTCCTGGATGTCTTCGTAAAGCGTCACGGTCGCTTTGTCGAGCAGGATGCCCCGGCGGGTGTACGGCTCCACAAGGCGGCGTACGGCGGCGACATCACCGGTGCGCGCGCGACGAACGGTGACGGCTTTTGGAGCGGCGGGGGACGACGACATGGGGGGACGTTATCGCCCGGTGTCACCGGTTCCGTCGGCACCCTCGCCGGTGGGGGCGCTCGCGCCCTCCTCGGCGCCCGTTTCCGAGGCCGTACCCGTGCTCGCCGGCGGACTCGCGGGGGTGCTCGCCGGCGGACTCGCGGGCGGGCTCGTGGGGGCTTCCTCCGCAGGTGGGGCGGGGGGCTCAGCGGCCTTGTAGCCGACGACCCGGATCGCGTCGTTGAGGGCCTCGCGCTGCTCGCTGGACATCATGCCGAAGAACGCGACAAGGGCCGAGGCGGGGTTGTCGCTCTGCGCCCAGGCTTCGTTCATCAGTGCGGCCGAGTAGGCGGCGCGCGTGGAGACCGCCGTATATCGATAGGCGCGCCCGTCGACTTCCCTGCGTACCCAGCCCTTCTGATGGAGATTGTCCATTACGGTCATGACGGTGGTGTAGGCGATGGACCGTTCCTGCTGGAGATCCTCCAGGACTTCCCTGACGGTCACCGGGCGGTTCCATTGCCAGACGCGTGTCATGACGGCGTCTTCAAGCTCTCCCAATTGACGGGGCACACCGCCACCATAGTCCGCGAAGCGGTAATGGCGGGCTATTGACGGTTGAAACGCAACAAAAAGGACGTACGACCTGAAAGCGGTCGTACGTCCTTCGGTGCGGGCGGGGCTACGCGGGCTACGAGGCCGCGCCGTCCGCCTGACGGGTGGCCTCGACGCGGGCGAGGGCGGCGTCCACGGCCGCGTCTTCCTTGGCCTTGTTGGGGCCGCCCTGGCTCTTCACGATCGTGACGACGAGCGCGGTGAAGAACACGGCCATCACGACGGGGGGCAGGAGCGCGGATACGTAGTCCATGGCGTCCAGAGTAGCTATCCTGCGGCGCGTTCCTCGGGCGGGGGCGGGGGTACGGGGCGTCGGCGCGGCGGGAACACCTCGGAGGGCTTGGGCGCCGGGCGCTTGGCCGGGGCGGGCGACTTCGGGGTGGTGGCGGGCCGCTTGGGCTCGTCGGCGGCACGGCCGCCGGGCAGGGCGAGCAGCCGGGTGCGCGGCGCCGGGTACGCGGACAGCGCCTGGGCCGGCAGGGCCGGTGCGGGCGGCGCGGACGCGGGTACCGCCTGGGAGACGCGGGCGAGGCGGGCGCGCACGGAGCGTTCGGCGAGGACCTGGCAGCGCTCCAGGAGACCGGCGGCGCGGGGGTTGGCCCGCAGGGCGCGCAGGGCGGCCAGATCGTCGACACCGGGGTCGTACCCCGCGCCGAGGGCGTCCTGGAGGAGCTCCAGATAGCCGGTGAGCGAGCCGGGCAGGGCCTCGCGGTACCGGGTCAGGTCGGCGAGGAGGAACGCCCGGAGCCGGCCTGCCTCGCGGACGGTGTCGTCCACGGATTCGGCGAGGCGCAGACAGTCCTGGACGTCCTCGTCCTGAAGGGGGGCGGGGTTGAGGGCGGTGGCAAGGGCGCGTCGGAGCACACGCAGCTCGTCCGCACTGAACGCCATGCCGCCGCGGGATCCGTATGGCGTGGGCATGGGGTGACGATACGTGCTAATCGGACAAATTTCGTTTTACCGATCATCCCCGGGCGCGGCGCGAGCCATCCCCGGGCGCGGCGCGAGGATCCCGGGCGAGCGCGAGGATCCCGGGCGAGCGCGAGGATCCCGGGCGAGCGCAAGGATCCCGGGCGAGCGCAAGGATCCCGGGCGCGGCGCGAGACAGGAGGGCGGGATTCCCGTCGTCCGCCGCGCGCCCGCGCCGTCCGGGGGCGGGGGGAACTACATCCGGGAGACGTTGCGCTCGTACACCAGGCGCAGGCCGATCAGCGTCAGCCAGGGCTCGTGCTCGTCGATCTCCTTGGAGTCGCCGAGGACCATCGGGGCGAGGCCGCCCGTCGCGATCACGGTGACGGTGGAGGGGTCGCCGTCCCGGCCCACCAGTTCGCGCTTCATGCGGGAGACCACGCCGTCGACCTGGCCCGCGTACCCGTAGACGATGCCCGACTGCATCGCCTCGACCGTGTTCTTGCCGATCACGCTGCGCGGCCTGGCCAGCTCGATCTTGCGGAGCATGGCGCCCTTGACGCCCAGCGCCTCGACCGAGATCTCGATGCCCGGCGCGATCGCGCCGCCCGCGTACTCGCCGCGGGCGGTGATCGCGTCGTACGTCGTCGCCGTGCCGAAGTCGACCACGATCGCCGGGCCGCCGTAGAGCTCGACCGCCGCGACCGCGTTGATGATCCGGTCCGCGCCGACCTCCTTCGGGTTGTCCGTGAGGATCGGTACGCCCGTCTTGACGCCGGGCTCGACGAGGACGGCCGGGACGTCGCCGTAGTACCGGCGGGTCACCTCGCGCAGCTCGTGCAGCACCGAGGGGACCGTCGCGCAGATCGCGATCCCCTCGATGCCGTCGCTCAGCTCGACGCCGAGCAGGGGGTGCATGCCCATCAGGCCCTGGAGCAGGACCGCCATCTCGTCGGCGGTGCGGCGCGGGTCGGTCGAGATGCGCCAGTGCTCGACGATCTCCTCGCCGTCGAAGAGTCCGAGGACCGTGTGCGTGTTGCCGACATCGATGGTGAGCAGCATCAGGCCCGCACCTCGCGCAGGTCGAGGCCGATGTCCAGGATCGGGGAGGAGTGCGTGAGACCACCGACCGCGAGGTAGTCGACGCCCGTCGCCGCGTACGCCGCCGCGTTCTCCAGGGTGAGGCGGCCGGAGGACTCCAGGATCGCGCGGCCGGCGACCAGGGCGACGGCCTCCTCGGTCTCCAGGGGGGTGAAGTTGTCGAGCAGGATCAGGTCCGCGCCCGCGTCCAGGACCTCGCGGACCTGGTGCAGCGTGTCGACCTCGACCTCGATCGGCACGTCCGGGAACTGCTCCCGTACGGCCTTGAAGGCCTGCGCGACGCCACCGGCGGCCACCACGTGGTTGTCCTTGACCAGCGCGGCGTCCGACAGCGACATGCGGTGGTTGACGCCGCCGCCGCAGCGCACCGCGTACTTCTCCAGGGCGCGCAGGCCCGGCGTGGTCTTGCGGGTGTCCCGCACGCGGGCCCCGGTGCCCTCCAGGACGTCCGCCCACGCGCGCGTGGCGGTGGCGATGCCGGAGAGGCGGCACATGATGTTCAGCGCGCTGCGCTCGCCGGTGAGCAGGTCGCGGGTGCGGGTGGTGACGCTCAGGAGCTTCTGGCCGGCCTCGACGCGGTCGCCGTCCTCGACGTGCCGCTCGACCTCGAAGGTGTCGGTACAGACGATCGACAGCACCGCCTCTGCGATCCGCAGACCGGAGACCACGCCCGCCTCGCGCGCGGTGAAGTCGGCGGTGGCGATCGCGTCCTCGGGGACGGTCGCGACGGTCGTCACGTCCACGCCGCCGTCGAGGTCCTCCTCGATGGCCAGGTGGGCGATGTCCTCGACCTGGACGGGGTCGAGGCCCGCGTCGGCGAGCAGCTGGGCGAGCGCCGGGTCGAGGCCGCTCTCGTAGACCTCGTCGGCGCAGCCGCAGCCGTCACCGCAGCCGCCGGCGTCCTCGGCGGGGGCGCTGATCTGGATCAGGGGGACGTCCACGGGCTGCGGACGTGCTTCTTCGGGCGTGCTCACGACTGCGGCTCCTTGGATGCGTCGGCGATGACAGGCGGAAAGTCTGCGGTGGCGGTGGGGCGGACCGCCAGTTCGCCCCCGGGGGCCCGGGACACAATCAGATGGCGTCGCCACGCGTCGTCGTCGCGGTCGGGCTTGTCCTCGCGCCAGTGGCAGCCGCGGGTCTCCTCGCGGGCGAGGGCGGTCGTCACGAGGGCCTCGGAGACTTCGAGGAGGTTGGCCGTCTCCCAGGACTCGGTGCAGGGCTCGACGGCCTCCGCGAGGTGGTTCGTCACGGCGTCCATGGCCAGGGTCTCCAGGGCTCCGGCCGCCCTCAGGAGGCTCTCCTCGGAGCGCAGCACGCCCGCGTTCGCGCTCATGATCCGCTGGATGTCGGCGCGCAGCTTGGGCGCGAGCACCGGCATCACGCGCGCGTGGGCCGGTACGGCCGGCGGCCGCTCCACGTTCTTCCCGGCGAGGTCCGCCGCGATCAGGTCGGAGATCCGCTCGGCGAAGACCAGGCCCTCCAGGAGCGAGTTCGACGCGAGCCGGTTGGCGCCGTGGACACCCGTACAGGCCACCTCACCGCACGCGTAGAGGCCCGGGACGGTGGTCCGGCCGTTCAGGTCCGTGCGGACTCCGCCGGAGGCGTAGTGGGCCGCGGGGGCGACCGGGATGGGCTCGGTGACCGGGTCGATGCCGTGGGCCCGACAGGCCGCCAGGATCGTGGGGAAGCGCGTGGCCCACATCTCGGCGCCGAAGTGCCGGGCGTCCAGGTACATGTGCAGGGCGTTCCGCTCCCGCATGCGGCGCATGATCGCCTTGGCGACGATGTCGCGGGGGGCGAGCTCGGCAAGCTCGTGCTGCCCGAGCATGAAGCGGACCCCGTCCGCGTCGACGAGATGGGCGCCCTCGCCCCGTACCGCCTCGGAGACCAGCGGCTGCTGGCCCTCGGAGCCGGGGCCGAGGAAGAGCACCGTGGGGTGGAACTGGACGAACTCCAGGTCGGAGACCTCCGCCCCGGCGCGCAGGGCGAGCGCGACGCCGTCGCCGGTGGAGACCGCCGGGTTCGTGGTCGCCGAGAAGACCTGCCCCATGCCGCCGGTGGCGAGGACCACGGCGGGGGCGTGGACGGCTCCGACGCCGTCCTCACGGCCCTCGCCCATGACGTGGAGGGTGACACCCGCCGTGCGGCCCTCCGCGTCCTTCAGGAGGTCCAGGACGAGCGCGTGCTCGATGGTGCGCACGCCCCGGTCCCGTATCGCCTCGACCAGGGCGCGGGAGATCTCGGCCCCGGTCGCGTCGCCGCCGGCGTGGGCGATCCGGCGGCGGTGGTGGCCGCCCTCGCGGGTCAGGGCGATCTCGCCGTCGGCGGTCTTGTCGAAGTCGGCGCCCGTGGCGATCAGCCGACGGACTGCGTCGGGGCCCTCGGTGACCAGGAGCCGGACGGCCTCGGTGTCGCAGAGCCCGGCGCCCGCGACGAGGGTGTCGTCCAGGTGCTGCTCGGGGGTGTCGCCCTCGCCGAGTGCGGCGGCGATGCCGCCCTGCGCCCAGCGGGTGGAGCCGTCGTCCAGGCGGGCCTTGGTGACGACGACCGTACGCAGTCCGGCGGCGGTGCAGCGCAGCGCCGCGGTCAGCCCGGCGACACCGGAGCCGACCACGACGACGTCGGCGTCGATGGACCAGCCGGGCTCGGGCGCGTGCAGCCGTATTCCAGTCACTTGGTGGCTCCGAACATGAGCGGGATGTTGTCGATCAGCCGCGTGCTGCCCACGCGCGCGGCGACGGCGAGCAGCGCCTCGCCTTCGTGGTCGTCGGCGACCTCGGTGAAGTCGGACGGGTCGACCAGGGCGAGGTAGTCGAGCGTGAGCGGGGGCTCGGCCTTCGCCGCGTCGTCGACGACGGCGCGGGCCGCGGCCCGTACGGCGCCGGCGCCGCCGGCCTCGGACGCCTGGGCGACGGCGTGGGCGTCGGCCGCGGCGCGGGCCTCGCCGAGCCGGGAGAGCCCCTCCGCACGGGTCTCGGCCCGGTTCTGGGCGCCCGGCAGGGAGTCGGCACGCGCGCGCAGCGCGTGCTGGGCGGCGAGCCGGTCGCTCGCGGCGAACAGGGCCCGGGAGAGGGCGAGGGCGGTGCGGCGCTCGCCCTCGGAGAGGTAGCGGTTGCGGCTGGAGAGGGCCAGGCCGTCGGCCTCGCGGACGGTCGGCACGCCGACGATCTCCGCGGGGAAGTTCAGATCGCGGACCATCCGGCGGATCAGGGCCAGCTGCTGGGCGTCCTTCTGGCCGAAGAGGGCCAGGTCGGGGCGGGTGAGGTGGAGCAGCTTGGCGACGACGGTCAGCATGCCGTCGAAGTGGCCGGGCCGGGAGGCGCCTTCGAGGCGCTCGCCCATCGGGCCCGCACTGATCCGGACCTGCGGCTCCCCACCGGGGTACACCTCGTCGACGGAGGGCGCGAAGACCGCGTCCGCGCCGGCCGCCTCGGCCGTCCTGAGGTCGGCGTCCAGGGTGCGGGGGTAGCGGTCGAGGTCCTCGCCCGCGCCGAACTGCAGCGGGTTGACGAAGACGGTGACGACTACGAAGCCGTCCGGTCCGACGTACTCGCGGGCCGTCCGGACGAGGGTGGCGTGCCCCTCGTGGAGCGCGCCCATGGTCATCACGACGGCGGTACGGGCGGCACCGGCGGCACCGGCTGTACGGGTGTCCTCGGCGACGGCCATGGGGTCGTTTTCGGCCACGCCCAGGGCGGCACGGGTCCGCGTCGGGCGGGCCGCGAGGGCGTGGAGTTCGTCCGCCGTACGAACCAGGGCGAAGGTCGTCGATGTCATCGGTCGGTCTCCCCGTCGGCGAGCACGCCCAGCAGATCCTCGGCCAGCTCGGGCTTGAGCAGGCCGTGCGCGAGCGCCCGGTCGGCGGTCGTGCGGGCCATCGCCAGATAGCCGGCGACGGTGCCGGGCGCGTGCTTGCGCAGCTCGGCGACATGAGCGGCGACCGTGCCCGCGTCACCGCGCGCGACGGGCCCGGTGAGCGCCCCGTCGCCGGAGCGCAGGGCGTTGTCCAGGGCCGCGCCCAGGAGCGGGCCGAGCATCCGGTCGGGGGCGGCGACCCCGGCCGTACGGAGCAGGTCCATGGACTGGGCGACCAGCGTGACCAGGTGGTTCGCGCCCAGGGCGAGGGCCGCGTGGTAGAGCGGGCGGGCCTCCTCCGCGATCCACTCGGGCTCGCCGCCCATCTCGATGACCAGGGCCTCTGCGGCCAGCCGCAGCTCGACGGGGGCGGTCACCCCGAAGGAGCAGCCGGCGAGCCGCTGGACGTCCACGGAGGTGCCGGTGAAGGTCATGGCGGGGTGCAGGGCCAGCGGCAGGGCGCCGGCACGGCGGGCGGGGTCCAGGACCTTCACCCCGTACCGCCCGGAGGTGTGCACGAGCAGCTGCCCCGGCCGTACGGCACCGGTCTCGGCGAGGCCCTCGACCAGGCCGGGCAGGGCGTCGTCGGGGACGGTCAGGAGCACCAGCTCGGCCCGGGCGAGCACCTCGGCGGGCGGCACGATCGGCACGTCCGGGAGCAGGTTCGTGGCGCGCCGGACGGACGCGTCGGAGACCGCGGAGACGGCGACGGGGCGGTGGCCCGCGAGCTGGAGCGCCGCGGCGAGGGCGGGTCCCACCCGACCGGCTCCGACGACTCCGACGGTGAGGCGCGCGGGTCGGTCTTCCGCTCGGGGTTCTGCTCGGGACTCAGCTGGATGGTTCACGCGGCAACGGCCTTCCGTTCCAGTCCGCGGGGGGTACCGGACGATTTCTGGTCATGCTACGCCAGCGTTTCGTCCTCCTCCGTGACTGTCCACAGGCTGTGGGCGGTGGTGTGATGATCGGCCCATGGACGAAGGCGTGGGCGATGGCATGGGCGTAGGCGTGGACGAGGACAGGAGCGGCCGGTCGGACGGGCCGACGGACGAGGCCGAAGCGCGGCGGCACCAGGCGGAGGTGTGGGGCTCCGCGCGGCGGAAACTGGCCCACTCACCGGTCGAGGGCACGGTGGGGGACCGCCTGCGGCAGCTCGCCGAATGGGCCGGGGACACCGCGGACGACGGCGGCCCGCTCGACGCGTACGGCGACGGGCTCGTCGAGGAGCTCGAACGGCGGGTCGCGGGGGAACTCGGGCTGCCCGCGGCGGTGTTCTTCCCGACCGGGACGATGGCGCAGCAGGTGGCGCTGCGCTGCTGGGCCGGGCGGACCGGCAGCCCGGTCGTCGCCCTGCACCCGCTCGCCCACCCGGAGGTCCACGAGGGCGGTGCGCTGGGGTCGGTGAGCGGGCTGCGGACGGTCCACCTGACGGACGAGCCGAGGCTGCCGACGGCCGAGGAGGTGCGGGGCCACACGGAGCCGTTCGGGACGCTGATGCTGGAGCTGCCGCTGCGGGACGCGGGATTCGTGCTGCCGTCCTGGGACGAGCTGGTGGACGTCGTGGCGGCGGCCCGCGAACGGGATGCGGTGGTGCACGTCGACGGCGCACGACTGTGGGAGTGCGCCCCGCACTTCGGGCGCGGCCTGCAGGAGATCGCGGGGCTCGCGGACAGCGTGTACGTGTCCTTCTACAAGTCCCTGGGCGGCCTCTCGGGGGCGGCGCTCGCCGGCCCGGAGGACGTGATGGAGGAGGCCCGGGTGTGGCGGCACCGGTACGGCGGCCAGGTCTTCCAGCAGTACCCCGCGGCGGCCTCGGCGCTGCGCGGCCTGGACCGGGAGCTGCCCCGGCTGCCCTCGTACGTGGCGCACGCGCGCGTGGTGGCGGGCTGGCTGCGGGCGGCCTTCGAGGAGGCGGGCGTGCCGTGGTTCCGGGTGCATCCGGAGCCGCCGCACACCCACCAGTTCCAGGTCTGGCTCCCGTACGCCCCGGACGTCCTGACGGCGGCGTCCGTGGCGCTGACCGAGTCGACCGACACGGTCCTCTTCCGCCGCTGGCGCAGCCCCGGCGCGGGCGGCCCGCCGGGGATCGCGATGGCGGAGGTGACGGTCGGCGAGCCGGGCCTCGCCTGGACGGAGACAGACGTACGGGACGCGGTACGGAACTTCCTGGCGCTGCTGGCGTAGGGGCCGCCGGCCCCGACAGGCCCCAGCCCTAGGGGCCGGTCCTCAGCAGGCCTTCGGGTGGAACCGGCGGCTCAGGGCGGTACGCAGGCGGCCCCGGGCGGGACGCCCCGCGAGGACCGCGTGGAAGCGGCGGCGGTCGCGGAGGGCCCGGAGGGTGGCGACGTCGTGGGTACCGGGCAGCGGCGGCGTCCGCTCACCGTGCTGCGCGGCGCGGTAGGTGTCGAAGAGGTACTGGTGCATCGCGTTCATGACCCCACGATGGCTCCGCCGGCCGGCCCCGGTCGCGCCGATTGACCGCGCCCGTCAAACGGACCGCCCGAGTGCCCGCTCGATTGACGGGCGGCGTCAAACGACGCGACAGCACCCGCGGGATGTCCCGCACCATGGGGGCGTGAGCGTGACCATCGACATCACCGGGCTTCCGCACGAGCGGATCGTCTTCTGCCCCTCCCCCCTGGCCGAACTGGGCGCCGCGCTGCACGCGCTGTCCGAGCCCGGGCACCACGCCGGGCTGCACGGCTGGGCCACGACCACCACCGCGGGGCTCAAGCCCGAACTCGCCGACCGGATGCACGAGGCCGACTTCATGTGGCGCTCCACCCGGTCCGACTTCCTGCTGTCGGCCCAGCCGCGCGAGACGCTCGCCGAGGAGCTCGACGACCTCGACCGGATGGACGACGAGACGTACGTCGGGGCGGCGTTGGAGATCTCCTGCAGCACCCAGTACGCGGACGGTCTGCCCTCCCCGCTCGTCGACGCCCACTCCCGCCGCCGCGCCCTCGACCTGGCGGCCGCGCGCGGCCCTCGCCAGGCCGCGTTCGTGGAGCGGATGCTCGCCGATCCGACCGGCACGCGCGCGTGGATCCGCCGGCTCCTGGAGGACTGCGACGCCGCGTTCTTCGCCGACACCTGGAGCCGGGTCCGGGTCCAGCTCGCCGCCGACGCCCGCCACAAGACCGATCTGCTGCGCCGCAAGGGCCTCACCGAGGCGGTCACGGCCGTCTCCCCCGCCATCAGTGTGGAGGAGGACGCCCGCCGCACCCGGCTCGTCGTCGACAAGCTGGTGCTCGGCCGGACGACCACCGAGGGCTCGGCGCTCACCTTCCTGCCGACCGCCTTCGGCCGGCCGCACCTCATCGCCGTGCACGCACACGGCTGGCAGCCGGTGATCCAGTACCCCGTCTCCACCCGCGAACTCGCAGGCACCGCGCCCGTGGAGACCGTCAAGCTCCGTCTGGAGGCCGTCGCGCACCCGATGCGGATGCGGATGTGCCGCAACCTCGCCCGCGCCTCGTACACGACGAGCGAACTGTCCGACGCGTACGGCATCTCCGCGCCGGAGGTCTCCCGGCACCTCGCCGTCCTGAGGAAGGCCGGACTGCTCACCACCCAGCGCCGCGGCCGCTACGTCCTGCACCAGCTGGACGTGACCGTCGTCGCCCGCCTGGGCAGCGACTTCCTCGAAGCCGTACTGCGCTAGCTGCTGGGGTTCGGGGCCGGTCGCTCAGTCGAAGCGGATGTGCGACAGGCCGATCCGCAACCGCCGTAGGCGGTGACGCAGCGGCCCGTCCGTGTCCGGCGCGAGCCGAAGCCCCGCCGCACGCGCCACCTCGTCCGCGACCTGCGGGACCGTGAGCCGGTCGGTACGGATGTGGTGCGCGAACTCCGGCCCGCTCAGCCGCTCCAGACACAGGTCGAGCCTGCTCACCGCGAAGCTGTCCCGCTTCAGACCACCCCCGAGCCCCCGCTCGCTCAGCCGCTTCAGGACCGTCCCGCGCTCCGCGAGCAGCGCGAAATGGCGCACCCGGTCAGGACCGTGCGCCTCCCGCAGCCGCCCGACGATCTCCTCGAAGTACGCCGGTTCGACCAGCGTCATCGGCACGACGACCGGACCGTCCCCGTGCTTGCGCAGCGCCAGGTCCAGCACCTCGTACACGCCCTGCCGCCAGGCGGCGAGGTCCTGGAAGTCTCCCCTGAGGGACGGCGGCAGCGTGCGGTGCAGGCCGAAGCCGATGTGCTCCGGGTCGCAGACGACGCTGCCGGGCAGCCGCCGCCGGATCTCGTACGCCGTCTGCGTCTTCCCGACCCCGAACGGGCCGTTGATCCACAGCAGCACGGGCGATCAGCCCGCCCCGCCGCCCGCCCGGACCAGGCCGGTCTCGTACGCGAGCACCACCACCTGCACGCGGTCGCGCAGGTCCAGCTTGGTGAGGATCCGGCCGACGTGCGTCTTCACCGTCGCCTCCGACAGCACGAGACGGGCGGCGATCTCGCCGTTCGACAGGCCCTGGGCGACCAGGAGCATGACCTCGCGCTCGCGGTCGGTGAGCCGCTCGACCTCCTTGTGCTGCGGCTCCTTCCCCGAGGACGGCAGCATCGGCGAGAAGCGGTCCAGGAGGCGGCGGGTCGTGGACGGGGCCACCACCGCGTCGCCGCTGTGCACGGAGCGGATCGCGCCGAGCAGCTCGGCCGGCGGCACGTCCTTCAGCATGAAGCCGCTCGCGCCCGCCTTCAGGCCGGAGAAGGCGTACTCGTCCAGGTCGAAGGTGGTCAGGATCAGGACGCGGGGCGCGTCGGGCTCAGAGCAGATCCGCCGGGTCGTCTCGACCCCGTCCAGCTTCGGCATGCGGACGTCCATGAGGACCACGTCCACGGCCGTCGACCGCAGCACCTCCAGCGCCTCCACGCCGTCGCCCGCCTCGGCCACGACCTCCATGTCCGGCTGAGCGGCGAGCACCATGCGGAAGCCGGTCCGCAGCAGCACCTGGTCGTCGACGAGCATCACGCGGATGGACATGTGGGGGTTCCTTCGGGGTCGTCAGTGGGCGGGCTTGAGCGGGAGCAGGGCGCTGATGCGGAAGCCGCCCCCCGGACGCGGTCCCGCGTCCAGGGTGCCGCCGACCATGCCGACGCGCTCCCGCATGCCGATCAGGCCGTGGCCCCGGCCGTCGGCGCCCCCGTCCTCGTACATCTCGTGGGTCGCACCGCGCCCGTCGTCCTCCACGAGCAGCCCGAGACCGTCGTCGAAGTAGACCAGACGGACGCTCGCTCCGACGTCCGGACCGCCGTGCTTGCGGGTGTTGGTGAGGGCTTCCTGCACGATCCGGTACGCGGTGAGTTCGACGCCGCTCGGCAGCGGACGCGGCGTGCCCTCGATCCGGAAGTCCACGGTCAGACCGGCCCCCCTGACCTGCTCGACCAGGTCCTCGATCTGCTCGACGTCCGGCTGCGGCACGTACTCCCCCGCCTCCTTGTGCTCGCCGGTGCGCAGGATGCCGAGCAGCCGGCGCATCTCGGCCAGCGCCTGCCGGCCGGTCGAGGAGATCGTCTCCAGGGCCTGCTTGGCCTGCTCGGGCGAGGCGTCCAGGACGTAGGCGGCGCCGTCGGCCTGGACGACCATCACCGACACGTTGTGCGCGACGACGTCGTGCAGCTCGCGGGCGATCCGGGCGCGCTCGGCGGCGACGGCGACCTTGGCCTGCGCCTCGCGCTCCTGCTCCAGGCGGGAGGCGCGCTCCTCCAGCTGCGCGAAGTAGGCGCGGCGGGTCCGGAGCGAGTCGCCGAGCACCCAGGCGAGGGCGAACGGCACGGTCATGATGATCGTGAAGAAGACATGGGCGGCCGTGGAGTCGATCTCGTCCTGGGCCGGCCAGCGCAGCTGGGAGAGCGTCGCGGCGCTCAGACCGCCGATCAGGGCGAGGCGGGAGGCCCAGCGCGGGCCGTCGTGCGCGGCGACCGTGTAGATGATCACCAGCATCGCGAAGTCGGCGAAGAACGGCATCAGCCCGAAGGCGAGCTGGGCGACGCCGATGACGACCGTGAGCACCAGCATCTTCTCGGGCGCGCGCCGGCGCAGGGCCACGACCAGGGAGAGCAGCAGCGCGACGACGCCGTACGCGAGCGGGTGCCCGAGCGATGGGTTGGTCGAGCCCACCCACAGGACGGAGAACCCGAAGAGGACGACGGCCCAGAAGCTGTCGACGCCTGTCGGGTGTCTGCGGATGAAGTCGTAGAGGCGCTGCACGTAACCCAGCGTAGGGAAAGCGGATAGGTGCAGGGGTCAACCGTGGGGTCGATCCTTGACGCGAGGGCCGTACTCCCCAAGGTGGAGACTGGACCGCGTGACGGATGAGACGTGTCAGTGGCAGGGGTGGCGTGAGGCCACGGAGCAGGCGTTGTACGGCCCGGGGGGCTTCTTTCTGCGCCCCGAGGGTCCTGCGGGCCACTTCCGCACCTCGGTGCACGCCTCCCCGCTCTTCGCGGGGGCGATCGCGCGGCTGCTCGCCGAGGTGGCGGAGGAGCTGGGGACGGACGAGGTCGCGTTCGTGGACGTGGGCGCGGGGCGGGGCGAGCTCGTGACGGGCGTTCTCGCGGCCGCCTCCGCGTCGGCGGGGCTTTCGGTTCGGGCGTACGGCGTCGAGCGCGCGGAGCGGCCGGCGGGGCTCGACGCCCGGGTGGAGTGGACGGACCGGGTGCCGGAGGGGGTCCGCGGGCTGCTCTTCGCGAACGAGTGGCTCGACAACGTGCCGGTGGACGTGGCGGGCGCGGACGACGCGGGGGTCGTGCGGTACTTCGAGGTACGGGCGGCGGACGGGGCGGAACGGCTCGGGCGGCCCGTCGAGGGGCCGGACGCGGAGTGGCTGGAGCGGTGGTGGCCGCTCACGGAGCCCGGCGAGCGGGCGGAGATCGGGCGCGCCCGGGACGAGGCGTGGGCGGCGGCGGTCGGCTCCCTGGCGGCGGGGCGGGCGGTGGCGGTGGACTACGGGCACGTACGGGAGTCCAGGCCGCCGTTCGGAACGCTGACCGGGTTCCGGGGCGGGCGGGAGGTGGCACCGGTGCCGGACGGGTCGTGCGACGTGACGGCGCACGTGGCGATGGACGCGTGCGCCTCGGCCGGCGGGGGCGGGGAGCTCATGACCCAGCGGGAGGCCTTGCGGGGCCTCGGCGTGCGGGGCGAACGTCCTCCGCTCGCGCTCGCGACGAGCGACGCGGCGGCGTACGTACGGGCTCTCGGCGAGGCGGGCGAGGCGGCGGAGCTGACAGCGCGGGGTGGGCTCGGGGACTTTCTGTGGCTCACGCGGCGGGTGGGGGTGGCGCCTGGGGCTGGGGCCCGGGCTCGGGGCGGAGGGGCCTGACGGGGCGCCGGCCCCGTGGGTTGTGCCCACCCTCCCCCTAGGTCGCGTCCGGAAAGTCTGGCCTGGCTCGCGACGCCCTTCGGGCGGACGACCATACTTTCCGGACACTCCCTAGGACTTCGTCCTGGGGGGACCCCCAGCCCTGCGGAACGATTGCCCACAACGGGTGGGAGCGGGTGGGGACCGTACTGCGGAACGATTGCCCACAACAGGTGGGAGCGGGTGGGGACCGCCCTGCTGACCTGCTGCCCACAACGGGTGGGAGCGGGTGGGGACCGTACTGCGGGACGGCTGGCCACAACTCGGCGGGGCCGGGAGATACTGCTCCCATGACGGAGACGACGGTCGGAATCGGCGGGGCGGCGGAGAGCACCGACATGGTGCTGAACATCGGGCCGCAGCACCCCTCGACCCATGGCGTGCTCCGGCTGCGGCTGGTTCTCGACGGTGAGGTGATCCAGCGGGCCGAGCCGGTCATCGGATACATGCACCGGGGTGCCGAGAAGCTCTTCGAGGCGCGGGACTACCGGCAGATCGTCATGCTCGCCAACCGCCACGACTGGCTGTCGGCCTTCTCCAACGAGCTCGGTGTCGTCATGGCCGTCGAGCGCATGCTCGGCATGGAGGTCCCCGAGCGCGCCGTCTGGACCCGTACGCTGCTCGCCGAGCTGAACCGGGTGCTCAACCACCTGATGTTCCTCGGGTCTTACCCCCTCGAACTGGGCGGTATCACCCCGGTCTTCTACGCGTTCCGGGAGCGCGAGGAGCTCCAGGCCGTGATGGAGGAGGTCTCCGGCGGCCGGATGCACTACATGTTCAACCGGGTCGGCGGGCTCAAGGAGGATCTGCCCGCCGGGTGGCTCGACCGGGCGCGCGCGGCCGTCGCGGACGTGCGGTCGCGGATGGACGTGTACGACAAGCTGGTCCTCGGCAACGAGATCTTCCGGGGCCGTACCCGGGGCGTCGGTGTCCTGACCCCGACGGCGGTGCACGCGTACGGCGTCTCAGGACCCATCGCCCGTGCCTCCGGCGTCGACTTCGACCTGCGGCGCGACGAGCCGTACCTGGCCTACGGGGAGCTCCAGGACACGCTCAAGGTGGTCACCCGCGAGGAGGGCGACTGCCTCGCCCGCTTCGAGTGCCTCCTGGAGCAGACCCACAACTCCCTGGACCTCGCGGACGCCTGCCTCGACCGGATGGCGGAGCTCCCGCAGGGGCCGATCAACCAGCGGCTGCCGAAGGTGCTCAAGGCCCCGGAGGGTCACACGTACGCCTGGACCGAGAACCCGCTCGGCATCAACGGCTACTACCTGGTCTCCAAGGGCGAGAAGACGCCGTACCGGCTGAAGTTGCGCTCGGCGTCGTTCAACAACATCCAGGCACTGACGGAGTTGCTGCCGGGCACGCTCGTCGCCGACATGGTGGCGATCCTGGGCTCGCTCTTCTTCGTCGTCGGTGACATCGACAAGTAGGCGACCACCGAGCCGTCAGGCGCCGTCGCGCACGTCGCAGAACGCCTGCGCGCACAGGGCGATCCACTCGTCCCGCCGCGCGAGCAGCTCCGCGGTGGTGAGCGCCCCGATCGTCAGGAGCCGACCACTCCGCGCAGCTCCGCCACGTCGATCTGCTCGGTCTCGTCGTGCGCGGTCAGGTCGATGACGTTGCCGATGGCCCGCTGTTCGGGGGTGCGGCGCACGACGGTCGCGAGGACCTCCTCGCCCACCACGTCGGCCAGGTCGGCGTCCTGCACGGCCTCGATGGCGGCCGCCACCTCCTGCGTACCCTGCGCGCCCTGCCCGCCCTGCGTGCCGAAGAAGTCGAAGCCGCCCTCGGGGCGGGTGCGGCGGCGCGTGGCGTACGGGACGATCGCCGAGGCGGCCGGAACGGCCCGTACCGCGGGAACGGCGGTGGGTGAAGCGGTGGAGGGGACGGGCGAGAGGGCCGTCGAGGGGGCGGGTACGACGGCGGTCGACGGTCGAGCGTGCTGCTCGCTCCCGGCGGCCGCCGCGTGCTTCCCCTGCGGCTCCTCCGTCTCGCGGGCGCGCTCGGCGAGATCGCGGCTGCGGGCCGCCTCGGCCGTACGGCGGGCCTCCTGGGCGGCGGCGTTGCGCGCGAGGTCGCGCAGGGCCTGGGCGGCCTGGCGGTACGCGGCCGGGGTGGGCGTGGATCCGGCGGCCGGCAGCTCCTTGGCCGGGGAAGACGTCTCCAGGGCGAGCTGCCTGCGGCCTTCGAGGGCGCTGGCCCGCTCGGTCTCGGCGTTGGCGTACCGGCGTAGCAGCGCCGCGTGTTCGCCGCGCAGCCCGGCCAGTTCGACCCGCTTGGCGCGGAGCTTGGCGTCCAGCTTGGCCCGCAGCTCGCGCGACTCCTCCAGGTCGGCCTCGAGCTCCGCTATCCGCTCCTCGGTCTTCCACTGGTCCGCCGTGCGCGCCCGGGTCAGCTCCGCGACCTGTCGGCCGGCGCTCCGGTCCCAACTGCGCATGATGACGCCGCCGGTGACCGCGGCCGCCGCCGCGGCAGCCACGAGCAGGCGCAGCACCACGGGATCGGCGAGCAGCCAGGCGCCCGCGGCACAGACGACCGACGCTCCGGCGACCGCGGAGGGCGGCAGAAGCTTGTGCAGGGGAGGTGAATGGCGGTGGCGTCCACGTGGCATGGCCTGAAATTTACCGTGCGTAGGCGCCGTGTGGGGTGTCGGCCCGGCAATCTCTTGGCCACTTCTCGCCGTCGTGACCGAGCCCCGGTCGGAACCGGGCCGACTCCCCTCCCCCGAGCCTTACTTCTTGACCAGGCCCTTCGACTCCAGATAGGTCTTCGCCACGTCCGCGGGCTTCGCGCGCTCGGCGTCGACCTTGCGGTTCAGTTCGGCGAGATCGGCCGTGGTGAGGACCTTTGTGATCTTGTCGAGAGCGGCCGCGATCTCGGGCGATCCGGCGTCCTTCGCATTGACCACCGGCAGCACATTGTCGGCGTTCTGGAGCTTCTTGTCGTCGTCCAGGAAGACCAGTCCGAAGGACTCGATCGTCGCGTCCGTCGTGGTGGTCAGCACCAGCTGGTCCACGCCGTCCTTGACCGCCTGCTTGGCCTGCGGGGTGCCGACTCCCTTGGGGTCGATGCCGGTGACGTCGATGCCGTAGGTCTTCTTCAGGCCGGGCGCGCAGAACGGCCGTATCTCGCATTCGTCACCGGCCGCGATCTTCACCTTCAGCTTGGCGGCACCGAGGTCGGAAAGCGTCTTCAGCTTGTTCTTCTCGGCGAATTCCTTCGAGACCGCGAAGGCGTTCTGGTCGACGGCCTCGCCGACCGCGAGGACCTTCAGTCCGCGCGGCTCCGCGAGCTTCTTCAGCGCCTCCACCGTGGCGGCCGCGTCGCCGGACGCGACCGGCTTCTCCTCGGGCGCCCTCGGGCCGTTCACCTTCGCATTGAGGAATTCCGCGATCGTCGCCGCGTATTCCGGTACGACGTCGATCTCGCCCTTCTCCAGGGAGGGTTCGTACAGCTCGCGGTTCTTCACCGTGGTGATGGTCGCGTCGTATCCGGCGTCGTTCAGCACCTGCGCGTAGAGCTCCGCGAGCACCTTGGACTCGGTGAACGCGGCGGCGCCCACGACGAGGGAGCCCTTGGCCGCACCGGACGTGCCGCCGCTGCCGCCCGCCTTCCCCTGCTCCAGGCTGTCGCCGCCGCACGCGACGAGCGAGACGGTCAGCGCCGCCGTACCCAGTACCGCACCCGCGATACGCGAGGTCCTGCTCACGAGATCACTCCTAGTCGTCGTTCCGTGTCACAAGCGGTTCGTTCCGTGCGATTCATGCCGAGCGATTCATGCCGAGCGATGTGTGCCGGGTGTGCCGAGCGGGCGTGCGGAAGCCGGAGGGGTTCACGCGCGTCGGCCGAGCAGCCGGTCCGCCCCCACCAGGGCGACCTCCACGACGAGGGCGAGCAGCGCCACGAGCAGGGCGCCCGCGACCACCTGCGGGGTGTTGTAGGTGTTGAATCCGGCGGTGATGATCCGGCCCAGGCCCCCCTGGCCGACCATCGCCGCGATCGTCGCTGTGGCGACGACCTGCACGGCGGCCGACCGCAACCCTGTCATGACCAGCGGCCGGGCGAGGGGCAGTTCGACCTTCCGGAAGACCTGTCCGCCCGACATGCCCATCCCCCGCGCGGCCTCCACCACCGCCCGGTCCACCTCGCGCATCCCCACGAACGCGTTGGTGAGCAGCGGCGGCAGCGCGAAGAGCACCAGCGCGATCACCGTCGGCACGTATCCCGCGTTGCGCAGCGGCGACACCATGAAGAGGGCCAGGACCGCGAAGACGGGGACAGCCCGCCCGACGTTGGAGATGTTGACGGCGAGCGCGCCGCCCCGGCCGATGTGCCCGAGCCAGAGCCCCAGCGGCAGCGCGATCGCGCAGGCGAGCAGCAACGCGACCCCGCTGACGTACGCGTGCTCACCGAGGCGGTGCCACACCCCGCCCTCCCCCGCCCAGTTGGCGCCGGTGGTCAGCCAGCTCCAGGCGTCCGCCACGATCCCCACCGCTCACTCGCCCCCCGGCGCCGTGCGTATTCGGGTCCACGGTGTCAGCAGCCGCTGCACGCCCAGGAGCAGCAGGTCCGCGACCACCGCGAGCAGGACGCACAGCACCGAGGCCGCGAGCACCTGCGCCTTGAAGAACGTCGGCAGCGCGTCCTCGATGAGGTTGCCGAGGCCGCCGCGCCCGACGATCGAACCGACCGTCGTGAGCGCGATCGTGGAGACCGTCGCCATGCGTATTCCGGCCATCAACGCGGGCAGCGCGAGCGGCAGTTCGACCTCCCAGAGCAGCCGCCCCGAGCCGTACCCCATGCCGCGCGCGGCCTCCCGCGCCTCGGCCGGCACCGCGTCGAGGCCGGCCACCATGTTCCGTACGAGGATCGTCAGGGAGTACAGCACGAGGCCCGTCACCACCAGCGCGGCGGACAGCCCGAAGAAGGGCAGCAGCAGCGAGAACATCGCCAGCGAGGGAATCGTGTAGAGCAGCGTCGTCAGGCCGAGCACCGGGCCGGCGAACCGCGGGCTCGCCCGCACGAGCAGCGCCAGCGGAAAGGCGACGGCGATGCCGATGAGGACGGACACGACCGTGATCCCCACGTGCTGGAGCAGCGCGTCGGTCAATTCCTGGCTGCGCGTGCGCAGATACTCCCCACAGATCCAGTCGTTCGTCACCAGACAATTCGCCGCGCTCATGTACCCTCCCCCCGGCCGCTCGCCGTTGCCGAACGTATGTCTGACCGACCCTATCCCCCGGCACCGACAATCGCCGAGGACCGCCACATTCCGGCAACACGCCCTTCACACGCACCCGTCACCCAGGCGTCAGAATGGGGAACATGATCCGGTTCGAGCATGTGACCAAGCGGTACGCGGACGGAACGACCGCCGTCGACGACCTCTCCTTCGAGGTCGCCGAGGGTGAACTGGTGACGCTCGTCGGCCCGTCCGGCTGCGGCAAGACCACCACGATGAAGATGGTGAACCGGCTCATCGAGCCGACCGAGGGCCGCATCCTCCTCGCCGGCGAGGACATATCCGCGATCGACCCCGTCCAGCTGCGCCGCCGCATCGGGTACGTCATCCAGCAGGTCGGCCTCTTCCCGCACCGCACGGTCCTCGACAACACCGCGACCGTCCCTGCCCTCCTCGGCGTCCCGCGCGCCCGTGCCCGCGCCCGCGCCGCCGAACTCCTCGACCTGGTCGGCCTCGACCCGAAGACGTACGGCTCCCGCTACCCCGAGCAGCTCTCCGGCGGACAGCGCCAGCGCGTCGGCGTGGCCCGCGCGCTCGCAGCCGATCCGCCCGTGCTCCTGATGGACGAGCCCTTCGGCGCGGTCGACCCGGTGGTCCGCGAGCACCTCCAGAACGAGTTCCTCCGCCTGCAGTCCCAGGTCCGCAAGACCGTCCTCCTCGTCACCCACGACCTGGAGGAGGCCGTCCGCCTCGGCGACCGGATCGCCGTCTACGGCCAGGGCACGATCGAGCAGTTCGACACCCCGGCCAGGGTCCTCGGCGCCCCCGCCACCCCGTACGTCGCCGACTTCGTCGGCGCGGACCGCGGCCTCAAGCGGCTCTCGGTCACCGCCGTGGACGCGTCCGCCCTGGAGGACGTCCCCGTGCTGCGCACGGACGAGGCGACACCGAGCGCGCCCGCACCCACCTCCGCCCCGCCCACCTCCACCGCACCGGCCTCCGACGCCCCCTGGTCCGTCGTCCTCGACGCGGACGGCCGCGTCCAGGGCTGGGTCGCGGCGGAGGAGCCCGGTCGCACCCGCCCGGCCCCCGAGCCGGTGCCGCTCGGTGCCTCCCTCCGGGAGGCGCTGGCCGCGCTGCTGCAGCACGACACCGGCTGGCTGCCCGTCGTCGACCCGGCCGAAGGCGGCCGGTACGCGGGCGTACTCACCCCGGCGGCCGTCCACCGCGCCCTGCGCGCCGCGTCCCCGGAGCCGACGGAGTCCACGGCGGTGACCGAGCAGCCCGCCAAGTCGCTCAGTCCGCGCTGAGCCGCCCGCTCATCCACACCAGGCCCGGCGGGATCTCCCGGTTCCAGGTGTTGAAGTTGTGCCCGCCGCTGTCCAGCGTGATCGAGGAGACCCGCGCCGGGGCCTTCACCTTCTTGACGAAGTCGAGGGTCTCGCGCAGGTTCCCCTCGCCCTGCTTCGACGTCGTCACCAGGAACGACGACTTCCCCTGCGGCAGGTGGTCCAGGCTCCACAGCAGGTTCGCCCGCTTGCGCGCCTTGTCGTCGCCGTGGAACAGGTCGCCGGTCGTCACGTCCTCGGCCGCCTTGTAGTACGCCGAGAACCCGGCGCCCGCCGCGAACCTGTCCGGGTGGTGCAGCGCGATCTTCAGCGCGCAGTAGCCACCCGTCGAGTTCCCCATGAACCCCCAGTTCCGCGCCTTCGTCCCCACCCGGTACGTCTCCGAGACGGCCTTCGGCAGGTCCTCGGCGAAGAAGGTCTCGGTCCGCGGGCCGCCCGGGATGTCCACGCACTCGGTGTCACGCGGCGGCGCCACCGTCGGCCGCAGCATCACCAGGATCATCGGCCGCATCTTCTTCTCCTTGACCTGGAGGAAAGCGGTCTTCGGGTACTTGAGCCCCTTGAGCAGGTTCTCGGCCGTGCCCGGGTAGCCCGTGAGCACCAGCGAGGCCGGGAACGTGCTCTTCTCGTACCCCTTCTGGAAGTACTCCGGCGGCAGGTACACGTACGCCGGCGAGTTGATGCCCGACTTCTCGCCCGCGATCACGACCTTCTGTATCTGGCCGCCGACCGAGGGCTTGGAACCGCCGGGCACGTCCAGCGCCTGCGTACCGACGACCTTGAGGTCCTTGGAGCCGGCCGAGTGGTCGACGACCACCCCCATGTCCTGCTCCTGGCCGAAGAGGTCCGCCCAGGACCCGTAGAAGAGGAAGGAGTTGTTCGCCGCGAGGCCCACCGAGGCGAAGAGCGCGAGCTGGGTGGCGAGCAGCAGTCCGATCCTGCCGAGGACGGCCCGGACGCCGCCCCGGGCCAGCCGTGGCCACAGCCAGATCGTGGCCGCGAAAAGCACCACCGCCAGCACGACGGCCAGCGCCAGAACCTTGTTGCTGGTGAGACCCATGAGACGCCCGAGCCCTCTTCCTGAGAAATTCCTGTGGGTGAATGAACCCGCTCCCCCGCGAAGCCGTCCTAGAAGGCGCAAACCTCCGGCCCCGGCCCGCCGCTGACCACCGCGTGGCCGCCGGAGAAACGAAACTTTCGCGGAGCCACGGGAAGCACGGGAAGCGATGTCTGTCACGGTAGATGGGGACAAGTCAGGATTGGTTCCGGTTCGGGTGCGCCGGATTCTGCGCGGACCACGCCCCGAGAAGGTGCCCGCCCTCGTCGGAACGGCCTGCACGCTCATCGGCCTGATCGACATCGCCGCGGGCGTCTTCCCGCGCTTCCGGGCCAGCCGGGTGCACGCCATCGCCGAGGTCCTGCCCGGCACGCTCGGACCGCTCTCCGCGGCCCTCTCCCTCAGCGCCGGCGTCCTCCTGCTGCTCCTCGCCCACGGCCTCAAGCGCCACAAGCGCCGCGCCTGGCGGGCCGCCGTCGTCCTCCTGCCGCTGGGCGCCGTCGCCCAGTTCGTCTGGCGCCACTCCGTCCTCGGAGCCCTGCTCTCCGTCGCGCTGCTCGCCCTGCTGGTACGCCACCGGGACCAGTTCGCCGCCCTGCCCGACCCCCGCAGCCGCTGGAAGGCGCTCGCCAACTTCGTCCTCATGGGCGCCGGATCGATCCTGCTCGGCCTGGTCATCGTCAGCGCCCACCCGCGCCGCGTCATCGGCAGCCCCAGCCTCACCGACCGCCTCGAACACGTCCTGTACGGACTCTTCGGCTTCGAAGGACCCGTCGGCTACACCAACGGCGTCGACTGGACCGTCGGCTACTCCCTCGGCGCCCTCGGCATGCTCACCGCCCTCACCACGATCTACTTCGCCTTCCGCCCCGAGCACCCCGCCGCCCGGCTCACCGAGGACGACGAGACCCGGCTGCGCGCCCTGCTCGACAAGCACGGGGGCCGCGACTCCCTCGGCCACTTCGCGCTCCGCCGCGACAAGGGCGTCGTCTTCTCCCCCAGCGGCAAGGCCGCCGTCTGCTACCGCGTCGTCTCCGGCGTCATGCTCGCCAGCGGCGACCCCATCGGCGACGTCGAGGCCTGGCCCGGCGCCATCGAACGCTTCATGGACGAGGCCAAGGCCCACTCCTGGACCCCCGCCGTCATGGGCTGCTCCGAGACCGGCGGCGAGGTCTGGACCCGCGAGACCGGCCTCGACGCCCTCGAACTCGGCGACGAGGCGGTGGTGGACGTCGCGGATTTCTCCCTGTCCGGGCGCGCCATGCGTAACGTCCGCCAGATGGTGAAGCGGATCGAGCGCAACGGCTACACCACCAAGGTGCGGCGCGTCCGTGACCTCAGCGACGGCGAGCTCGCCCGCGTCCGCCGCGCCGCCGCCGACTGGCGCGGCACCGACACCGAACGCGGCTTCTCCATGGCGCTGGGTCGCATCGGCGACGCCGGCGACGGGGACGCCGTCATAGCGACCGCCCACAAGACCGACGAGGACGGCACCACCTCCCCGTACGGGGACCTGAAGGCGATCATCCACTTCGTGCCGTGGGGCCCCGACGGGATGTCCCTGGAGCTCATGCGCCGCGACCGCTCCGCCGACCCCGGCATGAACGAGCTCCTCATCGTCGCCGCCCTCCAGGAGTCCCCGCGCCTCGGCATCGAGCGCGTCTCCCTCAATTTCGCCATGTTCCGCGCCGCCCTGGCCCGCGGCGAGAAGATCGGCGCCGGACCCGTCCTCCGACTCTGGCGCGGACTGCTCGTCTTCCTCTCCCGCTGGTTCCAGATCGAGTCCCTGTACAAGTTCAACGCCAAGTTCCGGCCCCGCTGGGAGCCCCGCTTCGTCGTCTACCGCAAGAGCCGCGACCTGCCCCGTATCGGCTTCGCCGCCATGCAGGCCGAGGGCTTCGTCAACCTCCAACTGCCCCGCCCCTTCGCCCGCCGCAGGGCCGCCGCCGAACCCCGCCCCTGCGCCCACATCGTCGCCCCGCAGGCCGACCACGAGGTCCGCGCGGCGTGAGCGGCACCCCGGGCCCTACGCTGGGCGTATGAGTACGTCGATCGGTCGGGGCACGGCCTTGGGCCTGCCGGAGTGGGACCGCTGCGCGGTCATGGGCGTCGTCAACGTGACCCCCGACTCCTTCTCCGACGGCGGCCGCTGGTTCGACACCACGGCCGCCGTCAAGCACGGGCTCGACCTCGTCGCCGAGGGCGCGGACCTCGTCGACGTCGGCGGCGAGTCCACCCGCCCCGGCGCCAGCCGGGTCGACGAGGACGAAGAGCTGCGCCGGGTCGTCCCCGTCGTCCGCGGCCTCGCCTCCGAAGGCGTCACCGTCTCCGTCGACACCATGCGCGCCTCCGTCGCCCGCGCCGCCGTCGAGGCCGGCGCCGCGCTCGTCAACGACGTCAGCGGCGGCCTCGCCGACCCCGCGATGGTCCCCGCCGTCGCCGCCGCCGAGGTCCCCTTCGTCGTCATGCACTGGCGCGGCTTCAGCCAGGACATGAACAGCCTCGCCGTCTACGACGACGTCGTCACCGAGGTCGTCACCGAACTGCGCCGCCGCATGGAGGCCGTCGTCGAGGGCGGCATCGCCCCCGAGCGGATCGTGCTCGACCCCGGCCTCGGCTTCGCCAAGCTCGCCCTCCACGACCTGGCCCTCGTCGCCCACCTCCCCGAACTGCGCGCCCTCGGCCGTCCCCTGCTCGTCGCCGCCTCCCGCAAGCGTTTCCTCGGCCACGTCCTGGCCCACGAAGGCGCCGCACCACCGCCCGCCCGCGAACGCGACGCCGCCACCGCGGCCGTCTCCGCCATCGCCGCCCACGAGGGCGCCTGGGCCGTCCGCGTCCACGAAGTCAGGGCCACCGCCGACGCCGTCCGCGTCGCCAGGGCCGTCGAAGGAGCCCGGTGACCCACCAGACCGACACGGAGGCGGTCGAGGCCGCGAACACCGCCTTCTACGAGGCGATGGAGCTCGGCGACTTCGAGGCGGTCTCCGCCCTCTGGCTCGACGACGGCGCCACCCCCATCAGCTGCGTCCACCCCGGGTGGCCCGTGCTCTCCGGGCGCGGCGAGGTCCTCCGCTCGTACGCGCTGATCATGGCGAACACCGAGTACATCCAGTTCTTCCTGACGGATGTGAAGATCTCCCTCGGCGGCGATGTGGCCGTGGTCACCTGCACGGAGAACATCCTCAGCGGCGGACCCGCCGAGGACGGCGCCGAGCTCGGGCCCCTCGTCGGGCAGCTCGTGGTCGCCACCAATGTGTTCCGCCGCACATTCGACGGCTGGAAGATCTGGTCCCACCACGGCTCCCCCGTCCTCACCGAGACGGACGACGAAGAGGACGAGGAACCCGGCGCCTGAACGGGATCCGGGGTCCGTTCGGGTGAGGCCGGGGATTGGAATCCGACCCTCTGGGTAGGGGCCGCACCCAGTCCCCTGTGGCCGCCGCCCGAACCCCCATGGGCAAGCGCTGTCGGTGCTCGCAGGTAGATTCGATGCTGGACACCCGGCCGTCCGCACCCGGCTGCGTGGCCACAAGAACTACGACAGCAGGAGTGATTCGCGTGGATCGTGTCGCGCTGCGCGGCCTCAAGGCCCGAGGACACCACGGCGTCTTCCCCAAGGAACGCGAAGAAGGCCAGACCTTCATCGTGGACCTCGTCCTCGGCCTGGACACCCGCCCCGCGGCCGCCGACGACGACCTGACGAAGACCGTGCACTACGGCGTCGTCGCCGAGGAGGTCGTCGACGTCGTCCAGGGCGAGCCCGTGGACCTGATCGAGACCCTCGCCGAGCGGATTGCCCAGCAGTGCCTCAAGCACGCCGGCGTGCAGGAGGTCGAGGTCGTCGTCCACAAGCCCGATGCGCCGATCACGGTCCCCTTCGACGACGTGACCATCACCATCACCCGGAGCCGAGTATGAAAGCCACGCACAGCGACCCCACCGTGCAGCCCGTACCGGCCTCCGTCGTCGAGGCGGTCGACGCCGCCGACGTGACCCTCTCGAACCCCAAGTGGGCCGTCATCGCCCTCGGCGCCAACCTGGGCAACCGCCTGGAGACGCTCCAGGGCGCCGTGGACGCCCTGGAGGACACCCCGGGCCTGCGGGTCAAGGCCGTCTCCCCGGTGTACGAGACGGAGCCCTGGGGCGTCGAGCCCGGCTCCCAGCCCTCGTACCTGAACGCGGTCGCCCTGGTGAAGACGACCCTGCCGCCCAGCTCCCTCCTGGAGCGCGCGCACGCCGTCGAGGAAGCCTTCCACCGGGTCCGCGAGGAGCGCTGGGGCGCCCGCACGATCGACGTCGACATCGTGGCGTACGCCGACGTGGTCTCCGACGACCCCGTCCTGACCCTGCCCCACCCCCGCGCCCACCAGCGCGCCTTCGTCCTGGCGCCCTGGCACGACGTCGACCCCGAAGCCCAGCTCCCGGGGCACGGCACCGTCGCCGACCTCCTCACGACGGTCGGCCAGGCCGGAGTCGTGCCACGTGTCGACCTGGAACTCCGTCTGCCCGAGTAGTCGTTAGGCTCGTGGAAGACCGCCCGCGAGACGACACGAAGGACACTCGGTGAAGCAACTGCGGCTCAAGGTTCTGGCCGGACTGTTCATCGTGGCCGGAGTCCTCTCCTGGGGCGCCGCCCGCCTCTGGGACGCGGTCGGCACCCTGCCGAGCGTGCCGCTCGCGGCGCCGATCGTCCTCGCGTCGATCGCGGCCGTCCTGACCGCCACGGCCCTCTCCATCCGCGCCCGCCTGAAGGCCCAGCGCGAGCGCCGCCCCGGCGCGAAGGGCGTCGAGCCGCTGATGGCGGCCCGCGCGGTGGTCTTCGGCCAGGCGAGCGCCCTGGTCGCCGCCCTGGTCGCCGGCATGTACGGCGGCACGGGCGTCTTCCTCCTGGGCTCCCTGGACATCCCGTCCCGCCGCGACCAGGCGATCTACGCCGGTTTCTCGGTCCTGGCAGGCTTCGCCGTCATCGCGGCGGCCCTCTTCCTGGAACGCGTCTGCAAACTCCCGGAGGACGAGGAGAACGGCAAGGGCGCGGCCCCGGTGGCCTGAGCCTCCGGACGCCCCTGGCGCGCCGTGCGTGCCTATCGAGCCATGATCAGGCTCATCGCCTCGTTGCGGGTCGCGGGGTCGCGGAGCTGGCCGCGGACGGCCGAGGTGATGGTCTTGGCGCCCGGCTTGCGGATGCCGCGCATCGACATGCACATGTGCTCGCACTCGAAGACGACGATGACGCCGCGCGGCTCCAGGATCTCCATCAGCGAGTCGGCCACCTGCGTGGTGAGCCGCTCCTGGACCTGCGGGCGGCGGGCGTAGACGTCGACCAGGCGGGCCAGCTTGGACAGGCCGGTGATCTTCCCGGAGGTCGAGGGGATGTAGCCGACGTGCGCCACGCCCCTGAAGGGGACGAGGTGGTGCTCACATGTCGAGTACACCTCAATGTCCTTGACCAGCACCATCTCGTCGTGGCCGAGGTCGAACGTGGTCGTCAGGACGTCCTCGGGCTGCTGCCGCAGGCCCGCGAATATCTCCTGGTACGCCCGCGCCACCCGCGCCGGCGTCTCCCTGAGTCCCTCGCGGTCCGGGTCCTCGCCAACCGCGATGAGGAGCTCTCGTACGGCGTTCTCGGCGCGCTTCTCGTCGAACTCGCCGATCGTGCCCTCGCCGTCCAGCGTCACCGGGTCGGTCATCAGTGCCTCGTTCCGTCTGATCATGGCGCGAAATAGGCCGCGCCCCCACAGGCTAAAACCTGTGGGGGCGCGGCATCCATTCCGGGTGGTCGGAGGTCAGGCCTCCGGGGCCTCCTCGGGGGCGACCTCGATCGCCTTGGTGGTGTCCACGGGTGCGCTGCCGTTCGCGCCGTTCGTCAGGGCCAGCTCCTTGGGGGAGAGGACCGGCGGACGGGTCGAGGGCGTGCGGCGGGACGAGCCCGTCCAGGCCGGACGGGCCGGGCGCTTGACGATCGGCGCGAAGATCTCGGCGATCTCCTCCTTGCCCAGCGTCTCCCTCTCCAGGAGCTGCAGGACCAGGTTGTCGAGGACGTCACGGTTCTCGACGAGGATCTCCCACGCCTCGTTGTGCGCGGTCTCGATGAGCTTCTTGACCTCTTCGTCGACCAGCGCGGCGACCTCTTCCGAGTAGTCGCGCTGGTGCGCCATCTCACGGCCCAGGAACGGCTCGGTGTTGTCGCCACCGAACTTGATCGCGCCGAGCCGCTCGGTCATGCCGTACTGCGTGACCATCGCGCGAGCGGTGGCCGTGGCCTTCTCGATGTCGTTCGCCGCGCCCGTGGTCGGGTCGTGGAAGACGAGCTCCTCCGCCGCGCGCCCGCCCAGCATGTACGCCAGCTGGTCGAGCATCTCGTTGCGGGTGGTGGAGTACTTGTCCTCTTCCGGGAGCACCATCGTGTAGCCCAGGGCCCGGCCGCGGGACAGGATCGTGATCTTGTGGACCGGGTCGGAGTTCGGAGATGCCGCCGCGACCAGGGCGTGACCGCCCTCGTGGTACGCGGTGATCTTCTTCTCCTTGTCCGACATGATCCGGGTCCGCTTCTGCGGGCCCGCGACCACGCGGTCGATCGCCTCGTCCAGCGAGTGGTTGTCGATCAGCTTCTTGTCCGAGCGGGCGGTGAGGAGCGCCGCCTCGTTCAGGACGTTGGAGAGATCGGCACCCGTGAAGCCGGGCGTACGGCGGGCGACAGCGCCCAGGTCCACGTCCGGCGCGACCGGCTTGCCCTTCTGGTGGACCTTGAGGATCTCCAGACGGCCCTGCATGTCCGGACGGTCGACCGCGATCTGGCGGTCGAAACGGCCGGGACGCAGCAGCGCCGGGTCGAGGATGTCGGGCCGGTTCGTGGCGGCGATCAGGATGACGCCGCCCTTCACGTCGAAGCCGTCCATCTCGACGAGGAGCTGGTTGAGCGTCTGCTCGCGCTCGTCGTGGCCGCCGCCGAGTCCGGCACCGCGGTGCCGGCCGACGGCGTCGATCTCGTCGACGAAGACGATCGCCGGGGCGTTCGCCTTCGCCTGCTCGAAGAGGTCGCGGACACGGGAGGCACCGACACCGACGAACATCTCGACGAAGTCGGAACCGGAGATCGAGTAGAACGGCACGCCGGCCTCGCCCGCGACGGCACGCGCGAGGAGGGTCTTGCCGGTTCCGGGCGGGCCGTAGAGCAGCACACCCTTGGGGATCTTGGCGCCGACGGCCTGGAACTTCGCCGGCTCCTGGAGGAACTCCTTGATCTCGTGGAGCTCCTCGACGGCCTCGTCCGATCCGGCCACGTCGGCGAAGGTGGTCTTCGGGGTGTCCTTGGTGATCAGCTTGGCCTTGGACTTCCCGAAGTTCATGACTCGGGAGCCGCCGCCCTGCATCTGGTTCATCAGGAACAGGAAGACGACCACGATGAGGACGAAGGGAAGCAGAGAGAGCAGCACCGACAGGAAGGGGCTCTGCCGCTCCGGAGAGACGGTGTAGCCCTTGTCGAGGTCGCCGGCGGCGGACTGCTCCTGGAGCGTGGTGGTCAGGTTGGCACCCTGGTCACCGATGTAGCTGGCCTGGATCTTGGTGCTGCCGCCGTACTTGTTCTTGTCGGCGTCCTTCTTGAGTTCGACCTTGATGACCTGCTCGTCACCGGTCGTCAGCTTGACCTGGTCGGCCTGCTTGTCATTGATCGCCTGGACGACCTTGCTGGTGTCCACCGTCTTGTAGCCCTCGGACGAGCCGACGACCTGCATCAGCACGACCACGGCGAGGACGGCCAGCACGATCCACATGACCGGCCCACGGAAGTATCGCTTCACGTCCATCCATACGGAGCGAGAACGCCCCGTCCCTCCTGCCCGTAGGTAAATGCTGCTGTGAGAGCTGCTGTGAGAAAAAGCTGTTCTTCGGACGGTACCTCAGCCAGGTGACCCGTGACCGCCTTCCCTTGCTCCAACGGCGGGAGGGCGGTACGGGTTCCCCGTGCGTCAGCCCCCGTAGACGTGGGGCGCGAGCGTGCCGACAAACGGGAGGTTGCGGTACTTCTCGGCGTAGTCGAGGCCGTATCCGACGACGAACTCGTTCGGGATGTCGAAGCCGATCCACTTCACGTCGATCGCGACCTTGGCTGCGTCCGGCTTGCGCAGCAGGGTGCAGACCTCCAGGGAGGCCGGCTCGCGCGAGCCGAGGTTCGACAGCAGCCAGGACAGCGTCAGGCCGGAGTCGATGATGTCCTCGACGATCAGGACGTGCTTGCCCTTGATGTCGGTGTCGAGGTCCTTGAGGATGCGGACGACGCCGGAGGACTGGGTGCCCGCGCCGTAGGAGGAGACGGCCATCCAGTCCATGGTGACGGGGGTGGACAGCGCGCGCGCCAGGTCCGCCATCACCATCACGGCGCCCTTGAGGACACCGACGATGAGCAGGTCCTTGCCCGCGTACTCCGCGTCGATCTTCGCGGCCAGCTCGGCCAGCTTCGCGTCGATCTCTTCCTTGGTGATGAGCACCGACTTGAGGTCGGTGCCCATGTCCTTCTCGTTCACCCGGGTCACTTTCGTTGCAGCTTGCGTCAGCCTTGCCGAATGACCAGTCTGCCACCCTGCCGTCGTGCCTCGACGCGGCCGGGCAGATTGATGGCGCCTTGTCCGCGCCAGCCGGTGATCAGCCGGTCGACCTCCTCGATGTGGCGGGCGAAGAGGGAACCGGCGGGCGCGCCCTCGGCGATCATGGCGCGGCGCAGGATGCGGCGGCGGACGGCCGGCGGGAGTCCGAAGAGTTTGGCGCATTCGAGTCGGCCGGTCTCGTCGCGTACGGCGGCTTCGGCGTCGGCGGCCCAGGAGTCGAGGGCGTCGGCGTCGTCGCGGGAGAGCTGGGCCGTACGGGCGAGGGCTTCGACGACGCCCTTGCCGAGGGCCTTCTCCAGGGCGGGCAGGCCTTCGTGGCGGAGCCGTGAGCGGGTGTAGGCGGGGTCCGCGTTGTGGGGGTCGTCCCAGACGGCGAGCTCCTGGGCGACGCAGGCCTTGCGGACGGTCTGCCGGTCGAGCTCCAGGAAGGGGCGTCGGTAGCGGCCGGCGGCGCCGGAGACGGCGGCCATGCCGGACAGCGAGCGGATGCCGGAGCCGCGGGCGAGGCCGAGGAGGACGGTTTCGGCCTGGTCGTCGCGGGTGTGGCCGAGCAGGACGGCGGTGGCGCCGTGGCGCTCGGCGGCCTCGTCGAGGGCGGCGTAGCGGGCGTCGCGGGCGGCGGCCTCGGGGCCGCCTTCTCTGCCGACGCTGACGGCGACGGATTCGACGGGGTCGAGGCCGAGCGCGGTCATGCGTCCGGCGACCTCGGCGGCGCGCTGGGCGGAGCCGTCCTGGAGGCCGTGGTCGACGGTGATGCCGCCGGCGCGGACGGCGAGCTTGCGGGCCTCGAAGGCGAGTGCGGAGGCGAGCGCCATCGAGTCGGCGCCTCCGGAGCATGCGACGAGGACCAGCGGAGCGGGTCGGTCCGGGGAGGGGCCGAGGGGGCGCGCGTCGGTTGCGGGTGTCGCTGTGGGGTCGGTCTGGTGCTCGGTGAGAACGTCGTGGAGTACGCGGCGGACCGCCAGGCGTATCGCCGCGACCGCAGGATGGGGACCCATGTCCGGTGCCCTTCGTGAAGGAGTGGGGTGCCTCGGTCGGAGTCTTAACGGTCGGAAGAGGGGGTTCGGTCACTCAGAGTGCGTCGATGGTGACAGAACCTGGCCGTTACCCGAGCATTGCACGCCCCACCCCTGCTCTACGGTCCCTCGGATGGGTGATTGGCGGTGTGTTCTTCCGTCGTACGTCGCACCCGTCTCACGAGTCTGCCTTACGGTGCACCCTCGCGACCCAGTCGGCCGGTGCGGCGATCTCGGCCTTGGTGGGGAGCGTGTTGGGGGAGGTCCACACGCGGTTGAAGCCGTCCATGCCGACCTCGTCGACGACGGCGCGGACGAAGCGTTCGCCGTCGCGGTACTGGCGCAGTTTGGCGTCGAGGCCGAGGAGCTTGCGCAGGGCGAGGTCGAGGCGGGAGGCGCCGCGGGCGCGGCGCTGCTGGAACTTCTCGCGGATCTCGGCGACGGAGGGGACGACCTGGGGGCCGACGCCGTCCATGACGTAGTCGGCGTGGCCTTCGAGGAGGGACATGACGGCGGTGAGGCGGCCGAGGATCTCGCGCTGCTCGGGGGTCTGGACGATTTCGACGAGGGAGGGGCCCGGTTCGCCCTCCTCGCCCTCGGGGCGGCTGCCGGCGAGGGCCTGGGCGGCTTCGCGGAGGCGCTCGACGACGGTGGAGGGGTCGACCTCGGTGGCGCCGAGGAAGGACTGGATCTCGCCCTGGAGGTGGTCGCGGAGCCAGGGCACGGCGGTGAACTGGGTGCGGTGGGTCTCTTCGTGGAGGCAGACCCAGAGCCGGAAGTCGTGCGGGTCGACGCCCAGTTCCCGTTCGACGTGGACGATGTTGGGGGCGACGAGCAGCAGGCGGCCGCCGCCGTTCTCCCCGGCGGGCAGGTCGCGGGTGGCGGGGGCGAAGGTCTCGTACTGGCCGAGGATCCGGGAGGCGAGGAACGACAGCAGCATGCCGAGTTCGACGCCGGTGACCTTGCCGCCGACGGCGCCGAGCACGGTGCCGCCGGGGGTGCCGGAGCGCCGTTCCTGCATCTTGTCGAGGAGGGGGGAGAGCAGTTCGCGGAAGCCTGCGACGTTGGCCTTGACCCAGCCGGCCCGGTCCACGACGAGGACGGGCGTGTCCCGTGGTTCGTGGCCCTCGGGGATCATCCGGGTGAAGGCGCGGACGTGTTCCTCGGACGCCTTGGCGTGCCTGCGGAGCTCCGCGACGACCTCGCGGGCCTCGTCGCGGGACACCTCCGGGCCCGGCCTCACCAGTCGGGTCGCGGTCGCGACCGCGAGATTCCAGTCGACCATCTCGGCACCACCGATGCTCGTCATGCGTCAACCGTACGTTCTCGACGCCCGATCAGGGGTGGTTCGGTGCGGGTCGGCCCGGAGGGGCGGGTCAGCCCCCCAGGGCGGCGGAGAGCCGGTCGAGGGCGGGTTGGGCCTGGTACGGGGAAGGGGTGCGGCCGGCGAGGAAGGCGAAGGCGAGCAGCCGGCCGTCGGCGGTGACGACCGTTCCGGCGAGCGTGTTGACCCCCGTCAGGGTGCCCGTCTTGGCACGGACGAGGCCGGCTCCGAGCGCGGCGGGGCCGGTGTCGAAGCGGCCCTTGAGGGTGCCGCTGAAGCCGCCGACGGGCAGGCCGGTGAGGACGGGGCGCAGGGCGGGGCGGGCCGGGTCGGCCGCGCGGGTGAGGAGGCCGGTGAGCAGGGCGGCGGAGAGCCGGTCGTCGCGGGAGAGGCCGCTGCCGTCGGCGAAGCGGGCGCCTGCGGTGGGCAGGCCGAGGGCGGTGAGCTCGGCCCGTACGGCCTTGCCCGCGCCGGTGAAGCTCGCGGGCTGCTTGCGGGCGAGGGCGGTCTGGCGGGCGAGGGCTTCGGCGAGGTCGTTGTCGCTGTTGGTGAGGGTGCGCTCGACGAGGGCGGAGAGCGGGGCGGATTCGGTACGGGCCAGGGGGGCGGGCCGGGTGCCTTCGGCGGGCTTGGGGGCACGGCCGGGTGCGGGGGCGCCCTGGACCTTCGTACCGGCCTCGGCGAGCAGCTCGGCGAAGGCGGTGGCGGTGTCTCCCGCGGGGTCGGCGGTGCGCGGGGCGGGGCCGCTGTCAGAGTCGTCCAGGCGTCCCTCGTCGAGCATCAGGGCGCTGACGGGGGCGATGTTCTCGTTCGGGCCGATGGGGTGGCGGGCCGGGCCCTGGTAGAGGCTCGTGTCGTAGGTGAGGCGTACGGAGGTGACGCCTCGGGCCTTCAGGGCGCGGGCGGTGTCGCCCGCGAGGGCCTTCAGGCGGGCGTGGTCGAGCGTGGGGTCGCCGCCGCCGACGAGGGTGACGGCGCGGCCGTCCGGGGAGGCGGCGACCGTCGTCGGGATGCGGTGGTCGGGGCCGAGGGCGGAGAGCGCGGCGACCGAGGTGGCGATCTTGATGGTGGAGGCCGGGGTCATGGCGGTCGTGGCGCCCTCCCCGTACAGCTGCTTCCCCGTGGTGACGTCGACGACCGATGCGGTGCGCAGCGGCCCGAGGCCGGGGTCGGCGAGGAGCGGGACGAGGACGGCGGCGAGGTCGGCCGGGCGGGTGCCGGCCGGGGTGTCGAGCGCGCGGAGCACTCCGGGGGCGCTCGGCGCGGGGGCGGGGCGTCTCGGGGCGGCGGGCGGCGCGTGATGTGCGCCACCTGTCGGGGTCGCGGCGGCCGCCCGGGCGCGCTCGGCCTTACGCTGACCGTTGTCCCACGGTCCGGCGGCGGTCACCGCTCCGGCGGCCAGGGCCAGACCTAGTACGGCAGAGCACGCCGTGAGCTGCCAGGTCCTCGGCTCCGGCATAGCTGACCAGCCCCTTTCGCGATCACACACAGGCGTGAGGGACACTTAATCACTGCGCGTTGCCGCAGGCATTCACATGTGTTGATTCAGGAGGAGCCACCCGTGGAGTTCGACGTCACCATCGAGATCCCGAAGGGGTCGCGGAACAAGTACGAGGTCGACCACGAGACGGGTCGCATCCGCCTGGACCGCCGCCTCTTCACCTCGACCAGCTACCCGGCCGACTACGGCTTCGTCGAGAACACCCTCGGCGAGGACGGCGACCCGCTGGACGCGCTGGTCATCCTGGACGAGCCGACGTTCCCCGGCTGCCTGATCAAGTGCCGCGCGATCGGCATGTTCCGCATGACGGACGAGGCCGGCGGCGACGACAAGCTGCTGTGCGTCCCCGCCTCGGACCCGCGCGTCGAGCACCTGCGCGACATCCACCACGTGTCGGAGTTCGACCGCCTGGAGATCCAGCACTTCTTCGAGGTCTACAAGGACCTGGAGCCGGGCAAGTCGGTCGAGGGCGCCGACTGGGTCGGCCGCGCCGAGGCCGAGGCCGAGATCGAGGCCTCCTACAAGCGCCTCGAGGCGCAGGGCGGCGCCCACTGAGTGGGTCCACCTTCGATGTCGTGACGGGCGGTGCTCCTCTTCGGAGGGGCGCCGCCCGTCTCGCGTGAGGTCGTATGCCCGTGCTCATACTGGGCAGACGGCGCGAATGGGAGTGAGGGCGAACGGAGTGGTGGTGGAGGCGGACGGCCCGGAGGACCGGAAGCCGCAGTCGGACGAGGCGCGCAGCGCCTTCACCCCGCCCGCCGGGGTGGAACAGCCGGTGGTGGCGGAGGAGGAGCATCCGACCTCCGAGTTCGCCGTTCCCAAGGGGCTCGCGCCCGAGCCGCCGGCGGAGCCCGAGGGTTCGGCGTTCGCGCTGCCGTCGACGTACTCCGCGAAGAACGCCCCGCCCGCCTACACGCCCGCCCACGGGTTGCCGCGGGTGCGGCTGTCCGCGGACGCGCCGTGGCAGGACCGGATGCGGACGATGCTGCGGCTGCCGGTGGGTGACCGGCCGGTGCCGGAGACCGCGCGCAAGGAGGACGACGCCGGGCCTGCCGTGGGCCGTGTGCTCGACCTGACCCTGCGTATCGGCGAGCTGCTGCTCGCGGGCGGGGAGGGCGCGGAGGACGTCGAGGCGGCGATGTTCGCGATCTGCCGCAGTTACGGTCTGGACCGGAGCGAGCCGACGGTCACGTTCACGCTGCTGTCGATCACGTACCAGCCGTCGCTGGTGGACGACCCGATCACGGCGAACCGGACCGTACGGCGGCGGGGCACGGACTACAACCGGCTGGCCGCCGTCTACCAGCTGCTAGCCGACATCAACGCGGAGGACCACGACGTCACGCCGGAGGAGGCGTACCGGCGGCTCGCGGAGATCCGACGCAACCGGCACCCGTACCCCGGCTGGGTGCTGACGACGGCGGCGGGTGTGCTCGCGGGGGCGGCCTCGGTGCTGCTCGGCGGTGACCTCACGGTCTTCTTCGTGGCGGCGCTCGGCGCGGTCCTCGGTGACCGTCTCGCGTGGCTGTGCGCGGGGCGCGGGCTGCCGGAGTTCTACCAGTTCCTGGTGGCGGCGATGCCGCCGGCCGCGATGGGGGTGCTGCTGACGCTGCTGCACACGGATCTGCGGCCATCGGCGGTCATCACGGGTGGTCTGTTCGCCCTGATCCCCGGGCGGGCGCTTGTGGCGGCCGTGCAGGACGGCCTGACCGGCTTCTACATCACGGCCTCGGCCCGGCTCCTGGAGGTCGGGTACTTCTTCGTGGCGATCGTGGTGGGTGTGCTGTCGGTGCTGTACGTGGCCGTGCAGTTCGACGCGCAGCTGAACCCGGAGGGGGCGCTGGGTCTCGTCGAGCGTCCGGTGGTGCAGATCCTGGCGTCGATGGTGCTGTGCGCGACGTTCGCCATCCTGTTGCAGCAGTCGCGGGCGACGGTGCTCTTCGCGACGTTGAACGGCGGGGTGGCGTGGGTGATCTACGCGTCGATCGCGGTGACGGCGGGCGGCTCGGCGGTGATGGCGACGGCGGTGGCGGCGGGCCTGGTGGGTCTGTTCGGCCAGCTGATCGCCCGGTACCACCACACGTCGTCGCTGCCGTACGTGACGGCGGCGATCGGGCCGCTGCTGCCGGGTTCGGCGACGTACTTCGGGGTGCTCGCGATCGCCCAGAACAACCTGGACCAGGGCTTCGCCAACCTGGCGAAGGCGGCGGCCCTGGCCCTGGCGATCGCGATCGGCGTGAACCTGGGAAGCGAGCTGGCCCGCCTCTTCATGCAGGCGCCGGGCGCGGCGGCGGCACGACGTGCGGCGAAGCGGACCAGGGGCTTCTGACGGGTCTCTGCGGGGCCTGGGGCTCTGGGTGGCCTAGGGCTCTGGGGGCGCGGGGCCCGCGGACTCAGGGGCCCGCAGGCGCGGGGCCCGCGGGCTCAGGGTCAGCGCTTGGCGTGGCGGCCTCGGCCGCCCGGGTTCGGGGTGCCGGGGCCGTCGTGGCCGTTCTCGTCGTCCTGGGCCTGGGCCTTGGCCTTCTTCGACTGCGAGCGGGCGCGGAGGTACTCGATCACGATCGGGACCACGGAGATCGCGACGATCAGGATGAGGATCGCCTCGATGTGCTCGTGCACGAAGTCGATCTTGCCGAGGGAGGCGCCGAGGATGGTCACACCCGCGCCCCAGAGCACACCGCCGATGATGTTGAAGGTGATGAACGAGCGGTAGTTCATCCGGCTCACACCGGCGATGATCGGCGTGAACGTCCGCACGATCGGCACGAAGCGGGCCAGGATCAGCGACTTCGGGCCGTGCTTCTCGAAGAACTCGTGCGCCTTCTCCACGTTCTCCTGCTTGAAGAGCCTGGAGTCGGGGCGCTTGAAGAGGGCGGGGCCGACCTTGCGGCCGAAGAGATAGCCGACCTGGTCGCCGATGATCGCGGCGGCCACGACGAGCGTGCAGACGATCCAGAGCGGCGTGTCCAGCTTGCCGGTGGTGACCAGCAGGCCGGTGGTGAAGAGCAGCGAGTCGCCGGGCAGGAAGAACCCGATGAGCAGGCCGGACTCGGCGAAGACGATGACGAGGACACCGATCAGACCGAAGGTCTGAATCAGATAGTCCGGGTCCAGCCAGCTCGGTCCGAGGGCAAGCGTATTCACGGGGTTCCGGGCTCCTGCGGTCGGTGGGGGCGGGGGGACGGCTGCCCCAAAGTATCAACGCATTCTTACCGACCCGGGTTCCATCCGGCCCCCACGGGCCCCCACCCGGCCCCTCCGGGATGCGACGGCGGGCCGCCGGTCCGAGGCTGGTGGCCAGGAGGTGGATGCGGATGGGCATCGAGGATTACGGCGGCGGTCAGGGGCCGCACCCGGATGTGCTGGTCGTCACGACGAACGACGTCCCCGGCTACGAGGTCCGGCAGGTCATCGGCGAGGTCTTCGGGTTGACCGTGCGCTCGCGACATCTGGGCAGCCAGATCGGCGCGGGGCTGAAGTCGATGATCGGCGGGGAGCTGAAGGGGCTGACGAAGACCCTGGTGGAGACCCGCAACCAGGCGATGGAGCGGCTGGTGGAGCAGGCGAAGGCGCGCGGCGCCAACGCCGTGCTGATGTTCCGCTTCGACGTGACGGAGGCGGCCGACGTGGGGACGGAGGTCTGCGCCTACGGGACGGCGGCGGTGATCGCTCCTCGCGCCTGACGTTCCTCACGCCTGACGTCGCGCCTGATGTCTCTGACGTCAGGCGTCCGGACGTCCGACGTCCGAACGCCTGACAGGCGGCGGGCGGCGGCTCGGGCTGCCGCGCCGCGCGGGCGGCAGCCCGACGCGACACCCTCAACTCTCTGGGTGTTATGCGGCATTTGTGCACCTATGGTGGGGCGGTGGCCACCGATACCCCGTCGTCCGAGCCCCCGCGCCGCCCCGCCCCCCGGACGCCCGCACGAGCCCTGTTGCCGCAGGTCCTGCCCGCCCTGGTGATCGGGGTCGGCGCGAGTCTGCTGTTCCTCGCCATCGAGTGGCTCTCCGAGGAGCTCAAGGACGTCCTGTGGGACACCCTGCCGGACGCACTGGACATCGGAGGCTTCTCCGCCCTCTGGACGATCGTCATGCTCACCGCGACCGGGATCGTGGTCGGGCTCGTCGTCTGGAAGGTGCCCGGGCACGCGGGCGGGGACCCGGCGGAGGGCGGACTCGACAGCGCCCCTGTGGCACCGATGGTCGTCCCCGGACTGCTGCTCGCGGGCACGCTCACGCTGGCCGGCGGCGTCAGTCTCGGCCCGGAGAACCCGATCATCGTCGCCAACGGCGCGCTCGCCTACTGGCTCGGCCGCAAGGCGGCACCGTCCGTACCGGGCGCGGCCTGGGTCGCGCTCGCCTCCGCCGCCACCGTCGGCGCCCTCTTCGGCACCCCGGTGGCCGCCGCCCTGGTCATCTCCGAGGCCCTCGCCCGCCGGACGGGCGAGGGGCAGGGCTCCCTGTGGGACAGACTCTTCGCCCCGCTGATGGCCGCCGGGGCCGGGGCGATGACCACGACGCTCCTGGCGCACCCCAGCTTCGACCTGTCCCTGCCGCCGCTGCCCGAGCCGGGGTGGGGCGATCTCCTGGCCTCGATGGTCGTCGCCACCGCCGCGGCCCTCTTCGGCCTCCTCTGCTGCTACGGCCTCCCGTACGTCCACCGGGCCTTCCGGCGCCTCAAGCACCCGATGCTGATGCTGCCGGCCGGCGGTCTGGTCCTCGGTCTGCTGGGCGTGCTCGGCGGGTCCCTGACGCTGTTCAAAGGCCTGGACGAGATGAAGGAGCTGACCGCGAACATCGGCGGCTGGTCCTCGGGCGACCTTGCCAAGATGGCCGTGGTCAAGCTCGCCGCCCTGCTGGTCGCCGCCTCCTGCGGCTTCGTGGGCGGCCGGATCTTCCCCGCCGTGTTCATCGGGTGCGCCTTCGGCATGCTCGCCCAGGCGCTCGTCCCCGAGATCCACCCGGCCGTCGCCATCTCCTCCGGCGTGCTCGGGGTGCTCCTCGCGACCACCCGGCAGGGCTGGCTGAGCCTCTTCGTCGCCGCCGTCCTCGCCTCCTCCCCGACCATGCTCTCGCTGCTCTGCCTGGCCTCCCTGCCCGCCTGGCTGGTCGTCACCGGCCGCCCCCAACTCGAACTGGACGAGTCCGGCGCCCCGCTGCGCTGAGAATCCCCGAAGGAGTCCCCATGCCGCTGCACAAAGGTCCCGGCGAGCCCGAGTCCGAGGCCGAACCGAACCGGCGCCTCGCCCTCAACCCCTTCTTCGGTGAGGCCAACCCGGTCGGCGGCATGACCGAGGCACCGCCCCGCCACCGGCTCCCCGACGGGCCGCTGCCGCCCATGAGCGCCTATCAGCTCGTCCACGACGAGCTGATGCTCGACGGGAACTCCCGGCTGAACCTCGCCACCTTCGTCACCACCTGGATGGAGCCCCAGGCCGGCGTGCTGATGGCCGAGTGCCGCGACAAGAACATGATCGACAAGGACGAGTACCCGCGCACCGCCGAGCTGGAGCGGCGCTGCGTGGCCATGCTCGCCCAGCTGTGGAACGCGCCGGACCCCGGCGCCGCCGTCGGCTGCTCCACCACCGGCTCCAGCGAGGCGTGCATGCTCGCCGGCATGGCCCTCAAGCGCCGCTGGGCCAAGAGGAACGCCGACCGCTACCCGGGCAGCGCCCGCCCCAACCTGGTGATGGGCGTCAACGTCCAGGTCTGCTGGGAGAAGTTCTGCAACTTCTGGGAGGTCGAGGCCCGGCTCGTCCCCATGGAGGGCGACCGCTTCCACATGGACGCGGAGTCGGCCGCCGCGCTCTGCGACGAGAACACCATCGGCGTGGTCGCCGTGCTCGGCTCGACCTTCGACGGCTCCTACGAACCGGTCGCGGAGATCTGCGCCGCGCTCGACGCCCTCCAGGAACGGACCGGCCTCGACGTCCCCGTCCACGTCGACGGCGCGTCCGGCGCGATGATCGCCCCCTTCCTGGACGAGGACCTGGTCTGGGACTTCCGGCTGCCCCGGGTCTCCTCGATCAACACCTCCGGTCACAAGTACGGCCTGGTCTATCCGGGCGTCGGCTGGGCGCTGTGGCGCTCGCCCGCCGAACTCCCCGAGGAACTCGTCTTCCGGGTCAACTACCTCGGCGGCGACATGCCCACCTTCGCCCTCAACTTCTCCCGGCCGGGCGCCCAGGTCGTCGCGCAGTACTACACGTTCCTGCGGCTCGGCCGGGAGGGCTACCGGGCGGTCCAGCAGACCACCCGTGACGTCGCCCGCGAGCTCGCCGAACGGATCGAGGCGATGGGCGACTTCCGCCTCCTGACCATGGGCGACCAGCTGCCGGTCTTCGCGTTCACCACCGCCGACGACACCACCCGCTTCGACGTCTTCGACGTCTCGCGGCGGCTGCGTGAGCGCGGCTGGCTCGTCCCCGCGTACACCTTCCCCGCCAACCGGGAAGACCTGTCCGTCCTGCGCGTGGTGTGCCGCAACGGCTTCTCCGCCGACCTCGCCGGCCTTTTCATCGAGGACCTGCGGCTCCTCCTTCCCGAACTCCGGCGTCAGTCCGGCCCGTCGACCGAGGACCGGGGGGCCGCCACCTCCTTCCACCACTGAGCGATTGCGTGCGGCAGCACCGTCAGAGGCGCTCGCCCTCGCAGGCCAGGGCGAACTTCTGCCAGTGCGCGCCGTCGGCGGATATCGCGTACGAACACGCGGACCCGGAGCGGAGCATCCCGATCGGCGTACGGCGGATGAAGCTCGTGCCCTCGCCCGAGGGGCGGAAGCTCCTGCCGCCGTCGACGCTCTCGAACTCCCGGTCCTCGGCGGCGATCAGGACCCGGCCCGCCGGGCCCGGCACGGGCAGGCCCTGGAGCGTGCGCGGCTCGACGACCGGCCCGGTCGTCCACATCCGCTGCCAGGTGCGGCCGCCGTCCAGGGAGCGGTGCAGGGCGCGCATGGGGTTCTTGACCGGGTTCCCGCCCTTCAACTCGCCCTTCTCCGCTGCGTAGACGGCGTCAGGGCCGACCGCGACCGAGGTGTACCAGCCCGGTTCGGTGGTCGGGCTCGGCAAGCGGCTGAGCGACCAGCTGCGGCCCTGGTCCCGCGAGACGGCGACGGCCGCCCGGCCCGAAAGGGGGTCGGTGCCGGAGACCCACCAGGAGCCGTCCGGCTCCGCCACCTCGGCCGGCCTCGGACGGGCCCCGAGCGGCGGCCCCTGGGCGAGCGCCCGCCGCCGCCCGTCACCCGGGTCGATCACCACCAGCCGCTCCCGCGCGCACTCGTCCTCGGTCGGCGGTCCTGCGGGCTCGGCGCAGTCGGTGGTGAGGACGGCCCCGGCCGGTATCACCGGAGCCGTACCGCTCGTGCGGGCGTCGCCCTGGCGCCAGGTCCTACCACCGTCCCGGGTGAACCAGGTCCGCCGGGTCTGCGGGGTCGCACCGCCCTCCTCGATCAGGGCTCGGCCGGGACCGAGCACCTTCAGGTCCGCCGAGATGCCGTCCGTCGGCCGGACCTCGGGCAGCGGGGACCTGCGCAGCACCCAGCTCTTCGCTCCCCGGTCCAGCACGGCCACCGGCTGGCGGCAGAATCCGCTCTCCGGCGCCCGCGCGTCCTCCACGCAGTCGGCGAGCAGCGCGAACCCGCTCCCGTCCACCGCGAAACCCGGGCTGTGCGACCACCCGGGCAAGCCTTCGGCGGACGGTATGCGGGGCGCCGCCCCACCTGGGACGCCCTTGCCGGGCAGGGCCGTCGGCCCCTGAGCCGAAGCCCCGGAACCCGAGCCCGAAGCCGAAACCCCGGAACCCGAGCCCGAAGTGCCCGCACCCTCCCCCGTACACGCCGTCAACATCAGCGCCACGACGGCGCCGGCCACTCCATGAAGCCTGCGCATCGCCCGTCCCCCTGTCCCTTCGGCCGGTCCGCTGTGAACCGTCTGCCTTAGGTACACCGCTCGACCGCTTCGGGTTCCCACTCCCCCGCGAGCCCGGCATGATCCGAACGAGCGGCCCTACGCGCTCAGGCGCCTGAACCTCCGTACCGCCAGCGGGAAGAAGATCGCGAGCAGCACCAGCGGCCACACCACCGCCGCCAGCACGTGCCCCGGTTCGCCGCCCGGGTTGCCGAACAGGTCCCGTACCGCCGTCGCCGTCGCCGACATCGGGTTCCACTCCACGACCGTGCCCAGCCACCCCGGCATGGACTCGGGCGAGGCGAAGGCGTTGGAGAGGAAGCCGATCGGCCAGACCAGGATCTGCACGGCCATCACCAACTCCGGCCGTCCCGCGACCATCGCCAGGTGGATCCCGATCCAGAGCATCGCGAAGCGCAGCAGGAGCAGCAGCCCCATCGCCCCCAGGAAGGCCCCGAATCCGCCGTGCGCCCGCCAGCCGATCGCGTACCCGACGCCGACCATCAGCAGCAGCCCGGCCGCGGACTGGAGCATGTCGGCGACCGAACGCCCCACCAGGACCGCCCCGTCGGCCATCGGCATCGAGCGGAACCGGTCGATGACGCCCTTGTTGAGGTCCTGCGTGACGGCCGTCATCGTGCCTTCGAGGCCGAAGACCATCGTCAGCGTGAGCATGCCGGGCACGAGGAAGTCGACGTAGTCGCCCTCGATCCCCCGCCCGCCGCCGACCAGATAGCCGAACATCAGCAGCATCATGATCGGGAAGGCGAGGCCGACGACCACCTGCACCGGCTGCCGCGCCCAGTGGGCCAGTTCCCTCCTGGTCATGGTCCAGCAGTCGCTCATCACGTACGTCACCTGCGTCGAGCTCACGCCGCCACCTCCGTCGTCTTCGCCTTCTCCGTCGTCTCTGCCCTGTCCGGCTTCTCGTCCCCTACGTCGCCGGTCAGATGGAGGAAGACCTCGTCGAGGGTCGGCCGCCGCAGGGCGATGTCCTCCGCCTCGATCCCGGCCGCCTCCAGGACCCGTACGGTCTCGGCGAGCGCCGCCATCCGGTCCGTGACCGGCGCGCTGATCCGCCGCCGGTCCGTGTCGACGCTCACCTCCGGGGCGGGCGCGGGCAGCAGCCGCGCCGCCTCGTCGAGCCGCCGGGCGTCGCGCAGGACGACGTCGATACGGTCGCCGCCCACCTTCGTCTTCAGCTCGTCGGCCGTGCCGTCGGCGACGACCCGGCCCCGGTCGACGACCGAGATCCGGTCGGCGAGCTGGTCCGCCTCCTCCAGGTACTGCGTGGTGAGCAGGACCGTCGTACCGCCGCCCACCAGCGAACGCACCGACTCCCACACCTCGCCCCGGCCCCGGGGGTCGAGCCCGGTCGTGGGCTCGTCCAGGAAGAGCACCTCCGGATCGGTGATCAGCGAGGCAGCGAGGTCGAGGCGCCTGCGCATGCCCCCGCTGTACTGCTTGACGGGCTTGCGCCCGGTGTCGGCGAGCCCGAACCGCTCGAGCAGCTCGTCCGCCCGCGCGCCCGCCCGGCGCGCGCCCAGGTGGTACAGCCGCCCGAACATCTCCAGGTTCTGGCGGCCGCTCAGCTCCTCGTCGACGGCCGCGTGCTGCCCGAGGAGCCCCATCCTGCGCCGCACCTCGGACGCCTGGCTCCGGACGTCGAAGCCCGCCACCCGCACCAGGCCCTCGTCGGCCCGCAACAGGGTGGCCAGGATCCGTACCGCCGTGGTCTTGCCCGCGCCGTTGGGACCGAGCAGCCCGTGCACCGTGCCGCGCCCGACGACCAGGTCGAGACCGTCGAGCGCCTGCTTGTCCCCGTACCGTTTCCGCGCGCCCTCGACGACGATCGCGTCAGTCATTCCAACCTCCCAGCCCAGTAGTCAAACTTGACCACTCGACCGAAGGTACGCCCCGCCGGTTCGATTAGTCAAACTTGATTAGAGAGTTTCTTGTGTCACTCGTACGACTCCGGGTCCCGCTCGTCCGTCGCGAACGGGTTCTCCTCACCCTCGGCGAGCACCCCCACGAAGGGCTCACCCTCGCCCGCGAAGGCGTACGCGCCCCCCTCGATCCGCTCGATCAGCCCGAGCGTCCACTCCTTGCCCGCGTCGGCCGAGTGGATCCAGAGGTGCATGATCTCGCCGATGTGCCCGAGCTGCTGCGGGCCGTTCTCCGGGGTGTAGTACTCGGTGACGGCCTCGCGCCACTCGTCGAGCGCCCGCACCCGCTGCCGCAGCAGCTCCACCGCCTCCGCCCTGGGGAGGTCCACGATGAACCCGATCCCCGCGGACAGGACGTCCATCTTCTGGTCGTACGTGGTCAGCGCCTCGCGCAGGAGCGCGAAGTACTCCGTCGTGCCCTCGTCCGTCACCTCGTACTCGGTGCGCGGCGGGCCGCCGGCCGTGCTCGGCGCGATCTCGTACGCGCGCAGCAGGCCCTGCTTGGCCATCTGCTTCAGCGCGTGGTAGATCGAGCCGGGCTTGGCATTGGACCACTCGTGCGCGCCCCAGAACTCCAGGTCGTTGCGGACCTGGTAGCCGTGGGCCCGCCCGTGCTGGCGCACCGCGCCGAGAACGAGAAGCCGGATCGCTGACACCCTGGTACCTCCTAGTCAATTTTGACTAGGGTACGCGTCGCCCAGCTTGCGCGCCCTGCATCTTCATGCCCTCGCGCTCCGCGTGCCCTCGCGCTCTGTACACCTATGCCCCCATACGTACGCCTACGCGCCGCGCTCCTCCGCGATCAGCGTGAAGGAGTCCTTGCCGTCGAGGGACTCCCGGACGATGTCCGCGTGCCCGGCGTGCCGCCCCATCTCCTGGACCAGGTGGAGCAGCATCCAGCGGATCGAGACCCGGCCGTCCTTCGGGAACCAGGGCGCAGGCGGCAGCGGGAAGGTGTCGTCCAGGCTCGGGACGGAGCGTACGAACTCCTCGGTCTCCTTCGTCACGCCCGCCCAGAACGCCAGCACCTCGGGGATGCTCTCGCCCTCCATGAGCCGGAAGGCGTCGCCCCAGGTCTCCTGGGAGCGCTGCTTCTCGTTCGGGCGCTGCTGGGCGAGCCGCAGCCAGACCAGCTCCACCTCGGCGACGTGCTTGATCAGCCCGGAGAGGCTGAGCGCGCTCGCGCTGGGGCGGCTCGCCGCCTGCTCCTCGGTGAGACCGAGGGCGGCGCGGCGGATCGCGGCCCGCTGGGCCTCGACGAAGTTGAGGAACGCTCCGCGCTCATCGCCGTGGGCCTCCGCGGGAACAAGAGCAACCATGGTTCGGTCCGCCTTCCAAAGCAGTCGGTCGACCATCGCGATCGACGACGTCGACAACGATCGATGGGTGCCGGGGAGGTCTTCCCCCCGACACCCATCACGTTACGAACCCTTGAGGACAGTTACGGTCCTAGAAGGGGAAGCGGCTGCGGCCGTGCTGGATCGAGATCCACTTCTGGGTGGTGAACGCCTCGATCATCGCGTCGCCGTTCAGCCGGCCGATGCCCGAGTGCTTCTCGCCGCCGAACGGCACGATCGGCTCGTCGTGCACGGTGCCGTCGTTGATGTGGATCATGCCGGTGTGGATGCGCTTGGCGATCCGTACGCCCCGCTCGATGTCACCGGTGTGGACGGCGCCACTCAGGCCGTACGGGGTGTCGTTGGCGATCCGTACCGCCTCCTCCTCGCCGTCGAAGGGGATCACGAGGGCCACCGGGCCGAAGATCTCCTGGCTGAGGACGGGCGCGTCGGCCGGGAGGCCGCCCAGGACGGACGGGGAGACGACGTTGCCGTCCGCCGAGCCGTGCAGCAGCGCCGTCGCGCCGGCCGCCACGGCCTGCTCGACGACGGCCGAGACCGACTCCGCCTGCTGGGAGTTGATGAGCGGGCCGATGTGGGTGGCGGGGTCGGCCGGGTCGCCGACGCGCAGGGTCTTCACCTTCGCGACGAACTTCTCGGTGAACTCCTCCTCCACCGTACGGTCCACCAGGATCCGGTTGGCGGCCATGCAGACCTGGCCCTGGTGCACGAAGCGGCTGAAGACGGCCGCGTCCACGGCGTAGTCGACGTCGGCGTCGTCGAGGACGATCAGCGCGCTGTTGCCGCCGAGTTCGAGGACGGCGTGCTTGAAGTTCTGCGCGCAGACGGTGGCGACGTGGCGGCCGACCTTGTCGGAGCCGGTGAAGGAGATGACCTTCGGGACCGGGTGCGTCAGCAGCGCGTCGCCTATCTCGGCGATGTCGGTGACGACGACGTTCAGCAGACCGGCCGGCAGGCCCGCGTCCTCCAGGACCTTCGCGACGAGCGTGCCGCCGCAGATCGGCGTGTTCTGGTGCGGCTTGAGCACGACCGCGTTGCCGAGCGCGAGCGCGGGCGCGACGGACTTGAGGGAGAGGAGGAAGGGGAAGTTGAAGGGGGAGATGACGCCGACGACACCGACCGGGAGGCGGTAGACGCGGTTCTCCTTGCCGTCGACGGGCGAGGGCAGGATGCTGCCCTCGGGGCGCAGGGCCAGGTGGATCGCCTCGCGCAGGAACTCCTTGGCGAGGTGCAGCTCGAAGGCCGCCTTCAGGCGCGTACCGCCGAGCTCGGCGACGATCGTGTCGGCGATCTCCTGCTCGCGCTCCTCGACGATCCGCAGGGCGCGCTCGAAGACGAGCCGGCGGGTGTACGGGTTGGTCTCGGCCCACGCGTGCTGGGCGCGCTCGGCGGCCCGGTAGGCGCGGTCGACCTCGTCGGCGGTGGCGACGGTGATCGAGGCGAGCTTCTCACCCGTGTACGGGTTGAAGTCGATGATGTCCCACGAGCCGCTGCCCGGCTTCCACTCGCCGTCTATGTGCTGGTGGGCCAGGTCGGTGAAGTAGGACATGAGGCGAGACCCCTTAACCCGCGGTGGCGGACGCTGTGGCGACTGTGACGGCCGGGACGGCTGCACTTGCTGATGTCACGTCATCGTACTTACGTCCTACGTGAGTTGAAGGAGTCCCCGGAGAAGATCACGGCTTTCGGCCGGATCGGGGCTCTCCTCGGCCAGCCGCTCCATCACGCGCGCGTACTGGGCGACCTCCTCGCGCTTGTCGAGGTACAGCGCGCTGGTCAGCTGCTCCAGATAGACGACGTCGGAGAGGTCGGACTCCGGGAAGCTCAGCATGGTGAACGCACCGCTCTCGCCCGCGTGTCCGCCGTAGCTGAAGGGCATCACCTGGAGCGTGATGTGCGGATGCTCGGAGATCTCGATCAGATGCCTCAACTGGCCCTGCATCACGGCCCGGTCGCCGTACGGGCGGCGCAGGGCCGCCTCATCGAGGACGGCGTGGAAGTGCGGGGCGCGCTCGGAGACGAGGACCTTCTGCCGCTCCAGGCGGAGCGCGACGCGGCGGTCGATCTCGGCGCGCGGGGCGTCGGGCATGCCCCGGGTGACGACGGCGTGCGCGTACGACTCGGTCTGCAACAGGCCGTGCACGAACTGGACTTCGTAGATCCGGATGAGGGAGGCGGCGCCCTCGAGACCGATGTACGTCTGGAACCAGCCGGGCAGCACGTCGCCGAAGCTGTGCCACCAGCCCGCCACGTTGGCCTCGCGGGCGAGCCCGAGCAGCGAGCCGCGCTCGGACTCGTCGCTGACCCCGTAGAGCGTGAGCAGGTCCTCGACGTCCCTTGCCTTGAAGCTCACCCTGCCCAACTCCATACGGCTGATCTTGGATTCGGACGCGCGGATCGAGTAGCCGGCCGCCTCGCGGGTGATGCCGCGCGATTCGCGCAACCGCCTCAGCTGCGAACCCAGCAGGATGCGCCGCACGACGCTTCCGCTCGCTCCGCTCGATTCGACTGCGGTCACGGCTCCAGCCTCTCCTTCGCGGTCTCGGGCCCCCGGATTCTGCCACTAAACGCTTCAGCCCGTACACATTCGATTACGGAAAGACGGCAACTTCAGGGCGACTTCCTGATCAAGGCGAAAGTAGTGCGCAGAAGATATGCACAAAATCGGCACGGGGGTGGACAGGTCCGGCGCGTGCACGTGCATCTGCCCTTGCATCCAGTGGTCGCATTCGGAACGATGGACCCCGCGCAACCGCACCACATCCGCGATTCGCCGCGATTCCCGGGAGTGCCTCGCATGGGGACGAATGGATCGACCATGCTCGAGCCGTTACGGCAGGGGCTTCCGCCGATCGATCCCGCCGCCGTCTCCAACTCCGCCTCCTGCGCCCTGCCTCCCGCATACGAAGCGGTGCGCGGCGCACGGAAGTTCACCCGGGCCACGCTCGCGCAGTGGGATCTCACCGAACGCTTCGACGACGTCGCCCTCGTCGTCTCCGAACTCGTCACCAACGCCCTGCGCCACGCGCTCCCGTCGGAGTCCACGCCGGACGAAGGCCGGAACAGTCCCCCGGTCCGGCTGCACCTGATGCGCTGGACGAGCCGCCTGGTCTGCGCGGTGCGCGACCCGAGCCACAAGAGCCCGGAGACGCGCGAGGGCGACGAGGACTTCGCGGCCGAGTCGGGACGCGGGCTGTTCCTGGTCGACTCCTTCAGCGACAGCTGGGGGTGGCACCCGCTGGCGGGGACGCTCCAGGGCAAGGTGGTCTGGGCGTTGTTCCGGATAGGGCCGGAGTGACGCGCGTATACGCCGGAGTGACCCACGCGTGCGGCGGCGTGACGCGCGTATATGCCGGAGCGACCCACGCGTGCAGCGGCGTGGCACGCGTATACGTCTCCGAGCGATGAGGAAGGGCCCCGGCGGGATGCCGGGGCCCTTTCCTTACGTATGAGAACGTCTGCGCATCGCCTGCGCACCTCAGACCAGGTGGTCGAACTCCCCGTCCTTGACGCCGAGGAGCATCGCCTCTATCTCGGCGGGCGTGTAGACCAGCGCCGGCCCGTCGGGGTGGCGCGAGTTGCGCACGGCGACGTTGCCGCCCGGCAGCTTGGCGAACTCCACACAGGAACCCTGGGAGTTGCTGTGCCGGCTCTTCTGCCACACGACACCCTGGAGCTCCGTGGCCGCCATGCCGTTGTACGCGTGATGCGCATGATGCACCGGTAGCTCCCCGAGATGATTGATGCAGGTGTCAACTTCCTCGGATCATAGCTGTGTTCATATGCCAATGCATGAGCAGATGCACGTGCACGAGGGGTGGCGTAGCGACTACGCGACTGCGCGCGACCCCGCGCCGCGCCGTGTGGGTCCGCACGCGGTCGGCGCGTGGGGCGGCACGTGCTCTCAGCGAGCTACCGACGAGTACGGCAAGAGTGCCATCTCCCGCGCGTTCTTGACGGCCCGGGCGATCTGCCGCTGCTGCTGCGCGCTCACCCGTGTCACCCTACGGCTTCGGATCTTGCCCCGGTCGGAAATGAATTTCCGCAGCAGGTCGGTGTCCTTGTAGTCGACATAGGAGACGCCGTCACGGTCCAAGGGGTTCGGTCGCGGCTTGACGTTTTTACGGAGGGACTTGGGGGGCTTGGGCGGCTTGGGGGACACGGGGGTCAGACCTCCAGGAGGGAGTCGAAGGCGGGCGGCAGCAGCTTCCAGGCGTCGCGCCCGGCGGCGTACTCGGCATCGGTGAGCAGGCAGGAGTCGAGGACCTCGGCGAGTCCCTCGCGGTCCAGGCCGGGCGAGGTGAAGACCAGGTGCTGGCAGCGGTCGCCGTGCTCGGGGTCCCAGTCCAGGGCGGCGGCGGCCCGGCGGACGGGCGGGACCATCTCCCAGGCGGCGTCGGGCAGGGAGGCCAGCCAGGGGCCGACGCTCTCGACGCAGAGCGCGCCGCCGGCCGCGTCCCAGTGGAGCAGGACGTCGGGCTTGTCGGCGAGCCAGAACCGGCCGCGGCTGCGGGCGGCGGCGCAGGTCAGGTCCTCCAGGGCCGCGTACAGCCGCTCGGGGTGGAACGGCCGGGTGTGGTGCCAGACGAAGGTGGCCACCCCGCTGTCGTCGGCCTCCTGGGGCAGCAGCGCGCAGGCCGGGTGCTGGGCGGCCGCGGCGGCCTCGACGTCGAAGCCCGCGAGGGCGGCCGCGGCCAGCTCCGTACCGGACTCGACGGGGATCTGCCGGGCGGTGGGGTGGAGTTGGGCGAGGAGCGCGCGGTCCTCGTCGTCCGCGTCGGGGCTGTCGACGACGGCCAGGACGGGCGCGTACTCGAGCTGGCGCGCCCAGGTGTCGGCGACGGTCCGCTGGTCGGTGGCGGCGGCCGCGAGTCCGGCTTCGGCGAGGTCGTCGCCGTTGCCGAGGTAGGGCAGGACCAGGGCCGGGTCGACGGCGGTGACCACGGAGGTGAGCCGGAGCCCGGCCGCGACCACGACCTCGGCCATCGCCTTGGGCTCGACGGAGTCCCAGAGCTCGACGACCGCGAGGCGGGTGAGCCCGGAGTCGGCGAGCCGCCGGAGCTCGGGGACGAGGTCCTCGCGCAGGGCGCAGCAGGCGCAGTCGTTGACCAGCGGGGTCTCGCCGGTGGACAGGACCCCGGTGGCGTCGCGAACCGTACGGGCGACGGTCCCCGTCTCGGGGGCCGTCGCGAGGTCGTGGTGGAGCGCGACGCTGCCGGGGACGGTGGCGAGGAGCCGGTCCACGGCGGCGCGGCGGGCGTCGGAGTGGAGTCCGCCGACGAGGGCGACGGAGAGGGGGCCGTCCGGGGACGGCGGTGGGGTCGGGGGCGTCGGAGGGGTCGGGGGCGTCGGAGGGGTCGGGGGCGTCGGGGGCATCAGCGTGCCTCGCGCCGTCCGTACCGCTGCTCGAAGCGCTCCACGCGGCCGGCGGTGTCGAGGACGCGGGCGGTGCCGGTGTAGAAGGGGTGGCTCGCGGAGGAGATCTCGACGTCGACGACGGGGTAGGTGTTGCCGTCCTCCCACACGACCGTCTTATCGCTCGTCAGCGTGGAGCGGGTGAGGAAGGCGAAGTCACCGGCCTTGTCGCGGAAGACGATCGGGCCGTACGGGGGGTGGATGTCGTGCTGCACGGGTGCTCAGCGCTCCTCTCGGAAGTCGACGTGACGGCCGGCGACGGGGTCGTACTTGCGCAGGACGAGTCGGTCGGGGTTGTTGCGGCGGTTCTTGCGGGTGACGTAGGTGAAACCGGTGCCGGCGGTGGACCGGAGTTTGATGATCGGGCGGAGTTCGTTGCGGGCCATGATGTGTAGAGTAAATGAAAATGGTTCCCATTTCCAACGTTCTCCCGAGAGGTAGGTCACCCTTGTCCGCCCACTGCCAGCTGACCGGCGCCCAGCCCGGCTTCGGCAACCGCATCTCGCACTCCCACCGCCGCACGTCGCGGCGGTTCGACCCGAACATCCAGAACAAGCGCTACTGGCTGCCCGGCGAGGGCCGGTACGTCCGGCTGACGCTGAGCGCCCGCGCGATCAAGACCGTCGACACGATCGGGATCGAGGCCGCGGTGGCCCGGATCCGCGCGCGGGGAGTGCGGGTCTGATGGCGAAGAAGAGCAAGATCGCGCGCAATGAGCGCCGGAAGGGCGTCGTGGAGCGGTACGCCGAACGGCGGGCCGAACTGAAGGAGACCATCCGGCGCCCGTCCACGCCGGAGGCCGAACGCGAGGCCGCGCTACGGGAGTTGCGACGCCAGCCCCGCGACGCGAGCGCCACGCGGGTCCGCAACCGGGACGCGGTGGACGGGAGGCCGCGGGGGCACCTGCGGAAGTTCGGGATCTCACGGGTACGGCTGCGGGAGCAGGCGCACGCGGGGTTCTTGCCGGGGGTGCGTAAGGCGTCCTGGTAGGGGGCCCGGGGGGGGCGGATCGCGGGCGGGGGCGGCGGGGCTTCGTGGCTGGTGGGAGTGGGGCTTCGTGGCTGGTGGGGAGGGGCCGGCGCCCGGTGCGGGCTTCGTGGCTGGTGGGGAGGGTCCGGCGCCCGGTGCGGGCTTCGTGGCTGGTGGGGAGGTCCGGCGCCCGGTGCGGGCTTCGTGTCAGGTGCGGGGCGTGAGGGCGGCCGCCAGGTCGTCCAAGGCGTCCAGAAGTAGACCCGCGCCCTTGCGCAGCAGCGGGTCCTCCATCAACGGCCCGCAGCTCGCGACCGTCTCGCGGAGCTCGTCCCACTCCGGCACCCTGCGCTCCCGTACCGCCTTCCCGCCCCGTTCCGTCGCGTGGCGCAGCGCCTCCGCGAGGGTCGCCGCCGCGGGGACGGGCGGGGCGCCGCGCTCCGGCAGGTGCGCCTCCATCAGCATCGCGACCCTGCCGAACTGGGCGAGCGCGTGCCCCGCGTCGTCCGCCGCCGCACGTGACAGGCCGCGGTGGCGCACCGGTTCGTGGGTCGCCCGGTCCAGCGCCTCCTGCCAGGCGATCCGGGCGGCCCGGGTGTCGAGCAACGCCTCGCGCACGTCGGCGCAGACCGGGCCGGCCGGGTTGGCGTAGTGGGCGACGACGGAGGCGGCGTAACGGCCGTCGGACACCAGCCAGTCGGCGAGGCGGCCGCGCAGCCGAGGCGTCTCCCAGGCCGGATAGACGGCGTACGCGAGCATCGCGAGGACTCCGCCGAGGAGGGTCAGGACGACCCGTTCGTACACGGTCTGGGTCCAGGCCGAACCGCCCATGCCGAGCAGGAAAACGACGTACGCGGCGACGCACACCTGGCTCGCGGCGTACCCCGTGCGCATCAGCAGGTACATCCCGAAGGCGCAGGCCACGGCGAGCGCGGCGGAGGCGTACACGCCGGGGTCCGCCGTCCGGACGACGGCGGTGGCGAGGGCGACGCCGACGAGGGTGCCGCCGAAGCGGGCGACGGAACGGGAGTACGTCTGCGAGAAGTCGGGGCGCATGACCATCACGGAGGCCATCGGGGCCCAGTAGCCGTGGCCGAGGGGGAGGGCGGAGCCGAGGACGTAGCCGACGGCGGTGACGGCGGTGACGCGGACGGCGTGCCGGAAGACCGGGGAGTCGGGGCGGAGTTCGGCGCGCATGCGGGCGACGACGACGGGGGCGAGGCGGAGGAGGGTGGGGCGGGCGCGGGTGGTGCCGGTGGGGGTGGGGCCGGTGGGGGTGGTGCCGGTGGGGGTGGGGCCGGTGGGGGTGGGGCCGGTGTGGGTGGTGCCGGTGGGGGTGGGGCCGGTGGGGGTGGGGCCGGTGGGGGTGGGGCCGGTGGGGGTGGGGCCGGTGGGGGCGTCGGGTGCGGTTTCGGTGCGGGGTTCGGCGGTTTCGACGACGTCGTCGAGGAGGGCGGCGAGGCGGACGGCGGCGCGGCGGGGTGGGCCGCTGAGGATGGCGCCGGTGTCGGGGGTACGGAGGGCGGCGACGGCTCCTGGCGGGAGGTCGACGGGCTCGCCGAGCCGGATCGCGTGGGCGGCGGCGTCGAGGACGGCGGCCGCGGCGGCGAGGAGTTCGCGGACGCGGTCGCGTTGCGGGCCCTCGGCGGAGGCGCCGACGGCGGGGTCGGCGAGGGAGGCGAGGACGGGGCGGATCCGCTCGGCGAGGCCCCGGGCGCCGTGGAGTTCGGCGGGGCGGCGGCGGGCCTGGCGGGGGGTGACGGCGGCGGCGCTGCGGGCGGTCATGAGGGGGACGGGGTCGAAGGCGGCGGTGGGGTCGTGGCGCAGGCGCCGGGCGTAGTCCGCCTCTGCGGCGAGGGCGTCGGCGAGGGCGTCGCGCTGGGCGCCCCAACGGCGTACGGGGAGGAGGACGACCAGGGCGGCCTGGACGAGTCCGCCGACGGCGATCATCGCGGCGTGGCCTGCGGCGGCTGCGACGGAGGTGGGGAGGGTGACGGTGACCAGCATCATCGCGACGTTGGAGGAGGCGATGATGCCGATGGTCGGGCCTGCGGCCCAAGCGAGGCCGGACAGGAACGTCCAGACGGCGAGCAGGACGAGGAAGGGGCCGGGGTGGGGGCCGGCGCCGGTGACGTAGCCGAGGAAGGTGGAGACGGCGAGGCTGGCGCCGGAGGCGAGGGCGAGGGTGGGGCGGGGACGCCAGGAGCGCTGGAAGGTGGCGATGGCGGCCTGGAAGGCGCCGAACGCGGAGCTGACGGCGGCTCCCGGGCCGAAGAGCGCGAGCGTCGCGCCGACGACGAGGGCGAGGCCGAGGGCTGCGCGGGCGGCGACGAGCGGTTCGAGACGGCGCCGCTCGACGGTGAGCCCGGAACGGGCGGTCGCTTTCAGGGCCCGCGGCCAGCTCATGCCCCGAGCGTATCCGCGTAGCGGTACGAACGGGGCATTTCGCCCCCACCCCGCCCCTTCCCGAAACCCTGCCGGGGGCGGGTGGGGGGGTGGGGGTCCGGGGGTTGGTGCCCCCGGGACCCCGGGCGGGGGGCGCGGGGGCGCGGGGGCTTCGCGCCGCGAAGGTGTGGGGGGCGGGGCGGGTGACCCCGGGTCCCTGGCGGGCGGGGGCGCGGGGGCTTCGCGCCGCGAGGGAGTGGGGAGGCGGGGCTGTCGGGTCGGGGGGCACCCTGCCCCCGTAAGCGCCAGGGGCTGTCCGGCGGATCAGGGCCGGATAGGACGCGGCGTCTGGTGCGGTGCATCGCAAGGCGCCGGAGCGTCCTGATAGCGGAGCTGTTCGGGCGTTTCGGCAACGCGGCGAGGTGCCGTGCCAGACGCCGTGGCCCCGGCCCTGATCCGCCGGACAGCCCCTAGCGGTCAGGCAGTTCGGATCGGTGGGGGTGGAGGCCGGCGGCGTTGGCGGCGGTTGTGCCGTGGGTCCAGCCTGCTTCGTCCCACATCGCGCGGACGCGTGTCGTGCGGGTTTCCGGGAACATCTCGTCCGCGCGGGACGTCACCGCCACCTCGCGGGACGCCAGGGCCGGCAGGAGCGTCGGGGTCTCGGCGGCCACGCGGCGGGTCGTCGTCGCCAGGCGGGCGCCCAGGCGGTTCGCGTACGCGAGGAGGAAGGACTGGCGGAAGGACTTCGTTCGCTTCCTGCCGCCCGCCCGCTGCTGAGCCTCCGCCCGCGTCATCGCCGCCGTCCCCTGCACCAGGAGCGAGGTGTACAGCAGCTCCACCGGATCCAGGTCCGCCTCGAAGCCGACCACCGTCGAGAAGCCGTACGGCTCGTTCCACACCGCCCGGCAGTGGTTCGCCGACGCCACCGCGTCCAGCAGGATCGCCTTCGCCTGCTCGTACGGCGGCTCCACCCCGATCCGCATCGCCCCCGGCACGTCCCCCGAGGGCGTCCGCGCCGCCAGCGCCGCCTCGTCCAGGCTGTGCCGGGCCATGAGCTCCTGGGCCTTGGCCGTCAGCGCCTCCGCCTCCTCCGGGTACCCCGTCGCCTCCGCCTTCGCCAGCAGCGCCCGTACCCGCGTCAGCATCCGCGGCTCCCCCGCCGCCGGCGCCGGAAGCGCGTCGCCCGGCACCGGGCCCACCGGTTCCAGGGACGGCAGCCTGACCAGCAGTCGGTACAGCTCCAACGCCGTCGTCGCCGACGAGAAGCGGTCCGCGCGGGTGGGCGCCGTGTCCAGGTCCGCAAGCTGGGCCGACCAGCGGTGGGGCAGGTGGGCGTAGCCCGCCGTCTCCGCCGCGATCAGGGCGCCCGCGAGCCGTACGTGCTCCTCCGCCAGCTCCCGCCGCACCAGCCGTACGAGATCCGCCGGCTGCCAGCCCCGCTCCCACGCCCGCCGTACGAACTCCTCGCCCCTGCGCGCCAGTTCCGCGTCCGCCGACCGGTCCGCCGCGAGCAGCGACGCCGCCGTGTCCAGGGGCGCTTCCTCGTCCGTGTACAGGGCCGTCTCCAGGGCCCTCTCCACCGTCGTACCCGTACTCACCGCTGCTTCGCGTCCCATTCCTCGCGCGCCCGGCCGATCACCGCGCGGTGGTCGAGCGACCAGTCGATCAGCTGCTTGATCAGGTGCGTCATGCTGTGCCCCGTCTCCGTCAGCTCGTACTCCACCTGCGGCGGCGTCGTCGGGTACACGGTCCGCGTCACCAGCCCGTCCCGCTCCAGGCGCCGCAGCGTGAGCGTCAGCATCCGCTGCGAGATCCCGGTGACGAGCCGCTGCAGCTCCCTGAACCGCCGTGCCCCCGCCGCCAGTTCGACCACCACGTGCACGGTCCACTTGTCGCCGAGCCGGTCCTGCACATCCCGTACCCCGCACTCCTCCGCACAGCTCACCAGCGGGTCCGTGGTTACGTCTGCGGTTACGTCGGCGGTTACGTCGGCGGTTACGTCGGTCGTCACGTCGGTGGTTACCTCGGTGTGCCCCTCGTACATGAATGTGCCTCCTTACAAGATCCGCGCACTGCCTCCAGGATGGTCCTCACCGGCCAGAACCACGAAACCAGGGGGAACAATGCTGCTCGTCACCGGTGTCTCCGGCAGTCTCGGCTCGCTCGTCGCGCAGCGCCTCGCCGGGCGGGAGGACCGCGCGGACGACGTGGTCCTCGGCACCCGCGCCGGGCTGCCCGGCACCCGGCTCGTCGACTTCGACGCGCCCGCCACCCTGCCGGAGGCATTCGCCGGGGTGGACACCCTGCTGCTGATCTCCGCCGGGTACGGCGAGGACGACGTCGTGATCGCCCGGCACGAGGCCGCGATATCCGCCGCCGAGGCGGCCGGGGTCGGCCACATCGTCTACACCAGTCTCTCCGGCGACGGCGACCACCTCACGTACTCCCTCGCCCACCGCTGGACCGAGCGGCGGCTGCGGCGGTCGAGCGTGGACTGGACGGTGCTGCGCAACGGGCTGTACGCCGAGTTCCTCACCTGGATCGCGACCCCGGACGCCGACAACCGCATCACCGGCCCCCTCGGCGAGGGCCGGCTCGCCGCCGTGGCCCGCGAGGACCTCGCCGAGATCGCGGTCCGCGTCGCCACGGCCCCGGCCGCGCACGCCGGCCGCACGTACGAACTCGTCGGCGAACGGCCCCTCGGCGGCGCCGACCTGGCGCGTGCGCTCGGCGCCGCGTACGCGCCCGGCTCCCTCGCCGACGCGCGCGCCGCGATCGCCGCCTCCGGCGCCGAGGCGTTCCAGGTCCCGATGCTCACGGGCACGTACTCGGCGATCGCGCACGGCTTCATGGACGGTACGGAGGTCAAGAGCGATCTCCGGGAGCTGCTCGGGCGGGAGCCGCTGGACGCGCTGGAGGTGTTCGTGGCGGCGGTGGAGGCGGCAGCCGTACCTCGGGGGTAGGGCCAGGCATACCCCTGGGACGCCCTCCAGCGGTCGTGATCGGGGGACGCCGAAACGGTTCGCTTGAGGCATGACCTCAACGACCCTCCCCGCGCCCCCCGTACCCCACTCCGACACCGCCGTACGGCTCGTCGGCCTCCGGCGCCACCACCGCGACGTCCGCGCCCTGGACGGCGTCGACCTGGACTTCCGTACCGGGACCTTCACCGCCGTCATGGGGCCCTCCGGCTCCGGCAAGTCCACGCTCCTGCAGTGCGCGGCGGGCCTCGACCGGCCCACGGGCGGGACCGTCGAGGTCGGCGGCGTCGCCCTGGAAGGGCTGAGCGAGCGGCGGCTGACGCTGCTGCGGCGGGACCGGATCGGCTTCGTCTTCCAGTCCTTCAACCTGCTGCCCTCACTGACGGCCGCCCAGAACGTGGCCCTGCCGCTGCGGCTCGCGGGGCGGCGGGTGTCGCGGGGCGAGGTGCGGGCTGCGCTGGAACGGGTCGGGCTCGGCGGGCGGGAGAAACACCGGCCCGGGGAACTGTCCGGCGGACAGCAGCAACGGGCCGCCATCGCACGGGCGTTGATCACCCGTCCGGCCGTCCTCTTCGGGGACGAGCCGACCGGAGCCCTGGACTCCACCACCAGCCGCGAGGTCCTGACGATGCTCCGGGAGCTGGTCGACCGCGACGGCCAGACGATCGTCATGGTCACGCACGACCCGGTGGCGGCGGCGCGCGCGGACCGCGTGGTCTTCCTCGTCGACGGCCGGGTGGCGGGGGAGCTGTACGGGCCCACGGTGGAGGGGGTCGCGGCGCGGATGGCGGGGTTGGAGACGGGGTCCGGGGTGGGGTCCGTTACCGGGGTGGGGACCGGGTCCGGGGCGGGGAACGGGTCCGGGGTGGAGACCGGGTCCGGGGCGGGGAACGGGTCCGGGGCGGAGACCGGGTCCGGAGTGGGGAACGGGTCCGGGGCGGGGACCGGGTCCGGAGTGGAGACCGGTACCGCAGTGGACACCGGGCCGGTCGACGGCGGCCTCAAGGGTTCTTCCGGCGTGGAGGTCCTCCCGTGCTGATCGTCGTTCTCTCCGGGCTGCGTGCCCGTCGGGCCGCCTTCGTCGGTAGTTTCGTCGCCCTCGCCCTCGGCGTCGGGCTCCTCACCACCATGGGTCTCGGTCTCGCCTCCACCTTCGACGCTCCCGAGCGCGCCCCGCAGCGGTTCGCGGGTGCGCCTGTGGTCGTGAAGGGGCGGGACGCGGTCACCGTCGGCGTACGGCGGGGTCCTGGCACGGCCACCGTCTCGCAGAAGCTCGACCGTCCACAGCCTGTGGACATCGAACTCCTTGCCGAGCTGACGGCCCGTTGGACCGTCACCACCGTAGGCGGTCCCGACGCCGTCGGCGTCCACGGACCCGCTGCCGAGGTCCGTACGCTCGTCGGGGACCGGGCGCAGGTGCTCACCGGGGACGAGCGGCGGCGCGCCGACCCCGAACCGGAGCGGGACGCCGAGGCGCTCGTCGCCGTCAACGCCCTCCTCGGCACCGCAGGGGGCGTCACCACCTTCGTGTCGGTCTTCGTCGTCGCGTCCACGTTCGCGTTCGCGGTCGCACTGCGGCGGCGCGAGTTCGGGCTGCTGCGGACGGCGGGCGCGACGCCCGGTCAGGTGCGGCGGATGCTGCTCGCGGAGGCCGCCGCGGTCGGGGTGCTCGCCTCGGCGGCCGGGTGCGCGCTGGGCGGGTGGGCGGCGCCGTGGCTGGCGCGGGTGCTCGTGGAGGGGGGTCTCGCGCCCGAGTGGTTCGCGATCGGCGGGGCCGCCTGGCCCTTCCACGTCGCCTTCTGGACGGGCGTGACCGTGGCCCTCGCCGGGGCCTTCGCCGCCTCGCGGCGGGCGGGGCGGGTCGGTCCTGCGGCGGCGCTGCGGGAGGCGGACGTCGACGCGGACGTGCTGCCGCTCGGCCGGGCGCTGCTCGGCGCGGGGCTGCTGGTGACGGGCGCGGGGCTGCTGGTGTGGACGTGTGTCACCGAGCCGTCGGAGCTGCTGAAGCGGAAGACGTACACGACGCTGCCGATGCTTCTGATCACCGGCGTCGCGCTGCTCGCTCCGCTGCTTGTGCGGCCGGTGGTGCGGGCGCTGCGGCTGCCGGGGGCGACGGGGATGCTCGTACGGGAGAACAGCGCGGCGGCCGTCCGCCGTACCGCCGCCGTCGCCGCGCCGGTCCTCGTGACGGTCGCGCTGGCCGGCTCGCTGCTCGGGTCGGCGGCGACGGTCACCGGCACGAAGGCGGCGGAGGCGCGGGAGCAGACGCGTGCGGAGTGGGTGGTGACGGGCGAGGACCTACGGCCGGTGCCGGGTACGTCGGCGACGGGCGCCACCTCGGTCTTCGTACGGGACGGGGCGGAGGCGCTGGTGAAGTACGGGGCGCGGGCGGTGTCGGACCCGGCGGCGTTCGCGGAGCTGGCGCGGCTGCCGGTGGTGGCGGGGGACGTGGCCGACCTGGACGACGGGTCGATCGTCGTGAACGAGGAGTTCGAGCGGCGGTCGGTCGGTGACGTGGTGCAGGTGTGGCGCGCGGACGGGAGCGGTCCTGTGGGGCTGCGGGTGGTGGCGGTCCTGGCCCTCGGGACGGGCGACAACGGACCGTACGTGACGCGGGCGAACGCGCCGGGGTCGGTCGTGGACCGGATCGACGCGCGGGGCGTGGACGCCGAGACGCCGGCGGGCGCGGGCGGGACGGTACGGGGCGTGGGCGCCGAGACGCCGACGGCCGCGGCCGCTGGCGCTGGCGGGACCGTACGGGACATGGACCGCGAGGCGCTCGCGGCGGCCGGCGGGACCGTACGGAGCGTGGACGACTGGGCGGCCGCCACGCACCCGGCGTCCAGCCCGGAGACGCGGCTCGGCCTGCTCCTGGTCCTCGGTATCGCGCTCGTCTACACGGTGATCGCGCTCGCCAACACGCTGCTGATGGCGACGTCGGTACGGGGCGGGGAACTGGCCGCGCTCCGCCTGGCCGGTGCCACCCGCGCCCAGATCCTGCGGGTCGTGACGGGCGAGTCCGCGCTCGCGGTGGCGATCGGCGCGACGCTGGGCCTGGCGGTGACAGCGGTCTGCCTGGCCGTCCAGGGCACCGCCCTGGCGACCCTCTCGGCCCCGGTCGCCCTCTCCCTCCCCTGGCCCACCCTGACCGCGACGACGACCACCTGCGCCCTGGTCGCCGCGACCGCCTCGGCCCTCCCCGCGTGGCGCGCGACGCGCTGAGCGGCGAAGGTGGGTGAACGGGGCGGTGACCGGGGTCGGAGCCGGGTCACCGCCCCGTCTTCGTCATGGCGACCGTCGAGACCGGGGCGAAGGCCGGGGCGAAAGCCGGGGCTTGGCCGCGAACCCGGGCCCGCGCATGCCCCCTCACGGCAGCAGGAGCAGTTTGCCTCGGGGGCTGCCCGATTCGCTGAGTGCTTGGGCTCGGGCCGCCTCCTTCAAGGGGAGGGTTTCCGCGACGCGGATCGTCAGGGTGCCTTGGGCGGCTTGGGTCGTCTGGGTGGTGAGGGTGGCGCGGACCTCCTCCGGGGGCGCCATGACGCCCGAGAAGACGATGCCGTGGGCCTCCGCGTCCGTTGCGGCGATCGTGACGATGCGGGCCTTCTCGCCCGCCATCAGTTCGATGGAGACCGGCAGCGTGTCGTGGCCCGCCGCGTCGAAGACCGCGTCGATGCCGTCGGGGGCCGCCGCGCGGACCCGGGTCGCCAGGCCCTCGCCGTACGTCACCGGGATCGCGCCCAGTGACCTCAGGTACGCGTGGTTCGGCTCCGACGCCGTGCCGATCACCGTCACCCCCGCCGCCACCGCCAGCTGCACCGCAACCGAGCCGACCACCCCCGCCGCGCCGTGCAGCAGCAGGGTCTCGCCCTGCTTCACGCCCAACAGGGCCAGGACCCGCGCCGCCGTCTCGCCCGCCACGGGGAGGCTCGCGGCCTGCTCCCAGGAGAGAGCCGCCGGCTTCGGGACGTACAGCTCCGACAGCGCGTACTCGGCGTAGGCGCCGGTCTTCGTCCACCCGAGGACCTCGTCGCCGACCGCGACCCCGGTGACCCCCGGCCCCAGCGCGTCCACCGTGCCGGCGAACTCCAGGCCCGGCACCGCCGGGAACGTCGTCGGGTAGAACCGCTCCACCCAGCCGTAACGGCGCTTGTGGTCCACGGGGTTGACGCCCACCACCGCCACCTTCACCCGCACCTCGCCCGCGCCGGGCTCCGGCACCGCCACCCCCGTCTCGTGGCGCAGGACCTCCGGGCCGCCGAACTCCTCGTACACGATCGCTTCCATCTCGGCCTCCACAGACCCTCGTTCGTTGTCCGACTTCATGGCGTCAGACTGTCGGTCCTTCACCTCCTCTCCCGCCCTCCCAATGGGGAGTCCCCGCTGGTCGAAAGGACAGGTCGGCTCCCTCAATCCCTCACTACGCTGGCCCCTATGGACGCGCACACGCTCAACTCCGCGTACGAGATCGTCCGGCAGCCGCTCGGCCAGATCCTGCCCCGGCTCTCGGCCGTCCTCGGCCCGCTGATCCCCCACCGGGCGGCCGCCGAACTCGCCACCCACTGCGCCCACTCGCCCTACAAGAGCGTCGGCGAGTCCGCCGTCCCCAGCGCCGCCGAGCTCACCCCGCTGCTCGCCTCCGGCACCCCCGGCAGCCCCTGGCAGGGCACCGCGGTCGTCCACGGCGAGGAGCGCGAGGTCGTCGCCGTCACCAGCGACGCGACCGCGCGGCGTTCCGTCCTCGTCCTCGTACGGGAGGACGGCACCGCGCCCGTGCCCGACGAGGTCCTCGCCGTCGCGCAGGCCCTCTGGGACCTGGTGACCAGTCACTTCGACCGGTTCGCGGTCGAGGCGATGCCCGGTGCCCTGGCCCGTTCGCGGGCCGCCGCCGACACCCGGGCCCGCGTGATCGCCGAGCTCACGACGGCTCACTCCTCCGCGCTCTCCGGGATCCTCGGGGTGCTCCGCAGCCGCGCCCTCGACGACACGTCCGCCCGGACCACCGCCACCGACCTCGCCGTCAACGCGCTGATCCAGATGCGGTCCGAGTCGAAGCGGGACCGCTCGCTCGCCGGGGAACCGGCCCACGAGGCCTTCGAGCGGCTCGCGGACGGACTGCGGACGATGCTCCGGCACAGCCCCGTACGGCTCGAACTCGGCCCCCCTGCCACCCCCCGCACCCTGGCGGCGGACGTGGCCCACGGCGCCCGGGCCATCGTCCGCGCGCTGCTGCTCGTCGTCCTGGAACAGGAGTCCGTGGGCCGGGTCCACATCAGCTGGCAGGTCACCGAGCACGAGCTGCGGGCCACCCTGCGGGACGACGGGCCGGGCACCCTCGCCGACTGCGACATGGGCGCCGGCAGCATCATCGACCGCCTCGAGGTCCTCGGCGGGCGCCTGGAGATCGACGCCGTCCCCGGCTGGGGTACGACGATCACGGCAACCCTCCCGCTGGCCACCCCCGACGCCCCGGTCGCCGCCGTCGACCCGCTCACCGGCCTCGGCGGACGGGAGCTGGAGGTCCTCACCCACCTCGCCCTCGGCCACCGCAACCGGCAGATCGCCGCCGCGCTGCACATCAGCGAGTCCACCGTGAAGTTCCACGTCGCCAACATCCTGACCAAGCTCGGGGTGGCGTCGCGGGGGGAGGCCGCCGCGCTCTTCCACAGAGCGGCGTAACCGGGCGCTGTCAGTGGTGGGTGCCAGACTCGCACCCATGAGCGAGAGGTGGGCGCTGGCCGCCGAGGCGGAGGGGGACGGAGCACGGCTCGTCCCCCTCGGCCCCGACGCGCTGCCCGCCGGACCCGTCCTGCGCGAGCCGGACCTCGTCGAGGCCGTCCGCTCCCGGCCCGACGTCGCCCGCTGGGTGTGGCGGTCCACCGCCGAGGTCCACCCCCGGCTGCTCGCCGCCGGGGTTCGCGTCGAGCGGTGTTACGACATCGAGGTCGCCGAAGGGCTGCTGCTCGGCCACGAGGGGCGGCTCGGGGAGCCCCGGTCCGCGGCCGCCGCCCTCGCGCGCCTGCGGAACGCTCCCGTACCGCCCGATCCGCCCCAGCGGGCCGCCGAGCCCGGCTCGCAGGACTCCCTCTTCGAGGCCAGACCCAGCGCCGCGGCCGTCTCCTTCGAGGACCTCCTCGCCGTCTACGCGGAGCAGCACGCCCGCCACGACCGGACCGAGCACCCGGGGCGGATGCGGCTGCTCACCGCCGCCGAGTCCGCGGGCATGCTCGTCGCGGCCGAGATGCACCGGGCCGGGCTGCCCTGGCGTGCCGACGTGCACCGCGAGCTCCTGCACGAGCTGCTCGGCGAGCGGTACGCGGGCGGGGGCGAGCCCCGGCGCCTCGCCGAGCTCGCCGACGAGGTCTCCGCCGCCTTCGGCCGCCGCGTCCGCCCCGACCTGCCCGCCGACGTCGTCAAGGCCTTCGCCCAGGCCGGGATCCGGTTGCGGTCCACCCGCCGCTGGGAGCTTGAGGAGATCGACCACCCCGCTGTCGCGCCCCTCGTCGCGTACAAGAAGCTGTACCGGATCTGGACCGCGCACGGCTGGTCCTGGCTCCAGGACTGGGTGCGCGACGGCCGCTTCCGGCCCGAATACCTGCCCGGGGGCACCGTCAGCGGCCGCTGGACCACCAACGGCGGCGGCGCCCTGCAGATCCCCAAGGTCATCCGGCGGGCCGTGGTCGCCGACGACGGCTGGCGGCTCGTGGTCGCCGACGCCGACCAGATGGAGCCCCGGGTCCTCGCCGCGATCTCCCGCGACCCCGGCCTGATGGAGGTCGCCGGGCACCCCGACGACCTGTACCGCCGGCTGTCGGACCGGGCGTTCTCCGGCGACCGCGACCACGCCAAGATCGCCCTGCTCGGCGCGATCTACGGGCAGACCAGCGGCGACGGCCTGAAGAACCTGGCCGCGCTGCGCCGCCGCTTCCCGCGCGCGGTGGCCTACGTCGACGACGCGGCGAAGGCCGGCGAGGACGGCCTGCTCGTCCGGACCTGGCTCGGCAGGACCAGCCCGAGAGCCGTCGGCGCGGCCGAGGCCGAGGAGGCGGGCATCCCCCAGGAGGGCGGGGGCGGCGAGTCCGAACCAGGCGGCGGGGAGGGCGAGTTCACCCCGGGGTACGCCTCCGGCAACGCCCGGGCGCGCGGCCGGTTCACCCGTAACTTCGTCGTCCAGGGCAGCGCGGCCGACTGGGCGCTGCTGATGCTCGCCGCGTTGCGCCGCGCCACGGCGGGGATGCGGGCCGAGCTGGTCTTCTTCCAGCACGACGAGGTGATCGTGCACTGTCCGGCGGAGGAGGCGGAGGCGGTGACGGAGGCGATCCGCGCGGCCGGGGACGAGGCGGGCCGCATCGCCTTCGGCCACACGCCGGTGCGGTTCCCGTTCACGACGGCGACGGTGGAGCGGTACGCCGACGCGAAGTGACGCGGCCCTCGCCGCCCCGTTCGGGAGCACGCACGGGCCCCGTTCGGGAGCACGCACGGGCCCTGTTCGGGAGCACGCGCCGCCCCGTTCAGGAGCACGCCCGCCCCCTTCCGGGGCACGCGCGGGCCGCGTTCAGGGGCGCGCCTGGCGGCAGGCCCTGCAGGTCGGTCGGCGGGGGCGTGGCTGTGGGGCGGGGCCGTCCCGTACGGCCCCGCCACCCCTGCCTGCCCCGCCCCCTTGGGCTACTTCGCCTCGAACTTCGACCACCTCAGGCTGAGCGCGATCGTCTTGAGCTGGTCCTTCGTCAGCGCGGGCTTCGTGCGCGTCGCGGCGTCGTGCTGGGCGCCCGTGTTGTACGCGGAGATCACGACCCGGAAGCCCGACGGCGTCAGGGTGTCGGCCGTCCAGGCCAGCACGCCCGCGCCGCCCTTCTCACCGGGCTCCTCGGTCACCATCACCAGGCGCCCGTCGGGCAGCTTCGTCCCACCGGCGATGAGCCGGTCGGCGACATCCTCCATGTGGTTCTGCACGTTGATCTGGACGAGGCTCTTGCCCTTGCCGTCGTTCACGACGACGTACGCGAACTCGTCCTGCCCGCCGCCGGAGACCACCGACAGGCCCTCGGGCAGCAGCGAGCGCAGGGTCGCCCGGACGTCCGCGCCGTCCACCACCGGCGGTGCGGTGGGCTTCGTCCCCGGAGGCACCGGCAGCCGTTCGAGCAGCGGCCGCCAGCCGGAGGCCGTGACCAGCGTCTTCAGCTGTGCGGGGCTGAAGGGCGGGTCGGTGCGGGTGACGGAGGAGTCCTTCGCGCCGGGCGCGTTGGACTCGCTCGCGTCGACCAGGAACCCGTCCTTCGTGAGCAGGACCGCCCGCCAGGTCTTCGTGTCCGTGCGCCGGTCCGGGTACTCGTACCCCTGCAGGACCATCAGCCGGTCGCCGTTCGGCAGCTTGTCGCTGGTGCAGGCGTCGTGCGGCACGTACGCCTGGTCGGGGCACGTCACCTGGCCCGCGCCGGCCTCCTCGCTCTTCCCCGCCCGGTAGAGGCCGACGGTGACGCCCGCCGCGCCCTTGCCGTCGTCGTAGACGCCGGCGACGGACAGGGCGCCGCTGTCGCTGATGGTCCAGGTGCCGGCCGGGGTGTTCGCCTTGAGGACGGACGCCGCGTCCCCCTCGGTCCCGCCCTCCCCCTTCGGCGCGGCGACGGAGGAGCCCTCGGTCTCCTTGCCCGAACCCTTGCCCGAACCCAGCAGGTCACCGGCGTACACCCCGCCGACGCCCACCACGGCGAAGGCCGCCACCCCGCTGATCACCGCGGTCGCCCGGCGGCGCTTCACCCGGCGCCTGCCGCGGGTCAGGCCGCCGGCCACCAGCTCGCGGCCGTCCTCGGTGGCGAAACCGTCGCCGGTACGGCGCAGGGCCTCACCGAGCTCGTCCTCGAAACCGTCGTGTCCCTCGTTCAGAGGCATGCCGAATCACCGTCTCCGGTCCATGAGTGAAAGAAGAAAAGGAAGCTTGCGAATTGCCTGAAGCGCCTGGAACGCCTGGTCAGCGGCGGGCGAAGTCGACGATGCTGCCGCCGAGCCGCTCCCGGAGCTTGGCGAGCGCCCGGGAGGAGCGGGTGCGGACCGCCGCCGAGCTCACATGGAGCACGTCGGCCGTCTCCTCGACGCTGCGGTCCTCCCAGTACCGCAGCACCACCACCGCCCGGTCCTTGGGCGCGAGCGCCGCCAGCGCGTCGAGCAGGGCGATCCGCAGCGTCAGGTCGATGCCGCCCTCCGGGGCCCGGTCGGGCAGCTCGCCCAGTGGCCGCTCGGTCGCCGAGCGTCGCCGCCGGTGGCTGAGGAACGTACGGACCAGGACGGTCTGCGCGTACCCGGCCGGGTTGCCGATCCGGTGGACGCGCCCCCACAGCGCGTACATCCGGCCCAGCGTCTCCTGCACCAGGTCCTCGGCGAGATGGGTGTCCCCGCTGGTCAGCAGGCATGCCGACCGGTACAGATGGCCCGTCCTGGCGGCTGCGAACTCCAGGAACTCGTCCGCGCGGGACTGTCTCATGTCCCTCCCCTCCGTCGCGGTGACCGCCCTACACCTCCATGACGCGACGGGCCCCGGGAAATGTTTCACATGAGATGTGTTCGTGGTTCGTGCGAGGTTCCTACGAGTTCGAAGGCTCCCGAATGTCCTAGATTGCTCAGATTGGGTATCTCTGGAACATGAACGGTTTTCTCGTGGATTCCGCAGGGGTCACGACGGCGGCCGGTGTCTGGCAGTCCGGACTGGCCCAGGTTCTCGGCGGCCTCGTCGTGGTCGCCGTACTGATCGGTGCGTTCTGGCTGGGGATGAGGATCCGGGACAAGGAGTCCCCGACGCCCGACCCCGATGAGCAGCCGCACCGGCCCGAGGGCGGCCTGCCGGGCGAGACGTCCGAGTACCGCAGGCCGGAGGAGATGCCCCGCACCGACGGCGAGCACCGCCTCATGCCGTACGAGCTGAAGCACGGTGGCGGCACGGAGACCTCGCCCGACCCGCCGAGCGAGGAGAAGCGCAAGTGGGGCGGGATCTCCAGCGGCGGCTTCGGCAGCGGCGGGACGGGTCACGGCGACTGACACGGCTACGGATGAGGCAGAGGCAGAGGCGCACAGGTGGTCGATCACGCGGTGGGTCATGACGGTCGCGCATCGTCCTTGATCGGGGAGCAGGAGTCCCGGTCACGGGCGATCGCGTACCGGCTGCTGGGTTCCTCCGCCGAGGCGGACCTGGCCGTACGGGAAGCGACCACGGACGTCGATGTCGCGCGGGTCTGTCTGGGCATGCTGCGGGCGCGTGAGGCGCTGCGCCGCGACCCCTGGGACCCGTGGGCCGCGGACGAGCCCCGCGAGTTCGCCGCCCTGGAGACGCTGACACCCGCCGAGCGGGTGGCGTTCGTCCTTCACGACATGTTCGCGGTGCCGATCGACCGGATCGCGCCGGTCGTGGACCGCACCCCTGCGGCCACCCGGCAGCTGGTGAGCCGGGCGGCCACCCGCGTACGGGGTACGGAGGAGATGCCCGAGCCGGACCTGCCGCGCCAGCAGGAGGTCGTGGCCGCGCTGCACGCCGCCGCGCGCGACGGGGACTCCGACGCGGTGCGCGCGCTCCTCGACCCGGACGTGCTGCTGCGCGGCGACGCGGACGCGGCACGGGCCGGGGCGACGACCGCCCACGGGGCGCAGGCGGTCTCGGAACGGCTCGCCGACCGGGCGCGGACGGCCCGCCCGGCGCTCATCGACGGCGCGGCGGGCCTTGTGGGCACGGTGGCGGGTGCGACGGTGGTGACGGCCTTCACGGTGATCGACGGGCGCGTGACGGCGGTCGACGTCCTGATGGACCCGGAGCATCTCGGCCGTCTGGACGTGCAGGTGCTGGGCGACTGAGGCCCCGAGCCCGGCCCGATCACCCCTCCTCCCGTACAGGCCCGGTCGACCCTCCCGTACGGGCCCGCTCACCCTTCCCGTACGGGACGGCGTTCCTCCGCCGGTCGTACGGTGACGGGTTCGGTCGCCTCCGCCGGGAGCGTGCGCCGGGCCGTTACCGGCGAGAGGAACACCGGCAGGAACGCGGTGGCGAGCAGCGCGCCGCCCACCCACAGGGTGACGTGGACGCCGACCAGCTCGCCGAGGAGACCGGAGACGGCGGCGCCGACCGCCAGGGCCCCGGTCAGCAGGAAACGGAAGGTCGCGTTCATACGGCCGAGCAGCCCGTCCGGGGTCATCCGCTGGCGCAGGCTGACGCCGAGGACGTTGTCCATCCCGGTCTTGAACATCGCGAGCAGCCACCCCACACCCGCGATCCACAGCCACGGGCCGTGCCCGACGAGCGGGACGAGGAGGCCGGCGGGGGCGAGGACGAGACCGGCGAGGCCCAGGGTGCGGCCGTAGCCGAGGCGGGCCGCCACGGCGCGGGCGCAGCGGGCGCCGAGCAGCAGGCCGAGGCCGCCGGCGGCCCAGTAGACGCCGAGGACACCGGCAGAGAGCCCGAGTTCGCGGATGAAGAGCACCGGCATCATCGTGTTGAGGATCTGCGAGCCGAGGTTGGTGAGCGAGGCGGACAGGGCGAGCGCCCGCAACTCCCTGTTCCCGAGGACGTGCCGTACGCCCGCGCCGATCTGCGCGCGCAACGGCTCCCGCGCCCGCCGACCGGGCGCGGCGGGCGCAGCCGCCTCCTCCTTCAGCCACAACAGCCGTACGGCGGAGGCCAGATGGCTCACCGCCGTGCCCGCCACCGCGAGCGGGGCGGTGAGCAGCTGGACCAGGCCGCCGCCCGCGCCGCGCCCGGCCACGTTCGTGACGGCCATCAGGCTCACCATGGCCGCGTTGGCCTGGACGAGTCCGTCGCGGCCGACGAACCGGGGCAGGATGCTCTGGCCCGTGACGTCGTAGAAGACGGTCGCGCAGCCACTGAGGAGGACGACGGCGTAGAGCTGGCCGAGGGTGAGGGCGTCGCACCACCAGGCGACGGGCACGGAGGCGAAGAGCAGTCCGCGGGCCGTGTCCGCCGCGATCAGCACGCGGCGCTGCGGCAGCCGGTCCACCCAGGCGCCGGCGGGGAGGCCGATGAGCAGGAAGGCGAGCGTGGAGAGGGTGGCGAGCGCCCCGACCTCGCCGGGGCTCGCGTCCAGCGCCTCGACGGCGATCAGCGGAACGGCGACGTATCCGACGTTCGTGCCGAGCTGGCTCAGGACGGCCGCGGAGAAGAGCGTACGGAAGTCGGCCACGCGCCAGGGTGAGCCGGATCGCGCCGATCGCACAGGTGAAGCGGGTGGAGCGGGTGGAGCGGGCGGAGCCGGTGAAGAAGGTTGAGCGGGTGGAGCCGGTTGAGCTGGCGAAGCCGGTGGAGCTGGCGAAGCCGGTGGAGCTGGCGAAGCCGGTGGAGCTGGCGAAGCCGGTGGAGCTGGCGAAGCCGGTGGAGCTGGCGAAGCCGGTGGATCAGGGGGATCGGACGGGGCGGCCTGGTCGGAGCGCATGTCTGCGAACCTGCCCCACCCCGACGCGACAGCACAAGCGAATAGTTCTACAACGACAGTTCAGCAGTACTGAACTGTCGTCCCTCCCACCGCGCCGGTACGCCCATCCGGTGACCCGAGCCCCCCTGTGGCGATGAGTTGCCCCCGTCCGGGCAGTCTCCCCTTCGACAGCCTCAGGAGGAGACCCGTGGATCAGCTGCTCAGAGTCATGAACTTCAACGTCTCGCGCGACGGATTCGGCGCCGGTGAGAACCAGAGCCTCGAAAGGCCCTTCGGTCACGCCGATCCCGGGACCATGTTCGCCTGGGCCGGCGCCACCGCGAGCTGGCCGAACCGCACGGACCCCGGGGGGACCCGGGGTCTCGACGACTACTTCACCCGCGACTTCGCGAACAACATCGGCGCGGAGATCATGGGCCGGAACAAGTTCGGGCCGCAGCGCGGGCCCTGGCAGGACCTGGACTGGCAGGGATGGTGGGGCGACGAACCGCCGTTCCACACCCCGGTGTTCGTGATGACCCACCATCTGCGTCCGTCCTTCACGCTCTCCGACACCACGTTCCACTTCGTGGACGCCGACCCGGCCGCGGTCCTCGCGCGGGCCCGGGACGCGGCGGAGGGCAAGGACGTCCGGCTCGGCGGCGGCGCCGCCACGATCCGGGAGTTCCTCGACGCCGACCTCGTGGACACCCTGCACGTGGCGGTCTCGGACAGCGTGGAGCTCGGGTCGGGCTCACGGCTCTGGGAGTCGCCGGACGAGCTCCTCGACCGGTTCCACCTGGAGGTCGTGCCCAGCCCCAGCGGCGTCAGGCACCACCTGTTCTGGCGCAAGTGAGCCCTGGGCCTCAGCCGAGGTGGCTCCCCGCGCGGTCGGCGATGTGCGCCGGAGGTTCGACGCCCGCCGGAAGCACGGGGTCCGGGATCGGGGTACCGAAGGTCGTGACGACCGGGAGGACCCCGGCCCACAGGCCCAGTTCCGCGTCCGGGCCTTCGCCGTCGTCCGGCGGGCCCGAGGCGATCTTCACCGACGCCTCGGTGAGGTCGAGCGCGAGCAGCGAGGTGGCCGCCAGCTCCTTCCGGCTGGGCTGCCGGGCGTACTCCCACTGGCCCGGCGCGCTCTGCTCGGTGAGCGCCCGAAGGCCGCGCAGCTTCTCCTCCGGGTCGGTCACCTCGCGCGGAACGCCGTAGATCATCGCGCACCGGTAGTTGACGCCGTGCTCGAAGACGGACCGGGCGAGGACGAGCCCGTCGACGTGCGTCACGGTCACACAGACGGTGGCGTCGGGCGCCTGGACCAGGCTGCGGCTGGCGACCGATCCGTGGAGGTAGAGGCGGTCGCCCTCCGTTCCGTAGACGGTGGGCACCACCATCGGGGTGCCGTCGACGGTGACGCCGAGGTGGCAGAGGAAACCGGCGGCGAGCACCGCCTCCAGATCGGCGCGCAGGTGACTGCCCTTGTGGCGCATCCTGCGGAGGCGGGTGCGCTCGGTGGGGGCGAGTTCGTCCGGTGCGGCGGGTATCTGTCCGGAGGCGGTGCTCATGGTGTCCTCTTCGTAGCTCAACATGGCAGAACGTGACGTGATCGTGCAGGCACGCGTCCCGGCTTTCTACGTCCTCCGGCCGCGCACCGCCACCGCCGCCCACCTGCCGGACAGCCCCTAGGGTCTTTCGTCCCGAGCCGCCGGCAGCTTCCGCTCCGCCTCCTCGCTCAGCCCGGCCGCGGTCTTCAACTCGCCTTCCGGCACCGCCCGCTGCCAGGCCCAGGTGTCGGCGACGGTCTCCTCGACCGGTCGGCAGGCGAGGCCCGTCGCGAGGGCGCGGGTGACGTCGCCCGCGTGGATCGCGGCGTGGAAGTCCGTGCCGGGGGGTGCCCACAGGGGGAGGTCCGTCCAGGGCGAGACGTCGGCCGCCTCGATCTCCTCCGGGGTCGCCCAGTGCAGGCGGGCCGTGGAGCCGGTGACGCGGACGCAGAGGTCGAGCAGTTCGCCGATGGTGGTGCGGCCCGGCTCCGAGACCAGGTTGTACGGGCCGTGGAGCCCCTTGTCGAGGGCGTCCAGGAGCCAGTCGGCGAGGTCGCGGGCGTCGACGTACTGGAGCGGGGTGTCGCGCGGCCCCGGCGCGGGGACCACGCCGCCGCGGCTGATCCGGGCCAGCCACCAGGGCAGGCGGCCGGCGTTCTCGCGCGGGCCGAGGATCAGGCCGGGGCGGACCAGGAGCGCGCGTTCGGCGCCGAGTTCGCGGACGACCGCCAGCTCGGCGCCCCGCTTGTCGGCGGCGAAGTCCGTGGCGTCGGCGTCCGGGTCGCCCTCGGCCAGCGGTCCGAACTCGTCGAGCCCCGCGGGTGCGGGCCACGCGTACACCGAGCGGCTGGAGACGAAGGCGTACCGTCCGACACGGCCGGCCAGCAGGCGGGCCGTGTCGCGGACCGTGCGCGGTGCGCCCGACCAGGTGTCGACGACCGCGTCCCACTCCCCCGCGCCTTCGGCGAGCGCGTCGAGGCCGTCCGGCTCGGTGCGGTCGCCCCGCAGGACCCGCACGCCGGGCGGCGCCGGGTGCTCGCCCCGGTGGAACACGGTCACGTCCCAGCCCCGGTCGCGCGCGGCCTCGGCGACCGCGCGGCCCACGAAGTCCGTTCCCCCGAGCAGCAACAGCCTCATGTGCATCCCTTTCCCTGATCGTCGGTCACGGCCTCGTGCGTGGCCACCGCCGCCGCGTACCCCGGCAGCGTCGGTACGTCGGCCTGGTGCCGGCCGGGGAGAGCCACGGCCCGGAGCCCGGTGCCGACGCGGACCGTGGCCGGCGGTGTGTTCAGGCCGGTGCCCAGGGCCTTCAGACAGGCCTCCTTACGGGTCCAGCAGCGCGCGAACGCGGCCGGCCGGGCGGCCTCGGGGAGCGCGGCCAGTTCGCGGAGCTCCTCGGGGTGCAGCACCGTCGGCGCGGTCGCCGCGACCACGTCCGGCGGCGGCACCTCCTCGACGTCGACGCCCACCGCGACCTCCGCGACGGCGACGGCCACCAGGTCACCGGCGTGGGAGAGCGAGAAGTGCGTGCCGGTGTCGCCCGCGACGACGGGCCGGCCGTGCGGGCCGCCGCAGTCCGTGCACGGCCGCCGCACGATCCGTACCGCCGCGGGCGCCAGGCCGAGGCGCTCGCCGAGGACGCGGCGGAGCGCCACATGGGCGACCAGGTACCGGTCCCGGTCGGCCTCCGCGCGGAGGGCGCCGAGCCTGGCGTGTTCGGCGGCGTCCAGGACCGGCGCGTGGCGGGCGGCCTCCGGGAGGTGTCCGGAGACCCGCCACTGCCACACGCGCGGCAGGTGAACCGGTGTCACCTCGTGGTGCGCTCGCGGTACGCCGCGAAGCGCTCGGCGATCTCCTGGGCACGGCCCTCGGCCTCGGACAGCTTCATCTCGGGGCAGTCGTAGCCGATCTCCTCCGCGAGGATCGCCATCGCCGACGGTTCGAAGACGACGGTGCCGTCCGCGCGGATCTCGCCGATGCCGTCCTGCACCGAGCCGGAGACGTTGATCGCGTGCGCCTCCTCCGGGGTCATGCCGTCCGGCAGGACGGCCCGGAACTTGCCGTTCTCGATGGCCACCGGGTAGCCGCCGAGCGCCCCGTCCACGCCGGGCGCGTGGACGAGCGCGTCGCGCTCGTCGGCCAGCGGCTCCAGGACACTCAGCGCGGAGGACGCGGTCATCGTCTGGCCGGGCAGGCCGCCGGTGCGGCGGTACTCGGCGGGCAGCCGGTTCAGGAGCGCCGCCACGTCGAGCTCGGCGGTGACGTCCCTGTCGTCGACACGGATGCCGAGGCCCATGGCGGCGGGGCCGCTGTTGCCCGTACGGGACAGGCGGTGCGAGACGTAGTGGTGGGCGACCAGGCGCACCTCGACGTCGGCGGTGGAGCGGCCCAGCTCGTCGGCGGCGACCGAGGTGATCCCGGGGACGTTGTTGGCGACGTTGCCGATGCCGATGTCCGGCGAGAGGCCGATCGCGGCGAGCGCGGGGTGGACGGCGTCGGGGAAGGCGGCGTTGACGACGAGGGCGCGGCTGCCGGCGAGCCGGACGGCCTCCATGGCCTTCATCACCGGCACCAGGTGCATGGGCAGCCAGGGGCCGAAGTTGGCGGCGTACACCCGCTTGAAGGCGTCCTGCTCCAGGGTGGAGATGACCCACCAGGCCTGGTAGCTGACGGCCAGGAAGATGATGTCGGGGTCGAACGCGGATATCCGCTCGGCGGTCCGGGCCACGTCCGTGATGTCGGTCTGCGCGTGGCTGACCGTGGTCGTACAGCCGCGCTGGACGCTGCAGAATCTGGTGAGGTTGGCGGCGCGCAGCACCGTCTCCTCGTCGCGGCCGACGAGCTGGACGTGGCGGTCGTTCGGGCTGTGCGCCAGCTCGTGGAAGACGCGGCGGCCGATGTCGCCCGCGCCGAGGACCATGATCTTTCGGGCGTTGCTCATGCGGTACCTCCGAGGTGTGCGGCAGCGGCGAGGGACGGCGCGACGGGCGCCATGAGGGGTGATTCGAGGACCAGTCGGGGCAACAGGCGCATGGCGGGGAAGGTGACCGCGCCCTCGCGGTGCGGCCCTTCGGCCGGGTCGGCGGTGTACTGCAGCACGCGCATCCCTGCGCCCAGGGCGGCGTCCACGCCGACCGGGCTGTCCTCGATCACGACGCACTCGTCGGGCGTGACACCGCACTGCTCGGCGGCCCAGAGGAACAGCTTCGGATCGGGCTTCCAGGCGCCGATGTCGTACGCGGAGAAGAGCCGGCCCTCGAAGTGGCGCAGGATCCCCGCCTTGCGCAGCCGGCTGTCCATGATCCCCAGCGGGCTGTTGGAGGCCACGCACATCCGGTCGCCGAGGGCGGCGGCGAGCTGCTCCAGGGCGTACGCGACGCCGTCGATGGGCTCGATCCGGTCGCCGATCAGCTCCTCGCACATGGCGCGGGCGATCGCCATGGCGTCCCGTGGCGGTGCGGTCCCCGTCAGGTCCGCCATCAGGTCGAGGCACTCCTGCATCTTCTTGCCCGAGAACAGCTCGTCGCGCTGCTCCTTGTCCAGGCGCAGGCCCATCAACTCGCCGACGTGGGCGAGCCCGCCGTTCTCGGCGTCCTGCGTGTCGACCAGGACGCCGTCCAGGTCGAAGACGGCGAAGGGGCGGACGGCGGGTCCGGCGGGTCCGGCGAGTCCGGCCGCTCCGGTGAACTCACTCATAGTCGATCCAGTCCACGCTCTCGATGGCGGCGACGGTCGCGGCCAGTTCCTCATGGGTCGCGGCGGAGCCGATGACGGCCGCCGTGTTGCCGCGCGCGCCGATCCGCCAGTCCACGTCGGCGCCCGGCTCGGCGAGCACGACGACCCGGTCGACGCGCGGGAGGCGGCGCAGCGCAGAGACGTTGCGGATGGAGCGCACCCGGCGGGCCCCGACGGGCGGCACCGTCAGGTAGTGGAAGGCGATCGGCCCGCCCCGCTTGACCTCGGGCGTCTCGTACGGGAGGCCGAGGGCCGCCGCGACGGCGACGTGCGCCGGGTCGGAGGTGCCGGAGCGGACCGCGAGGTCGTCGACCCAGGCGCCGAGCCTGCCGTTGACCTCGATGACCCGGGGGCCCTCGGCGGTCAGCTTGATCTCGACGTCGGCGACGCCGTGGATGTTCAGGGCGCGGACCGCCGCGCACGCCAGGTCGCGGACCGCGCGCTCCTCGGCCTCGGGCACCACGGAGAAGCCGCCGTAGCCGCCGCGCTCGCGGAAGGGCTCCGCGAGCGCGAACTTGCTGGTGACGAAGACAGGACGGACGTCGTCGCCGTCGGCGACGCAGTCCACCGCGATGTAGTCGCCCCAGGGCGCCGGGGTCGGCCGCCCGATCAGCAGCTCCTCCAGCATGACCGCCGTCTCGGCCGGTCCGCCGTCGGAGCCCGCGAAGATCCCGTCGAGGACGGCCCGGCACTCCTCGGCGGTGGTGACGGAGACGGTGTTGCGGCTGGACGCGCCGATCACCGGCTTGATGATCGCGGGCAGTCCGACATGGGCGATCGCCTCGTCCGCCTGCTCGGGCCCGGTGAGCGTACGGAAGCGCACGCTGTCCACGCCGACTTCGGCGAACCGCTGCCGCTGCAGGTCCTTGTGGGTGATCGCCTCGACGTCGGCCGGCCGGTGGTAGCGAAGGCCGAGGGCCTCGGCGAGCCGGACGGTGGTCGCGATCTGGAACTCGCTGAAGGTGATGATGCCCGCGGGGTCCAGCGCGCGCAGCGTCTCCACGGTCTCCGCCTCGGTGCGGCCCGCCGTGTTCACGACGGTGCCGACCATCTCCAGGGTGGGGACCATCTCCTGGGCGTGCGCGGTGTCGGCCGTGACGAACACGAGCGCGCAGCCCACCCCTTGGGCGGCCTCGGCGAGGCGGGTGGGGGCGAGGCTCCCCGCGTCGTAGACGACGAGGAGGACGGGCTGTTCGCGGAGCCCGCCGGTGGTGTCGGTACCGGTACCGGTCATGGGTCAGCCTCCGGCCGGGAAGGCGCCGGCGCGACGCGCGGCGGTCAGCGCCCGCGCCAGCGACTCGACGGTGGAATGGGTGAACAGGGCGCGCACGGGGATCTCCAGGCCGAACTCCACCTGGAGGGCGAGCGCCACCCGGGTCGCGGTCAGCGAGTCGCCGCCCAGGTCGAAGAAGTCGTCGTGCACGCCGACCTCGTCGACCCACAGCGCCTCGCCGAACGTCCGGGCCACCGCCCGCTCCGCGGGGGTGCGTGGCGCCACGAACTCGGCCTCCAGGCCGGTGCGTTCACCGTCGGGCGCGGGCAGCGCCGTCCGGTCGGTCTTGCCGCTGGTGGTGAGCGGCAGCCGGTCGAGGAAGACGTACACGCCGGGCACCATGTAGCCGGGCAGGGTCCGTCCGCACCAGTCGCGCAGCGCCCCGATGCCGGGGGCCGTGCCGGGCACCGGGACGACGTACGCCACGAGCGCCTTCTCGCCGGGGGCGGCGGGGGCGGCGGGGGCGGCGGGGGCGGCGGGGGCGGCGGACGAGTCGGCGGGGGCGTCCTCGCGGACGGTGACGACACACGTCTCGACGTCGGCATGGGCCAGCAACGCGGCCTCGATCTCGCCGAGTTCGATGCGGAAGCCGCGCACCTTGACCTGGTGGTCGAGGCGGCCGAGAAACTCCAGTTCGCCTCCGGGCAGCCAGCGCACCAGGTCGCCGGTGCGGTACAGCCGCCCCTCGGCGAAGGGGTTCGCGCCGAACCGCTCGGCGGTCAGGTCCTCGCGCCCCAGGTAGCCGCGGGCCACGCCGGCACCGCCGACGAGGAGTTCGCCGGGTACGCCGACGGGGACCGGGCGGTCCGTGTCGTCGACGACGTACAGCGCGGTGCCCGCCGTCGGGCGCCCGATGGGGATGACACCGTCGGTGCCGGTGATCTCGGCGACGGAGGCGTAGACGGTGGTCTCCGTCGGGCCGTAGCCGTTGAGGACGCGGGTGGCGACGCGGAGCATCCGCGCGGCGAGCTCGGCCGGCAGCGCCTCGCCCGCGGCGAAGATCTCCAGGGCGCGCGGCCGGTCGCCGAGGGCGTCGAGGAGCGGCCGCAGGGCGGACGGGGTGGCCTGGACGAGGGTGACCGCGTGCCGGTCGATCAGCTCCACGAGGGCGTGGGGCGTGTGGATCTGGTCCTGGGTCGCCCCGACGATCCGGCCGCCGGTGATCAGCGGCAGGAACACCTCCACGCCGGCGATGTCGAACGTCGCCGAGGTGGTGAAGAGCACCCGCTCGCACGCGGGCGCGGGGAACGTCTCGCGCATCCCGTGGAGCAGGGTGAGGAAGCCGCCCCGGGTGACGGCGACGCCCTTGGGGGTGCCGGTGGAGCCGGAGGTGTAGAGGACGTACGCGAGGTGCTCGGGTCCGGCGTCCGCCGTCGGTCCACCGGCTTCGGCGGCGGCGATCGCCGCGCGGTCGGTGTCGACGGCGACGACGGTACGCGGCGCGTCGGCGGCGCCGGCGGACAGCTTCTCGCGCAGCGACTCCTGGGTGACGACGACCGGCGCGGCCGTGTCCGCCAGGACGAACCGGAGCCGGTCGACGGGGTGGTGCGGGTCGAGCGGTACGTACGCCGAGCCCGATCTGAGCACCGCGAGCAGCGCCACGATCAGCTCGGGGCCGCGCTCCAGGCAGACCGCGACGGGCACGTCCGGGCCTGCGCCGAGACCGCGCAGGTGGTGCGCGAGACGGTCGGCGCGGGCGTCGAGCTCCCCGTACGTGACCTCCTGCGCGCCGAAGACGACGGCGACGGCGTCGGGGGTCCGTCCCGCCTGCGCGGCGACGAGTTCGGCCACGCCGGGACCCGTGGAGAGGCCGGTCCTGCCGACGCCCCGGTCGGCGAGCAGGTGCGCGCGCTCGGCGGCGGTCAGCGGGTCGAGGCCGCTCAGGGCCGTGTCCGGGGTCTCGGCGATCGTCGTGAGCAGCGTGAGGTAGTTCCCGGCGAACCGCTCGGCGCTCGCGGCGTCGAACAGGTCGGTGGCGTACCCGACGCGGACGGTGAGCCGCGCGTCCCTGTCCTCGTGCCCGAGCACCAGGTCAGGCGGGCAGCCCCGGCCCGTGTGGGCTTCGACGGTGTCCGTGAACAGCGCCTGGACCAGCGGGTGGCGGCTCGTGTCGGCGCCGAGGGACGGCTCCGAGGCGAGGAGGGCGAGCGGCGGCGCCGCCTCCCTGCCGCGTGCGAGGGCCGCGTCCGCCGCCGCCGCGAGCGCGCCGAAGGCGGGGTCGCCGGTCAGGTCCGCCCGTACGACCGCGAAGGAACCGCCGGAGCCGTCGGAACTGTCGGAGCCGACCGCGCCGACCGCGCCGTCCGAGCCGCCCGCGCCGGGCACGCCCACCGCGAGGTCGCGCGTCCGGGACCACTGCCCCAGCAGCACCTGGTAGGCGGCCAGCAGGACGGCGGGCAGCCCGGTGCCGTACTCGGCGGCGGCCTTGCGCAACGCCCGGGCGGTGACGTCCGGGACCTCGCGGTCGACATGGTCGACGTGGACCGTGGCGGCGGTGCGGTCCGCGGTACGCGGCCGGTCCGTGGGCAGCTCCAGCGGCTCCAGGCCCGCCAGTTCGGTACGCCAGTACTCCAGCGCGTCGGTCATGACCCCTCCGAGGTGCCGAGGATCCGCGCCAGTGCCTTGCGGTCCGTCTTGCCGTTGTCGTTGAGCGGGAGCCCGCCGGCCAGGTGCGTGAGGGTGCCGGGCACCATGTGCAGCGGCAGCACCTCCCGCAGCCACGCGTCGAACCGTGCGGGCTCCACCTCGCGGCCCGCGTAGGCCGCGAGCAGTTCCGTCTCGCCGTCCGCGCCCGGCAGGGCGAGCACGGCGGCGTCGATGACGTACGGGTGGCGGTGCATCGCCGCCTCGACCTCGCCCAGCTCAACGCGGAAGCCCCGCACCTTGACCTGCTGGTCGAGGCGGCCGCAGTGCACGAGGAGCCCGTTCTCGCGGCGGACCCGGTCGCCGGTGCGGTACCAGTGGCGGTCGGTCAGCTCCGTACGGCCGTCGTAACCGACGGCGGGGCCCGCGCCCTCCTCGTACGAGAGGAACCGGCCGGCGTTCTCGCGCGGGTCGAGATAGCCGTCGAAGCGCTGCGGTCCGCGCGCGCACAGCTCGCCCTCGTCGGCGGGAAGACCGTCCTCGTCGAGCAGCACGAGTTCCATCTCCGGGAAGGCGACGCCGATGGGGACGGTGCCGTTGGAGAAGGCCGGCCACTGCGAACTGTCGCCGTCCAGGCCGTGGTTGGTGCAGCAGACCGTCAGCTCGGTGGGCCCGTACACGTTGTGGATCCGCGCGTGCGGGGCGACCGCCCGCCACAGCTCCGCGTGCTGGGCGGTGACCGGCTCCGCACCGAACATGCTGTGCTTGAGGGTGACCGCGCGGCCCGGCGGAAGGTTGCCGAGCCGCTGCGCCTCACGGACCACCGACGGCACCGAGAACCAGTGGGTGAGCCGCCGCTCCACGATGAAGTCGACGGGCCGGAACAGGTCGGCGGCGAGCGGCACGACCAGCGTCCCGCCGCCGCCCCACGTCCCGAACAGGTCGAAGAGGTGCGCGTCGAAGGTCAGGCCGAAGGTCTGGGTGAGCCGGGCGCCCGGCGCGACCTCGTACCGCGCGATGGTGTGCGCGAGGTACGCCGCGGCGTGCCGGTGCCGGATCGGCACCCCCTTGGGCTGGCCGGTCGAGCCGGAGGTGAACAGCAGGTACGCCTCGCGGTCGACGTCCGTGGGCACGGCCGGCAGGGACCGCTCCAGCACGTCCACGGCGGCGCCCTCGGCGCGCTCCGCCTCGTCGAGTTCGAGGACGGTCGGCCGGTGCCGCTCGGGCAGCCGCGCGAACAGCTCTGCGGTCCTGCCCGCCACGAGGGCCACCTCGGCGCCGGCCCGCTGGGCGATGTCGAGGTTGCGCTGCTCGGGGTAGTCGGGGTTCAGCGGGACGACGCCCGCGCCGAGCCGCTGGACCGCCAGGTAGCCGGCGTACGCGGCGACGGTACGGTGCGCCGCCAGGGCCACCCGGGTGGGCAGCGAGCCGTGCTTGCGGGCGATGCGGTCGGCGAGGGTGAGGGCGAGGGCCCGCAGTTCGCCGTAGGTGAGGACCTCGTCGCCGATCTCCAGGGCGGGAAGGTCCGGGTGACGCAGCGCCGATTCCTCGAACAGCTGGTAGAGCGTGCGTGGTTGCCGCTGGTTCATCGGTTCCTCGCTGTCGGTGTACCGGTCGGGCGGGTGCGGCCGCGGGCGCGCATGGCCTCGGCGCGGGCCTGCGCTCTGCCGTGGGCGCGCTCCGTGGCGGAGGCCTCTGATGCGGACGGCTGGTGCGGGATCCGGGCCCCGAGGAGCGCGGCCATGGCGCGGACGGTGGAGTGGCGGAAGAGGTCCACCACGTCGACGTCCCGGCCCAGGTCGGTGTGGAGCCGGTCGCGGAGCCGGATCAGCAGAAGGGAGTTGCCGCCGACGTCGAAGAAGTTCTCGGCCGGACCGACGGCCCGTCCGAGGACGTGCTCCCAGGCGGCGGCGACGGTCCGCTCGGTGTCGCTCACCGGCCGCGCCTCGGCGTCCTCGGCCGCCCGCCCGGCCCGCTCGGCGGCCTCGGCGAGCAGCGCCGCGGTCCGCTCCCGGTCGGGGCGGCCTGCGGGCAGCAGCGGCAGCGCGTCGACCACGTGCAGCCGGGCGGGCATCAGGTACCCGGGGGCCAGGTCGCGCAGATGGGTGCGGAGGGCGTCGGCGGTCAGGCCGCTGCCGGTCCGCGCCGCGACGGCCGCGCCCAGGGTGCCGTCGGCCGGGTCCACGAGGACCTGGGCGCGCACCACGTCGGGATGGGCGAGCAGCGCCGCCTCGACGTCGACGGCGGCCACCCGGACGCCCCGGGCGCGGGCGCGGTCGGCGGCCCGCCCAGCGAACACGAAGCGTCCGTCGGGCAGTTGGCGCGCGAGGTCGCCGGTGGCGTACATCCGGGCGCCGGGCTCGGCGGCGAACGGGTCGGGCAGGTAGCGCTCGGCGGTACGGCTCGGCCGGTCCAGGTAGCCCCGGGTGACGGCCGGTCCGCCGATGTGCAGCTCGCCCAGGGCGCCGGGCACGGCCGGCGCGCCGAACCTGTCGAGGACGTACGCGCTCGCCCCGGCCGGGAGGCCGAGGGGAACGGGGCCGAAGCCCACCGCGCCGTGGGCCTCGGCCGGTCCCGCGAGCACGGGGCCGGCCGTCTCGGCGGACGTGTACAGCTGGTACAGCTCCCGCCCGGCGTCGAGCGCCCTCGGGAACAGGGGCTCGCCGTGGGTCAGGACGGTGGTGGAACGGCCGCCGCCCGTGAACAGCTCGGCGGGTACGGCGAGGACGGTGGCCTCGTCGCGGCCGGTCGGGACGACCGCACGGCCGCCGCGGGTCAGCGGGCCGAACAGTTCCAGGAAGGCGGCCGGAGAGTCGGGCGGGGCGAGCAGGGCCACCGCGTCCAGCGCGTCCGCGGGCAGTTCCCGGTGGGCCCAGCGCAGCCGGGACACCAGGTTGCGGTGCTCGGCGACGACCGCGCGCGGCTCTCCGGTGACCCCCGATGTCCGCAGGATCCAGGCGGCGTTGCGCGCCTGTACGCGTACGGGAGGGGGCAGGTCCGTCGGGTCGTGGGGAAGGTCCTCCACGTCCAGGACCTCGACCCGGGTGTGGTCGAAGAGCGCACCGGAGAACGCGTCCGCGAGGACCGTCCGCAGACCCGCGTCGTCGACGGCGAGCCGCAGCAGGAAGGCGGGCAGCGCGGGGTCGAGCGGGACGCAGACGCCGCCCGCCCTGACCACGCCCAGCTGCGCCGCGGCAAGCGCGAAGGACGGCGGCACGCAGACCCCGACCGGGGTCTCCGGTCCTGTCCCGCGCGCCCGCAGGGCGGCGGCCACCCGGTCGGCCGCCTCGTCGAGTTCGCGGTAGGTCCAGCCGCGCGTCCCCGCGGTCACGGCGACCGCGTCGGGGGTGCGGGCGATCTGCTCGGCCACCAGGTCGTGCAGTCGGCTCTCGTCCTCGTACGCCTCCGTGGGCGCCGGGGCCTCGGTGCGCAGCAGGGCGGAGACCCTGGCGCGCGGGTCCGCGCCGATCCGCTCCAGGACGGTCCGCAGCCGCGCCAGGAGCAGTTCGGCGGTGGCCGGCTCGAAGAGGTCGGTGCGGAAGTCGACGAGGGCGAGAAGGCCCTCGTCGGTCTCGATCGTGTCGATCGCCAGGTCGGTCTTCATGGTCGGCAGCCGCAGCTCGGCCGCGCGGATCCGGGCGCCTGCGGCCTCGTGCACGGTCGCGGCGGGCGCGTGCGTGTACATGACCTGGTAGAGCGGGTGGTAGCTGGGATCGCGGCCGAGCCCGAGCTCGTCCATGACCTCGTCGACGAGCAGGTCGGGGTGGTCGAGGGCGTCGAGCAGGTCGCCGCGCACCCGGCCGACGAGGTCGGTGAACTCCGCGTCGTCGGAGAGGTCTCCGCGCAGCACCACGGGCCGGGTGAGGTAGCCGACGACGCCGGCGCTGTCGGTGGTGTCCCGGCCGGAGAGGGCCATGCCGGTGAGCACGTCGGTGCCGCCGTACTGGCTGAGCACCACGTCGACGGCGGCCTTCAGGACCATGAAGAGGCTGGCGCGCTTCGTACGGGCGAGGCGCCGCAGCGGCTCGACCACCGACTCCGGTACGGAGACGGTGACCCGGCCGCCCCGCTGCCCCGCACGGGCCGCGCGGGGCCCGGAGAGGGGGAGTTCGAGCAGGTCGGGGGCGCCGGCGAGGCGCTTCGTCCAGTAGGCGAGGCGCTCGGCGCGTGCCTGCTCGTCCTCGGCGGTGCGCCGGGCGAGGAACTCCGCGTACCCGCCGGCGGGCCGGGGCAGAGCCTTGGCCGGCTCGTGGCCCTGCGCGAACGCTCCGTACAGGGCGGCGAGTTCGGTGGTGAAGAGCTCCAGTGAGGCGCCGTCGAAGACGATGTGGTGGACGCCGACGAGGAGTTGGTGCCGTTCCGCGCCGAGGCGCAGCAGCCGCACCCGCAGCAGCGGGCCGCCGTCGAGGTCGAAGGGGGTGGCGGCGAAGGCGTCGGCGAGCTGGGCCGCCGCCTCCTCCGTCACCTCGACGGGGTCCGTCTCCAGGGCCGGCGGGGCGCCGATCTCCTGGACGGGCTCCCCGTCGGCGTCCCGCGCGATCCGGACCCGCAGGGCGTCGTGCCGCAGGACGAGGGCGTCCAGGGCCTGCCGCAGCGCGGCGACGTCGAGCGGGCCTTCGACGGTGACGGCGAAGGGGATGCTGAAGAACGGGTCGCCGGGCCGGAGCCGGCCGAGGGCCCACAGCCGCCGCTGCGCGGGGCTGAGCGGAAGGTGGCGCGGTCTCACTTGACGGCCTCCGCTTCCGGCACGCCCGCCGTGTCGCCGGAGCCGCCGCGCAGCGCCGGGACGAGGAGGACGAGCGAGGCGGCCACCAGGACGCCGCCGGCCCACACGATCGAGCCCGCGATGCCCACGAGACCGGCGAGCAGACCGCCCACCACGACGCCGACGACGGTGAAGTTGACCATCAGGGCGTTGAGCAGGCCGACCCCGCGGCCGCGCAGCTCCTCCGGGAGGTCGCTGAGCAGCGTGTTGGCGACGGGCACCTGGAAGAGCCCGGAGCCGAGCCCCGCGACCAGGCACCACGCCAGGACGACGACCAGGCCGAGCGCGCCCCGGTCGGTGGCGTCCCAGACCGCCCCGGTGGGGGCGAGCAGCAGCAGCGAGGCGCCGAACAGCACGATCGAGCCGATGAGCAGCTTGCGGTCGGAGAAGCGGCGGACCAGCGGCGGCCCGGTCAGCGCGCCGATGACGCTGCCCGCGCCGAACCCGGCCTGCGCGAGGCCGAAGCTGGTGGCGGGCAGCTCGAAGACGTTCAGGAGCTGGGAGTTGAGGTTGGTGGTGAACAGGCCGAGGACCAGCATCACCGGGACCATGACGATGGCGAGGAACTTCAGCGACGGGACGGCGAGCACCCCGGAGACCCCGGTGCGCAGCGACTTCCAGTACCCCTCGCGCCCGCTGTCGGCGCCCTTCACGGGCACCTCCCGCAGCACGGCCATGCTGGCGAGGAGGACGGCGGAGATCGCGAACGTCGCGGCGTCGAGGACGAAGACGACGGTGACGCTGCCGAAGGCGATGAGCAGTCCGCCCAGGGCCGGGCCGATCAGGTTCAGCGTGTGGTTGGTGGACTGGAACAGGGCGACCGCGGTCGGGATGCTGTGCCCGCGCACGATCAGCGGGATCGCCGTGATGCGCGCCGTCTCGAAGAAGGCCTTGGCGATGCCGCTGAGCAGGATCAGCACCAGCAGGATCAGCGGGGAGTCCCGTACGACGATCATCGCGAGGACCAGGACGATCCGGACCAGGTCGGAGCCGACCATGAGGAGCCGGGCCGGCAGCCGGTCGGCGAGCGGCCCGACGAAGGCGCCGAGCAGCCCGAAGGGCAGCAGCTGCGCGATGACGACGAGCGACACGTAGAGAACCGGGTCGTCGGTCTCGGTGGCTACGACGTAGATCAGGGTGATCTTCGTGATGGCGTCACCGAGGAAGGAGGCGACCACCGCCAGCCAGTAGCGGATGTACGTACGGTCCTTCAGGAGCTCAAGCATGGTCGCCTCCGTCACCGGGCGTGCCGGTGTTCAGTACGTCGTTGAGCACGGTGGCGACGCCCTCGATGTGGGGGTGGCGCATCATCGTGTAGTGGTTTCCGGCGACCTCGCGGACGTCGAAGCTCTGCCCGGTCAGCTCCCGCCAGGACGAGGCCAGGTCCCAGGTCTCCTCGGCGGCGCGGATCAGGGTGACCCTGCCCTTGACGGGCGCGGGCCGGAAGTTCCACATCAGCCGCAGGTTCGCCACCCACAGGGTGTGGATGTCCCGGATCTGCTCCTGGCCGGCGTCCGGCGGCACGTAGCCGGAGGCGCGGGCGATGTCGAGCAGGTAGTCGAGGTGCTCCTCGGTGTCCATGGTCCGGAGTTCGGCGAGCGGCTTGAGCCGGTCGCCGTAGTCCCACTGGAGGTTGGCGGCGATGGCCTCGACGATCTCGGCCGGGTCGGGCTCGGAGCCGGGTTCGACCACGGCGGGCGCGTGCGCGTCCATCATGACGACGGACACCTCTGCGCCCTCTTTCTCCAACTCCCCCGCCACGGCGAAGGCGTTGGCGCCGCCGTAGCACCAGCCGGCCAGCGTGTAAGGGCCCTCCGGCTGGGTCTCGCGGATCAGGGCGGCGAACTGGGCGGCGCGGTCGCCGAAGCCGTCGAACGGCAGCTTCCCTTCGACCGGCGGCGGGCAGGCCAGCGCGTACAAGGGCCGGCCGACGGGCTCGACCAGTTCGGCGAACGGCAGGTAGCAGACGACCTCGCTGCCGGCCGGGTGGGCGAAGAACACCGGGGAGCCGGTGCCCGTGCCGGAGCCGAGCTCCACCAGGTGCACTCCGGTCTCGGCCCGGTAGCCCTCGCGCAGCATGCGCGCGAAGCGGTCGACGGTGGCGCCCTGGAAGATCGCGGCCATCGGCAGCTGCTGCCCGAACCGCTTCTCGATCTCGGCCATCAGGCGCAGGACGAGCAGGGAGTGGCCGCCCAGGTCGAAGAAGCGGTCGTGGAGGCCGATCGGGGAGACCCCGAGGACCTCCTCCCAGATGTGGGCGACCTCCAGCTCGACGGCGTCGCGCGGCGCGACGTAGCTCGCCGCGTCCCGCTCGACGGCCGGGGCGGGAAGAGCGCGCCGGTCGATCTTGCCGCTGGTGTTCAGCGGGAAGGTCTCCAGGCGGACGATCGCGGCGGGGACCATGTAGTCGGGCAGCGTGCCGCGCAGGTGCTCGCGCAGCTGCTCGGCGGTGACCGTCCCGTCGGCGCTCTCGACGTAGCCGGTCAGCCGCTTGTCGCCCGGCCGGTCCTCGCGGACCAGGGCGACCGCGCGGCGCACCGCCGGGTGCTCCTCCAACCGGGCCTCGATCTCGCCCAGTTCGATGCGGAAGCCGCGCAGCTTGATCTGGCCGTCGTTCCGGCCGAGGAAGACGAGCGTGCCGTCCTCGCGCAGCCGCGCCTTGTCGCCGGTGAAGTAGAGGCGGGCGCCCGGGGTCGTGCCGAACGGGTCGGGCACGAACCGCTCGGCGGTCAGTCCGGGGCGGCCCCGGTAGCCGCGGGCCACGCCGGTGCCGCCGATGTACAGGTCGCCGGGCATGCCGACCGGCACGGGCGCGAGGCGCTCGTCGAGGACGTACACCTGGGTGTTGTCCAGCGGGCGGCCGATGGAGATCTGCTCGGTGCCGCTGTCCAGGCGCCGGAAGGTGGACCAGATGGTGGTCTCGGTGGGGCCGTACACGTTCCAGGTGTGGCCCGGCCCGGCCACGAGCCGCTCGGCGAGGGACGGGGGCAGTGCCTCGCCTCCGACCAGGACCCGCAGCGAGCCGTCGTTTCGCCAGCCGGCCTCGACGAGGAGGTGCCAGGTGGCGGGCGTGGCCTGCATGACGGTGGCGTCGCTCTCGCCGATCAGCTCGGCGAGACGCCGGCCGTCGACGGCCTGCTCCTTGGTGACGATGTGCACGCGTGCCCCGCTGATCAGCGGCGCGTACAGCTCCAGGCCCGCGATGTCGAAGGTGACGGGCGTGACGGCGGCGAGGGTGTCGCCCGGGGCGAGCCCGGTCTCCCGGGCCATCGCGAGCAGCAGGTTGACCAGGTTGCGGTGGGTGACCTCGACGCCCTTGGGGCGGCCGGTGGAGCCCGAGGTGTAGATGACGTACGCGAGCCGGTCCTCGCCGGAGGCGGGCGCGGCCGGGGTGGCGGGCGCGGCGGCGATCGCCTCGGCGTCGGTGTCCAGGAGGACGCGTTCGCCGGGGCACTCCGTCAGCGCGTCGAGCAGCCCGGAGCGGGTCAGCAGGAACGCGGCGCCCGCGTCCCCCGTCATGTCCGCGAGCCGCTGCGCCGGGTAGCCGGCGTCGAGGGGCAGATAGGCGCCGCCCGATCTCAGCACGGCGAGCAGCGCGACCACGAGGTCCACCGAGCGCTCCAGGCAGACGCCGACGACGGTCTCCCGCGTCACGCCCCTGGCCTGGAGGTGGGAGGACAAGCGGCCGCTGCGGTCGAGGAGTTCGGCGTACGTCAGCTGCTCCGCCCCGCAGGAGACGGCGACGGCGTCGGGGGTGGCGGCGGCCTGCCGGCCCACCAGGTCCTCCAGGCAGAGACCGGGCTCGCGCTCGGCCGCGGTGTCGTTCCACTCGACGAGGAGGGTGTGCGCCTCGGCGGCGTCGACCAGGGACAGGTCGCGGACGGTGCGTCCGGCGTCCTCGGTCATCTGCTCCAGGACGCGGACGACCTGCCGGGCCATCCGGGCCATCGTGGACTCGTCGAACAGGTCGGTGTTGTACTCGAAGAGGCCGTGGAGGTGGTCGGCGGCGAGCGCCGGGTCGTCGAGGAACCCGAGCATCACGTCGTCCTTGGCGGTGGCGTTGTCGAGCATCAGCTCCTCGACGCGCAGCCCGGCCATCGGCGGCGGCTCCTCGTGGAGGAAGTCCACGAGGATGAAGGACGCCTGGTAGATCGGCGTGCGGCTGGGGTCCCGTACGAGGTCGAGCTCGTCCAGGAGGGTGCCGAACGGGATGTCGTGGTGGTCGAAGGCGCCCAGCATGGTGGAGCGGGTCGCCTGGAGCAGCTCGCGCACGGTCATCGAGGGCGCGACCGTGGTCCGCAGCGGCAGCATGGTGAGGAAGTAGCCGACCATCGGCTCGGTCTCGGGCCTGCTCCGGGTCGAGGAGGTCGTGCCGACGACGACGTCCTCCTGGCCGCTGAGCCGGGCGAGCAGTGTCTGCCAGGCCGCGAGGAGCACGATGTTGACGGTGACGTCCTCGCCCTTGGCGAGGTCGCGGATCGCCTGCGTCAGCTCCGGGGTCAGCGGGAACTGGTAGCGGGCGCCGTTGGAGGTCATCAGCGGCGGGCGGGGCCGGTCGGTGGGGAGTTCCAGGACCAGTTCGGAGCCGGCGAGCTGCTTCTTCCAGTACGGCAGGTGCTTGTGGGCGACCTCCTCGCGCAGCCACTGCGGCTGCCACTCGGAGTAGTCCGCGTAGTGCAGCTCGATCTCGGGCAGCTTCGGCTCGCGGCCGGTGGCGAACGCCGTGTAGAACTCGGCGAACTCGGCGTTGAAGAGGCCCATCGAGCCGCGGTCCCAGACCAGGTGGTCGACGGTGCCGAGGAGCACGTGCTCCTCGTCGGCGGTCCGCAGCATCGCGATCCGCAGGAGGGGCCCCTCGACCAGGTCGAACGGGGCCCGCATCTCCTCGGTGGCCAGGCGCGCCAGCTCCGCGTCCCGCTCGTCGGCGGGGACGGACCGCAGGTCGACGTGGCGGACGGGCACCGTCATGGAGTCGTGGACGACCTGGACGGGCGCGTGGCCGTCCTGCTCGAAGGTGGTCCGCATCGCCTCGTGGCGCTGTACGAAGGCGTCCGTGGCGCGCTGCAGGGCGTCCCGGTCGAGCTCGCCGTGGAGCTTGGACGTGAAGTAGACGTTGTAGAGCGGGTCCTCGGTGTCGAACTGGTGGATGAGCCAGATGCGTTCCTGGTCCACGGTGAGCGGGATCCGGTTGCCGCCGCTGCGTCTCGGAACGGGCGCGAGCGTCGCGGGGGCCTGGGTGCGCTCGCGCATCTTCTTGTCGAGCAGGGCCCGCTGGGCGGGGGTGAGGCCGGCCAGCCGGTTGGCGAGTTCGGTCACGACTGCTCTCCTTCGGGCGTGGCCCGGTACCGGTTCTTGAGTTCGGTGAGGTGTTCCAGGCCCTTCAGGACCTGGTCGTTGCCGAGGCCGAAGTCGACCAGACAGGCCACCTCGTCGACGCCGATGTCGACGAGGTCCTCGACGAGGGACTCGCACTTGTCGGGCGTGCCGAGGAGCGCGAGGGAGTCGAAGTAGCGCTCGAAGGTGGCGTTGAGCATCACGTCCCGCTCGGCCTCGGAGAGCTTGGAGTACTCGCTGCCGAAGCTGTCCTGCTGGGCCAGGAAGGTCTTCAGGTAGTCGGTCAGCGGCTTCCGCACGATCTCCCGTGCGGTGTCCTCGTCGGCGTCCAGGAAGGTGTGCACCATCGCGGTGACCTTGGCGCGGCGCGGGTCGTGCCCGGCGCCGACGAGCGCCTCGCGGTAGGCCGCGATCTTGTCCTTCAGATCGGCGGGCCGCTGGGCGACGAGCCCGGTCAGCAGGTACGCGCCTGCCTCACCGGCCTTGACGAACGTCTCGGGGCTGCCCTGCGCCGACACCCACACGGGCAGTTCGGGCTGCAGGGGGCGCGGCAGGGTGCGTACGGACTGCAAGGAGCCGTCGGCGCGCGGCAGTTCGACGTTCTCACCCGCCCACAGCCGCTGGATCGTCCCGATCGCCTCGAACATCTCCTCCTTGCGGCGCGGGTAGCGCGCCTGCCCGTCGCCGGGGGCGAGGAGGAAGTCGTCGGGGTGCCAGCCGGACGCGGCGGAGAGCGCGGCCCGCCCGCCGGAGAGGTTGTCGACGACCGCCCACTCCTCGGCCACCCGCACGGGGTGGTGCAGGGGCAGGACGCAGCTGCCCGCACGGATCTGGATCCGCTCGGTCTGTACGGCGATGGCGGCGGCCAGGACGGACGGGTTCGGGTAGAGCCCGCCGAAGTCCACGAAGTGCCGCTCGGGCACCCAGATCCCGGCGAAGCCGTTGGCGTCGCCGTACCGGGCGCTCTCCATCAGCAGGTCGTACTTCCCGGGACCCGCGGCGGTGCCGTCGCCGGAGAAGAAGAACAGGCTGAACTCCATGACGCTGCCGTCGCGGCGGGTCCGGCGCGGGGCGGCGGCCTGCCGCCCCGCGGCCGACCTCTCCCCCGTGTCCACGCCCGCGGGCCCCTTGAGGCCCCGCTCGCGCATCGAGCGCTCCAGGACCGCCCGCTGCTCGGGGGTCAGCGAGGCCAGCCGCTCCTGAAGCGCCCGCGCCTGCGCCTTCCGGGTCTCGGTGTTCGTGTCGTCAGCCATGGTCAGCGCTCACCCTTCAGCTTCTGTTCGGCCTCGGCGGCGGAGAGGGCTTCGACCTCGCGCAGCATCGCCTCGAACTCGTCCAGGCCGATGGACTCGGCCTGGTGGGCGCGGATCGCCGCCGCGAGCCCGGGAACGGTGGGCGCCTCGAAGACGGCGCTCATCGGGAAGTCGCCGTGCGCCTGCCGCAGCCGGCCCACGATCTGGATGGCGAACAGCGAGTTGCCGCCCAGGTCGTAGAAGTCGTCGTCCGGGCCGATCGGGGCCGCGCCGAGCATCTCCTGCCACACGCGCGCCACCGACTGGGCCAGTTCGTCGTCCGGCCAGACCGTCGCCGGGTCCCAGTCGCTGTCCTCGGCCCGACCGCTGCCCAGGGCGTCGGTGAACGAGGTCGCGGTCAGCCCCTGCTGGTCGGCGAGGACGTCCTGGAAGTCGGCCCGGGAGACCACCAGCTGCGGCAGCCCGCCGGCCAGCGCGGCGCGGGCGAGCGCCAGGCCGTCCGCGACCGGGATGCCCTGGCTGCGGCGCAGCCGCTCGTACAGCTCGCGCACCTCGGGCAGTCCGGCCATCTGCCGCTCGAACCAGTCGTCCCACTCCCACTGCGCCCAGTCGAGGGTCACGGCGTTCCGCCCCTCGGCCGATGCGGCGGCCGCGAAGGCGTCCAGGAAGGCGGCGGCCGCGCAGTTGTCGGCCTGGCCGAAGCCGCCGACGATGCCCGTGGTCGCCGAGCCCGCCAGGAAGAAGTCGAGGTCGTCGTCGGCGAGCAGCTCGTCGAGGAGCAGCGTCGAGCGGATCCGCGCGCCGAGCACGGTCTCGAAGTCCTCGCGCGTCTTGAGCGCCACCAGGCCGGTGCCCCGCGCGTCCGCGCAGTGCAGGACGCCGTCGACGGCACCGAGCAGGGCACGGGCCTCCTCGACGGTCCGGCGTGCCTCGTCCGGGTCCGCCAGGTCGGCGGACCGGTAGGTGACGGCGTCCGGGTGGGCGGCGCGCAGCGCGGCGAGCCGCCCGGCGCGGTCCCGCTCGGGGCCCGCGGGCAGGCCGGGCCAGTCGGCGGGGGCCGGGAACGCCGGGTCGCCGACGAGCACCAGACGGGCGCCCGCCTCCGCGAGCTGCTCGGCGAAGCCGAGCCCGGCCTCCCCCGAGGCGCCGGTGACCAGGTACCCGCCGCCGGCCTTCCAGGCCCGCTCGACGGGCACGGGGGCCAGCTCGACCGGCGCGAACGCGCGGGTCAGCCGCTGCGCGCCCCGGTAGGCGACGAGCGGTTCGGTGCCGGGCCCGGCCAGTTCGGCGGTCAGCTGCGCCGTGAGCCGGGTCCGCGCGGCGGCGTCCTCCGGCGGGCCGACGTCGATGGACCGGCAGCTCAGCCAGGCGTACTCCTGCGGCAGCACGGTCACCGCGCCGTACAGGGCGGCCCGCTCCGGGTGCGTCACTGGCGTGCCGTGCGCGTCCTGGAGGTGGTCGGTGAGCACGTCGATGCGTACGGGGGTGTCGGTGCCGCTCTCGCCGAGCGCCTGGGCCAGCGAGACCAGGCTGTGGAAGCCGACGGCCATGCCGTGCGCGTGACGCTCGGCCGCCGGTCGCAGGCTCGCGTGGTGCTCCGCTGCCGGTCGCAGGCTCGCGTGGTGCTCCGCTGCCGGTCGCCCGCTCGCGTGGCGCTCGGGCGCCGGTCGCCCGGTCGTGTCCTCCGCGTCCGTGACCGCCCAGGCGTGCAGGATCCGGTCCGGGCTCAGCCCGTCCTGGCGCAGCTCCTTGAGGATCCGGCCCAGGTGCTCGGGGTTCGCCGGGTCGGCCTCGTAGCCGTGCACCGAGGTACGGGCGTACGCGGCGGCCTTGCGCACCTCGGTGACGCTCTCGCCGCGCTCGCGCAGCGCGTCGGCCCACCCGTCGGTGAGGCCGCGGCCGTCGGCAAGGAGCAGCCAGGAGGCCGCGGGCGCCTTCCCCTCGGGGGCGGCGGGCGCGGGGGCGCGGTGCCAGACCGGGGCGTAGGTCCACCTCGACGGGTCGGTCCGCACGGTGCTCGCCGCGGCCGCCTTGGGCAGCAGGAAGCTCCGGCCCTCGAAGGGATGGCCGGGCAGCGGCACCCGACGGCGGTCCTGACCGGTGTGCAGCGCCGCCCAGTCGACCGGCACGCCGTGGCTCCACAGCTCGGCCAGGCCCTCGCGGACGCCACGGCCCTCGGGGCGCGCCTCCGCACCCGCCCGCGGCTTGCGCAGCAGGGTGACGACGGGCCCGTGCTCCGTGTGGGTCTTGACCAGGCCGCCGAGCTGGCTGCCCGGTCCCGCCTCGACGAACACCGTCGGGCCGCGCTGGGCGAGGGCCGCGATGCCGTCGGAGAAGCGCACCGCGCGACGGGTGTGGGCGACCCAGTACGCCGGGTCGGTGGCCTGCTCGTCGGTGATCCAGGTGCCGGTGACGTTGGAGAGGAACGGGGTGCGCGGCGCGTTCAGGGTGACCGAGCGCAGCACCTCCTCCAGGCCGGGCAGGGCCGGTTCGACAAGCGCGGTGTGGAAGGCGTGCGAGGTCTCGAGCTCCCGTACGGACACGCCCTGGGCCTCCAGGACGCGGCGGGCCTCGGCGACCTCCTCGGGCGTACCGGCGACCACGCAGGAGCCGGGCCCGTTGACGGCGGCGATCGTCGCCCGGCCGTCCAGGGCCCGGGTGAGCGTCTCCTCGTCGAGGAGCACGGACAGCATCCGGCCGGGTGCGAGGTCCTGCATCAGCTGCGCGCGCCGGGCGACCACCCGCAGGATGTCCTCCAGACCGAACACCCCGGCCAGACAGGCCGACACGTACTCGCCGAGGCTGTGGCCGGTCATCGCGTCCGGGCGGATCCCCCAGGAGAGGAGCAGCCGCGCGGTGGCGTAGTCGAGGGCGAAGACGGTCGGCTGGGTGTAGAGCGTCTGCCGCAGCCGCTCCCTGCTCTCCTCGCCGTCGGCGGCGAACGCCACCTCCCTGACGTCCCAGCCCAGCTGGGGCAGGAGGAGTTCGGCGCACGCGTCGAACGCCTCGCGGAAGACCGGCTCGGTGCGGTACAGGTCCGCGCCCATGCCCGGGTACTGGGCACCCTGGCCCGGGAAGAGGAAGACGACGGCGGGCGCCGCGTCGTCCCTGCCCGCGACCGCGCCCGCCTTGACCTGACGGAGCGCGGCGGCCGCGTCCTCCCGGCTGTCGGCCACGACGGCCCGGCGGTGGGGCAGTTCGGCGCGGCCCACCTGCAGCGTGTGGGCGGCGTCCGCGAGCGCCACGTCCGTGGCGGTGAGCGCGTCCGCGAGGCGCTCGGCGGCCGTCGCCAGTGCCTCGGGCGTACGCGCCGACAGCGGAAGCACCTGCCAGTCGCCGGAGGCGTCCGCCGCCCGAGGGGGAGCGGTGGGCGCGGCCTCCAGGACCACGTGCGCGTTGGTTCCGCCGATGCCGAAGGCGCTCACCCCGGCGCGCGGCGGTGTGCCGCCGGCCGTCGCGGGCCACGGGGTCCCCTCGCCGCTGACCTTGAAGGGGCCCTTGTCGAGGGCGAGTCGGGGGTTGGGGGCGCGGAAGTGCGCGGTCGGCGGGACGAAACGCTGCTCCAGGGCGAGCGCGGCCTTGATCAGACCGGCGACACCGGCCGCCGCGTCGAGGTGGCCGATGTTGGACTTCACCGAACCCAGGTGGACCGTTCCGGCCGCCGCGTCGGGCCCGAACACCTCGTTGAGCGCCTGCACTTCGATGGGGTCGCCGAGCGGGGTGGCGGTGCCGTGCGCCTCGACGTACTGGATCGTGCCGGGCTCGACGTCGGCGACGGCCAGGGCCTCGGCGATGACCTCGGCCTGGCCCTGCGCGGACGGCGCGGTGAAACCGATCTTGGCGGAGCCGTCGTTGTTGACGGCCGAGCCGCGGATCACGGCGTGGATGTGGTCGCCGTCGGCGACCGCGTCCTCGAGCCGCTTCAGGACGACCACGGCGACGCCGTCGCCGGAGACCGTGCCGGAGGCGTCGGCGTCGAACGGCCGGCATCGGCCGTCCGTGGAGAGGATCGCGCCCTCCTCGTACCGGTAGCCGCCCGGCTCGAACTCCCGTACCGCCACACCGCCGGCGAGCGCCAGGTCGGACTCGCGGCTCAGCAGCGACTGCACCGCCAGGTGCACGCCGACCAGTGAGGAGGAGCAGGCGCTCTGCACGGTGAAGCTGGGGCCTGTCAGACCGAGCTTGTACGAGACGCGCAGCGCGAGCATGCCGGGGTCGTTGCCGATGGCGACCTGGATCTCGTCGGAGATCCGCCCGTCACCGCCGGAGTCGCCGGAGCCGTCGATCCGCTCCCGCAGGTAGCCGCTGCCGGAGGTGCCCGCGAAGACGCCGGTGCGGCCCTCGAAGGTGCCCGCCGGGTAGCCGGCCCGCTCCAGGGCCTGCCAGGCGGTCTCCAGGAGCAACCGGTGCTGCGGGTCCATCAGTTCGGCCTCGGACCGGGTGACGCCGAAGAAGTCGGCCTCGAAGCGGTCGAACCCGTCGAGCGGGAAGCCCGCCTTCACGAAGGCCGGGTCGGCGAGCAGCCGCTCGGGCACCCCGGCGGCGGTCAGCTCCTCGTCGGAGTAGTCGCGGCGGCCCTCCTCGCCCGCCGCCACCATGCGCCACAGGGCGTCGACGTCGCCGGCTCCGGGGAATCTGCCGCTCATCCCGATGATGGCCACGGACTGCTCGGGCAGCGGCAGTTCCGTCTCGTGCGTCATGCGTTCTCCCCGTGCGGGTGGTTGATGGACTGTGCGGCGATCAGCTCGTCGACGGCCTCCGCGAGTTCGCGTACCGTCGGCCGGTCGAAGAAGAGCCGTAGCGTCGCGGCGACCCCGAACTGCTCCTTGGTGCGGGCCACCACCTGGGTCGCGAGCATCGAGTGCCCGCCGAGGTCGAAGAAGTCGTCGTCGAGCCCTACCCGGTCGACCGAGAGCACCTCGGCCCAGATCTCCGAGAGGGCCTTCTCGACGGGCGTACCGGCCGCCTCGAACCCGCCGCCCAGGTCGGGGCGGACGGCCTCCGGCGCGGGCAGGGCGCGGCGGTCGACCTTGCCGTTGAGGGTCAGCGGCAGCCGGTCGAGGGCGACGAAGACGTTGGGCAGCATGTAGGCGGGCAGGGTGAGGGCCAGGTGCTCGCGCAGCTCGACCGTGCCCGTGCCGTCGACGCCGGCGACGGCGTCCGGGGAGGCCGGGGAGGCGGTGGAGGCCGGGGAGGCGGTGGAGGCCGGGGAGGCCGGCACCCAGTACGCCACCAGGCGCGGCTCGCCGACGGAGTCCTCGTCGACGGTCACCACGCAGTCGCGGACGGCGGCGTGCCGGGTGAGCGTGTTCTCGATCTCGCCGAGCTCGATGCGGTAGCCACGCACCTTGACCTGGTGGTCCAGGCGGCCCAGGTAGGTGTGGTCGCCGTCGGCGGTGCGCCGGGCGCTGTCGCCGGAGCGGTAGCGGCGGGCGCCGGGCACCGTCGCGTCCGGGTCGGGCAGGAACCGCTCGGCGGTGAGCGCGGGGCGGCCCAGGTAGCCGCGGGCCACTCCGGCGCCGCCGACGAACAGCTCGCCCGCCTCACCGGCCGGCGCCTCGGTGCCGTCGGGCGCGGCGACGGTCATGGTCCAGCCGTCGAAGGCGCCACCGATCACGCTGCCGGCCCCGGCGTCGAGGTCGGCCGAGGTCATCCGGCGGTAGGTGGTGTGCACGGTGGTCTCGGTGATCCCGTACATGTTGACCAGTTCCGGCCGGTCGTCGCCGTAGCGGGCGATCCACGGCCGGAGCATCTCGGGCGGCAGCGCCTCCCCCGCGAACACCACGAGCCGCAGCGCGTCCAGGGCGGTGGGCCGCGCCTCCTGCTCGTACCGGATCAGCTGGCGGAAGGCGGCGGGCGTCTGGTTCAGGACGGTGACCCGCTCGCGGTGCAGCAGCGCGTGGAGCTCCTGCGGGGCGCGCCGGGTCTCCTCCGGTACGACGACGAGCCGGCCGCCGTGCAGGAGGGCGCCCCACGTCTCCCAGACCGACACGTCGAACGCGGCGGAGGCGAACATCGACCACACGTCGTCGGGCCCGAACCCGAAGTGGCGGCGTGTGCCGTCGAGGAGGCCGGTGACGTTGCGGTGCTCGACCATGACGCCCTTGGGGGTGCCGGTCGAGCCGCTGGTGTAGATGACGTACGCCAGGCTGTTCGGACCGGTGCCGGGCGCCTCGGGCGCGGTGTCGGGGTACGCGGAGAGGTCGGTGCCGGTGGTGCCGGTTCCGTCGGGGCTGGGGCCTTCGGTGCCGGTCACCACGGTGTGGGCGACGGGCAGGCCGCGCCCGGCCCGGTCGGTCACCAGGACCGTGGCCCCGGCGTCCGCGAGGGTGAAGGCGATCCGGTCGTCGGGGCTCGCCGGGTCCAGCGGCACGTACGCGCCACCGGCCTTGAGCACCGCGAGCAGCGCCGTCACCAGGGACGTGGTGCGCTCCATGCAGACGGCGACGGGAACTTCGGGGCCGACGCCGAGGCTCCGCAGATGGTGGGCGAGGCGGTTGGCGGCCCCGTCGAGTTGCCGGTAGGTCAGCCGGCCGTCGGTGCCGGTCACGGCGATCGCGTCGCCCCGCTCGGCCGCCTGCCGTGCGAACCGGGCGTCGATGGTGCCGCCCGGCCCTGCCGTGGGCACTGCGTCAACGGTCACGGTGGGTGTTCCTCTCAGAGCCGTCGGAGCCGGACGCCCGGAACCGGACCGCGTCGAGCTCCAGGACCGGTGTGCCCGGGAAGGTCGTCGCGTCGTCCAGCGCCTGCTCGTAGGCGGCCAGCAGCTCGGCCGGGGTGTCCGGTCCGAAGAGATCGGTGTCGTATTCGAGGGTCAGCGCGACGCCCGCGCCGCTCTCCTGCGCGTAGAGGCTGAGGTCGTACTTGGCGGTGTCCTGGGGCCCCGTGAGGTCCAGGGCGCAGTGGTCGAGGCCGGGGAAGACCGGCTCTGACTGCTCCTTCAGGAAGCTGAACATCACCCGGAACACGGGCAGGAAGTCGCGGCTGCGCCGGGAGACCAGGGCCTCGACCAGCTTGTCGAAGGGGAGGTCCTGGTGGGCGGAGGCGTCGATCAGCGCGGTACGGGTACGGGCGAGCAGCCCCCGGAAGTCGGGGTTCCCGTCCACCCGGACCCGGACCGGGACCATGTTGATCAGGCAGCCGACGAGCTCCTGGAGCTCCGGCCTGGTGCGCCCCGAGACCGGTGTGCCGACGGTGATGTCCTCGGCCCCCGACCAGCCCGCGAGGAGCGCCTGGAAACCGGCGAGCAGGGTCATGTTGAGCGTGACCCGCTCGGACCGGCCGAACCGCCGTATTCGGGCGGTGAGTTCGGGCCCGAGCTCGCGGGTGACGACGGCCCCCCGGAAGGAGCGTCCCCGGGGCCGGGGCCGGTCGGTGGGTACGGCGAGGGCCTGCGGGTCCTCGCCGAGCACCGCCCGCCAGTGGGTGGTGAGCGCCTCCAGGACATCGCCCTGGAGCCACTCGCGCTGCCAGGCGGCGAAGTCGGCGTAGTGCAGGGCGGGGACGGTCCCGGCGCCCTCGTCGCCGTACAGCAGGCCGAGTTCGCGGAAGAAGATCTCCACCGACCAGCCGTCGACGGCGATGTGATGGAACGTCACCACGAGCAGGTGCTCGTCGGCCGCGACCCCGAGCAGCCTGGCCCGCACGGGCGGGGCGGCGGCGAGGTCGAAGACCCACCGGCCCTCCTCGGCGGCGAGGCGCGCCGCCTCGGCCGAGGGGTCGGCGGCGCCGGAGAGGTCGGTGTAGGGCAGGTACGGCAGGTCGAACACACCTGCTGCCGCGTACGGTTCCGCGACGACCTGGTGCGGGATCCCGGAGGGCGCCTCGTAGGTGGTGCGGAGCACCTCGTGCCGGGCGACGAGCGCGCGCAGGGCGCGGCGGAGCCGGTCCCGGTCGAGGGCGCCGCGCATCCGGAGCACGGTCGGCACGTTGTAGAGCGTGGTGTCGGGGTCGATCTGCTGCATGAACCACAGGCGCTGCTGCGCGAACGACAGCACGGGACGCTTCGGCCGGTCCTCGGCGCGTGATGCCGCGGGCCCCGTGGCGACCGGGGCGGTCCTGACGGCGGCGGTCCGCGCGGCCATGGCGTCCCGTACGAGCTTGGCCATCCCCTCCAGGGTGGCAGCGACCGCGAGGGCCTCCGGCTCGACGTGCACGCCGAGTTCGTCGTCGATCCGGTCGGCGAGCAGCTGGACGGCGGGCGCCCGGCCGCCGAGGGCGCGCCAGTCCGCGTCGAGCGTCACGTCGGCGGTGGTGGTGTGCAGCAGCTCGGCCCACATCTGGGCGAGTTCTTCCTCGACGAATCCCATGGCAGTCATGCGTGTGAAACCCCGGTGCGAGAGTGGCGAACGGCGTCCTGGAGCAGGGCGAGGAACCTCGGGGGCAGGGACCCCAGATAGAAGTGGTCGCCCTCGAAGAGGTGGACCTCGGCCTCCGCGGTGGTGTGGGCGGCCCACGCGTCCGCCTCGGCCGGCGGTACGTCGGGGTCGGCATCGGCCACGAAGACGGTGACCGGGCAGCCGACGACCGCCCCCTCGGCGGCCCGGTAGGCCTCCAGGGCGCGCAGGTCGGCCCGGATCGCCGGGAGGACGAGCCGCATCAACTCGGGGTCCTGGCCCACGTTCTCCCGCGTACCGCCGAGGCCCATGACGCGGGCGAGGACGGCGTCGTCGCTCTCCTCCTCCGCGGGGGAGGCGGGCATTCGTTCCGTACGGACCGAGGGCGCGGAGCTCGCCGAGGGGACGAGGGCGTGCGGGGCGAGGGCGCCGGCCCGCTCCAGGCGGCGGGCGACCTCGAAGGCGATGACCCCGCCCATGCTGTGCCCGAAGAAGGCCGGCCGCCGCGGCAACCGGGGGCTCAGCGCCTCGAACACACCGTCCGCCAACTCGGCCACGGTGGCGGCGGGCTCCTCGAAGAGGCGGTTCTCACGGCCCGGGTACTGGACGACGAGCATCTCGATGTCCGGGTCGAGGGCGGCGGAGAGGTCGAAGTAGTAACTGGCCGCACCGCCCGCGTGCGGGAAGCAGACCAGGGTGTGCCGGGCGGCGGGCTTCGGGTGGAAGCAGCGGATCCAGGGGGTGGAGGGGAGGGCCGCCGGACGGTGGGCGTCGCCGGAACGGTGAGCATGGTCGCCCGGACCGTGCACGCCGTCGGGACAGTGGGAGTCGGCGTCGGGACAGTGGGAGTCGGCGGTACCGGTCATCGGGTGGCCACCGCCTCGGCCCGGAGCGCCTGATGGGCCCGGCGCGCCTCGGCGAACTCGACGACCTGGCCGGCCATCGCGGTGAGCTGCCGCTGGATGTGCGGGTCGTCGCACTGCCCGTCGGGGCCGAAACCGGCGGTCGCGCTGTTGACCGCCACCCCGAGCGGCGTGGTCCAGCCGCGCAGGGCGTGCACGATGTCCCGGAGCGCGGCGAGCGTGGTCACCGCCCCCTGCCAGCCCATGCCGACGGAGAGGCAGCCGACCGCCCGGCCGGACAGGTAGGGCCGGGCGTCGTCCCGTAGCTCCTCGGTGTGGTCCAGGGCGTTCTTCAGCAGCCCGGACACCGTGCCGTGGTACGCGGGGCTGGCCAGGACCACCCCGTCCGCGGAGGCGATCTCGTCGAGCAGCCGTCGCGCCGGCGGCGGGCAGCTCGCCGCCCTCGGGTCGTACAGCGGCATGACCAGGTCGGCACCGCCGACGAGGCTGACCTCCGCGCCCAGCCGGGCGGCCTCCGCGAGGACCACCCGAAGACCCAGCTCCGCCGTCGAGCCGGGCCGGGAGGACCCCCCGATTCCGACGACCTTCACGGCATGCAGCATGAACTCCCCGTTTCGCGTGGTGCGGTCCGACTCCCCGAGGGCTGGTCGCCCCCTCGGCCCTCCGGCCGACCGATCCGGCCGACCGCCCCCTGCGGCCGACCCGTCCGATCGACCCCTCCGACCGATCAAGACCGGCCACAGCCTTCGCCAAGCCCACGTGCCGGTCAACGCTCGCCAGACGGGAGTTCCGATGCCGGGATTCGGACTTTCCGATGACGCGTTCGAGGGCGGGTAGGAGGTCGGGGTCGAGGGCGGGTTCGAGGTCGGCTCCGACGGCGGGTTCGAGGGCGAGTCCGTTGGCGGGTCCGTCGGCGGCTTCGAGGTCGGGTGCGTCGGTGACTTCTCGGTCGGGTGCGAGGTCGGGTGCGTCGGTGACTTCTCGGTCGGGCGCGTCAGCGGCTTCCCGATCGACGTCGACAGCGGCTCGACAACGGACAGACCCGATCGTTCCCACTGATGGGAGCCATCGAAGATGCCCGTACGGGCACCCATTGCCGAGCCCCCCGATGACCCCGATGATCGAACCGGCGCCGATCGCGCCCCGCCCCACTGCCGTGTGTCCGGCACGTACTCCCACAGGGTCGCCCTCCGGATCCCACGGCCGCGCAGCCGACCGCCGCCGCCTCCTCCTCCTGCCCGGGAAGCGGCGGCCGGTGAGGCTGCGGCGCCCCTGCCTAGCGGATCCGAGAAGCCCATGCTCCAGGCCGATGCCCCGGCCGCCGCCCCCCGTATCGCCGTCGTCGGCGCGACGGGCGCGGTGGGAGGGACCCTGCTCGAACTCATCGAGGACCGCGGGCTGCCGTACCGGCAGCTGCACCTGGTGGCCTCCGCGCGCTCGGCGGGCCGGACGATCCGCGTCGACGGCCACGACCACCGGGTCGCCGACCTCGCCGGCTTCGACTTCCGCTCCGTGGACGTCGCGTTCTTCTGCGCGGGCGCCGACGTCAGCCGCGCGTGGGTCCCGGTCGCCGTGGCGCACGGCGCGCTGGTCGTCGACAGCACCTCGGCCTTCCGGACGGCGCCGGACACCCCGCTCGTCGTCACGGAACTCGACGCGGACCGGCTGGACCGCCGCCCGCCCGGCGGGGTGATCGCGGTGCCCGGCGCGGCCGCGGTCCCGGTGGTACGGGTGGTCCGGGACGTGGAGCGCCGTTGGGGGGTCCGGCGGATCGTGGTCAGTACGTACCAGGGCGCGTCGGACGCGGGGCACGCCGGTATCGAGGAGCTCCAGGACGGGTCGCGGACCGTTCTGCAGGACCCGCAGGCCACGCCGGTGTCGGCGGTGTTCTCTCCGCCGCTCGCCTTCAACGTGCTGCCGGGCATCGGCGACACGCTGGAGGACGGTTCCACCCGCCAGGAACGGGAGTTGACCGAGGAGATCCGCAAGGTCCTCGGCCTGCCCGGCCTCGACGTGACGGCGACCTGCGTGCGGGTCCCCGTGGTCGGTGGGCAGGGCGCGGCGGTGTGGGTGGAGTGCCGTGCGGCTGTGGACCGTACGGAACTGGTCGCCCTGCTGCGGGCGTTGCCCGGGGTCACGGTCCACGACTCCCCCGGGGCGCCCACCCCGGCGGACCTCGGCGACCCGGACCGCGTCCATGTGGGCCGGATCAGGGTCGCGGCCACCGCGTCCGACGGCTTCTGGCTGTGGCTGGCCACCGACAACCTCCGGGTCGGGGGCGCGCTGGACGCCGTACGGATCGTGGAGGAACTGCTGGCACGCGGCGCGCTGTGAGCCGTGCCGTCGAGAGGTCCCTTCATCCCCTCAGCAGGCCGGCCGAGGCCGTTCCTGCTCCATGAACCGGATGGTCCAGTCGATGAACACCCGCATCTCGTGCGTGAGCCGGCGGCCGTACCGCCAGGCGATCTGGGTGTACACCTCGAACGGCGCCTTCCAATCGAGGACCGTCAGCGACTTCGCCTCGACCTCGGCGGCCACCGCCATCGCGGGCAGCACACTGATGCCGAGCCCGGCCGAGACCCCGCGCTTGATGGACTCGATGTTGCCGAACTGCAGCAGCGGCACGGGCTCGGCGGCCCCGCCGTTGAGCTCCGCCTCGAACATCGCCCCGTACGAGCAGCCCGGTTCGGGCGCCAGGATCGGCACGGTACGCAGATCGGCGGTGGAGAGGTCGAGGGTGTCGGCGAGGACGTGGCCCGGCGCGGCGACCGCGACGAGCGGCTCGGAGCCCAGGACCTCGGTCCTGACCCCGGGGTGCTCGGTCTCGGGCTCCATGAGGAAGCCGAGGTCGAAGGTGCCCTGCCGCAGGGACTCGCAGGTGTCCGCGCACAGACTGGGCCGTAGGGCGAGCTGGAGCCGCGGATAGCGGTGGTGGAAGTACTCGAGCACGGGGGGCATCCGATACGAGGTGAAGCTCTCCATCGTGCCGATGGTGAGCACCCCCGACGGCTCCCCCTGGCCGGTCGTCCGGTCCCGGGCCTCCTCGACCAGGGAGAGGATCTGCTCCGCGTACGGAACGAGCCGTTCACCGGCCGGCGTGAGGCGGATGCGCCCCCGCAGCCGCTCGAAGAGCTCCACGCCCAGCGCCACCTCCAGGCTCTTGACCTGGGCGGTCACGCTGGACTGCGCGTACTTCAGATCCGCCGCGGCCCGGGTGAAGCTGAGCATGGTGGCGACCCGGTGGAAGGTGGTGAGCTGCTTCAGGTCCATGCGCTGCCCCGCGCGGAAACGACCAGGGCGGTCACTGCCAGCCCATGTCTTCGGTGCCGTCCTGGACCGGCTCGGTGACCACGGCCGCGGCCGGCGGCGGCACCGGGGCGTCGGCCTGCGCGACGGCGGCGGGCGCGAGGAGCGCGGCGGCGGTGACGGCGAGGAAAGCGGCGGCCTGGACCATACGAACGCGAAACATGACGAACGTCCCCCTGTGGCGATGTGGTCTCGGTGCCCACAGCATCACCACTGGTCACACAGGGAGGAAAGGCTTCCGCGTGGCCCGATTGGGTCCTGACCCAATGGGGCCACCTCCGCGCCGTTTCGGCCACCCCGGGGATAATGGCGGGGACGAACGGAGGGGAACGCATGCTCGAACCGCTGGGACTGGATCAACCGACCGAGGCCGTGTACCGGGCGATGCTGACCCACCCCGAGACCCCGGCGGACGCGCTCGCCGAACGGCTCGGCATGCCGGAGGAATCCGTACGCGAGGCCTGGCAGCGGCTGGCCGAGCTCTCCCTCGCCCAGTACCCCACCGGACACCCGGCCGACGCGTCGACGCCACCGCGAGCGGTCAACCCCGAGGTCGGTCTGGAGTACCTGCTGACCCGGCGCCAGGCCGAGTTCGAGCTCCAGCGTCAGCGGATCGCCGGCGCCCGGGCGGCCGCCGAACGGCTGATCTCGGAGTACGAAGAGCTACGCCCGGCCGGCCCACCGGTCGGCGTGGAACACCTGGCCCATCTGAACGACATCCGGGCCCGGCTCGCGATGCTCACCGAGAACGTCAGGACCGAGGTGATGGTCTTCGCCCCCGGAGGCGCGCAGACCGAGGCGAACATGGCGGCCTCCCGTCCCCTCAACGAACGGCTCCTCACCCGGGGCGTCACGATGCGGACCATCTACCTGGACAGCGTGCGCAACAGCCCGGCGAGCGTGGCGCACGCCAAGTGGCTGACGGAGCTGGGTGGACAGGTCCGCACGATCGCCACGCTCCCCCTCCGGATGACCGTCGTGGACCGCACGACCGCCGTCATCCCCGTCAACAGCGAGGACAGCAGCGAGGGCGGGGTCGTCCTCACAGGGCAAGGCATCCTGACGGCCCTGTGCACCCTCTTCGAGACGATCTGGGCCAACGCCCGCCCGCTGGGCGAGGCACCCCGCCGGGACGAGGGCGAGCTCGACCACCAGGAGGCCGCGACCCTGCGCCTGCTGGCCGAGGGCCACACGGACGAGGGCATCGCCAAGCGCCTGGGGGTCTCCCACCGCACGGCCCGCCGCATCGCCACGGTCCTCATGGACCGCCTCGGCGCCCGCAGCCGCTTCGAGGCCGGCGCAAGGGCAGTCCAACGAGGCTGGCTACCCCCACAGGCCTAGGGCCTTTCGTTTGGATCAGGCGAGCCCGGCATGATCCAAACGAAAGACCCTGGCCCCCGCTACCGCACACTCAACGGCCGCTGATCGGTCCAGACCTCGTCGATGTGCGCGAGGCACTCCTCCTTGGTCCCGGCCACACCCACGTCCCGCCAGCCCACGGGCAGTTCACGCCCCTCGGCCCAGATCGAGTACTGCTCTTCCCCGTTGACGACAACGGTGAACCGCTCCACGCCGCACCTCCACCTACACGCCGGACCGACGGCCCCGACTGCCTCAAGCTCCCCCACCACCCTGATCCACCCACCCCACCCCCCACAACACCCACCCCATCCCATCTCCCGAACCCCTCTATCGCCCCAGCCGATCAGCAGGACTGTGCTGTGTGTGGACGACGACGGCGCTGAGGAGACGGGCGAGGTCGTCGACGACGGGGTGCGGGGCCGACCTCGAGGAGCCGGTGGAGACGCCGGCCGCCGACCCCGAATCCTGCGCCGCGCACCCACCAGGGCATGAAAAAACCCCAGGTCACGGCGAGTGAGTCCTGGGGTAATTCCGAGCCGCCTTCGGGATTCGAACCCGAGACCTACGCATTACGAGTGCGTTGCTCTGGCCAACTGAGCTAAGGCGGCATGCCGTGCGTTCCCATGGTGGGCGCAGCGGCCTCGCCAAGTCTACACAGTTTCCGGGGTGCTCCTGACCACCCTCCGAGTGGTCCAGGACACCCCCTCACGTGCAGCGCTTGCCGTCCTTCGGGGGTGTGCCGTCGAGGAGGTAGGTGTTGATCGCCGAGTCGACGCAGTCGCTGCCCCGGCCGTAGGCCGTGTGGCCGTCGCCCTCGTAGGTCAGGAGCGTGCCGGAGGTCAGTTGGTCCGCGAGGGACTGGGCCCACTTGTAGGGGGTCGCCGGGTCGCGGGTGGTGCCGACGACGACGATCGGGGCGGCGCCCTCGGCGGTGATGCGGTGGGGGCGGCCGGTCGCGGGGGCGGGCCAGTAGGCGCAGTTCAGGGCCGCCCAGGCGAGGCCCTCACCGAAGACGGGGGACGCCTTCTCGAAGGACGGGACCGCCTTCTCGACGTCCGGCGGGCCGGTGTAGGCCGCCGGGAGGTCCAGGCAGTTCACGGCCGTGTTGGCGAACATCAGGTTCGTGTACGTGCCGTCCGCCTCGCGCTCGTAGTAGCTGTCGGCAAGGGCGAGCAGGCCCGAGCCCTCGCCGCCGATCGCCCGCGTCAGCGCCTCGCGCAGCTGCGGCCACGCCGCCTCGTCGTACATCGCCGCGATCACCCCGGTCGTCGCCAGGGATTCGCCGAGCTCGCGGCTCTCGCCGGTCGGCACCGGTTCGGCGTCGACCGTACGGAAGAAGGCCTTCAGGTTGTCGGAGGCCGCGTCGACCGACTCCGTGCCCAGCGGGCAGTCGGGCTTCCGCAGGCAGTCGGCCGCGAAGGCCCGGAAGGCGGTCTCGAAGCCGGCGGTCTGGTCGCGGGCGAGGTCGATCGCGGGCAGCGAGGGGTCCATCGCCCCGTCCAGGACGAGCCGTCCGACGCGGCCAGGGAACAGCTCCGCGTACGTGGCGCCGAGGAAGGTCCCGTACGAGGCGCCCACGTAGTTCAGCCGCTCGTCGCCGAGCACGGCGCGCAGGATGTCCATGTCCCGCGCCGTCTCGACCGTGGAGACATGCGGCAGGACCTCGCCCGAACGCGTCGCGCAGCCCGCCGCGAACCCCTTGAAGGCACCGGTGAGGGCGGTGGTCTCCGCCCCGTCGTCGGGGGTCTGGTCGACCTGCGTGAACGTGTCCATCTGCGGGCCCGTCAGGCACTCGACGGGTTCGCTGCGGGCCACCCCGCGCGGGTCGACGGCGACCATGTCGTACCGGGCGCGGACCGGCACGGGGTAGCCGATGCCCGCGTAGCCCTGGAGGTAGCCGACGGCGGAGCCGCCCGGTCCGCCCGGGTTGACCAGGAGCGAGCCGAGGCGCTTGCCGGGGCCGGTGGCCGCGACCCGGGAGACGGCCAGCTTGATCTCACCGGCCGCCGGCTTCGCGTAGTCGAGCGGGGCGCGGAGCGTCGCGCACCGGAACGTCGGCACCCCGCAGTCGCGCCAGGTGAGCTTCTGCCCGTAGAAGGTCCGCAGCGCCGGATCGGGCGTGGCGGCCGCCACCCGCGAGGTCGCCGCCGACGGGCCCGCGGGCGCGGCGGCGTCGCTGCCGCCCGTACAGCCCGAGAGGATCAGTCCCGCGGCGGCGAGGGCCGTCGCGGAGGTACGGAGCAAACGCCTGGAATCCATGCCCGGAGCGTATCCGGACGAGTACGCACCGTGTCCAATCGTCCCCCGGCGGCCCGGGGTCAGTCCCGCAGCGCCATCGTCATCGCCTCGACCGCGAGCAGCGGGGAGACGTTCCGGTCCAGTGCCTCGCGGCAGGCGAGCACCGCCTCTATCCGGCGCAGGGTCCGCTCGGGTGCGGTGTCCCTGGCGATCCGCTCGACCGCGTCCCGTACGTCCTCGTTGGCGATCGGCACACGCGTACGGAGTTGCAGGGTGAGCACGTCGCGGTAGAAGCCGGTGAGGTCGGTGAGCGCGAGGTCGAGGCTGTCGCGCTGCGTACGCGTCTTGCGGCGCTTCTGGCGCTCCTCCAGCTCCTTCATCGCGCCGGCCGTGCCGCGCGGCATCCGCCCGCCCTGGCCGCCGCCGAGCGCGGCCTTCATCTCCTCGGTCTCCTTGGTGTCGACCTCCTCGGCGACCTGCTTGGCGTCCTCGCCTGCCGCGTCGATCAGCTCCTGGGCCGCCTTGAGGCAGCCGCCGATGTCGCCGACCCGCTGCGGCAGCTTGAGGACGACGGCCCGCCGGGCCCGGGCGCGCTCGTCGGTCGCGAGGCGGCGGGCGCGGTCGATGTGGCCCTGGGTGGCGCGGGCGGCGGCCGCGGCGACCTGGGGGTCGATGCCGTCCCTGCGTACGAGCACGTCCGCGACCGCGTCCACCGGGGGCGTCCGCAGGGTCAGGTGGCGGCAGCGGGAGCGGATGGTGGGCAGCACGTCCTCCAGGGAGGGCGCGCAGAGCAGCCAGACCGTGCGCGGCGCGGGCTCCTCGACCGCCTTCAGGAGCACGTTGCCCGCGCCCTCGGTGAGCCGGTCGGCGTCCTCCAGGACGATCACCTGCCAGCGGCCGCCCGCCGGGGAGAGCTGGGCGCGCCTGACCAGCTCACGGGTCTCCTTCACACCGATGGAGAGCAGGTCCGTGCGGACGACCTCCACGTCGGCGTGGGTCCCGACGAGCGCGGTGTGGCAGCCGTCGCAGAACCCGCACCCCGGCGCCCCGCCGAGCGCCCGGTCGGGGCTCACGCACTGCAGCGCGGCCGCGAAGGCCCGCGCCGCCGTCGCCCGCCCGGAGCCGGGAGGCCCGGTGAAGAGCCAGGCGTGGGTCATCTTGGACGCCTCGGCGACGGGCTCACCGGCGGCATGGGCGGTCACGAACGTGTCGGCGTCCCGCGCGGCCGCGGCCAACTGCTCCTCGACCCGCGTCTGTCCGACCAAGTCGTCCCATACGCCCATGTGCCCTCCTCAGGTACGCCCTCCATTGTGGGGCACCCCACTGACACCCGGGCCCGCCGCCGGAACCGACGCCGCTCTGCGGAGCCGGTCCGGCGCCGGAACTCAGCGACCGCGGCCCCGCCGACGGCCGTCGTTCTCGTCGTCGTGCGGGCCGAGGAGCTCGTCCGCCAGGGTCGGGAGGTCGTCGAGCGGGGTCTCCTCCGCCCAGTCGGAGCGGCGCTTCGGACGGCCCTGCTCGTCGAGCTGGGGCAGCTCGCGCGTCCTGTCGTTCGATCCCGTCCGCTCGTTCGCCCCGGTCCGGTCGTTCGATCCCGTCGGCTCGTTCGATCCGGTCGGCTCGTCGCGGAAGATGCCCGGCGGAACCCGGTCGGCCGGGTCCGTGTCCCGTACGGGAGGCAGCACCGCCGTCTCGTCGACGGCCGGCACCTGCGGCAGAACCGTCGTCTCCTCCGCGTCCCTCACGGGACGGAGAACGGTCGTCCGCTCCTCGGGACGCTCGGGGCGGTCGGAGCGGGGAGCGTCCGGCCGTACGACCGGCGTGGCGACGGTGATCTCGTTCGGAGACACCACCGGCACGGTCTGCGTCACGTCGTCGGACGGTGCGTCGGACGACGTGCCGGACGACGTACCGGTCCGGGGGTCGGTCGGGGCCTCCGGCTTGACGACCGGCGTCGGGACCGTGATCTCGTTCGCCGACTCCTTGACCGTACGCGCCTCGCGCGCCGCCTTCTCGGCCTCGGCCTGGGCCTCGGCCCGACGTCGGGTCTCAGCGGCCTCCGCCGCCTTCTTCGCCTCCGCCGCCTTGGCCACCGCAGCCGCCTTGGCGGCCTCCGCGGCCTTCGCGGCCTCCGCGGCACGCGCCGCCTCAGCCACTCGCTCCGCCTCCGCGGCGGCCGCAGCCTCCGCCGCGGCCTTCCTCGCGGCTTCCTCCGCCGTCTTCGCCGCGGCCGCCTCGGCCAGGCGGCGGGCCTCCTCGGCACGCAGCAGGGCCTCCTCGGCCTTGCGCTGCTTCTCCAGGCGGCGCTCCTCCGCCTCCGCGCGCAGCCGGGCCTCTTCCTCGGCCTGCTTGCGGCGGCGTTCCTCCTCCGCGCGGCGGGCCTTCTCCTCGGCCTCGCGCCGCTTGCGCTCCTCCTCGGCGGCCACCCGGGCCTCCTCGGCGCGGCGGCGGGCCTCCTCGGCCTGGCGCTCCGCCTCGCGGCGGCGCGCCTCTTCCTCCTCCTGGCGCTTGCGCTCCTCCTCCTCGGCACGGAGCTTGGCGAGCTGCTCCTGGCGCTCGCGCTCGAGCCGCTCCTCCTCCGCCTTGCGCGCGGCCTCTTCCTCGGCCCGGCGCCTGGCGTCCTCCTCGGCCTTCCGGCGCGCCTCCTCCTGGGCCTTCACCTCGGCCTCGGACAGCGGCAGCATCCGGTCGAGCCGGTGCCGTACGACGGTGGTGACGGCCTCCGGCTCCTGGCCGGCGTCGACGACGAGGTAGCGGCCGGGGTCACCGGCGGCCAGGGCGAGGAAACCTGCCCGCACGCGCGCGTGGAACTCCGGCGGCTCGGACTCCAGCCGGTCAGGGGCCTCGGTGAACCGTTCCCGCGCGACCTCCGGAGAGACGTCGAGCAGCACCGTCAGGTGCGGGACGAGTCCGGCGGTCGCCCAGCGGTTGATCCGGGCGATCTCGGTCGGCGACAGGTCCCGCCCGGCGCCCTGGTAGGCCACGGACGAGTCGATGTACCGGTCGGAGATGACGACCGCGCCCCGCTCCAGGGCGGGCTTGACCAGGGAGTCGACGTGCTCGGCGCGGTCGGCGGCGTACAGCAGCGCCTCGGCGCGGTTCGAGAGCCCGGCGCTGGAGACGTCGAGCAGGATCGAGCGCAGCCGCTTGCCGATCGGGGTGGCGCCCGGTTCGCGGGTGACGACGACCTCGTGGCCCTTGGCGCGGATCCACTCGGCGAGCGCCTCGGCCTGGGTGGACTTCCCGGCGCCGTCGCCGCCCTCAAGGGCGATGAAGAAGCCGGTGGACGCGGGCGCCTGGACCGGGTCGGCGCCGCGCAGCGCGTCGCGCAGGTCGCGGCGCAGCGGTACGCCGGACCGGTCGTCGGTCTTGGCCAGGACGAGGGCCGCGACGGGCAGCAGCAGCGCGCCGACCAGCATCAGCGTGAACGCGGCTCCGCCGTGGGCGAAGACGAAGCTGCCCGACGCGAGCCGGTGCGGGCCGATCGCGGCGGCGAGCAGCGGCGCCGCGAGCGCGCCGACGGCCATGGCGACCCGGACGACGGCCTGGAGGTGCTCGGTGACCCGGGGGCGCCGGGCCTCCTCGGTCTCCTGGTCGACGAGCGTGTGGCCGGTGTTGGCGGCGACCCCGGCCGCGTACCCGGCGAGTACGGAGAGGAGCAGCACCGTGGCGGTGTCAGGGACGAGGCCCATCGCGAGCAGCGCGATCCCGGTGAGGGCGATCGCGAGGGCGAGGATCCGGCGGCGGGAGAGCACGGTGAGCACGGAGCTCGCGGTCCGGATGCCGACGGCGGTGGCGCCGCTCAGCGCGAGGATCAGGAGCGCGAAGGTGACCGGGCCGCCGCCGAGGTCGTACGCGTGCAGGACGGCGACCGCCGCCGCGGCCGCGACGGCTCCGGCGACCGTGGCGCAGGCGATGACGAGCAGTCCGACCGCGCCCGTGCGGCCCTTCTCGGTGGTGGGGCGACGCAGGCCTTCCAGCGGCGAGCGCGGCCTCGGGGTCTGCCCGCCGGGCAGCTCCACGAAGTACAGGACGGAGACGGACGCGGCGAAGAGACCGGCGGCGACGTACGAGCCGAGGGCGGCCTGATGCAGCGTGAACCAGTCGATGCCCGCGCCCAGCAGGTTGCTGAGCAGCGTCGCGGCCAGGAGCGCGGCGGCCGCGGCCGGTACGGCCAGGAAGCCCGTCCGCAGCGAAAGGCGGCGCAGCGCGTCGAGGTGGTCGGGCAGCGGGCGTACGGCCGCGCCCTCCAGCGGCGGCGCGGGCAGCAGCGCGGGGGCGGCGCCCTCGCGGGCGACGGTCCACAGCCGCTCGGCGGCGCCGACCACGAAGACGGTGCCGAGCAGGAACCCGAGGGCCTTGTCCGGGGTCCAGTCGATCCACAGCGGTGCGATGACGAGGAGCGCGATCCGCAGGCCGTCGGCCCCGATCATGGTCCAGCGCCGGTCGAGAGGCCCGCTGGGCCCGGTCAGCTGGGTGAGCGGGCCGAGCAGGACGGCTCCGAACAGCACCGAGGCCAGCGTGCGGGCGCCGATCACGGCGGCGACGGCGAGCGCGGCGCCCCGGTATCCGCCCCCGAAGGCCTGCTCGGAGACGGCCGCCTGGAGCCCGAGCAGCACCAGGACGAGCACGGCGAGTGCGTCACCCGTCCCGCCGACGAACTGGGCGCTCCACAACCGTCGCAACGGTTGATGGCGCAAAAGCGCCCGTACGGCACGCTCCTTGGAGTCTGCGACAAGCGCGACGTCGGAGTCTGGCTGCTCTGCTCGCGTCATCCGTCCACCCTATCCGGACCCACTTACTCCCCGTGGCCTCCGTCCGAACAAACGTCGGGGACCCGGGGAACGTGTAAGGGGCGGGGGTCCCTTGCCCCCGCCCCTTACAAGACCCCGCCGCAGAGCGCGGGGTTCCGCTTTACTCCGACTTCGCCGCCGTCTTCTTCGCGGCAGCGGCCGTCGTCTTCTTCGCCGCGGCGGTCTTCGCCGTCGTCGTCTTCTTCGCGGCCGTCTTCTTGGCCGCCGTCTTCTTCGCAGGAGCGGCCTTCTTGGCGGCCGTCTTCTTCGCGGGCGCCTTCTTGGCCGTCTTCTTCGCCGGCCCCTTGGCCCGCTTCTCCGCGAGCAGCTCGTAGCCGCGCTCGGGCGTGATGTCCTCGACGCTGTCCCCGGTCCGCAGGGTCGCGTTGGTCTCGCCGTCGGTCACGTACGGGCCGAAGCGACCGTCCTTGACGACCACCGGCTTCTCGCTGACCGGGTCGGTGCCCAGCTCCTTCAGCGGCGGCTTCGCGGCTGCCCGGCCACGCTGCTTGGGCTGCGCGTAGATCGCGAGCGCCTCGTCGAGCGTGATCGTGAAGAGCTGCTCCTCGTCCGTCAGCGAGCGCGAGTCCGTGCCCTTCTTCAGGTACGGGCCGTAGCGGCCGTTCTGCGCCGTGATCTCGACGCCCTCGGCGTCGGTGCCGACCACGCGCGGCAGGGACATCAGCTTGAGCGCGTCCTCCAGCGTCACCGTGTCCAGGGCCATGGACTTGAAGAGCGAGGCGGTCCGCGGCTTCACCGCGTTCTTGCCGGTCTTCGGGGTGTCCTCGGGCAGGATCTCGGTGACGTACGGGCCGTACCGGCCGTCCTTGGCGACGATCTGGTTCCCGCTGACCGGGTCCACGCCCAGCTCGAAGTCGCCGCTCGGCTTGGCGAACAGCTCCTCCGCGTAGGCGACCGTCAGCTCGTCGGGCGCGAGCTCCTCGGGCACGTCCGCCCGCTGGTGGCCCTCGGTGTCCTTCTCGCCGCGCTCGACGTACGGGCCGTACCGCCCGACACGCAGCATGATGCCGTCGCCGACCGGGAAGGAGGAGATCTCCCGGGCGTCGATCGCGCCGAGGTCGGTCACCAGCTCCTTCAGACCGCCGAGGTGGTCGCCGTCGCCGTTCCCGGCGTCGGCCGCACCGCCCGTGGCGGCGCCCGCGCCCTCGCCGAAGTAGAAGCGCTTCAGCCACGGCACGGCCTGCGCCTCGCCCCGCGCGATGCGGTCGAGGTCGTCCTCCATCTTGGCGGTGAAGGAGTAGTCGACGAGCCGGCCGAAGTGCTTCTCAAGCAGGTTGACCACGGCGAAGGAGAGGAACGACGGCACGAGCGCCGTCCCCTTCTTGAAGACGTAGCCGCGGTCCAGGATCGTGCCGATGATCGACGCGTACGTCGACGGGCGGCCGATCTCGCGCTCTTCGAGCTCCTTGACCAGGCTGGCCTCGGTGTAGCGGGCCGGCGGCTTGGTGGCGTGGCCGTCGACCGTGATCTCCTCGGCGGACAGCGCGTCGCCCTCGGCGACCTGCGGCAGCCGGCGCTCGCGGTCGTCCAGCTCGGCGTTCGGGTCGTCGGCCCCCTCCACGTAGGCCTTCATGAAGCCGTGGAAGGTGATCGTCTTGCCGGAGGCGCTGAACTCGGCGTCCCGGCCGTCGGCCGCCCGGCCGCCGATCTTCACCGTGACCGAGTTTCCGGTCGCGTCCTTCATCTGGGAGGCGACGGTCCGCTTCCAGATCAGCTCGTAGAGCCGGAACTGGTCGCCGGTCAGACCGGTCTCCGCCGGGGTGCGGAAACGATCACCCGAAGGGCGAATCGCCTCGTGCGCCTCCTGCGCGTTCTTGACCTTGCCCGCGTAGACACGCGGCTTCTCCGGCAGGTAGTCGGCGCCGTAGAGCTGCGTGACCTGCGCGCGGGCCGCCGAGACGGCGGTCTCGGAGAGGACCGTGGAGTCCGTACGCATGTAGGTGATGAAGCCGTTCTCGTACAGCTTCTGCGCGACCTGCATGGTCGCCTTCGCCCCGAAGCCCAGCTTCCGGCTCGCCTCCTGCTGGAGGGTGGTCGTACGGAACGGGGCGTACGGGGAGCGGCGGTACGGCTTCGACTCGACCGACCGGACGCTGAACGAGGTGTCGGAGAGCGAGGCGGCGAGCGCCCGCGCCTTCTCCTCGTCGAGGTGGAGCACGTTCGCGCTCTTCAGCTTGCCGTCGGCGCCGAAGTCACGGCCCTGGGCGACGCGCGCTCCGTCGACCGTGTTCAGCCGCGCGACCAGCGACGACGGGTCGGAGGGGTCCCCGGCGCGGCCGGTGGAGAAGGTACCGGTGAGGTCCCAGTACTCGGCGGAGCGGAAGGCGATGCGCTCGCGCTCCCGCTCGACGACGAGGCGGGTGGCGACGGACTGGACGCGGCCGGCGGACAGGCCGCGCATGACCTTCTTCCACAGGACCGGCGAGACCTCGTAGCCGTACAGCCGGTCGAGGATGCGGCGGGTCTCCTGGGCGTCCACCATGCGCTTGTTCAGCTCGCGCGGGTTGCGGACGGCCTCCTGGATCGCGTCCTTGGTGATCTCGTGGAAGACCATCCGGTGGACCGGGACCTTGGGCTTCAGGACCTCGAGGAGGTGCCACGCGATGGCCTCGCCCTCGCGGTCCTCATCGGTGGCGAGGAAGAGTTCGTCGACCCCGGCCAGCTGCTCCTTGAGCTTCCTGACCTGCGCCTTCTTGTCGGCGTTGACGACATAGATGGGCTGGAAGTCGTGCTCGACGTCGACACCGAGACGGCGCACCTCGCCGGTGTACTTCTCCGGCACCTCGGCGGCGCCGCTGGGGAGGTCGCGGATGTGCCCGACGCTCGCCTCGACGACGTAGCCGGGGCCGAGGTAGCCCTTGATCGTCTTCGCCTTGGCAGGCGACTCGACGATGACGAGTCGGCGGCCGCCCTGTGCGGTCTCGCTGGTCGGGGACAACTTCGCTCTTCTCTCCGGTCGACGCTCGGTGGCACGTACGGCGCTGGCGCTCCGCCGGCACGCACGGCGGCGGCACGCACGGTGACGCTGCCGTCGCTGCGGAGTGTGACGGTACAACCCGCCCCCGTGTCAAACGGCGAAAGCCCGCAACGGCCACTCGAACGGTAACCCGACTTCTGGCATTCCTGCCGCCCGGACTCCTGGTCCGGTGAGGCGCGGCCAAGCGGAACGACCTCGTCACACCCGTCCGAAGCACCACACCCCGAGGAGGAGGAAGCCCAGTCCGAAGATCGTCGTGAGCGTGGCGGCGACCCGCGTGGCGACCCCCTGCGCGACCGGTTCGCCGTGCGCCACGCGCACCCCCGTCCACAGCAGCAGTGCGGCTCCGAACAGCGCGAACGCCGTTCCGGCGAAGATCGCAGGCCCGCTCTCCATGCCCCTACCCCGTTCCCTTCACAGGCCCTGGTGGTCCCTGGAGGCCGAGGCTGGCACCTTCCGGCGTCGCCGGTGCGAATTCCGGGTGAACGACGCGGAGGGTCCCGTACGGGTTCACGAATATGGCCGGTACCCCACCCCCGGCCGCATTGTTCGTCACATCGCGGCCGGCCGGGGCGTGTCGGGGGTCACGCCTGGCTGGGGGGCACCGGGTCGGGATCGGGCTGCCGGAAGAGACCTACGCGATCAGGTCGCGGGGAACAGATCTCCGGGCACAGACCTCCGCGATCAGCTCGCCGGGATCAGCTCGCCGGGAGCAGGAAGCCCTCCTCCACGAGGAGCCGGATGGCCTGCGGGGTGCGGTCCCGCAGCAGCACCGGGTCCTCGCCCATCAGCTGACCGATCGCGTCCAGGATCCGGCCCGCGCTGAGCGTCCCGTCGCAGACGCCCGCGAACCCCGCGGCCACGTGGTCCACCTTGGTCGCGCGCCGCATGCCCCGGTTCTGCCGCAGCACCACGTGCTCCGGGTCCTCGGCGCCCGGCAGCCCGACCTGCTCCTGCACGACCTCCGGCGCGAGGGTGAAGTGCTCGGCGAGCAGGGCCGCGTCGTCGCGCGACCGCAGATAGTCCTGGCGCTCGAAGTGGGCGACCACGGTGTCGCCGAGCGGCTGCTCGACCGGGTGCGGCCACTCCTCGATCACGATCGACGGCTCGACCGCGCCGGAGGCCACCGCCGCGTTCTTCCGCAGGGTGATCCAGCCGAAGCCGACGGACTTGGTCTTCCGCGCCTCGAACTCGTCCAGCCACGCCCCGTACCGCACCGCGTACTCCGCCGGGTCCGCACGGTGGTCGCCGCTGTCCCGCAGCCACAGCTCGGCGTACTGCGTGACGTCCTGGACCTCGCGCTGCACGACCCAGGCGTCGCAGCCGCGCGGCACCCAGGAGCGCAGCCGGTCCTGCCACTCCTCGCCCTCGACGTGCTGCCAGTTGGCGAGGAACTGGGCGTATCCGCCGTCGTTCAGCCGCTCCCCGGCCTCCTGCACGAGCGTGCGGCACAGGTCGTCGCCGGCCATGCCGCCGTCGCGGTAGGTGAGGCGGGCGCCGGGGGAGATGACGAACGGCGGGTTCGAGACGATCAGGTCGTACGTGTCACCGTCGACCGGCTCGAAGAGCGAGCCCTGCAGCAGCTCGGCCTCGCGGGCTCCGGAGAGCGCGAGGGTGAGGCGGGTGAAGTCCAGGGCGCGCGGGTTCAGATCGGTCGCGGTGACCAGCGTGGCGTGCTGGGCGGCGTGCAGGGCCTGGATGCCGGAGCCGGTGCCGAGGTCGAGCGCGGAGGAGACCGGCGTACGGACGGTGATGCCGGCCAGCGTGGTGGAGGCGCCGCCGACGCCGAGGACGACACCTTCCTCCTTGCTGCCGATGCCGCCGGCCCCGCCGACCGCGCAGCCCAGGTCGGAGACGATGAACCAGTCCTGTCCGTCGGGCCCGCCGAAGGGCCTGATGTCCACGCCGGCCGCGACCTGCCGGTCACCGGCCTCCCCTTCGCCGACCTGCTCGTCACCGTCCTCGGCGGGGCGGACCAGCCAGCCGTCCTCAAGGCACTCCTCCAGCGGCAGCGCGGCGGCGGCGCGGGCGTGGGAGACGGGGCGTTGGAGCAGGAAGAGCCGCACGAGGGTCTCCAGCGCGGAGTCCCCCCGGGTGGCGCGCAGCGCGGGCACGGTCTCGCTGCGGGCGAGCGCGGCGTAGGCGGGGGCGCCGAGCAGTTCGAGCAGGCCGTCGGCGGTGAAGTCGGCGGCGAGGAGGGCCTCGCGGAGCCGGGCGGCGCGCGCGGGCAAGGGGAGGCGGGAGGTCAGGCTGGTCTTACTCACCCCACCATTGTGGCGGCCGCCACCGACAATGCCGCGTCAGCCCCGCCCGGCACGGGACACAGGAAGAGCCCGGGGCTACGCGAAGGGCACGGTGGGCTCACGCGAACGCGAAGAGCCCGGGGCTCACGCGAAGGCCCCGGGCGAGGCGGGCTCGTCCCGGGGCCTTCGTACGGACCTGCGCCGCGCGGCCGGTACGAGCTGTACGGTCTCCGACCGGCGGGCGTTACTCCGTGGTCTTGCTCGCGGAGCCCGACGGCTTGGCGGAAGCCTTGCCGGACGGCGTGGAGCCCGCCTTCGGGGAGGCCGAGCCGGTCGCGGCGGGCGACGGGGTGGCCTTCTGGCAGCCGGGCTGCTTCGCCATGGCCGTGCCCAGCTCACCGGACTGCAGCTTGGCCAGCGCGTCCTGGTCCATCTTCTCGATCTTCTTCAGGCCGTCGGCGACGTCCTGCAGACCGTCCGCGAACTTCTGCTGGTTGCTCGGGTCGAGCTGGTCGACCTGCTTCTTCAGCCCCTCGTACGCCACCGCCGTGGCGTTGAGCTCCTTGACCGCGTCCTGCTGGAGCTTCTCGCCGTTGTCGACGGGCGGCGCCCCCGCGCCCTCGATGGCCTTGGCGAGGGCGCGGTCCGCGTCGGCGATGTCCTGGAAGGCCTTCGAGTCGGCGGCCTGGATGTCGGCCGGCTTGCCGTCCGCGGCCGTCGAGATGATCAGCTGCTGGGCGTCGGCCCGCTTCTGGATCTGAGGCTTCGCCTGGTCGCAGACCGTCTTGGCCCAGTCGTTCACCTTGTCGCCGTCGTCGCTGCAGCCGGACAGCGTGAGCACCAGCACAGCGGCGCCTGACAGCGCGACAGCAAGCTTCTTGTTCACCGGATCGGTCCCTTCCAAGGCTCTCGGCCCCGGAACATACACGCCGAGCGGGCGACATCCACCTTTCGTGCGACGGATTCATCCCATATTGCAGCCGATTGCACCAAGGGAGACACGCCTCACTCCGGACGTGCGACGGGCGGACAGTACGTCAGAACGTACTGCCCGCCCGCCTTCTGAGCTGGTGTTACGAAATCACCGGAGCATCGGGTGAGGCCGGCGAACGCCGCGCGGCGTTGCCTTCGTCACCCACGTCGCCGTCCGCGTCGTCGCCGACGACCACGGAGCGCCGCTTGGAGACGTAGACCGCGCCGACGATGACGGCGATCGCGAGGATCGCGATCAGGGCCCGCATTCCGCCGCTCGCGTCGTCGCCGTAGCTGAACTGCACCACGGCGGGCGCGATCAGCAGGGCGACCAGGTTCATCACCTTCAGCAGCGGGTTGATGGCCGGTCCCGCGGTGTCCTTGAACGGGTCGCCGACGGTGTCGCCGATGACGGTCGCGGCATGCGCCTCACTGCCCTTGCCGCCGTAGTGGCCGTCCTCGACGAGCTTCTTGGCGTTGTCCCAGGCGCCGCCGGAGTTGGCGAGGAAGACGGCCATCAGCGCGCCCGTGCCGATCGCGCCGGCGAGGTACGCGCCGAGTGCGCCCACGCCGAGCGAGAAGCCGACCGCGATCGGCGCGAGGACGGCGAGCAGTCCGGGCGTGGCGAGTTCGCGCAGCGCGTCCTTGGTGCAGATGTCGACCACGCGCCCGTACTCGGGCTTCTCGGTGTAGTTCATGATCCCGGGGTGCTCGCGGAACTGCCGCCGCACCTCGTAGACCACCGCGCCGGCCGAGCGCGACACCGCGTTGATCGCGAGGCCCGAGAACAGGAAGACCACCGCGGCACCGAGGATCAGCCCGAAGAGGTTGTTGGGCTGCGAGATGTCCAACGAGAGATTCATCTCGCCGGCCTTGGCCCCGACGTCGGAGACCGCCGTGGCGATGGCGTCACGGTACGAGCCGAACAGCGCGGCCGCCGCCAGGACGGCCGTGGCGATGGCGATGCCCTTGGTGATGGCCTTGGTGGTGTTGCCGACGGCGTCGAGGTCGGTGAGGACCTGCGCGCCCGCGCCCGTGACGTCGCCGGACATCTCGGCGATGCCCTGCGCGTTGTCGGAGACCGGGCCGAAGGTGTCCATGGCGACGATCACACCGACGGTGGTGAGCAGCCCGGTGCCGGCCAGGGCGACCGCGAAGAGCGCCAGCATGATCGACGTACCGCCGAGCAGGAACGCGCCGTAGACCCCGAGACCGATCAGCATCGCCGTGTACACGGCGGACTCCAGGCCGATGGAGATGCCGGCGAGGACGACGGTGGCGGGGCCGGTGAGCGAGGACTTGCCGATGTCCTTGACCGGGCGCCGGGTCGTCTCCGTGAAGTAGCCGGTGAGCTGCTGGATCAGCGCGGCCAGGACGATGCCGATGGCGACGGCGACCAGGGCGAGGATCCGCGGGTCGCCGGGGTGGTCGTGGATCCCGGCCTCGGTGACGCCCTTGAGGTCGGCGTAGGAGGACGGCAGATAGACGAAGACGGCGACGGCGACCAGGGCGAGGGAGATCACGGCGGAGATGAAGAAGCCGCGGTTGATGGCGGACATTCCGCTGCGGTCGGCGCGCCGCGGGGCGACCGCGAAGATGCCGATCATCGCGGTGACCACGCCGATCGCCGGGACGATCAGCGGAAACGCGAGGCCGAGGTCGCCGAAGGCCGCCTTGCCCAGGATGAGGGCGGCGACGAGCGTGACGGCGTACGACTCGAAGAGGTCGGCGGCCATGCCCGCGCAGTCGCCGACGTTGTCGCCCACGTTGTCGGCGATGGTCGCGGCGTTGCGCGGGTCGTCCTCGGGGATGCCCTGCTCGACCTTGCCGACGAGGTCGGCGCCGACGTCGGCGGCCTTGGTGAAGATGCCACCGCCGACACGCATGAACATGGCGATGAGCGCGGCTCCCAGGCCGAAGCCCTCCAGAACCTTGGGCGCGTCGGCCGCGTAGACGAGGACGACGCAGGAGGCACCGAGCAGGCCGAGGCCCACGGTGAACATGCCGACCACACCGCCCGTACGGAAAGCGATCTTCATGGCCTTGTGCGAGACGGCCGTCAGATCCTTTTCCGGTTCACCCGGCGCCGGGGTCGCCTCTCGTGCGGCCGCGGCCACTCGCACATTCGCGCGTACGGCGAGTCGCATGCCGATGTATCCGGTGGCCGCCGAGAAAAGCGCACCCACCAGGAAGAACAGAGAACGTCCGGCGCGCTGCGACCAGTTGTCGGCGGGCAGCAGCATCAGCAGGAAGAACACGACGACGGCGAAGATCCCGAGTGTGCGCAACTGCCGTGCGAGATACGCGTTGGCACCTTCCTGTACGGCGGCGGCGATCTTCTTCATCGAGTCGGTGCCCTCACCGGCGGCCAGCACCTGACGGGTCAGCACCTGGGCGACGAGCAGGGCCGCGAGCGCGACGGCCGCGATGACGATCACGATCGTACGGTTCTCGTCCGTGAGTACCGCTGCGGCGAGAGAAGTGGGGTGTCCGGTCAGTTCTGGGTTGAAGAGCCCCGCCATTCGTCCTCCTTGACGTTGCGAGCTCAAGATGGACGGATTGTAGGGAGCGGAACCTGATCAAAACAGGGCGCCGCAAATGGAATTCCCCATTACCCATGATCTTCCCACCGAATGCGGTAATGGGCCCAAAGCATTGACACATGATCGATGATCTAGAGAAATGAAAAGAGGCCCTGCTCGGCAGGGCCTCATTTCATGATCTCGTCGGTGGAGCCTCGGTCAGGGAAGCGCGACCGCCGGCGTCGTCGGCCAGCTCATCCTGATGACTCCGCCCTCCTCGCCGGCCCGCACCTCGACGTCGTCGACGAGCCCGCGGATCACCGCGAGACCCATCTCGTCCTCGCCGTCGGCGTCGTCGAACTCCTCGGCCGGAGCGTCGCCCCGCGCACCGGGCACACCGGCGGCATCGGCCGCCGCCACGCCCGCGCCCGGCACCTCGTCGCCGACCTCGATGGAGAAGGACTTCTCCTCCTCGGTCAGCACGACCCGGACGGGGGTGGTGACGCCGTTGCTGCGGTGCAGCCCGACCGCACGGGAACAGGCCTCGCCGACGGCGAGTCTGACCTCGTCGAGGACCGCCTCGTCCACCCCGGCCCGGCGCGCCACCGCGGCCGCCACGAGGCGGGCCGTGCGGACGTGCTCGGGCTGGGCGCTGAAGCGGAGTTCAACGGTGGCCATACGGTCCCCCTGGAAACGTCTGGGCGGGCAACTCGGAGGACCGGGCGTGTCGGGCCCGGTTCTCCACTCCTTCTTCCGACCTCGGTCGGCCGTCAGTCGGTGGCGTTGACGGCCTCGTCGACCGTGGTGTGGATGGGGAACACCTTGGTCAGACCAGTGATCCGGAAGATCTTGAGAATGCGCTCCTGGTTGCAGACCAGGCGCAACGAGCCTTCATGCGCGCGCACGCGCTTCAGGCCGCCCACCAGCACGCCGAGGCCGGTCGAGTCGAGGAAGTCCACGCCCTCCATGTCGACAACCAGGTGGTAGCTGCCGTCGTTCACCAACTCGACCAACTGCTCGCGCAGCTTGGGCGCGGTATATACATCAATCTCGCCACCGACCTCGACGACCGTACGGTCGCCACTCGGGCCGGACACATTGCGAGTCGACAGGGACAGGTCCACGGATCCTCCAGCACCTTGCTATCGAGCGGTCGCCCCTCAAGTCTCCCCGGCGGAGTCGGGGGACGGATCGCCAGCCGCGATGGCATTCAATCACTTACCAGCAGCCATGCACGACGCCTTGGGAGCATTGTCCGTCACGCCAGTGACACACTCGGTGCCGATGGCCAAGAATCACCGCCCCAGTCGTCCAGCCGGGGACACGGGCAACCGCCCCTCCCCCGGCATGGTCCTCGACCGGCTCTCCTCGGGCGAGAGCCGGAACGCGCGCATCACTCATACGGAGCACTTGCCCGCCCGGGAGGGTCGCCATGCAGTCTGGCCGCATCGCATCCGACCGGAGGTGATCAGCGCGATCCAGGCGGCGGGCATCGAGCACCCCTGGGCCCACCAGGCGGAGGCCGCCGAGCTCGCCCTGGACGGCGAATCCGTGGTGATCGCGACCGGCACCGCATCGGGCAAGTCGCTGGCCTACCTCGCGCCGGTCCTCTCGACGCTCCTGGACGGCTCCGAGGCCGCCAACGGCCGGGGGACCACCGCGCTCTACCTGGCGCCCACCAAGGCCCTCGCCGCCGACCAGCGCCGCGCGGTCCGTGAGCTGGCGGCTCCGCTCGGCAACCGGATCCGGCCGGCCGTCTACGACGGCGACACGCCCGTCGAGGAACGCGAGTGGGTCCGCCAGTACGCGAACTACGTCCTCACCAACCCCGACATGCTGCACCGGGGCATACTCCCCTCCCACCCCAGGTGGTCGTCCTTCCTGCGCTCCCTGCGCTACGTCGTGATCGACGAGTGCCACACCTACCGGGGCGTCTTCGGCTCCCACGTCGCCCAGGTGCTGCGCCGTCTGCGCCGCGTCTGCGCCCGGTACGGCGCCGACCCCGTCTTCCTCCTCGCCTCCGCCACCTCCGCCGAGCCCGCCCTCGCCGCAGGCCGGCTGACGGGCCTGCCGGTCGCGGAGGTCTCCGACGACGCCTCCCCGCGCGGCGAGCTGGTCTTCGCCCTCTGGGAGCCGCCGCTGACCGAGCTCCACGGCGAGCAGGGCGCCCCGGTACGCCGCACGGCCACCGCCGAGACCGCCGACCTGCTGACCGACCTGACGATCCAGGGCGTCCGCTCGGTCGCCTTCGTCCGCTCCCGGCGCGGCGCCGAGCTGATCTCGGTCATCGCGCAGGAGCGTCTCGCCGAGGTCGACCGCTCCCTGGTCCACCGCGTCGCCGCCTACCGGGGCGGCTACCTGCCCGAGGAGCGCCGGGCCCTGGAGCGCGCCCTGCACTCGGGCGAGCTCCTCGGGCTTGCCGCCACGACCGCCCTGGAGCTGGGCGTGGACGTCTCAGGCCTGGACGCCGTGGTGATCGCCGGGTATCCGGGCACCCGGGCCTCCCTGTGGCAGCAGGCGGGCCGTGCGGGCCGCTCGGGCGAGGGCGCCCTGGCGATCCTGGTGGCCCGGGACGACCCGCTGGACACCTTCCTGGTCCACCACCCCGAGGCGCTCTTCCAGCAGCCGGTCGAGTCGACCGTCCTGGACCCCGACAACCCGTACGTCCTCGCCCCGCACCTCTGCGCCGCCGCCGCCGAGCTGCCGCTGACCAACGACGACCTGGCCCTCTTCGGCCCGGCCGTCACCGACCTGCTGCCCCAGCTGGAGGCCGCCGGACTGCTCCGCCGACGCTCCACCGGCTGGTACTGGACCCGCCGCGAGCGGGCCGCCGACCTGACCGACATCCGGGGCGGCGGCGGCAACCCCGTCCAGATCGTGGAGGCCGCCACCGGGCGCCTCCTCGGCACGGTCGACGAGGCCGCCTCGCACACCGCCGTCCACGAGGGCGCCGTCCACCTCCACCAGGGCCGTACGTACCTGGTGAAGACCCTCGACCTGAAGGACTCCGTGGCCCTGGTCGAGGAGGCCTCCCCGCCGTACTCGACCACCGCCCGGGACACCACCTCCATCTCCGTCCTCGAAACCGACACCGAGATCCCCTGGGGAGCCGGCCGTCTCTGCTACGGCTCCGTCGAGGTCACCAACCAGGTCGTCTCCTTCCTGCGCCGACGTCTGATCACCGGCGAGGTGCTCGGCGAGACCAAGCTCGACCTGCCGCCCCGCACCCTGCGCACCCGGGCCGTGTGGTGGACGGTCACCGAGGACCAGCTCGACGCCGCCCGGATCAACCCGGAGATCCTCGGCGGGGCCCTGCACGCCGCCGAGCACGCCTCCATCGGCATGCTGCCGCTCTTCGCCACCTGCGACCGCTGGGACATCGGCGGGGTGTCCGTACCGCTCCACCCCGACACCCTGCTGCCCACCGTCTTCGTCTACGACGGGCATCCGGGCGGCGCGGGCTTCGCCGAGCGGGCCTTCCACACCGCCCGCGCCTGGCTGACGGCCACCCGGGAGGCGATCGCCTCCTGCGAGTGCGAGGCGGGCTGCCCCTCGTGCATCCAGTCCCCCAAGTGCGGCAACGGCAACGACCCGCTCCACAAGCGCGGCGCCGTGCGCCTGCTCACGGAACTGCTGCGGGAAGCCCCGGCAGAGCCGGAGGAGGCCCCGCCCGCGCCCTGACCGCCGGTGCGTACGGCCCGAGGCGCACCGCCGCCGTCACATCCGCGACGTCGCCCCGCACCGAGCACCGCACCACGGCCGCCCCCTGCGCGTCCGCGACCTGGGCCGCCGCCGCGCAAGCGGTCTCCTCGCCCCACAGGGCCCGATCGGCGGCGGCGAGCGCGGCCAGGTCCGCGGCCCCGCCCGCCCGGTGCCGGGCGGCCACCGCCTGCCCCAGCGCGAGAACCGCACCGAACACCACGCACAGGACGCAGGCCGCGAAGGCCGTCCACACCGTCGCCACTCCCCGGTCCCGCCCGCCGGCCCGCGCCGCAGCCGCGACCACAGCCACAGACGAGGCCGCAGCCGTGGAGCCGGTGCGCGGCGCCCCTGCCACCGTCATGGCGCGCCCTCCCGCTCTCCTGCTCGCGCTCACGGCGCCGCCACCCCCACCGTGTCCTCGGCGAGCGCCGCCGCTCCGGCGCGCAGCGTCAGGCCCATCCCGCCGGGCCCGGGGGCCGGTGCCTCCACCGTCACCCGCCACAGCTCGCCCGAACGGGTGACCGAGACCCTGGCGCCCTCCGGCGCGGCCGCCCGGGCGGCGGCCTCGGCGCCGGACACCGGCTCCGACCTGGCCACCGCCCGCGCCCCGGCCCGCGCCGCGTCCACGCACTGGATCTGCGCCGCGGCGGCGGCGAGCGCCCAGACCAGGGCCATCGTGAACACCACCAGGGCGGGCAGGGCCATCGCCGCCTCCACGGTCACGGCGCCCCGGTCGTCAGAACGGCGCATCGAGCGCCTTCCCGATCACGGACTCCAGCGCTCCGGAGACCGAACCACTGGTCACGATCTTGTACAGGATCGTCGCGAAGCCGGCGGCCGCGATGGTCCCCATCGCGTACTCCGACGTGGTCATCCCCGCGTCGCCCCGGGCGGCCGCCCGCCGGGCCCGCCCCCACGCGCCCGCCCGTCGCCCGAGCTGCTTCTTCATCCTCGTCATGCCAACCCCCATATGTCGTCGTCGTGTTCGTATTCGTCATCGAGTTCGTGTCGTGTTCGTGGTGTCTTCGGTCAGTTCCGCAGCAGTCCGGTCGCGAGGCCGATCACCACCGGGGCCACTCCCACCGCCAGGAAGGCGGGCAGGAAGCAGAGCCCCACGGGCGCGGTGATCAGGACCTGGGCCCGCTGGGCCCGGGCCGCCGCCTTGCGGGCCCGGTCGGCGCGCAGGTCGGCCGCGTGCCGTGAGACGGCCTCGGCGGCGGGCGCCCCGGAGGAGCCGGCCCGTTCCAGGCAGCGGGCCAGGCCCTCGGCGCCGGGTATCTCGCCGAACCTCCGCCACACGTCGGCCGGTTCCCCGCCGAGCCGCAGCTCGGCAGCAGTCCGCATCAGCCGCTCGCCGACCGGTCCGCCCAGCGACCTCCCGACCGCCTCCGCCGCCTCGCCGGGCCCCGCTCCGGCGGACGCGCAGGCCGCCAACAGGTCGGCCGCGAGCGGCAGCTGCCGTACGGCCTCCTCGTCGCCGGTCGCCTGGACGCGGCGCGCGCTCCACCGTCGTACGCCCCAGCCCGCCGCGGCCCCCGCCAGGACCCCCAACACCCCTCCGATGAGCGCCCAGCCGACGGCCGCCGCCCCGAGCGGGGCGGCCCAGGTCCGCAGCCAGAGCGGACATCCACTCCCGAGCCACCGTCGGCCGCGGGCCGGCTCGATCTCCAGGAGAGCTTCGATCCGCTTCCTGGTCCGCCGCTCGCGGCGCCGGTCGGCCACCGTCCAGGCCGCCCAGGCGAGCGAGGCGAGCACGACGCCCGCCCCCAGCCTGTGGACGAACTCCCCGCCAGGACCAGCAAGGTCCTCCAGACCCGCCACTCCGGTCACACCCGCTCCCCTCCTCGGACGATCCGGCCCGCCCACCACAGGCCGGCCGCTTCCAGGGCCGCGCCGACGGCCAGACACCCGAGGCCCACCGGCGTGTGCAGCAGCACGTACAGCGGGCGCGCCCCGAGCGCCGAACCAAGGACGAGCCCGACGGCCGGGAGTACCGCGAGGACGGCCACCGTCGCCCAGGCCCCGGCCAGTTGGGCCCGCAGCCTCTCCCGCTGGTCCCGGTGCTCCCGCAGCGCGGCCTCCAGCCGGTCGAGCCCTGCGGCCAGCCCCGCGCCGCCGTCCACCGCGACCTGCCAGCAGGCCGCCAGACCGGCCAGCCCGTCCGCCCCGTCCTGTCGCGCGGCGCTCTGCAACGCCCGCGCCACATCGCCGCCGAACCGGGCCGCCGCGAGGACCTCCGCCTCCTCCTGCGGCCCGAGCGCCCCGGTCGCCCTGAGGCCGAACAGCAGGGCGGGTGCGGGCTGCCGCCCCGCCCGCAGCTCGGCCGCGACCGCGCCGCAGAGACCCACCACCGCGTCGGACCGCGCCTCCCGCTCCCTGCGGAGCGCCGAGTCCCGCAGCCGGCGCCCCACCAGCGGCACCGCAAGCGCCCCCGCCACCAAGGGCAGCGGTGACTCCCCGAGCACCGCCAACACCGCCGCCACCGGTAGGCAGAGCCAGGCCCGCCGCCCCCGCACGGCGGCCCACCAGCGCACGCCGACCGCCCGCAACGACGGCCCCGTCAGCCCCGGATCCCGGTGGTCCCCCACAGCCCCCACGCCCGCGAGCACCAGGCGCGCCCTGCGCAGCCCCTGCTCCCGCTCGGCCACCCGCCACAGCGCGGCCACGGCGCACAGCACCGCCGCGCCCTGGGCCACCGCCCACTGCTCCCCCGTCACGAGCCACCCCCGATCAGCGACCGCAGCCGCTCCCAGCCCCGCTCCCGCTCGAACCCGGCGGCTCCCCAGCGCAGCGCGGGCACGGTCACCACCAGCCCCTCCCGATCCCGCTCCAGGACATGGATCTCCGCGATCCGCCGGAGCCCCGCCCGATCCCGTACGAGATGCAGCACGGCCGAGAGGCCCGCCCCCAACTGGCTGTGCAGCGCCGCCCGGTCGAGCCCTGCGGCCGTCCCGAGGGCTTCGAGGCGGGCCGGTACGTCCGCCGCCGTGTTGGCGTGGAGCGTTCCCGAGCCGCCCTCATGGCCCGTGTTCAGAGCGGCCAGCAGATCGACCGCCTCACCGCCCCGCACCTCGCCGACCACGAGCCGGTCGGGCCGCATCCGCAGCGCCTGCCGGACCAGGTCCCGCAGGGTCACCAGACCCGCGCCCTCCTGGTTCGCCGGTCGCGCCTCCAGGCGCACCACGTGCGGATGGTCGGGCCGGAGCTCGGCGGAGTCCTCGGCGAGGACGATCCGCTCCCGCTCGCCGACCAGGCCGAGCAGCGTGGACAGGAGCGTCGTCTTCCCCGACCCCGTCCCTCCGGAGATCAGATACGAGACCCGGGCCTCGATCAGGGCCCGCAGGATCCGCTCCCCGCCCGGCGGGACCGTGCCCGCCCGGGTCAACTCCCCCACGGAGAAGGCCCGGGGCCGCACCACCCGCAGCGACAGACACGTCGACCCGACGGCCACGGGCGGCAGCACCGCGTGCATCCGCGTCCCGTCCGGGAGCCGGGCGTCCACCCAGGGCCGGGCGTCGTCCAGGCGCCGTCCGGCGACCGCCGCGAGCCGCTGCGCCAGCCGGCGCACGGCCGGAGCGTCCGGGAAGCGGACCTCGGTCAGTTCGAGACCGGCGCCCCGGTCGACCCAGACCCGGTCGGGGCCGGAGACCAGCACATCGGTGACGGCGGGATCGGCGAGCAGCGGCTCCAGCGGTCCGCTGCCGACCAGTTCGCTGCGCAATGCCTCGGCCGCGCCCAGGACTTCCGCGTCCCCCAGGAGCCGGCCCTGCGCCCGCAGCGCCGCCGCGACCCTGGCCGGTGTCGGCTCGGCCCCGCTCTCGGCGAGCCGCTGCCGCACCGCCTCCAGGAGCCCCGCGCCGCCCCCGTGCGTCGTGGCGGTCATGAGACGGCCTCCGGGGCGAGCGCGCACTCCCAGAACGCGGCGCAGAACCGGCCGAGCGGTCCGCGCGCCTCGCCGCCCGGCGGCGCCCCGCGGTCGAGGGCGGCCAGGAGGCCCGGGTCGTGCGGGAGTTCCCCGGCGAGCGGCAGCCCCAGGGTGTCCGCGACCCACTGCTCGTCGATCCCGGGCGCGTACGGCCCGCGCACCACCGCGCGCAGGTCGCTCAGCACCCCGCCAGCGAGGGAGGCGACCCGGTGGGCGGCGGCGACGGCCCGCAACTCGCCGGGGACGACGAGGAGTCCGAGATCCAGCTGGGCCAGCGCCTCCGTCACCGCCTCGTCGATCCGGCGGGGCAGGTCCACGACGACGATGCCGCCCCTCCTGCGGGCGGCCGCGAGCACCGCTCGCATGGCCTCGGCCGGGACGAGGACCGCGTCGCCCCGGTCCCAACTGAGCACCCGCAGCCCGCGCACCGAGGGCAGCGACTCCTCCAGGGCGCCGCCGCCGACCCGCCCCTTGGAGGCGACGAAGTCGGGCCACCGCCGGCCCTCGGCCCGCTCCCCACCGAGCAGGACGTCGAGCCCGCCCCCGAGCGGGTCGCCGTCCACGAGCAGGGTGCGCCGCCCGGTCCTCGCGGCGGCCAGCGCGAGCGCGCAGGCCAGTGTGGAGGCCCCGGCTCCGCCGCGTCCGCCGATGACGCCGACGGTCAGGGCCGGTCGGCCCGCGCCCTCGGCCGCGTCGGCGATGCGGTCGACGAGCCAGCTCTCGGCGTCCGGCAGCCGCAGCACGCAGTCGGCGCCGATCTCGACGGCCCGTCGCCACACCTCGGGATCGTCGGGATCCTCACGCTCCCGGCCGACGAGGATCACCCCCTGCCTGCGCGCCGCGCCCCGGCAGCGGGCCGCGGCGTCGTCGCCGACCAGGACGAGCGGGGCGTCGCCCCAACTGGCGCGGTGCTCCGGCACCGTGTGGTGCACCTCGGGCTCGGCTCCCGCCGCGGCGCACAGCCGCAGCAGGTCGTCGAGAAGCGCGAGGTCCTCGGTCACGATCAGCGGCCCGGCCGCCCGGCCGGCACCGGACGGCCTCACCGCACCCGACGCCCCGCCCGGCCGCCAAGCCCTCGCCGCACCCGACGCCCTGTCGCCCCGCGCAGCCCCCGCCGCCCGGTCCGGCGACGAAGCCCGGTCCGGTCGCGAAGCCCCCGCTGCCCCTGCCGTCCTCGCCGCCCTCGCGGCTCCCGCAGTTCTGAAAGTCATGGTTCCGGCCACAGCACACGCCCCCTGTCGATGCGATCCCGTCCGCGGCCGTCGCGCGGCCGAGATCGGGGATTCCTTCCGTCCGCGGAGTTCGCGGTCGGAATCACCGTGGCGCCATCCCGGAAATCGTGTGGATCTTGCTCAAAAGCTGTGGATAACCCAGCCCTTGTGAATATCCCCGTGCCCCATACCGGGGATGTCCGGAGAGCATCCCGACCGCTACGCTGAGTGACGAAACGAGGGCATGACGCCATCGCGGCCACCCGGCCGCGGAGAGGGGGAGAGATGAGGATCCGGCGGACGAAAACGCGTCCGGACATGCGACGACCCCCGCCGGGGGGGAGAGCGGGGGTCGTCTCTCCGGCCGACTCGGGGGGGGAGGAGCCGGACCGGGTTAGCACGGTCGCGAACGATCCGTGACTTCCATGGTGTACCCGAGAGCCTTCTCAGGCAAACCCACACGCCCGAGCGTACGCCGAATGGCGGGCACCTATGCTCGGCTCGTGGAAAACCACTCGTTGCCGCGCACAGCCGCCTTCTTTGACCTGGACAAGACGGTCATTGCGAAGTCGTCGACGCTGACCTTCAGCAAGTCCTTCTACCAAGGCGGACTGATCAACCGCCGTGCCGTCCTGCGGACGGCCTACATCCAGTTCGTCTTCCTCGTGGGCGGCGCCGACCACGATCAGATGGAGCGGATGCGGGAATACCTTTCCGCGCTCTGCAAAGGATGGAACGTCTCGCAGGTCAAGGAGCTCGTCGCCGAGACCCTGCACGAGCTGATCGACCCGATCATCTACGACGAGGCGGCGTCCCTCATCGAGGAGCACCACGCCGCCGGCCGTGACGTCGTGATCGTCTCGACCTCGGGCGCCGAGGTGGTGGAGCCGATCGGCGAGATGCTCGGCGCCGACCGGGTCGTCGCCACCCGGATGGTCGTCGGCGACGACGGCTGCTTCACCGGAGAGGTGGAGTACTACGCCTACGGCCCCACCAAGGCGGAGGCGGTCCGGGAGCTCGCGGAGTCGGAGGGGTACGACCTCTCACGCTGTTACGCGTACAGCGACTCGGCGACCGACGTACCGATGCTGGAGGCCGTGGGCCACCCCTACGCGGTCAATCCCGACCGCACGCTCCGCCGGGAGGCCACCGCCCGGGACTGGCCGATCCTGTCCTTCGAGAAGCCCGTCCGGCTCAAGCAGCGGCTGCCCGCGTTCCGGATGCCGCCGCGCCCCGCCCTCCTCGCCGCAGCCGCCGTGGGCGCGGCCGCCGCGACCGCCGGTCTCGTCTGGTACGCCAACCGGCGCCGCCACTCCGCCCTTGCCGATCGCTTTGCCCGGATTTGAGGCGAAAGTAAAGAAGTGGAGCTAGGACTTTCGCTTCCCACTCGACAGGAGTAGAAAGGAATCAGGCCCGCGAGACCTAGGACATCCGAGAGGATCACCTGTTGAGCAAGAAGGCCCCACGGACCATGCACAGAAGCTGAGCACCCACGCGACGTCGACCCGTCGATTACGGGCCAGCCGCACCAGGCGATGGGCAAAGTCCCCGCCTGATGGGCACATATCGAGGACGCTTGGTAACTCGGCAGACGTGCCAGCGGCGGTACCAGGACTGGTACCGCCGCAACCCTTTTCCGGCCGGTCGAGCGGCCGACGGACAGCAATCAGGCCGCGCCGCGCTGCAGCGCCTCGCAGACCGCCGTCGACTCCCGGACCCCCAGCTCCACGGCCCGCCCGCAGTGGGCGATCCAGGCGGCCATGCCCTCCGGAGTCCCCGACAGGTACCCCTCGAACGCGGCGACGTACGCCGCCCGCCCCTGCTCCGCGTGTCCGACCTCGGCCGGGCAGATCGACTTGGGGTCGAGCCCGCTGCCGATCAGCACGATCCGCTCGGCGGTCCGGGCGATCAGCCCGTTGTACGAGGTGAAGGGGCGCAGCGCGAGCAGTTCGCCGTGGACCACGGACGCCGTCACCAGCGCCGGGGCCGTACCGCCCGCGATGATCAACTCGGAGAGTCCGTCGAGCCGCCCCGCGACCTCCGCCGGGTCCGGCAGCGGCGCCTCGATCAGCGGTTCGTCGACCGTCTCGCCGAGCTGCCGAGGCCTGCCGACCGAGTCGGCCACCTCGCCCGGGGCAGCCCCGAGCGCCGCGTCGCCGACCGCGACCAGGTGCAGCCTGGCGAGCACCCGCAGCGGCGACTGGCGCCAGATGGAGAGCAGTTGGCCCGCCTCGGCGCCCAGCCGCAGGGCCGCGCCCACGGTCCGCGCCTCGCTGTCGCCGCCGAAGTCGGTGCGTCGGCGGACCTCCTCAAGGGCCCAGTCGGCACCGGAGAGCGCGGCCGAGCCGCGCGCCCCGCGCAGGGCGGCCTCGGAGGTGATCTCGTTGCTGCGGCGCCGCATCACGCGGTGTCCGTAGACCCGGTCGACGGCCTTGCGTACGGAGTCCACCGAGTCGGCGACGCCCGGCAGGGAGCCGAGGGCGGCCAGGGGGTCAGAGGCGTGCGTACTCATAAGTAGGGAGGCTACGCGCCCGGGACGCCCACCCCACGTTGGAGTGGTCTTCTTCACGGACCTTGACCACCCGACGCAATCATGCCGCTACGCTTCGTGAACATGAAGATCGCTTTCGTAGGGAAGGGCGGCAGCGGCAAGACCACGCTGTCCTCGCTCTTCATCCGCCATCTCGCCGCCAATGAAGCCCCCGTCGTCGCGGTGGACGCCGACATCAACCAGCATCTCGGGGCCGCGCTCGGGCTCGACGAGGCCCAGGCGGCGGCGCTGCCCGCGATGGGCGCGCATCTGCCGATGATCAAGGAGTACCTGCGGGGCTCCAACCCGCGGATCACCTCGGCGGACTCGATGATCAAGACGACCCCGCCCGGGGAGGGTTCGCGGCTGCTGCGGGTCCACGAGGACAACCCGGTCTACGAGGCCTGCGCGCGGACCGTGCGCCTCGACGACGGCGACATCCGCCTGATGGCGACGGGCCCGTTCACCGAGTCCGACCTGGGCGTGGCCTGCTACCACTCCAAGGTGGGCGCGGTGGAGCTGTGCCTGAACCACCTGGTCGACGGGGTGGACGAGTACGTGGTCGTCGACATGACGGCGGGCTCGGACTCGTTCGCCTCGGGGATGTTCACCCGCTTCGACATGACGTTCCTGGTCGCCGAGCCGACCCGCAAGGGCGTGTCGGTCTACCGCCAGTACAAGGAGTACGCGCGGGACTTCGGTGTCGCACTCAAGGTCGTCGGCAACAAGGTGCAGGGCCAGGACGACGTGGACTTCCTGCGCGCCGAGGTGGGCGACGACCTGCTGGTGACGGTGGGCCACTCGGACTGGGTGCGCGGAATGGAGAAGGGCCGGCCGTCCCGCTTCGAGCTCCTGGAGGCGGACAACCGGATGGCGCTCCAGGCCCTCCAGAACGCGGCCGACGACTCGTACGCCGATCGCGACTGGGAGCGGTACACGCGCCAGATGGTCCACTTCCACCTGCGGAACGCGGAGAGCTGGGGCAACGCCAAGACCGGGGTCGACCTGGCGGCGCAGGTCGACCCCGGTTTCGTCCTCGGCGAGGAGCTGGCCGTCCCCCAGCCCAGCTGACGGCCGGCCGGCCGAAGGGTCAGTTCTGGGCGGGCTTCCTGAGCGCCGGGGCCGCCCCGGCCAGGGGCTCCGAAGGAGCCAGCGGCTCGGACGGGGCCAGCGGCTCGGACGGGGCCAGCGGCTCGGACGGAGCCAGCGGCTCGGACGGAGCCACGGGCTGGGGGGCCAGGAAGGTCGCCCAGCCGCCCGCCGGGGCCTCGCCGACCTTCAGGGTCCGCATCTTCGCGATCACCGCCGGGTCCTGGGCGTCGAGCCAGTCCGCGAGCTGCCGGAAGGACACGCACTTCACGTCCTTCTGCACGCACACCGTGGCGATGGTCTCCTCGATGGCGCGCATGTACGTGCCGCCGTTCCAGGACTCGAAGTGATTGCCGATGATCACCGGCGCCCGGTTGCCGTGGTACGAGCGGTTGAAGGCCTGCACCAGGCCGTCCCGCATCTGATTGCCCCAGTACGCGTGCATGGACGGGTCGCCCTGGGTCCTGGTACCCGACTGGTTGACCATGAAGTTGTAGTCCATCGACAGCGTCTGGAACGCGCGGCCGGGCACCGGGACCAGGTGCATCGACAGGTCCCACAGGCCGTGGTCCTTCTTCGGCCAGATCTGGTCGTTGACGCCACTGGTGTCGTAGCGGAAGCCCAGCTGGGACGCGGCCTTCACGAAGTTCTGGCGACCCTCCAGGCAGGGGGTGCGGGCGCCGACCAGCTCCTTGTCGTAGTCGAACGGCAGCGGCTGCTCGGCGGTCAGGCCGGAGTTCGACTTCCAGTTCTTCACGAAGGACTTGGCCTGCTTGATCTCGCTCTTCCAGTCCTCGACCGACCAGGTGCCGACGCCGCTCTCCGGTCCGCAGAAGTGGCCGTTGAAGTGCGTGCCGACCTCGTTGCCCTCCTGCCAGGCGCCGCGCAGCTCGCGGACGGTGGCACGGATGCCCTCGGCGTCGTTGAAGCCGATGTCCGAGCGGCCCGCCGCGTGGCCCGGCGGGTCGTAGAGCGTGCGCTTGTCCTCGGGCAGCAGGTACACGCCACTGAGGAAGTACGTCATGGTCGCGTCGTACTTCTGGCCCACCTTGCGGAAGTGCGAGAAGAGCTTCTGGCTGTCCTCGCCCGCGCCGTCCCAGGAGAACACCACGAACTGCGGGGGCTTCTGCCCCGGCTTCAGCTTCTCCCAGACGGGCTGGCGCGGCTGCGCGCCGGTGAAGGCGGTGGAGCCGTCCCCGATCAGGCGCGGCGCGTTCGGCGCGGCGGCCGGGGCGGGCTTCTTCGCCCCGGGGGCGCCCGTGGGCGGGGTCGTCCCCGACGGATCCGAGCAACCGGCGAGGCCGGTCATCAGAGCGACGGCGAGGGCACCGGCGCCCAGTGCCCTCCTGCGGACTGTGGTCCTTCTCCCGGCGGCTGACATCCGCCCACCTCTCCTCGGTTCCGTACGGGGTGCGAGCGGCGTCAACGTCGCACTACGGACTCCGGAATGATGAAACGACAAGCGGCACGGCGACCGAGTGTCACCCCAACCGGTGAATCATTGCCCTGTTTGCCCCGAAAATAATGCCGCAGTCTTTACTCTCCATTACGATCCATTTACCGAGCGTTGATACTCGCCCGGTCATCCCGCCACTGCACACCGTGACCCACGGCCGCGACCCCCACGTTCGTCCCGCACGAGCCGCGACCGCGCAGCCCCGGAGAAGACGGGAACACATGACGATCTGCCCACCCCTTCGCCGTACCCCCGACCAGCGACCGCACAGCCCACCCGACGGCCCCGCGCGCCGCTTCCGCATCGCGGGCGCCGACGTGTCCGCCTCGATCGCCGTCTTCCTGATCGCGCTGCCGCTCTCCCTCGGCATCGCGCTCGCCACCGGAGCCCCGCTCCAGGCCGGCCTGGTGGCCGCCGCCGTCGGCGGCATCGTCGCCGGCCGGTTCGGCGGGTCGCCGCTCCAGGTCAGCGGCCCCGCCGCGGGCCTCACGGTGGTCACCGCCGAACTGATCCAGCGCTACGGCTGGCGCACGACCTGCGCCATCACCGTCCTCGCCGGGCTCGCCCAACTCGGCCTGTCCGCCCTGCGGGTGGCCCGCTCCGCACTCGCGGTCTCCCCCGCGATCGTGCACGGCATGCTCGCCGGCATCGGCGTGACCATCGCCCTCGCGCAGCTCCACATCGTGCTCGGCGGCACGCCCCAGAGCTCCGCCGTGGACAACGTCCTCGGGCTGCCCGCGCAGTTGACCGACGTGCACACGGCCGCGCTGGCCATCAGCGCCCTCACCGTCGGCCTGCTCCTACTATGGCCGCGCCTGCCCGGACGTACGGGAGGGCTGCTGCGGAAGATCCCGGCCGCCCTCGCCGCCGTGGCCGCCGCGACGGCCGCCGCCGCGCTCTCCGGGCTCGCCGTCCCGCGCGTCGACCTGCCCTCCTGGAGCAGCCACGCGCTGCCCGGACTGCCGGAGGGCCCCGTCCTCGGCATCGCGGCGGGCGTCCTCACCATCACGCTGGTGACCAGCGTGCAGTCGCTGCTCTCCGCCGTCGCCGTGGACAAGCTGGTGGCCGCCCGCGCGGACCACGGCCACGGCGTGCCCCGCTCCCGGCTCGACCGCGAGCTGGCGGGCCAGGGCGCGGCGAACGTCGTCTCGGGCGCGCTCGGCGGGCTCCCGGTCGCCGGGGTCGCGGTGCGCAGCGTCGCCAACGTCTCCGCCGGCGCCGTGAGCCGTAACTCCACGATGCTGCACGGCCTGTGGATCGTGCTTGCCGCGCTCCTCCTCGTCCCCGTCCTCGATCTGATCCCGCTGCCCGCGCTCGCCGCGCTCGTCATGGTGGTCGGCATCCAGATGGTGAGCATCACCCACATCCGCAGCGTCACCCGGCACCGCGAGGTCCTCGTCTACGCGGTGACGCTCAGCGGAGTCGTCCTCGTCGGCATCCTCGAAGGCGTCGCGCTCGGCATCGCGGTGGCCACCGCCGTCGCCATGCACCGCCTCACCAAGACCCGCATCACCCGCGAGGAGCGGGACGGCGCCCACCAGGTGCGTGTGCGCGGGCAGTTGACCTTCCTCGCCGTACCCCGGCTGAGCCGGGCGCTTCACCAACTACCCCAAGGAGCCCGGGTGGTCGTGGAACTGGACGGGTCCTTCATGGACCACGCGGCGTACGAGACCCTGCACGACTGGCAGGCGAGCCATGTGCGGCACGGCGGCGCGGTGGAGATGACCGGCGCGCGGATCGCCGAACCCGACACGACGTCGTCCCACGCCTGCTGCCGCCCCTGGACCCCCTGGCGCAACCACTGCGGCGGGCACCACCACCCCGTCGACGAGACGCGCCGGGCGACCGGTCACCAGCTGGCGAGCGGTATCGGCAAGTTCCAGCGCAACACCGCCCCGCTGGTGCGCGACGAACTCGCGCGACTCGCCCGCGAGGGCCAGCGCCCCTCGCAGCTCTTCCTCACCTGCGCCGACTCCCGCCTGGTCACGAGCATGATCACCTCCAGCGGGCCCGGCGACCTGTTCACCGTACGGAACGTGGGCAATCTCGTTCCGCTGCCCGGCGAGGAGAGCGGCGACGACTCGGTGGCGGCGGCGATCGAGTACGCGGTGGAGGTGCTGCGGGTCCAGTCGATCACCATCTGCGGACACTCCGGCTGCGGCGCGATGCAGGCCCTCATGAGCAGCGCGCCGGACGCCCCGCGGACCCCGCTGCGGCGGTGGCTGCGCCACGGGCTGCCCAGCCTGGAGCGGATGGCCAGCCGCAGCCACGCCTGGGCGCGGATCTCGGGGCGGCTGCCGGCCGACGCGGTGGAGCAGCTCTGTCTGACCAACGTGGTGCAGCAGTTGGAGCACCTGCGGGCGTACGAGTCGGTGGCGCGGCGACTCGCCGAGGGGACGCTGACGCTCCACGGGATGTACTTCCACGTCGGCGAGGCGCAGGCGTACCTGCTGGCCGAACCGGACGAACAGCACCGCTACGAGGACGTCTTCGACCGGGTCGCACCGTCCGGCCCGTCGACCCCGGCCAGCCCGGCCAACTCGTCCGGCCCGTCCAGCACACCCACCACACCCAGTCCGTCCGGCCCGTCCAGTCAGACACCGCCCGGCGACCTGACAGACAACCCGGCCGACGACCGGACCGGCGAGCCGATCACGCCGTCCATGATCGACGATCGAACGGAGGCCCGCGCGTCCTGAACCATCCCGCCCGCGGGTCCGTGAGACTGAGTGGCCCCTTCGTCCCACCGCTCGGGACGGAGGGGCCACCGCGCACCCCCACCGCCTCACAGGTCTAAACCAATTGCCTGGAGGCTCTTGTCACCCGGCCATCTGACTGATGAGCTATGACGCGGGACACATAGGCACATAGGACGCCCTGGGAAAGGGAGATGTCGTGAGCAACGAAAGCCTGGCCAACCTGCTCAAGGAGGAGCGGCGGTTCGCGCCGCCCGCCGAGCTGGCCGCGCACGCCAACGTGACGGCGGAGGCCTACGAGCAGGCCGCGGCGGACAGGCTTGGCTTCTGGGCCGAGCAGGCGAAGCGCCTCACCTGGGCCACCGAGCCGACCGAGACCCTCGACTGGTCGAACCCGCCGTTCGCCAAGTGGTTCGCCGACGGCACGCTCAACGTGGCGTACAACTGCGTGGACCGCCACGTCGAGGCGGGCAACGGCGACCGGGTCGCCATCCACTTCGAGGGCGAGCCCGGCGACAGCCGCGCCATCACCTACGCCGAGCTCAAGGACGAGGTCTCCAGGGCCGCCAACGCCCTGACCGAGCTGGGCGTCACCAAGGGCGACCGGGTCGCGATCTACCTCCCGATGATCCCCGAGGCCGTCGTCTCGATGCTGGCCTGCGCCCGCATCGGCGCCGCGCACTCCGTGGTCTTCGGCGGCTTCTCGGCCGACGCCATCGCCACCCGTATCGAGGACGCCGACGCCAAGCTGGTGATCACCGCCGACGGCGGCTACCGCCGCGGCAAGCCGAGCGCCCTGAAGCCCGCCGTCGACGAGGCCCTCGGCCGCGTGGACCGCGTGGGCAAGGTCCTCGTCGTCCGCCGCACCGGCCAGGACGTGGCGTGGACCGAGGGCCGGGACGTCTGGTGGGACGACATCGTCGCCCGCCAGTCCGCCGAGCACACCCCCGAGGCGTTCGAGGCCGAGCACCCGCTCTTCATCCTCTACACCTCCGGTACGACGGGTAAGCCCAAGGGCATCCTGCACACCTCCGGCGGCTACCTCACCCAGGCGGCCTACACCCACCACGCCGTCTTCGACCTCAAGCCGGAGACCGACGTCTACTGGTGCACCGCCGACATCGGCTGGGTGACCGGGCACTCGTACATCACGTACGGACCGCTGGCCAACGGCGCGACGCAGGTCATGTACGAGGGCACGCCGGACACCCCGCACCAGGGCCGGTTCTGGGAGATCGTCCAGAAGTACGGCGTCACGATCCTCTACACGGCGCCCACCGCGATCCGCACGTTCATGAAGTGGGGCGACGACATCCCCGCGAAGTTCGACCTGTCGAGCCTGCGCGTGCTCGGCTCGGTCGGCGAGCCGATCAACCCCGAGGCGTGGGTCTGGTACCGCGAGCACATCGGCGCCGGGAAGACCCCGATCGTGGACACCTGGTGGCAGACCGAGACCGGCGCGATGATGATCTCGCCGCTGCCGGGCGTCACCGAGACCAAGCCGGGCTCCGCCCAGCGCCCGCTCCCGGGCATCTCCGCGACCGTCGTCGACGACGAGGCCAACGAGGTCCCGAACGGGGGCGGCGGCTACCTGGTCCTGACCGAGCCGTGGCCGTCGATGCTCCGCACGATCTGGGGCGACGACCAGCGGTTCCTCGACACGTACTGGTCCCGCTTCGAGGGCAAGTACTTCGCCGGCGACGGCGCGAAGAAGGACGAGGACGGCGACATCTGGCTGCTGGGCCGGGTCGACGACGTCATGCTCGTCTCCGGGCACAACATCTCGACCACCGAGGTCGAGTCGGCGCTCGTCTCGCACCCGTCCGTCGCCGAGGCGGCGGTCGTCGGCGCGGCCGACGAGACGACCGGCCAGGCGATCGTCGCCTTCGTGATCCTGCGCGGTTCGGCGAGCGAGGACGAAGGCCTCGTCGCAGAGCTGCGCAACCACGTCGGTACGACGCTCGGCCCGATCGCGAAGCCGAAGCGCGTCCTGCCGGTGGCCGAGCTGCCGAAGACCCGGTCCGGCAAGATCATGCGGCGCCTGCTGCGGGACGTGGCGGAGAACCGGGAGCTCGGCGATGTGACGACGCTCACGGACTCGTCCGTCATGGACCTCATCCAGACGAAGCTGCCGAGCGCGTCCAGCGAGGACTGAGACCCGGCTTCGACCCGAGCTTTGACCTGGGCTTCGACCCGGGCCTTGCTCCGGGCTTCGACCCCGGCTTTCAAGGGCGCCCACTCCAGGTCACCTGGGGTGGGCGCCCTTTTTCCACAACGGGCCGGAGTGCGGTCTTGTACTTAAAGTGAAGATCACCGGACACAACCCCCGCTCGTTAGGTAAAGTAAAGATCGCGTCAGAGACGCGACAGAAATACCTAGGTGCGCCGGGAAGTCTGGTCGGCATGTGCTTTGTGCTGCCCACCCGACCGGAGGTCACCCACCGTGCCCGCGCCCGCGCCCACCCCCACCGACCGCAAGTTCCTCGGCCGTCTGTCGCTGCCCGAGCGACGGTTCGTGGCCGACGCACTGCGCGCCGAGACCGTCGGTGGCGTGCTCCTGCTCGTGGCCGCCATCGCCGCGATGGTCTGGGCGAACACCCCCCTCAGCGCCAGCTACGAGACGGTACGGAACTTCCACATAGGCCCGGCCGCGCTCGGCCTGGACCTCTCGATCCAGCACTGGGCGGCCGACGGCCTCCTCGCGATCTTCTTCTTCGTCGCCGGTATCGAGCTCAAGCGCGAGCTGGTCGCGGGCGAGCTGCGCGACCCCAAGGCCGCCGCACTCCCCGTCATCGCCGCCATCTGCGGCATGGCCGTGCCGGCCCTCGTCTACACGGTGATCAACGTCATCGGCGACGGCTCCACCCAGGGCTGGGCCGTGCCCACGGCCACGGACATCGCCTTCGCCCTCGCGGTCCTCGCCGTCATCGGCACCTCGCTGCCGTCCGCGCTCCGCGCGTTCCTGCTCACCCTTGCCGTCGTCGACGACCTCTTCGCCATCCTGATCATCGCCGTCTTCTTCACCAGCGACCTGAACTTCGCCGCGCTCGGCGGCGCCTTCGTCGGCCTCGGCATCTTCTGGCTGCTGCTGCGCAAGGGCGTCCGCGGCTGGTACATCTACGTCCCGCTCGCCCTGACCATCTGGGGCCTGATGTACAACAGCGGCATCCACGCCACCATCGCCGGTGTCGCCATGGGCCTGATGCTGCGCTGCACCAGGCGCGAGGGTGAGGAGCACTCCCCCGGCGAGCACATCGAGCACCTGGTCCGGCCGATCTCCGCCGGCCTGGCCGTGCCGCTCTTCGCCCTCTTCTCGGCCGGTGTCGGCATCACGGGGAAGACCATCGCCGACATCTCCACCAACCCGGTCACCCTCGGCGTGATCCTCGGCCTGGTGGTCGGCAAGACCCTGGGCATCTTCGGCGGCACCTGGCTCGCGGCCCGCTTCACCCGCGCGGAGCTCAACAGCGACCTGGCCTGGCCGGACGTCTTCGCCGTCGCCTCCCTCGCCGGCATCGGCTTCACCGTCTCCCTCCTCATCGGCGAGCTGGCCTTCGAGGGCGACGCGGCGCTCACCGAGGAGGTCAAGGCGGCCGTCCTGATCGGCTCGCTCACGGCGGCCGTCCTCGCCACGATCCTGCTCAAGTTGCGCGTACGCAAGTACGAGGCGCTGATGGCGGACGAGGACCGCGACGAGGACGAGGACGGCATCCCGGACATCTACGAGGAGGACAACCCGGCGTACCACCTCCGGATGGCCGAGATCCACGAGCGGAAGGCCGCCGAGCACCGTCGGCGTGCCGAACTGGCGGGGGCATCGCGCGATGACGGCGACAGTCCGGCATGATCTGAGGTCGGAACCGTAGAAGAGAAGAGGGAGCAGCGATGAGCGACCCGGTCAACGGAGCCGAGCGCAGCCTCGGTCAGCTGGTCGCCTCGGCGACCGCCGAGATGTCCGCGCTGGTGCACGACGAGCTCGCCCTGGCCAAGGCCGAGATCCGGCAGGACGTCAAGCGGGGGGCCATCGGCGGAGCGGCCGGTGCGACGGCCGCCACGGTGCTCCTCTTCTCGCTGCCGATGCTGAGCTTCGCGCTCGCGTACGGCATCAACGCCTGGACCGGTGGCCACAACGGCGAGGGAGGCTGGAACCTCGCCTGGTGCTTCCTGCTCTCCTTCGCGGCGAACGTGCTGCTCGCGGGGCTGCTCGGGCTGCTCGCCTACGCCAAGTTCAAGAAGGTCAAGCCGCCGGAGAAGTCCATCGCCTCGGCCAAGCAGACCGCCGCGGTCCTGCAGAACGCCAAGCCGCACCCCCGCCCCGAACAGGTGGCTCTGCCCGGCGCGGTCCAGGAGAAGGCCGCGGCTGTGGGACGCTCGTCCGTATGACCGTCCCTGAGAGCAGCAACGGCAGCGGGAGTCCTGTCGGCAGTCCCGTACGGATCGACGGCCCCTGGACCCACCGCGATGTGGCCGCCAACGGCGCGCGCTTCCACATCGCCGAGATGGGTGACGGGCCGCTCGTCCTGCTGCTGCACGGCTTCCCGCAGTTCTGGTGGACCTGGCGCCACCAGCTGCCCGCTCTCGCGGACGCCGGCTTCCGGGCCGTGGCCATGGACCTGCGGGGGGTCGGCGGCAGCGACCGTACGCCCCGGGGTTACGACCCCGCCAACCTGGCGCTCGACATCACCGGCGTCATCCGCTCCCTCGGCGAGCCGGACGCGGCGCTCGTCGGCCACGACCTGGGCGGGTACCTCGCCTGGACGGCGGCGGTCATGCGGCCGAAGCTGGTGCGCCGGCTCGCGGTCTCCTCGATGCCGCACCCGCGCCGCTGGCGCTCGGCGATGCTCTCGGACGTCTCGCAGTCCCGCGCCGGATCGCACGTCTGGGGCTTCCAGCGCCCGTGGCTGCCGGAGCGTCAGCTCGTCGCGGACGAGGCGGCCCTGGTGGGGCGGCTGATCGAGGACTGGTCAGGCCCCGGTCTGCCGGACGAGGAAGCGATCGCGGTGTACCGGCGGGCGATGTGCATCCCGTCGACGGCGCACTGCTCGATCGAGCCGTACCGGTGGATGGTGCGGTCCCTCGCGCGGCCCGACGGCATCCAGTTCAACCGGCGCATGAAGCGCCCGGTGCGGGTGCCCACGCTGCATCTGCACGGCTCGATGGACCCGGTCATGCGGACGCGCAGCGCCGCCGGTTCGGGCGAGTACGTGGAGGCGCCGTACCGCTGGCGGCTCTTCGACGGCCTCGGGCACTTCCCCCACGAGGAGGACCCGGTGGCGTTCTCCACGGAGCTGATCAACTGGCTCAAGGACCCCGAGCCCGACCGCTGACGCCTGCCCGGCGCCTGGCCTGCGGCCGGCCCGCGCCCCGCTGACGCACCGTCGTCGCCCCGCTGACACACCGTCGTCGCCCCGCTGACACACCGTCGGCGCGTCGTCGGCTCCTCGTCGGCGCATCCTCGGCGTACTTCCGTTCTACGAACGGCCATGTGCCCGGCGCATACTCCAATTGGCGGGCCCCGGGGCGGTTACCGACCTTGGGCCACGGGCAGACGTCGGGGTATGGGCTGGACGCACGACTACGGTGACACAGCACGCAACCGCCGCTCGACCGCAGGGTCGGGCTCCCACGAGAGGAGCGGCCCACAGGAACAGGGCCGTTCGTATCCCGTGCAAGGCATCGGCATTCCGCGCATCCTGCGCCGCCGGGCCCGCTGGGTCTCGGCCCGGCTCAGGCACACCCGGGACTGACCCCGGGCATGCCCCCCTCCTCCTCGGCGCTCAGAGCGCGCACCCCTGGCTGTCGACCTGCTGGGTCGCCGTGCGGCCCTTGACGATGTCCTCGCGGATCTCGTCGACGGTCAGGGCGTAGCCGGTGTTCTTGTCGTCGAGCGAGCGGGCGAAGATCACACCGGACACCTTGCCGTCCGTGGTGAGCAGCGGGCCGCCGGAGTTACCCTGACGGACCGTCGCGTACAGGGAGTACACATCCCTGCGCACCTCGCCGCGGTGGTAGATGTCCGGGCCCTGGGCGTTGATACGGCCCCGGACGCGCGCCGAGCGGACGTCGTACGAGCCGTTCTCGGGGAAGCCCGCGACGATCGCGCTGTCGCCGCTCCGGGCGTCCTTCTCGGTGAACTGCAGGGGCTCGACGTCCAGGTTCGGCACGTCCAGTACGGCGATGTCGCGCTGCCAGTCGTAGAGGACGACCTTCGCGTCGTACAGCTTGCCCTCGCCCCCTATCTGGATCGTGGGCTCGTCGACGCCGCCGACGACATGGGCGTTGGTCATGACCCGGCGCCGGTCGAAGACGAAGCCGGTGCCTTCGAGGACCTTGCCGCAACTCGGCGCCGTACCGACGACCTTGACGATGGCGCGCTTGGCCTCGGCGGCGACCGGGCTGCCGGCGAGCGCCGGGTCCGGCGGGCGGACCTCGGTGATGGGCTCGTTGGCGAAGGGGCTGAAGACCTGCGGGAAGCCGTTCTGGGCGAGCGCCGAGGTGAAGTTCGTGAACCAGGTCGACGCCTGATCGGGCATCACCTGCTCCACGCCGAGCAGCACCTTGGAGCTGCGGACCTCCTTGCCGAGCGTGGGCATCGAGGTCCCGGCGAGGGCGGAGCCGAGCAGCCAGGCGACGAGGAGCATGGCGACCACGTTGACCAGCGCGCCGCCGGTGGCGTCCAGGGCGCGCGCCGGTGACCAGGTGATGTGGCGGCGCAGCTTGTTCCCGAGGTGGGTGGTGAAGGCCTGGCCGACGGAGGCGCAGACGATCACGACGACCACGAAGACGACGGTCGCCGTGGTCGAGACCTCGGAGTTGTCCGTCAGCTGGTCCCAGATGATCGGGAGCAGCAGGACGGCGACGAGGCCGCCGCCGAGGAAGCCGATGACCGACAGGATGCCGACCACGAAGCCCTGGCGGTAACCGATGATCGCGAACCATACGGCGGCGAGCAGCAACAGGATGTCCAGCACGTTCACCGTCAATAGCCTCGCAGATTCGTCTTCGGTCGCCGCAGCCCGGTCCTCGCCCCGGGCCTGGCCTGATCAGCCTGTCATGAGCGCCAGTCGAGCGGGACCTGCTTGGCCCGGTCCCACGGTCTCTCCCACCCGGCGTAGTGCAGCAGCCGGTCGATCACTCCGGCGGTAAAACCCCAGACCAGAGCGGATGCGACGAGGAACGCCGGGCCGTTGTGACCGCTGGGGTGCACGGCGGTCGCGCGGTTGGCGGGGTCCGTGAGATCCGCCACGGGGACGGTGAAGACCCGGGCGGTCTCGGCGGGGTCGACGACCCCGACCGGGGTGGGGGTGCGCCACCAGCCGAGGACGGGGGTGACGACGAAGCCGCTGACCGGGATGTAGAGCTGGGGCAGGACGCCGAAGAGCTGGACGCCCGAGGGGTCGAGGCCGGTCTCCTCCTCGGCCTCGCGCAGGGCGGCCCGCAGCAGTCCTCCCTCGGCCGGTGCGCCGTCCTCCGGGTCCAGGGCACCGCCGGGGAAGGAGGGCTGGCCCGGGTGCGAGCGGAGCGAGCCGGAGCGCTCCATGAGGAGCAGCTCGGGACCGCGCTCGCCCTCGCCGAAGAGGATGAGGACGGCGGACTGGCGTCCCGCGCCGCTCGCGGGCGGCAGGAAGCGGCTGAGCTGCTCGGGCTCGACGGTGCGGGCGGCCCGGTCGACGGGGGCGAGCCAGTCCGGCAGTCCGTCCCGGCGCACGAGCCCGCCGGTACCGATCCCGCGCGGCACGCCGTCGATCGTCGGCGGCCCGGCCGCCGGCCGGCCGGTCGTCGTCCCGTTCTCTGCGTCCGTCTCTGCTTCCGTCTCTGCTTGCGTGCGCGTCATAGGCAGGCACCCCCGTGTTTCACAACGCGATCCGTGCGTGGGTTCGTTCCCCTCGGGCCTGGGCTCACTCGGCCCCCGGGGCCACGCCGGGGGCGGGGGCGGCCGGGCGGCCGGGGTAGTCCGGCGGCGGGTTCAGGCGCTGGCCCGGGAAGCCGCCCTTCTCGTACTTCAGGAGCTTCCGCGCCTTCTCCGGGTCCGTCTCGCCCTCTCCGTACGCCGGGCAGAGCGGGGCGATCGGGCAGGCGCCGCAGGCGGGCTTGCGGGCGTGGCAGATCCGGCGGCCGTGGAAGATCACCCGGTGCGAGAGCATCGTCCACTCGCTCTTCGGGAAGATCTCCGCGACCTCGGCCTCGATCTTGACCGGGTCGTCGCTCTCGGTCCACTTCCAGCGACGGGCGAGGCGCATGAAGTGGGTGTCGACGGTGATCCCGGGCACCCCGAAGGCGTTGCCGAGGACGACGAAGGCGGTCTTGCGGCCCACGCCCGGCAGCTTGACCAGGTCCTCGAGGCGGCCGGGGACCTCGCCGCCGAAGTCGTCCCTGAGGGCCGCGGCGAGGCCCATGATCGACTTGGTCTTGGCGCGGAAGAAGCCCGTGGGCCGGATCAGCTCCTCGACCTCCTCCGGAACGGCGGCGGCCAGGTCCTCGGGCGTCGGGTACGCGGCGAAGAGCGCGGGGGTGGTCTGGTTGACCCGGAGGTCGGTGGTCTGGGCGGAGAGGACCGTGGCGACGAGCAGCTCGAAGGGGTTCCGGAAGTCCAGCTCGGGGTGGGCGTACGGATAGACCTCGGCCAGCTCCCGGTTGATCTTCCGGGCCCGGCGGACCATCCCGAGCCGGGATTCCGGTTTCGAGGCCTTCGCGGCGGGCTTCGAAGCCTTCGCGTCGGTCTTCGGGGTGGTCTTCGGGGTCTTCTCGCCGGTCTTCGCGGCAGTCTTCGGGGCGACCTTCGAGGTCGCCGCGCTCGCCTTCGGCGCCTTCGCGCTCGCCCTCGTAGCCGCCTTCGTATCCGCCTCCGCGGCGGGCTTCGGGGCCGCATTCCCTGTACGTTTCGCGGCATTTGTCCGCTTCGACGCACCCTGTTCGCCCACGGCGGAATTACCCTTGGCCGACACTCTTCCAGCCCCCTTGGCCTGCGCTCTCACCGGCGAGTTGGACACCCGGCCAGCCTAAGCGCCCCCACCGACATCCGCCCCGGGCACGGCCGATGAGGACCCAATCGGGGCCCTGACGTACGGACGGGCGGTTCGGTACGTCAAACTTGTTGTGATTGATCGCACTGTTTTGTGCGTCCGGCATCATGGGATCAAGGTCCCCTGAGCAGGTCGACATAGGAGAGAACTCGTGGACGACGTTCTGCGGCGCGCCCCGCTCTTTGCGGCGCTCGATGACGAGCAGGCCGCGGAGCTGCGCGCCTCGATGAGTGAAGCGACGCTCGCCCGTGGCGACGCGCTGTTCCACGAGGGAGACCCCGGCGACCGCCTGTACGTGGTCACCGAGGGCAAGGTGAAGCTCCACCGCACCTCGCCCGACGGCCGCGAGAACATGCTGGCCGTCCTCGGCCCCGGCGAGCTGATCGGCGAGCTCTCGCTCTTCGACCCGGGCCCGCGCACCGCCACCGCGACCGCGCTGACCGAGGTCAAGCTGCTCGGCCTCGGCCACGGCGACCTCCAGCCCTGGCTGAACGCCCGCCCCGAGGTGGCCACCGCCCTGCTGCGCGCGGTCGCCCGCCGCCTCCGCAAGACCAACGACCAGATGTCCGACCTGGTCTTCTCCGACGTGCCGGGCCGTGTCGCCCGCGCGCTCCTCGACCTGTCGCGCCGCTTCGGCGTGCAGTCGGAGGAGGGCATCCACGTCGTCCACGACCTCACCCAGGAGGAGCTGGCCCAGCTGGTCGGCGCCTCCCGCGAGACGGTCAACAAGGCCCTGGCGGACTTCGCCCAGCGCGGCTGGCTCCGCCTGGAGGCCCGCGCCGTGATCCTGCTGGACGTGGAGCGGCTCGCGAAGCGCTCGCGCTAGCGGATCCCCGTACGGATACGAGAAGGCCGCCCCGGTCGACATGACCGGGGCGGCCTTCTCACGTACGGACCCGTGCCTACCGCTTCGTACCGTCCACGATCAGCGGGTTCCCCGTGCCGCTGCCGCACGGAACCGCGTACACCGGGTTCTTCGCGGCGGCCTCCTTGTAGGCCTCGATGCACTGGTTCGCCAGGACCTTGTCGGTCAGCGAGTCGTTGAGGATCTTGTTGGCGCGGGCGATGCCCTCGGCCTCGATACGGCGCCGGTCGGCCTCGGCCTTGGCCGTACGGGCCGCCTCGGTGGCGCGCTCGGTCGCCTGCTGCTGCTGGATCTTGCGGTCGATCTGGGTCTGCAGGGCCGCCGAGGGCTTCACGTTGCGCAGGTTGACGGCGGTGACGTCGATGCCGCGCGGGGCGAGGCGCTCCTTGATGAGGGTGCCGATCTCGGCGTTGATCTTCTCGCGGTCGCTGGCGTAGCCCTGCTCGCTCGTGTAGCGCGCGAAGACGTTGCGGACGATCTCCCGGCTGTCCGGGTAGACCAGCCGCTGCTGGATGGACTCCTCGCTGCCCGCGAGCCGGTACAGCTCGACGGACTTGGACGGCGTGACCGCCCACTTCACGGTCACCTCGACCTCCATCACGCCACCCTGCGAGGAGCGGACCTCGACCACGTCCTTGTCGGAGAGGTTGAGGTCGACGGGGCGGGTGGAGAAGGTCGTGACGTCGGTGAACGGCGACTTCACGTGCATGCCCGAGGTCATCGGCTCGCCCACCTTGCCGAACGCGACCGGGACGCCGACCTCGTACGCGCTGACGACGTACGTCATGCTCGCGATCAGCGAGAAGGCGCCGGCGAGGACCGCACCGAGCGCCCCCAGCTTGAGGCCCTTCGAGCCGTTGGACCGACTGACGAAGAACAGGACGACCGCTGCGATCAGCAGCAATATCGCTAGGACGAACATGAGCTTTCCCCCCGAGAACCAAGGCCAGATGTAGGCGGAGCGTAAAGCACGAAGCGTGCGGCGCGCCCTCGGGGGTGGGATGCGGTGGGGTCAGATCAGGCCATGCTCCCGCAGGTACTCCAGCTGCGCCCGTACGGAGAGTTCGGCGGCCGGCCACAGCGAACGGTCCACGTCCGCGTACACATGGGCGACGACCTCCGAGGGGGTCCGGTGGCCGCTCTCGACGGCCGTCTCGACCTGGGCGAGCCGCCCGGCGCGGTGCGCGAGGTAGAACTCCACCGCGCCCTGGGCGTCCTCCAGGACCGGCCCGTGGCCCGGCAGCACGGTGTGGACGCCGTCGTCGACGGTGAGCGAGCGCAACCGGCGCAGCGAGTCCAGATAGTCGCCGAGCCGCCCGTCGGGGTGGGCGACGATCGTCGTGCCGCGCCCGAGGATCGTGTCCCCCGTCAGGACGGCCTGATCGGCGGGGAGATGGAAGGAGAACGAGTCCGAGGTGTGCCCGGGCGTCGGCACCACCCGCAGCTCCAGACCGCCGACCGTGACGACGTCCCCGGCCGCGAGGCCCTCGTCGCCGAGGCGCAGCGCCGGGTCCAGGGCCCGTACCCGGGTCCCCGTCAGCTCGGCGAACCGTCCTGCGCCCTCGGCGTGGTCGGGGTGGCCGTGGGTGAGGAGGGTGAGCGCGACGCGCTTGCCCAGCTTCTCGGCGGTCGCGACGACGTTGCGGAGGTGACCGTCGTCGAGCGGCCCGGGGTCGATGACGACGGCGAGGTCGGAGTCGGGCTCCGAGACGATCCAGGTGTTGGTGCCGTCCAGGGTCATCGCGGACGGATTGGGCGCGAGGACGTTGACGGCACGGGCGGTGGCGGGCCCGGAGAGGACCCCACCCCGGGGCTGCCCCGGCAGCGAACCGGCGGCGGTCATCGCGCACCCCCACGCTCGGAGGAATCGGGCCGAGAAGCGGGTCCCGAGGCCGCGCCCGGGCCGGCGTCCGCGCCCGGGCCGGCGTCCGCGCCCGAGTCGGCATCCGTGCCCGAGTCCGCGTCCGCACCCCCGCCCGACGGGATGTGTTTGGTGAACTCCTCGTGGCCCGGCCAGCTCAGGATCAGCTCGTCGCCTTCGAGGCGCGCCTGCGCCAGTACGGGAGTCAGGTCCTGGTCCCCCGCCGCGGCCAGCGCCTCCGCGGCCGAGCCGAACGGCGTGAGCACGCGCAGGGTCGAGACCGTCGGCGGCATCATCGTCAACTCGCCCCGGTCGTAGCCGGCCGTCGCCTCCGCCGGGCGGATCCAGACCGTACGGTCGGCCTCCGACGAGGCGTTGCGGGTGCGCTGCCCGGCCGGCAGGGCGGCCACGAAGAACCAGGTGTCGTACCGCCGGGGCTCGAACTCCGGCGTGATCCAGCGCGCCCACGCGCCGAGCAGGTCCGAACGCAGCACGAGCCCGCGCCGGTCGAGGAAGTCGGCGAAGGACAGCTCGCGGGCGACAAGGGCCGCCCGGTCCTTCTCCCACGACTCGCCGGTGGTGTCCCCCACCACGGAGTCGGCGGTCTCCCCGGCGAGCAGCACGCCCGCCTCCTCGTACGTCTCGCGCACGGCCGCGCAGACGATCGCCTGCGCCTCTTCCGTACCCGCCACGCCGAGGCGGACGGCCCAGCTCTCCAGGGAGGGGCCCGCCCAGCGCACCGGGTGCTCGTCACGCGGGTCGACCCCGCCGCCGGGATAGGCGTACGCGCCGCCCGCGAAGGCCATGGAGGCGCGCCGCCGCAGCATGTGGACGCTCGGCCCGTCCGTGCCGTCGCGCAGCAGGAGGACCGTGGCGGCCCTCCTGGGGGTCGCCGGGGTGAGTTCACCCATGGCGAGGGCGCGGATGCGGTCGGGCCATTCCGGTGGGTACCACTGACCATTCGGCATGGGCGGATGGTATGCGCAACTACCGCCATGCACGAGAGCCGATTCCCCCTGGACGGGAGAACCGGCTCTTGGCGTACGGGCGAGGCGTCGGGTGACGCACGGGCGACGGGTCAGCCGTCGCACCGACGACAGGTCAGCCGACGCACGGCTTCCGGGTCAGGCCTTGACCTCGGCGTCGACGAGCTCCACCTGGACCTCGACCTCGACGGGGGCGTCGAGCGGGAGCACCGTCACGCCGACCGCGCTGCGCGCGTGCACGCCCTTGTCGCCGAGGACCGCGCCGAGCAGCTCGCTGGCGCCGTTGATGACGCCCGGCTGGCCGGTGAAGTCGGCGGCCGAGGCGACGAAGCCGACGACCTTCACGACCCGCTTGATCCGGTCCAGGTCACCGGCGACCGACTTCACGGCCGCGAGCGCGTTCAGCGCGCAGGTGGCGGCGAGCTGCTTGGCCTCCTCGGCGGTGACCTCGGCGCCGACCTTGCCGGTCACCGGAAGCTTGCCGTCCACCATCGGGAGCTGGCCCGCGGTGTAGACGTACACGCCCGACTGCACGGCCGGCTGGTAGGCGGCCAGCGGCGGCACGACCGCCGGCAGGGTCAGGCCCAGCTCGGCGAGCTTCGCCTCGACGGCGCCGTTCACGGCCTCGCTCATCAGGACTTCTCCCGCTTCAGGTAGGCCACGAGCTGCTCGGGGTTCGGGCCGGGAACGACCTGGACGAGCTCCCACCCGTCCTCGCCCCAGGTGTCCAGAATCTGCTTCGTCGCGTGCACGAGAAGGGGCACGGTCGAGTATTCCCACTTGGTCATGGAGCCGACTGTATCCGCTGCCACAGGCAGCCTCCTGCTTAGGCGAGCGCTCCAGTGGTTAGGCTCGAAGGCGTGAGCAGGCTCCAGGTCGTCAGCGGCAAGGGTGGTACCGGTAAGACGACGGTCGCCGCCGCCCTCGCGCTCGCCCTCGCGACGGAGGGCAAGCGGACCCTCCTCGTGGAGGTCGAAGGCAGACAGGGCATCGCACAGCTCTTCGAGACGGAGTCGCTTCCGTACGAGGAGCGCAAGATCGCCGTCGCTCCGGGCGGCGGGGAGGTCTTCGCGCTGGCCATCGACGCCGAGCGCGCCCTCCTCGACTACCTCCAGATGTTCTACAAGCTGGGCAGCGCGGGCCGCGCCCTGAAGAAGCTCGGCGCGATCGACTTCGCGACGACGATCGCGCCCGGGGTACGGGACGTGCTGCTGACCGGCAAGGCCTGCGAGGCGGTCCGCCGGCGCGAGAAGCACGGCGGCTACACCTACGACCACGTGATCATGGACGCGCCCCCGACCGGCCGGATCACCCGCTTCCTCAACGTCAACGACGAGGTGGCGGGGCTGGCCAGGATCGGCCCGATACACAATCAGGCGCAGGCCGTGATGCGCGTCCTGAAGTCCCCGGAGACGGCCGTGCACCTGGTGACCGTCCTGGAGGAGATGCCGGTCCAGGAGACCGCGGACGGCATCGCGGAGCTGCGCGCGGCCGAACTGCCGGTGGGCGGCGTCATCGTGAACATGGTCCGCCCGCACGTCCTCGACGAGGCGGCGGTACGGGCGGCCTCCGGCGACCATCGGGACGCGGTCGCGCGGACCCTCGCGGCGGCGGGCGTCAGGGGCGGTACGAAGCTGGTCGAGCCGCTCCTCGAGCAGGCGGCCGAGCACGCGCAGCGGGTGGAGCTGGAGCGCGAGCAGCGGGCGGTGCTCATGGGGCTGGACGTACCGACGTCCGAACTCCCGTTCCTGGGGGACGGGGCGGACATCGCGGGCCTGTACCGGCTGGCGAAGGAGCTGCGGAAACAGGGGGTGGGCGCGTGACGGGTCCGGTGAACGGCACGGCGAACGGTCTGGACTCCGTACCGGTACCCGTAAACGGTCTCGACTCCGTACCGGTCCTCGAGCTCGATCCGCTCATCGACGACCCGGGCACCCGGATCATCGTCTGCTGCGGCGCGGGCGGTGTCGGGAAGACGACGACGGCGGCCGCCCTCGGCGTACGGGCGGCGGAGCGGGGCCGCAAGGTCGTCGTCCTGACGATCGACCCGGCGCGACGGCTCGCGCAGTCGATGGGGATCGATTCCTTGGACAACGTGCCCCGCGAGGTGGACGGGATCAAGGGATCCGACGGGGGGCAGCTGCACGCCATGATGCTCGACATGAAGCGGACCTTCGACGAGATCGTCGAGGCGCACGCGGACGCCGAGCGGGCCCGGGCGATCCTGGAGAACCCCTTCTACCAGTCCCTGTCGGCCGGTTTCGCCGGTACGCAGGAGTACATGGCGATGGAGAAGCTCGGGCAGTTGCGCGCCCGGGACGAGTGGGACCTGATCGTGGTCGACACCCCGCCGTCCCGGTCCGCGCTCGACTTCCTGGACGCGCCGAAGCGGCTCGGGTCCTTCCTGGACGGGAAGTTCATCAAGCTCCTGATGGCCCCGGCGAAGATGGGCGGCCGGGCGGGGATGAAGTTCCTGAACGTCGGGATGTCGATGATGACGGGGACGCTGGGGAAGCTGCTCGGGGGTCAGTTCCTGAAGGACGTGCAGACGTTCGTGGCGGCGATGGACACGATGTTCGGCGGCTTCCGGACCCGGGCGGACGCGACGTACAAGCTGCTCCAGGCGCCGGGCACGGCGTTCCTCGTGGTCGCGACGCCGGAGCGGGACGCGCTGCGCGAGGCGGCGTACTTCGTGGAACGGCTTGCGGCCGAGGAGATGCCGCTTGCGGGTCTCGTCCTGAACCGCGTGCACGGCAGTGGCGCCGCCCGGCTGTCGGCCGAGCGGGCGCGGGCCGCGGCGGAAAATCTTGACGAGGGGCGCATTGTGGATCAGGGGGCTGGGAAGGCTGGAGGGCGTGGCTCCCGTGCCACTGCCCCCAACGAGCCGTCAGACACCGCGACCGCCGCCGGCACCACCACCACAGGCACCGCCCCGAGTATCGAGCCGAGCACCGAGGCTGCCCCCACAGCCGACGAGGCCGATGCCGACGCACATGACATCCAGCAGCTGACCGCCGGCCTGCTCCGTCTCCATGCCGAGCGGATGCAGGTGCTCGCGCGCGAACAGCGCACACGAGACCGGTTCACGGCGCTCCACCCCGAGGTGGCCGTCGCCGAGGTCGCCGCCCTGCCGGGTGACGTACACGACCTGGACGGGCTCCGCGCCATCGGCGAGCGCCTCACGGCGGGCCGGATGCCGTCGCTCTGAGCCGCATGTCTTCGCCGTGAGCCGATGCCGTCGCTCCGAGCCGCATGCCTCCGCTCTGAGCCGATGCCGTCGCTCTGAGCCGAGTGTCTTCGCTCCGAGCCGGACGCCATCACACGCCATCACATCGGGCGGGTCAGCCCACCGCCGCGTACGCCTCGTACGTCGCGTCGTCCTCCATCGCCACGGGCAGCAGGCCCGCTCCCCGCTCGTACTCCGTCCGCGCGGTCTCCAGCAGGCGCCGCCACGAGGTGACGGTCGGCCGGCGGCGCAGCAGGGCACGGCGCTCGCGCTCCGTCATGCCGCCCCACACGCCGAACTCCACACGGTTGTCGAGGGCGTCGGCCAGGCACTCGGTCCGCACCGGACACCCGGTGCACACCGCCTTCGCCCTGTTCTGCGCCGCTCCCTGCACGAAAAGTTCATCCGGATCGGTAGTGCGGCAGGCCGCCTGCGCACTCCAGTCAGCTACCCAGCCCATACCGGCGCCGTCCTCTCCCGAATCGAGGCTCCCCCACGGCGGTAGCGGCATATTCACCGCTGCCAGTTGGTGACGTTACGGAAGGTGGGCACAGCGCAACACCCCCTTCGGGCCCAATCTTGAATGGCCCGAACGGACTATGCGTACGCGGCAGATCACCCAGAGGAGTGACCGGAGGACATCCGAGTCAAAACCGGCGAACCGGTACAGTTCGCCCAGCTATGGCGGGGCCACTTGGGGCGTGGAGTGACGCATGGGGCGGAATCGGGCAGGGGGTTCCCAAGGTTCGGGGCCAAGGGAATTGCTGCCGATGTCACGCCCGGGTCTTGATGCGGAACCACACTGCTGTGACAGTTGGGAGCAGCTTAGGCCAAGGCCTGTCCGTGTGTCCGGCGAATGGGAACGTCGGCGCCCGGCGGCCCGGCGAACAGCCGTCGGATGTCACGGTCTGGTACTCGAACGCTCCGAGGGACCCCTGCTCCTACGGAACGCTCATCACTACGGATTAGGCTGCCCTCATGGCAAAGAAGCGCTCGGGCGGTGGTCTGACCGGGACCCAGCAGGCCGCCAAGTTCCTCGGTGTCAGTGTGCTCTCCGGAGCCGTGCTGGCGGGCATCGCCCTGCCCGCGGCCGGTGCACTGGGGCTCGCGGCGAAGGGGACGGTCGAGGGGTTCGACGAGATCCCGTCCAACCTGAAGACGCCACCACTGAGTCAGCGCACCACCATCCTCGACTCCGAGGGCGGCACGCTCGCCACCGTGTACTCGCGCGACCGGAAGGTCGTGCCGCTGGAGAAGATCTCTCCGTACATGCAGAAGGCGATCGTCGCGATCGAGGACTCGCGCTTCTACGAGCACGGGGCGATCGACCTCAAGGGCGTGCTGCGCGCGATCAACCGCAACGCCCAGTCGGGCGGCGTGGCCCAGGGCGCGTCCACGCTCACGCAGCAGTACGTGAAGAACGTCTTCGTCGAGGAGGCCGGTGACGACCCCGAGAAGGTCGCCCAGGCCACCCAGCAGACCATCGGCCGCAAGGTGCGCGAACTGAAGTACGCGATCCAGGTCGAGGAGGAGCTGGGGAAGAAGAAGATCCTCGAGAACTACCTCAACATCACCTTCTTCGGTCAGCAGGCCTACGGCATCGAGGCGGCGGCCCAGCGCTACTTCTCCAAGCCCGCCGCCGACCTCAAGCTGGAGGAGGCCGCGATGATGGCCGGCCTCGTCCAGTCGCCGAGCCGCTACGACCCGATCAACGACCTCCAGGAAGCCACGAAGCGCCGCAACGTGGTCCTCCAGCGGATGGCCGACGTGAAGGACGTCAGCCAGGCCGAGGCGGACAAGGCGAAGGCCGCGCCGATCAAGCTGAAGGTGAAGACCCCGAAGAACGGCTGCATCACCGCCGTCGACGGCGCCGGCTTCTTCTGCGACTACGTGCGCAAGACGATCCTCAACGACCCGGTCTTCGGCAAGACGGTCGAGGAGCGGCAGAAGCTGTGGAACCTCGGCGGCCTGACCGTCCGGACCACGCTCGACCCGCGCGCCCAGGAGGCGGCCAACGAGGCCGCCGTCGCCCACGTCAACGAGGACGACCCGGTCGCCGCCTCGGTCGTCCAGGTCCAGCCGGGCAGCGGCAAGATCCTGTCGATGGGTCAGTCGCGGCCGTACGGTCTCGACCAGAAGGCGCACCAGACCACGCTGAACCTGGCCGTGGGCAGCAAGATGGGCGGCACGACGTACGGCTTCCAGGTCGGATCGACCTTCAAGCCGATCACCGCCGCGGCCGCCCTGGAGAAGGGGCTTAGCCCGGCGCAGAGCTTCTCCTCCGGTTACGAGATCACCGTCCCGGAGAACTCGTACACGCGCTGCGACGGCAAGCCGGCCGGGTACGCGGACTGGAAGGTCGGCAACGAGCTCAAGTCCGAGACCGGCACCTGGGACATGACGAGCGCGCTCGGCAAGTCCATCAACACCTACTTCGCCAAGCTGGAGCAGATGGCCGGCCTGTGCGAGACCGTGCAGATGGCGAAGAACGTCGGGTACGAGCGCGAGCTGGGCAAGAAGATCAAGGAGAGCCCCTCGATCACGCTCGGCTCGATCGAGGCCACCCCGCTCGACATGGCCGCCGTCTACGCGACCTTCGCCAACCGCGGCACGTACTGCACCCCGATCGCCATCGAGTCGATCAAGACGGCCAACGGCGAGCAGCTGAAGGTGCCTCAGACCGAGTGCTCGCGGGCCATGAGCGAGCGGACGGCCGACACCGTCAACCAGATGCTGAAGGGCGTCGTCGAGGACGGCACCGGTACGAAGGCGGGTCTGAGCGACCGCGACAACGCCGGTAAGACGGGTACGACGAACGACCGCAAGGACGCCTGGTTCGTCGGCTACACCCCGAACCTGTCCACGGCCGTGTGGGTCGGTGACGACGTCGGCGAGAAGCAGTCGATGTTCCGCATCACCATCGGCGGCCAGTACTACCCCAAGGTCTGCGGTGGCTGCCTCCCCGGCCCGATCTGGAAGATCGCGATGCGCGGGGCGCTGGACGCCTCCGAGACGCCGCCGTTCGCCCCCATCTCCGTTCCGCGCGGCGAGAAGCCCGAGGACAAGGAGAAGGACAAGCCCGGTCAGCCGGACGACGACAACAAGCCCGGCAAGCCCAACAAGCCGGGCGACGGGGACATCCCGGAGATCACCCTCCCGCCGGGCATCATCGGCGGGACCGGGACCGGCGGCCGGGGCGGCGGCAACGGCGGCAACGGCCCGTAGGGCGTACGCGTAGGACATGACTGAGGGCGCCTCCCGCGCGGCGGGGGCGCCCTCAGCAGTTCGTACCGTTCGCACTCTTCGTACCGTTCGCACGGTTCGTACCTACGGCAGGTGTCTCGGCCTGCGGCGGTGTCTCGACCAGCGGCGGTGTCTCAGCCGGCCAGCAGCTTCTTCACCGCGGCCGCCACGCGACCGCCCTCCGCCTGGCCCGCGACCTTCGGGTTCACGATCTTCATGACGGCGCCCATCGCGCGCGGGCCCTCGGCGCCGGCGGCCTTGGCCTCGGCGACGGCCGCGGCCACGATCTGCTCCAGCTCCGCGTCGTCGAGCTGCTTCGGCAGGTACGCGTCGAGGAGCACGCCCTCCGCCTTCTCCCGCTCGGCCGACTCGGCGCGACCGCCCTGGGCGAAGGCCTCGGCGGCCTCGCGGCGCTTCTTCGCCTCGCGGGCGATCACCTTCTGCACCTCGTCGTCGGAGAGCTCGCGCTTGGTCGTACCCGCGACCTCCTCCTTGGTGATCGCGGTGAGGGTGAGCCGCAGCGTCGAGGAGCGCAGCTCGTCGCGCTCCCTGATGGCGGCGTTGAGGTCGTCCTGCAGCTTGGCCTTGAGCGTGGTCATGCCCCAAGTGTGTCAGGTGCCCCGCCCCACCCGCCCGCGCATTTCCGCCCATCGGGTCTGCGACGATGGGGGGATGCGCGCACGGTACGGGATCCCCCTGAAGATCACGGCAGGTCTCACGGCGACGGCCGCGGCCGGAATCGTCTACGCGGCGGGCTTCGAGGCCCGCTCGTTCCGGCTGCGCCGGGTGACCATCCCGGTGCTCCCGCGCGGGATGCGGGATCTGCGGGTCCTTCAGGTCTCCGACATCCACATGGTGTGCGGGCAGCGCAAGAAGCGGGCGTGGCTGCAGTCGCTCGCGGGGCTGCGCCCGGACTTCGTCGTGAACACCGGCGACAACCTCTCGGACACGGACGCGGTCCCCGAGGTCCTGGACGCGCTCGGCCCGCTGATGGAGTTCCCGGGCGTGTACGTCTTCGGCTCCAACGACTACTACGGGCCCCGGCTGCGCAACCCCGCCCGCTACCTCATGGAGAAGGCCCAGGGGCGCCACGGCCTGAACGGCAACAAGCCGGTGGTGGGCGCGGTGCACAACCCGTGGGAGGGCATGCGGGACGCCTTCGACGAGGCGGGCTGGGTGAACCTGACCAATACGCGCGGCCGGCTGAAGCTGCCCGGCAGCCTGGAGCTGGCCTTCACCGGCCTTGACGACCCGCACATCAAGCGGGACCGGTACGAGCGGGTGGCCGGCGGCCCCGACGTGTCGGCGGACTTCTCGATGGGCGTGGTCCACGCCCCGTACCTGCGGACGCTGGACTCGTTCACGGCGGACGGCTACGGGCTGATCCTGGCGGGGCACACGCACGGCGGTCAGCTGTGCGTCCCCTTCTACGGCGCACTGGTCACCAACTGCGACCTGGACACGGACCGGGTGAAGGGGCTCTCCACGCACACGGTGGCGGGCCGGACCTCGTTCCTGCACGTCTCGGCGGGGTGCGGCACGAACCGGTTCACGCCGGTCCGGTTCGCCTGCCCGCCGGAGGCGACACTCCTGACGCTGACCGCGCGCGACTGACCGCTCTCTTCTGGTTGGACGGCTTTACGGTGGGGGAATGCTCACGCCGAACTCCGCCGCGGCCGTGCCCGCCTCCGCCGTCATACCCACCGTCCGTCGCCCCGTCGCGGCGGTCTTCCGGAGCCTGATCGCGCTCGCGGCGGCGACGGGCGTGGTGATCGAGTGCGTCCTCGGGAGCGTGCCTGTCGTCCTGAGCTTCTTCACGATCTGGTCGAACATCGCGGTCGCGGTCGTCCTCGCGCTCTCGGCCCGCCGCGCCTGGATCGGCCGGCCGGCGCTGCCGGCGCTGTGGACGGGCGGGGTGCTGCTGTGCATCTCGGTGGTGGGCCTCGTCTTCCACTTCGTCCTTGCGAACGGGTCGAGCGAGTTCAACCAGGCGGCGGAGATCGCGCGGCTCACGGGCGGGAAGGCGGTCGCCAACCAGCTCCTGCACACCGTGACCCCGATCGGCACGGCCCTCGACTGGCTCCTGCTCACCCTCCCGGGCGCCCTGCGCCCGCGCCACGCCGCCCAGTGGCTCGCGGCCCCGGCGGCGTACCTGACCTTCGCCCTGATCCGCGGCACCCTCCTCTCCCCGGACGCCCCGACCCGGTACACGTACCCCTTCATCGACGTCACCGAGTACGGCTACGGCGGGGTGGCGGTCAACGCCCTCGTCCTGGGTGCGGCCTTCTACGCCCTGGGCCTGGCGATCGTCGGCCTGGACCGCGTCCGACCTGCGGTGAGGGGCCGCGAAAACCGGATTTCGTCTCCGGGCGCCGGTGGGCTAAAGTAATCGATGTCGCCGCGACGTGAAGAACAGAGCAGTGACATCGGGGTGTAGCGCAGCTTGGCAGCGCGCTTCGTTCGGGACGAAGAGGTCGTGGGTTCAAATCCCGCCACCCCGACAGCTGAGTAGCAGGTCAGAGGGCAGGTACTGATTTCAGTACCTGCCCTCTGTCGTTTCGTGGGATCAGCCTGGCCGTAAACGGTCGATTTGTTCATTTGTGCACCTTTTACCCGCCCTGAGGGTGCCCCGCAGGGCGGCGGGTGGGGTGTGTGTGGGAAGTCGATCAAGCGGCTCTACGCTGTTACGGCATCGGTGCCGGTCGGCGGAGAACGGCGACGCGTGCTGCTGTCAGGTTGTCGACCGTCGAAAGGCTGGGTCTCAGGTGCTGGTCGCGGACCGATATCGGCTTCACCTCTGTGTCGGCCGTGGCGGCATGGGCGAGGTGTGGCAGGCCACCGACGAGGTGCTCGGGCGGTCCGTGGCCGTGAAGTTGATGCTGGGGCACGGGTCCGATCCTTCCGCCGGTGAGCGGTTCCGGCTGGAGGCGCAGACCGCCGCGCGGCTGAGCCATCCGCACGTCGTCGGCGTCTTCGACTTCGGTACGTGGGACGGAAAGCTGTTCCTCGTCATGGAGTTGGTCGAAGGGACCAGCCTCGCCTCCGAGCCCGGGGCGCCGCCGCAGGTGCTGCCGGCCGAGCGGGTGGCCGTCGTGGCCGCCCATGCCGCCGCCGGGCTCGCCGCCGCGCACCGGGAGGGTGTGGTGCACCGGGACATCAAGCCCGGGAACCTGCTGCTCGACGGGGACGGGACCGTGAAGCTCGCGGACTTCGGGATCGCCCGGTTCGTCGACGACCCGTCCGCCGCGCTCACGACCACGGGCCAGATCGTCGGCACCGGCCTCTACCTCGCCCCCGAGCGCGCCCTCGGCCGGGCCGCCTCGCCGGCCTCCGACGTGTACTCGCTCGGCTGCGTGCTGTACCAACTCCTCACCGGACGGCCCCCGTTCCAGGGCGACACCGCCACGGCCCTGCTGTACCAGCACATCGACACCCCGCCCGCGCCGCCCCGGCAGCTCGGGGTGGGGCTGCCCGCCGCGTTCGAGGGGTACCTCCTCAGCATGCTGGCGAAGGAGCCCGAGCAGAGACCCCCGGCCCAGGCCATCGCCGACTGGTTCACCTCGGGCGCCTGGCGTGAAAACCCGCAGCCCCAGCACGTTTCCCGGCCCTCGGTACGGCCCTCGCCACGGCCCGCGGCACGGCCCGCGGCACGGCCCTCGTCCCGGTCGAGGACCGGCCCGGTGGCCCAGCCCGTGGCGCGGTCCGCGCCTCGGTCGTACGGGACCCGGTCCGCGCCCCGGCCCGCGCCCCATGCCGCCGTCGCGTCGCCCCGGCGGCAGGCGCGCCGCGCCGAGAGCGGGCTCGCGGCCCTCTCCCGACGGCGGCCCCGGAAGACCGCGGCCGTCGCCGGCGGCATAGCCTTCGTCGTCTTCCTCCTGATCGGCATGGCCTGGCTGTCGTGAGCCGCCCGGTCATCCGACCGCGCTCCTCTGACCCGAACGGGGTCCGCCGGGTGGCCCGGTGCCGTCCGGTCCGGTCCCCTGGGGACATGCACCCCCTCCGGACAGCCGCCGAGGCGGCGGCCACCGTTCCCGCCGATGTCGTCTCCGACTCCGGCCCGTCCGTCCTCGCCCTGGGCCTCGGCGCCGCCGCCGTCGCGGGCGCCATCGGCACCGCCGTCGTACGCAGCCGCATGTCGAAGACGGTCGACGCGTCGATCGACGGCTCGTCCGACCGAGCTCCCGGAACGGGATCGGCGTCGGACCGGTCCCCGAACTGACCGCGGCGCCGACCTCGTTACGAGGTCTCGTGCGCCAGCGCCTCCAGGCCGCGGCGGGCACCTTCCTCGTACGCCCGGGTGAGTTCCCGGGCCGGTAGCGCCTCGCGGAGCGCGCCGTCGCTGTGCCGGCGCGCCGGGGCGCAGAACTGCGCGACGCGGTACGAGTCGTGGAAGGCGGAGGCCCGCAACAGGTCGACGGCGCCCAGCAGATGGGCCGCGTCCTTCGGGCGGCCCGACTGGATCCGGAGCCGGGCGACGAGTTCGGCCGCGCAGGCCGCCCCGACGACGCAGCCGAGCCGGAGGTGGGTACGTAGGGCACGGACCGCGTGGCGTTCGGCGCGCGCCAGGTCGCCCTCCCAGGAGTGGAGTTCGACGCGGGCGTAGTGCGTCCAGGACTCGGCCATGACATCCCGACCCGTCCAGTTCCAGCCCGCCGCCCGGTCGGGCGGCCGGCCTCCAGCTCCAGGTAGGCGGCCAGCCAGAGGGCGCGGGCGGGCAGCGGGCCCGGGTGCAGGGCGGTCGCGTGCCGGAGGCGGGTCAGGCCCTCGACGACCCGCCCGCAGGCCACCCGGAGGAACCACAGCGAGACGGCGATCTCCACCGCCGTGTCCGCCTCGGCCGACGGCGACAGGGGGGCGGTCGTCGGGTCCATGGCGGCCGTCAGATCGGGGAGTTCGCGCAGGGCGAGCGCGCGGGCGTCCTCCTGACGGCCGCCGTGCCACCAGTCGGAGGCCCGCCGGGCGACCTTCACGTACCACCTACGGTGGTGCAGGACGACCGCCCAGCGGTCCCCGCGTTCGGTGAGGTGGCGGGCGCCGACGGCCCGCATCGGGCGGTGCATCCAGTAGCCGGGCTCGCCCCCGGCACCGCCGACGCCGTCGACGGGCAGCAGGGCGAGCGGGGCGAGCCGGTCGAGGACCGCGAGGACCTCGGCGGCGGGCAGCGAGCCCGAGCCGCAGACCTCCGCGCATCGCGGGCACGGCCCTCTCCCTGCGCGTCCGCAAGCTCGGGGCCCAGGTCCTGGGCTCCGACGGCCGCCGCATCCACCACGTCCGGCCGGACATCTGGCGGACGGTCGAGGCGTAGCCGAGGTCGGCCTCGGGGTCGCCGCTCGGGGTCGCCGCCCGGGAGTTATCCACAGGCTGGGGGCGCGGCCGACGGGATGTCCGCCGTTCGGAGCATGATGGGGGGCATGACCGAGAGCAACGAGATCACCGACATCCCCGCCTGGGAACAGCGGTTCCGGGCCCCCCGCGTGTCCCTGCCCGAGTGGGCCGAGGAGGCGCCTGACCGTTCGCTGTTCGTGTCCAACGCGACGGGGACGTACGAGCTGTACGCCTGGGACCGGGCGACCGGCGCCCAGCGTCAGGTCACGGACCGGCCGAACGGGACGACGGACGGCACGCTGTCGCCGGACGGCCGGTGGATCTGGTGGTTCTCGGACAAGGACGGGGACGAGTTCGGGGTCTGGATGCGCCAGCCCTTCGAGGGCGGCGCGGACGAGCCCGCGGTGCCCGGGCTAGCGCCCTCGTATCCGGCGGGGCTCGCGATCGGCCGGGACGGCACGGTGGTCGTCGGCCGCTCGACGGACGAGGAGGGCTCCACGATCCATCTCGTACGGGGCGGGGCGGAGCCCGTCGAGATCTACCGGCACCCGGAGTCGGCCGGCGTGGGCGACCTCTCGCACGACGGTTCGCTCCTTGTGATCGAGCACACCGAGCACGGCGACGCGATGCACGAGGCCCTGCGGGTGCTGCGCGCCGAGGACTCCTCGGTGGTGGCCGAGCTGGACGACTCCAAGGGCGGCACGAAGGAGCTGGGGCTCTCGGTGCTCGGCTTCGCGCCGGTGGACGGGGACACCCGGCTGCTCGTCGGGCACCAGCGGCGGGGCCGCTGGGAGCCGATGCTGTGGGACGTGGCGACGGGCCGGGAGACCGACCTCCGCCTCGACCTGCCGGGCGACGTCTCGGCGGAGTGGTACGCGGACGGCACGGGCCTGCTGATCGTCCACAGCTTCGAGGCGCGCAGCGAGCTGTGGCGGTACGACATCGCCACGGGCGCCCTGGCGCGGGTGGAGACCCCGGCCGGTTCGGTCTCGGACGCCACGGCCCGGCCCGACGGCAGCGTGGAGTACCTGTGGTCCTCGGCCGCCGAGCCGGCGCGGGTGCGTTCGACGGACGGCGGGGTCGTCCTCGACCCGCCGGGCCCGCGGGCGCCCGGTTCGGTGCCGGTGGAGGACGTATGGGTGGAGGGCCCTGGCGGCCGGATCCACGCCCTCGTGCAGCGGCCGGCCGAGGGCGAGGGCCCCTTCCCGACGATCTTCGAGGTGCACGGCGGCCCCACCTGGCACGACAGCGACGCCTTCGCCTCGGGCCCGGCGGCCTGGCTCGACCACGGGTACGCGGTGGTCCGGGTCAACTACCGCGGCTCCACCGGTTACGGCCGGGAGTGGACGGACGCGCTCAAGCACCGCGTCGGCCTGATCGAGCTGGAGGACATCGCGGCGGTCCGCACGTGGGCGGTCGACTCGGGACTCGCCGACCCGTCGAAGCTGGTCCTTGCGGGCGGCTCCTGGGGCGGGTATCTGACGCTGCTCGGGCTCGGCACGCAGCCGGACGCCTGGTCGGTGGGGCTCGCCGCCGTCCCGGTCGCCGACTACGTGACGGCGTACGCGGACGAGATGGAGGCCCTGAAGGCGCTGGACCGGACGCTCTTCGGCGGCTCTCCCGAGGAGGTGCCGGACCGGTTCGAGGCCTCGTCCCCGCTGACGTACGTCGACCGGGTCACGGCCCCGGTGTACATCTCGGCGGGCGTCAACGATCCGCGCTGCCCGATCCGCCAGATCGACAACTACGTGGACCGGCTGACGGCCCGGGGCGCGGTCCACGAGGTGTACCGGTACGACGCGGGGCACGGCTCCCTGGTGGTGGAGGAGCGGATCAAGCAGGTCCGCCAGGAGCTCGCCTTCGCCGCGCGTCACCTGGGGACCCGGCCGGTCGGGGGGTGAGGCGGCTGCGTACCGTGGAGGGGTGTACCGGTTCCTGAAAACGCCCCGCTGGTGGGGGATCAACGTCTTCGTTCTGCTGGCGATCCCGTTCTGCCTCTTCATGGGGACCTGGCAGATGGGCAAGTTCGAGGACCGCGTCGACTCCCACCAGGAGGCGGAGCGGGCCCCGGACCCGGGCACGCTGAAGACCGAGCCGCTGGACGCGCTGCTGCCGGTGGACAAGGCGACCTCGGGCCGGCACGCGGAGGCGAGCGGCCGGTACGGGGAGCAGTTCCTGGTGCCGGACCGTGAGCTGGACGGCCGCGCGGGCGCGTACGTCCTGACGCTCCTGAAGACCGACGGCGGCAAGTCCCTGCCGGTGGTACGGGGCTGGCTGCCGGCCGGCGCGAAGGCGCCGGCCCCGCCGTCGGGCGAGGTCACCGTGGTCGGCGCGCTCCAGGCCTCGGAGACCACGGGGACTAAGGGGGTCCGCGCGGCCGGCGGGCTCCCCGAGGGGCAGCTCGCCATGATCAGCGCGGGGTCCCTGGTCAACGTGGTCCCCGACCAGGTCTACGACGCGTGGGTCACGCTCACGGACTCCCCCGCCGGACTGACCCCCGTCCCGGCGGCGGCCGCGGCGGGCACGTCGCTGGACCTGAAGGCGTTCCAGAACCTCGGCTACACGGCGGAGTGGTTCGTCTTCGCGGGCTTCGTCGTCTTCATGTGGTTCCGCCTACTGCGCCGCGAGACGGAGGCCCAGCGCGACGAGGCGCTGGGGCTGGGGCTGTAGGAGACGGGGCTCCGCCAAGGGACGGGCTCCAGGGGGACGGGCTCCGGGGGGACGGGCTCCGGGGGGACGGGCTCCAGGGCACGGGCTCCAGGCGATCAGGCGCCGGGGCCGCCACGCGCCTAGGCCTTCACGCGACCAGTGTCGGGCCCCTGGCTGCGCCGGGATCCTGAACGCACGCCGGGCCTCCTGGCCGCACGCCGGGCCTCCTGGCCGCTCGCCCGGCCCCTGGCCCCACGTCGGACCCCAGAACGCTACGACGCGTCCAGGACGCCCGTGCGGTAGATGGTGCCCGCGCAGGCGTTCGGGATCGTCGTGGCTGCCTGTGGGGCGCCCGGCTCGGCGATGTGGCTGATCGCGACGCTGCCGTCGGCGGGCGTCCCGTCCGTGCCGAGCTGCGGGGCCGTGCCCTCGACCGACTCACCGGTACCGGTCGAGCCCGAGGCCCCCGTCGACGTACCCTCGCCCTCCTTCGACGGGGTCGGGGTCGGCTCCTGGGTCGGGGTGGGCTCCGGGTCCGGGCCGGGGCCGGGGTCCGGCGGGGTGGTCGTGGTCGGGCAGGTCGCCGCGGGGACCCAGGCGAACCTCACCTCGTACGCGTTGTCCGGCTTGAGGACCAGCGCGGCCGATTCCTGCGAGGGGTCGGGCAGTCCGCTCGCCGCGTCCCCCGGCTGGTGCGCGACGACCGTGATCTTGGACGGGTCCGCCGCTCCGCGCGCCTGGAAGTCGATGATGCCGTCGCCGGTCACCACGCACTCCTTGCCGGAGACGTTGGAGATGCGGAACGTGCCGTAGACCTTCCCGTCGGCGTCGGGACCGCCGGCCTGCGCCGAACCGACGCCCAGCTGCCCGGCCTCGCAGGCCGGGAGGGAGCCCGTCGGCGACTGCGAGCCGCCGCCCGTGGTGCCGTTCGAGGCGTCCTCCTCGTGGCCGGCGCCGGCGGCGGCGCCCTGGCTGGGAGCCGCGGTGCCGCTCGGCTTGCCGGCGCCCTGCCCGCCGCCCTCGACCCCGGTCTCGGAGCCGGTGCCGCCCTGCGTCTGCTCGCCGTGGCCGGCGTTGACGGCCTGGTCGGCGGTGATGCCGCCGGAGCCGGCGACGTGCACGAGGGCGGGCACGGCCGTGCCGATCAGCACGGCGGCCGCGGCGAAGCCGACGACGGCCTGGCGCTTGCGGGTGCGTCGCGCGGGCACGGCCCGGCGCAGGTGGTCGAGGGCGCCGTCGGAGGGCTGGAGGTCGTCCACGGCGCCGTGCAGCAGCCGTCGCAGCGCCAGTTCGTCGCCGTCGAAGAGGTCGTCGTGGCCGTCGGCCCGCTCGTTGTCCGGCCCGTCGTTCACAATCCTGTGTCCCATGTCGTCGCGTTCACCGTCGGGCAGTCCGCTCGTACCACCGGAGCTCGTACCACCGAAGCGCGCATCACCAGAGCTCGTACCACCGGAGCTCATACCACCGGAACCCGTACCGCCGGAGCTCATGCCGTCGCCTCCATCGCGACGCGCAGCGCCGCGATGCCACGCGAGCCGTACGCCTTCACCGACCCCAGGGATATCCCGAGGGTCTCGGCCACCTGGGCCTCGGTCATGTCCGCGAAGTATCGCAGGACCAGTACCTCGCGCTGCCGCCGCTGGAGCCCGCGCATCGCCTTGATCAGCGCGTCCCGCTCCAGCTGGTCGTACGCGCCCTCCTCCGCGCTCGCCATGTCCGGCATCGGCTTGGAGAGCAGCTTCAGGCCGAGGATGCGGCGGCGCAGAGCCGAGCGCGAGAGGTTGACGACCGTCTGGCGCAGATAGGCCAGGGTCTTCTCCGGGTCACGGACCCGTTTGCGCGCGGAGTGGACGCGGATGAACGCCTCCTGGACCACGTCCTCGCAGGAGGCCGTGTCGTCGAGGAGCAGCGCGGCGAGACCGAGCAGCGAGCGGTAGTGCGCTCGGTAGGTCTCGGTCAGGTGATCGACGGAGGTGCCCGCGGACACGGTGCCTTCAGCGCTCTCGCGGGGCGAGGGAATGCCGGTCACACCGGCCGCCCGGGTCCCTGCGGGCATCGGGGCGATCACCGGCATGCCGCCGGCCGGACGCGGTCGCCTGAGCGGGCGCGCCACAGGGACGCCGCTGCCCGCGCCGTAGCCGGCGCGTGCGGGAACCTTGAGCGTGCCACGGAGCGGGACGACCGCCGCGATGTCGAGAACCTCTGCCACGCCTGTTGGACACGCTTCCCCCCGTCAGGGTTGTACGAGTACGCCACCGTTCTTGCCGGTGCACCAATTGCCCTCATGCGTACCCGCTCTTCCCCAATGCCCCGTATTCACAGCGCGTACTGCACCGCACCACTTGGGTGCGCAAAAAGACGCCCCTCACCCAACTACCGGTTGCGGCAAGGGTGAAGAGCATCGTCGAACATGGCGTCACCCCAGTTCAAGGGGCATCTGGCGCCGACTTGCTCACAGGCCGTTCACAGATCCTACAAAGTCGAACGATCAGTCGTCGCCGAATTCCGGACGCTCCGGACCCTCCGGGCGGCGCTCCTAACCCTCGGGACGCTCAGGACGAATGATCGACTCCGCGATCTGCACGGCGTTCAGCGCCGCGCCCTTGCGCAGGTTGTCGCCGCAGACGAAGAACTCGAGCGTCCGCTCGTCGTCCATCGACCGGCGCACCCGCCCCACCCAGACCGGGTCCGTGCCCACGACGTCGGCGGGCGTGGGGAAGTCGCCCGAGGCCGGATCGTCGAAGAGCACCACGCCGGGCGAGGTCGCCAGGATCTCGTGCGCCCGTCCGACGCTCACCGGCCGCTCGAACCGCGCGTGCACGGAGACCGAGTGCGCGGTCACCACCGGCACGCGGACGCAGGTCGCGGCGACGGGCAGCTCGGGAAGGTCGAGGATCTTGCGGGTCTCCTCGCGCAGCCCCAGCTCCTCGGAGGACCAGCCGTCCGCGGTCAGCGCCCCGGACCAGGGCACCACGTTGAGCGCGACAGGACCGGGGAAGGGACCGGTGTCGTCGCCGACGGCCCGCCGGACGTCACCGGGGTGCGTGCCCAGCTCGGTCCCCGCCACCAGCGAGAGCTGCGCGCGCAGCGCGGCGACGCCGGCCTGCCCGCCCCCGCTCGCGGCCTGCTGGGCGGTCACCACCAGCTCGGCGAGCCCGAACTCGGCGTGCAGCGCGCCCACGGCGACGATCAGCGCGAGCGTGGAGCAGCCGGGGCTCGCGACGATGCCCCGGGGCCGTACCCGTACGGCGTGCGGGTTGATCTCGGGGACCACCAGCGGCACGTCCGGGTCGGCCCGGAACGCCGCGGAGGTGTCCACGACCACCGCGCCCTTGGCGGCGGCGATCGGCGCCCAGCGCGCCGCGATGTCCTCGGGCACCAGGAAGAGAGCGAGGTCGGCGCCCTCAAGAGCCTCCTCGCTCAGGGCGAGGACCTCGGTCTCCTCCCCGCGCACGGCGAGCTTGCGCCCGGCCGAGCGCGGAGAGGCGACGAGTCGGATCTCGCCCCAGACGTCCGCGTGCTGCGTGAGCATCTGGAGCATGACCGCACCGACGGCTCCGGTCGCACCGACGACCGCGAGCGTCGGCTTGGGGGTCATCGTCCGGTGCCTCCGTAGACGACGGCCTCGTCGGAGTCGCTGTCCAGGCCGAAGGCGGTGTGCACGGCGCGCACGGCCTCGTTGACGTCGTCGGCGCGGGTGACGACCGAGATGCGGATCTCGGAGGTCGAGATCAGCTCGATGTTCACACCGGCGTCGGAGAGCGCCCGGAAGAAGTCGGCGGTGACGCCCGGGTTGGTCTTCATACCGGCGCCGACCAGGGAGATCTTGCCGATCTGGTCGTCGTAGCGCAGCGAGTCGAAGCCGATCAGGTCCTTCGTCCGCTCCAGGGCGTCGATGGCCTTGCGGCCCTCGGCCTTGGGGAGGGTGAAGGAGATGTCCGTCAGGCCGGTGGAGGCGGCCGAGACGTTCTGGACGATCATGTCGATGTTGATCTCGGCGTCCGCGACGGCACGGAAGATGGCCGCGGCCTCGCCCGGCTTGTCCGGCACGCCGACGACGGTGATCTTCGCCTCGGAGGTGTCGTGGGCGACGCCCGAGATGATGGCCTGCTCCACCTTGAGATCCCCTTGCGGCTCGTTGCTGACCCACGTGCCCTGCAGCCCCGAGAAGGACGAGCGGACGTGGATCGGAATGTTGTAGCGGCGTGCGTACTCGACGCAGCGGTGCAGCAGCACCTTGGAGCCGGAGGCGGCGAGCTCCAGCATGTCCTCGAAGGAGATCCAGTCGATCTTCTTCGCCTTCTTCACCACGCGCGGGTCGGCCGTGAAGACGCCGTCGACGTCGGTGTAGATCTCACAGACCTCGGCGTCGAGCGCGGCGGCCAGCGCGACGGCGGTCGTGTCCGAGCCGCCGCGGCCGAGCGTGGTGATGTCCTTCTTGTCCTGGGACACACCCTGGAAGCCCGCGACGATGGCGATGTTGCCCTCGTCGAGGGCGGTACGGATCCGGCCCGGCGTGACATCGATGATGCGCGCTTTGTTGTGGACCGAGTCGGTGATGACGCCGGCCTGGCTGCCCGTGAACGACTGGGCCTCGTGGCCCAGGTTTTTGATCGCCATGGCCAGCAGGGCCATGGAGATCCGCTCTCCGGCGGTCAGCAGCATGTCGAACTCACGCCCGGCAGGCATCGGGGATACCTGCTCGGCGAGATCGATCAACTCGTCCGTCGTGTCGCCCATCGCGGAGACCACGACGACCACCTGGTGGCCGTTCTTCTTGGCTTCCACGATTCGCTTGGCGACGCGCTTGATGCCTTCGGCATCGGCAACGGAGGAGCCTCCGTACTTCTGCACGACAAGGCCCACGTGCGCTCCTCGATCAGTCTCTGCCGCAGTCATTACTGCGGTCGGCTCAGTTTAACGAGCGGCCCGGGATCGCCGACCGTATATCGCATCCTGAGATGTCCCGCTCAGGACGTGATCACGACCGTGGAACCCGGGCCGCCCGTGGGAGACCGTCTGCCCGGGAGGGGCGCGGGTACGCGGGGAGGAGCGGAGGTGTGCGCGGGCTCACATCGGCGGGGGCCCTGGTCGGGGGCCCTGGTGGGGTGCGTCAGCGGGGGGGCGCAGGCGGGGCGGGGCCCCCCGCGGCTGGGGGCCTCACCAGTCCGCGCCGGGAAGCCACCCGGGCGGCAGGTGCCTCCACCCGCCCGGGGGCTCGACATGCATCAGGTGGGTGGTGAAGGGATGGTCCTCCCCCAGCGCCCGTACGGCGTCGTCGACCACCGCGTCGAACGCCGCCGCCGCCCGCTCGACCTCCCCCACCGCCTCGTACAGCCGGGCCAGGTTCAGCCGCGAGGTCAGCGTCTCGGGGTGGTCCGGACCGAGCAGGCTCCGCCGCTCGTCGAGGGTCCGCTCGTGCAGGGCGATCGCGTCCTCCAGACGCCCTGCGTCCTGGTAGGCGACGCCGAGGTGGCTCCGCACCAGCAGGGTGTCCCGGTGGGCGGGGCCCCGCAGCCGTTCGAGCCCGGCGAGCGCCCCCTCGAGGAGCTCGACCGCGCCTTCCGTGTCTCCGAGATGGCGCCAGGTGATCGCGAGCCGGCCACGGGCGACGTGCGTCTCCGCCCGGTCCTCGCCGAGCACCCGCTCCAGGTCGGCGACCACCCGCGCCTGGAGCTCGACCGACGGCTCCAGGTCCCATCCGATGGCCCAGCACTCGGCGACGCCCTCACGGCTGGCCGAGGTCTGGGGGTGGTCCTCGCCGAGCACCCGCGCCCGGCAGAGGACCGCCCGCTCGAACCAGAGCGCCGCCTCCGTCAGGTCCCTGTCCGACACCAGGAACCTGGCCCCCTGGTGCAGCATGGCCGCCGTGCGCTCGGTGTCGTCCGCCGGGTCGACCTGCCCGACGTACGTCTCGACGTGCGGGAACAGCTCGCGCCACGCGCTCCACTCCGCCCGGCCGTCGGCGCCCTGCGGCAGCGCGGCCGCCAGCGCCTCCTCCGCGAGGAGGCGGGCCCGGTCGATGTCCTCGGCACGCCGGTGCGGATCGCTCGCGTCCGCCGTGCGGGCGACGGCCTGCACGAGCCGGTGTACGGAGGCGGCGCCGTCCTCGTGCAGCGTGACCATGCTGTGCGCGGCGAGCCGGCCGACCGCGCGGCGCACGCGCGGCGTGGGCCCGAGCCGGTCGAGGAGGTCCCGGGGGATCCGGTCGGGCCCCCACCACGCGAGGACGCGCAGGATGGTCCCGGTGAGCGGATCGGCGGCCACGAGCCGGTCCAGGGTGAGCCGCCAGGTCCAGGCGACCGCCTGCCGCCCGTCGCCCGGCGTCGTCTCGTACAACTCCCCCGGGTACTGCCGTAGCTGATCGAGGTACTCGCCGGGCGTCGTGCGGGTCTCGGCGCAGTAGGCGGCCGCCTGGGCGACGGCGAGCGGCAGGTGTCCCAGCGTCGCGCAGAGCTTCCTCGCCCGGCGGTCGTCCCCGTCCCCGAGACCGGTGACGGCCTGCGCGAACATCGCGTACGAGTCGTCCACGTCCGGCACGGTCAGGGCGAGCACCTCGGCGAGACCGTCCCACCCGCCTGCCTGCCGGGTGGTGATCAGGATCCGCCCGCGCCGCTCGACCCGCGAGAGCACGGCCTCGACGTCGGCGGCCACGGTCACGTTGTCGAGCACGAGCAGCCACCCGTCGTGCGTGGCCAGCCACTGCAACGCCCGCTCGCGCAAGGCCTCTTGCGGGAGTACGTCGATCAGTGCGGGCTGCATCGCCCCGGCGAGGGCGGCGAGCCCGGCGTCGAGGTCGGCACGGCTCTCGGCGGTGATCCACCACGTGGGCCGGTGGCCCCCGGCCCGCAGGGTCGCCCAGCGGGCGGCGAGCGTCGACTTGCCGATGCCGCCGAGGCCCCGGACGGCGACGACGTGGTGGTCCGGGCCGTCGAAGTACGCGTCCAGCCAGCCGAGTTCACGCTCACGACCGACGAACCGCACGGCCTTGCGCGGGATGTTGACGAGCCCGTCGGGGCAGGCGGCGGGGGCGAGGGCCTCGGGCGGGAGGAGGATGGCGCGTTCGACCTGGGTGACGTGGTCCCCGGTCGCGACCCGCCCGATGTTCCCACCGGCGGCGACGGAACGGTCCCCGCCGGCCTCGACGCCGCGCTCACCCTCGCGCTCGACGCCGGTCACGCGTCGCCCGTCGACACGCTCCCGATGTCACCACCGGCCGCGACGGACCGGTCGCCGGAGGCGGTCACGGGCCCGGGGGCGGGGGTGGTGGACGGCCCGGGGGCAGGTGCGGGCGCGGAAGCCGGTGCCGGTGCCGGGCTCGTACCGCTGCCCGTCGCCACGGACCCGATGCTGCCGCCCGCCGCGACGGCGCCCGCGCCGGAGGCGGTCACGCCGGGCGCGGGCGGTGCGGCCTGCGGGGCGGCCGCGCCCCTGCCGAACTGCCCCCAGAGGGTGAGCCCGATGCCCACGGCGGCGAGAACGGCCCCGGTGACGCTGGCGATCTGGTCGGCCTTGCCGAGGTCGGCGAGGGCGACGGCGATCAGCGCACCGACCCCGACGACACCGACGCCGACACCGGTCCACAGGAGTGCCTTTGACCGCCTCTGCGGCTGCGTCTGCGTCTGCGTTGCCATGCGTCCATGATGGCAGCGAGGAGCGGAGCTGGGCGGCCTTACCCCAACTCCATCTGCTGCCGCACGAGCCGCGTCAGGTCGCACTCCCCGACCGTCCGCAGGCAGTCCTCCAACAGTTCGGCCCCTACGACACGACCGCGGTCCACTTGTCCACCCAGCATGAGCACGTGGACGACGATGAGGCGCGAGAGGAAGGTGTGCGCGTCGGTATCACCGTCGCGGCGCCGAACATCCTCGATCACGTTCTCCGCAAGGGCCAAGGCGCGCTCCGTCTCCCCGGCGGCCGCGAGCGCCAGGGCCAGGGAGCGCTTGATCCTGGCTTCCACGTTGGGATCCTGCGGCGACGCGTGCTCGGCTTCGGTGGCGAGTTCCTCAAGAAGCACCACGTCGAGGTCCCCGCGAGAGGAGGCTTCGAGCAGCTCGTACCGCGCCTGGATCGTGTCGGGATGCCTGGGCCCCAGGAGACGGTGAAAGTGGTCGACGTTCTCGGCGAGCAGTTCCTCCGCTCGCGTCGGTTCGAACTCCCGTAGGACTCGAGCCAAGCCCTCGCGGGCTTCCAAGGTGGCAGGGTCATCCGGCCCCAGAACCCGCAACCGCGCGGCGAGACCGTCCTCCAGGAGTTCGACCGCCCGCGCCTTGCTGCCCTCCATCTCCAAGGCCAGGGCAAGGTGCTGCACCGCGCGCAGCGTGTCCAGGTGGTCCGGGCCGAGGATCCGGCGCATGGAGTTCAGCGCCCGCTCGGCGAGCGGCAAGGCCCGGGCCCCGACCGTGTCCAACCGGAAGAACAGTGCGGCCACCTCGAACAGTCTGGCCGCATCCTCGGTGTCGTCGGCCTGATCGGAATGGCCGGCCAGTGCCTCCGCGTGGACGGCAACCCGCCGACCCGCGCCGTCCACCGCGTACCACGCACCCCTGCGGAGCAGTTGCGTGGCGACTTCGCGGGCCGCAGCGGCCGCCGTCGCTGCCGCCGGGTCCGCACGGACCACGGCCTGCACCAGCCGGTGGACGGTCAGCTCCCCGTTCCGCAGCGTGATCATGCTGTGCGCGGCAAGGCGCCGTACCCCCTCCGTGACCTCCAGAGGCGTGCCCAGCGGCTCGAGGAGCCAGCGCGGGATCCCCTCGGGCGCCCACCAGGCGATGACCCGGAGCACGGAGACGGCCGTCGGCGTGTCCGCCAGCCGGTCCAACGTCACCTGCCAGACCCGCGCCAGCGTGCGGGCCGCCTCGCCGCCCTCCGACGTTGCCGCGAACATCTCGGCGGGGTACGCGGCGAGCAGTTCCCGGTACGTACGGGGGGTGATGCCGGCCTCCGCGCAGTACGCGGCCGCCTGCTTCAGCGCGAGCGGCAGGTAGCCCAACTCCGCGCAGAGCGCGTCGAGTCCGTCGTCGGCATCGCAGAATCCCGTGAAGAGCTCGGCCGCCTCGCCCTGCCCCAGGACCTCCAGCGCCACCGTCCGCGCGATGTCCTGCCAGCCCGACGCCCGCCGCGACGTCACCAGGATCCGGCCGCCGCCGCCCGCTCGGGCCAGGAGCGGACGCAGGTCCGCCGGGTCGGAGACGTTGTCGAGGACGAGCAGCCAGCCCTCGTGGGTCCCCAGCCACTGCAACGCCCGCTCGCGCAGCGCGTCTTCGGGCAGTACGCCCACCACCGACGGCTGCATGGCCCGCGCCAGGTCGGCCAGGCCCGCGTCGAGTTCGGCCGGGGTCTCGGCCGTGATCCACCAGACCACCGTGTGGTCGGCCATCCGGTCCGCCGCCCAGCGCGCCGCCAGCGTCGACTTGCCGATGCCTCCCAGGCCGCAGAGGACCTGGATTCCCGATCCCTCGTCCAGCAAGGCGAGTTCACGGGTCCGACCCACGAACAGCTGCGTGCGCTCAGGGAGATGGACCAATCCCGACGGGGAGACCGTCAAAGCCTCCGGCGGCAGCAAGGTGGCGCGCTCGACCTGGGTGACGAAGTCACCCGTGTTGACGCGCCCGATGCCCCCGCCGGCCGCGACCGAACGCTCGCCGGAAGCCTCGGTCCCGCCCGTTCCCCCAGTCATCGGTCCATGATGGCAGGGCCACGGGCGCCCCGAAGGCCGGCCGCTCCTACTGCTTCAGGCCCAGCCCCAGCGGTCCCGCGATCTCCTCCGCCATGACCCGGCCCGCCTCCTCCGCGAGGTCGTCCTCCGTCAGGTCCTCGTCCGTGTCCAGGCCGTCCAGAGCCGCCAGGGGCTGGTCGAGGCGGACGTGGGCGACGAGGGACTGGAGGGCGCGGAGGGTCGCCGAGGCCGTCGGGCCCCAGTTGGAGAAGTACGAGAACTGCCACCACCACAGGGCCTCGCTCGTGCGCCCCGCGCGGTAGTGGGCGAGGCCGTGGCGCAGGTCGGTGACGATGTCGGCGAGGTTGTCGGAGATCCGGGCCGGTACGGGGGCCTTGCGGGGCTCGTACGGGTCGAAGACCTCGGAGAAGACGTCCACCGGTTCCAGCATCGCCGCGAAGCGCAGGCGCAGGTCGTCCACGTCCGGCTCAGGGCCCGTGTCGGGCTCGTACCGCTCGTCCGGGAGGATGTCCTCGTGGGCGCCGAGACGGCCGCCCGCGAGGAGCAGCTGGGAGATCTCCAGGAGCAGGAAGGGCACGGCGCTGTCGGGCTCGTCGCCCTTGGCCACTTCCGTGGTCGCCACGATGAAGGACTCGATCGAGTCGGCGATCTGGACCGCGAAGTCGTCCGGGTCCTGCGTGATCGCGTGCAGTGTGGCATCAGACATCGCGGGTGCCTCCTTCGAGCGCGGGCGCGGGCGCGCAGACCCTGTCGTCATACATCTAGCAGTCGCCGCCCCTCGAAGGCACGCCCCAGGGTGACCTCATCGGCGTACTCCAGATCGCCGCCGACCGGCAGGCCGCTCGCCAGGCGCGTGACCTTGAGGCCCATGGGCTTGATCATCCGCGCCAGGTACGTCGCGGTGGCCTCGCCCTCCAGGTTCGGGTCGGTCGCCAGGATCAGCTCGGTGATCGAACCGTCCGCGAGCCGCGCGAGCAGCTCCCGGATGCGCAGGTCGTCGGGGCCGACGCCCTCGATCGGGCTGATCGCGCCGCCGAGCACGTGGTAGCGGCCGCGGAACTCGCGGGTCCGCTCGATCGCCACGACGTCCTTCGGCTCCTCGACCACACAGATGACCGTCTGGTCCCGGCGCGGGTCGCGGCAGATGTTGCACTGCTCCTGCTGGGCCACGTTGCCGCAGACCGCGCAGAACCTGACCTTGTCCTTGACCTCCAGGAGCGCGTGCGCGAGACGGCGCACGTCGGTCGGCTCGGCCTGGAGGATGTGGAAGGCGATCCGCTGGGCGCTCTTGGGACCGACGCCGGGCAGCCTGCCCAGTTCGTCGATGAGGTCCTGAACCACGCCTTCGTACAACGGAACGCCCTTCTCAGAAGTGCTTGTTTCTTACGGTAGTGGCTGCCGGGGCGCCTTAGAAGCCCAGGCCCGCGAACCGGCTCAGAAGCCCAGGCCCGGCATTCCGCCCAGGCCCTGCGCCAGCGGGCCCAGCTTGTCCTGCTGGAGCTGCTGCGCGTTGTCGTTGGCGGCCTTGACGGCGGCGACGACCAGGTCGGCCAGGGTCTCGGTGTCCTCCGGGTCGACCGCCTTGGGGTCGATCACCAGGCCGCGCAGCTCGCCCGAGCCGGTGACCGTGGCCGTCACCAGACCGCCGCCCGCCTGGCCCTCGACCTCGGTCGCGGCGAGCTCCTCCTGGGCGCGCGCGAGGTCCTGCTGCATCTTCTGGGCCTGCTGGAGGAGCTGCTGCATGTTGGGCTGGCCACCACCGGGAATCACGGTCACTCCTGGCATTTTCGCCGGTATCCGCAGGACACCGGGACGACTGATGTTCGGTATGCCGAGCCTACGTGGTCCATGCCCGGCCTGCCGCCACAACTCTTTCGAGTGAGAAACTGCGGGCTCCTCTACCTGATCAAGACCCCCTTGCGGGCGGAAATCCCGGGATTCCGGGCCCACAGCCCACCATTCGGCGGTAGGAAGGGCAGGCACCACGTGCACCGCACGTCACAGAAGGCCACGAGCGCTGAGCTGAACAGAGGAGTGCCCCGGTGAGCCAGCAGCCGGAGATGCAGCCGCCGCAGCCGCCCCCCGGGGAGCCTGGGCGACCGGGGCAGCCCGGGCGGTCCGCCGCGCACCGCGATCTGACCGGGACACCGTTCCCGCTCGGCGACTGGGGCGAGCCCGCGGAGCGTCTGGACGAGCTGTACCGCTGGGTCGAGTCCAACGCGCTGCGCACCGCGGAGTGGTACCTGTCCGACCGGGTCTGGAAGCGCCGCTGCGCCCGGGCCCTGCGGGTCGGTACGGCCCTGGGCGTCGTCGTGGGCGCCGCCCTGCCGCTGCTCGACCTGACCGACGTCGCGCCGGACGGGGCGGCGGGCTGGGGGTACCTGTCCCTGCTGCTCGGCGCCGCGTGCATGGCCTGCGACCGGTACTTCGGGCTGACGTCCGGCTGGATAAGGGACGTGGCGACGGCGCAGGCGGTGCAGCGCAGGCTGCAGGCCCTGCAGTTCGACTGGGCGTCGGAGAGCGTACGGGAGGTCCTCGGGCCCACCGAGGGGACCGCGAGCGAGGCGGCGGAGCGGTGCCTCGGGGTGCTGCGCCGGTTCTCGGAGGACGTGACCGAGCTCGTACGGGCCGAGACGGCGGACTGGATGATCGAGTTCCGTTCCGGCCCCGCGCCGCTGGCCCTGCAGGCGGTCGGCGCGGGCCCGTCCCGCCCCGAGGGCGCCCACCCGTCGTCCCGCTTCCCGCTCCCGCCGGGCACCCGCCCGAACATGCCGAGGCAGCGTCCACCCGAACCGCGCTGACCGTCCGCGTACGTGGACATGAATGGAGGGGCGGCCCCGTCTTTTCGGGCCGCCCCTCCACCTTCGACGACCTTCAGCTCAGGATGATCATCGAGCCCTGGCCGAGGCTCCTGGTCGCCGCCGCGTGCAGGCCGAGCCACACGTGGCGCTCGCGCGCGAACGGGCTGTCGTCGTACGCGATCGGCCTGGCCGGCTCCTCCAGGGAGGTCGGCCGCTCCGGCGGCAGCGGCGGGGCCGGCGGGTTGGCCGGGTCGATCCCGATCGCGGGCGCGACGAGCTCGAGCTCCCGCAGCAGCCCGTGCGAGGACCCCAGCGGGCCGCCGCCCTCCAGGAGTTCGTCGCTGGAGAGCGGAGCCGGGAAGTCCACGGGCACATAGGCCCCCGCGTGGTCGTAGTGCCAGACGAGGTGGGACTGCTGTGCGGCCGACTCGAACATCTCCAGGAGCTGTTCGTAGTCCCCGCCGAGCTCGCCGACCGGCTCGACGGGCAGGCCGCAGAGCTGCAGCAGGTAGGCGCGGCGCAGGAAGTGCAGGGCGTCGTAGTCGAACCCGGCGATGGGCGCGACGTCGCCGGAGAGCCCCGGCATGTACGCGTACACGGGGACGGTCGGCAGACCCGACGCGGTCAGGGCCTTGTCGTAGGCGGCGATCTCTTCGGCGAAGGGGTTGTCGGGGCTGTGGCACAGCACGTCCACCAGCGGGACCAGCCACAGGTCACAGGCCAAGGGAGGCTCGCTCTCCGTCAGTTGCAGGGACGGCCAGGGTAGTCGGCACGGTCCGCGCCGCACACCCGGTGGGGACCTGCCCCTCGACGCACCCTCCGACACCCCTGACCCACGGTCCGGTCAGCGGGTTCGTGTCTCCAGGCGGTCCGCCCACTCCAGGGACTGCCGGTTGTACGCCCGCATCACCTCGACCGCGGCGGCCGCGTCGCCGAGGGTCAGCGCGTCGACGAGGTCCACGTGCCCGCTCCACAGCCAGCCGAGGACGTCCCGGTCCGAGCGCAGGTACGGCACGGAGAACACCCAGGCCTGGACGCGGAGCCGGTGCAGGAAGTCGGCGATGTAGTCGTTGTCGGAGACCAGCCGGGCCAGCTCGCGCCAGTAGCGGATGTCGTAGCCGATGAGGATGTCGAGGTCGCCGGCGCGGGCCGCCCGGGCCGCCGCCTCGCCGCGGCGCCGTATGGAGACGAGCGCGACCCCGCGCGAGACGTCGGGGCCCGGCGGGTGCACGAGGGGGTCGTGGCGGCGGAAGATGCCGTCCACGACGAGCATGCGGGCCTCGACCATGCCGCGGTAGTCGGCGATCGTGAACTGGTGCACGCGGAAGCCGCGGTGCTGGTCGGAGTCGAGGAGCCCCTGCGCGGAGAGGTCGACGAGGGCCTCGCGGACCGGGGTCGCGGAGACGCCGTACTGCTCGGCGATCTGCTTGACGGTGAATTCCTCGCCCGGCTGCAAACGCCCGGCGAGCACTTCGTCACGGAGCGCGTCCGCGATCTGCCGCCGCAGGGTGTTGCGGGTGACAGCTCCGCTCGCGGGCATGATGGTCGGCCCCCTCCGTCCGGCTCTGGGACACCCTAGACCAGACGGAGGGTCCTGCTCCGTGACGCTTTTCTCCTTTACGCGACCCGGGCGCGACGCCCGCGCTGTTACGCGGTGTGCTCGTCGGCCACGGAGAGCGCCGCGTCGAGGGCGGCGAGGCCCTCCTTGGCCTCCGCCTCGGAGACGTTGCAGGCGGGGACGGCGTGGGTCCGGTTCATGTTGATGAACGGCCACAGGCCGTGCTTCTTGGCCGCCGCGCCGAAGGCCGCCATGGGGGCGTTGGCCTCGCCCGTCGCGTTGTACGGGACGAGCGGCTCGCGGGTCTCCTTGTTCTTGACCAGGTCGAGCGCCCAGAACGTGCCCATGCCGCGGACCTCGCCGACGGACGGGTGGCGCTCGGCGAGATCGCGCAGGCCGGGGCCGAGGACGGTCTCGCCGATGTGGGCGGAGTGCTCGACGACCTTCTCGTCCTCCATCACCTGGATGGTGGCCACGGCGGCGGCGCAGGCGAGCGGGTGACCGGAGTAGGTCAGTCCGCCCGGGTAGGGCCGCTTGTCGAAGGTCGCGGCGATCTCGGCGCTGATGGCGACACCGCCGAGGGGTACGTAGCCGGAGTTCACGCCCTTGGCGAAGGTCATCAGGTCGGGCACGACGTCGAAGTGCTCGGCGGCGAACCACTTGCCCGTACGCCCGAAGCCCGCCATGACCTCGTCGAGGACGAAGACGATGCCGTACTTGTCGCAGATCGCGCGGACGCCGGCGAGGTAGCCGGGCGGCGGGGTCATGATGCCGGCGGTGCCGGGGACGGTCTCCAGGATGATCGCGGCGATCGTGCCGGGGCCCTCGAAGGCGATGGTGTCCTCAAGGTGCGCGAGGGCGCGCTCGCACTCCTGCGCCTCGGTCTCGGCGTAGAACGGCGAGCGGTAGAGGAACGGCGCCCAGAAGCGCACGACGCCCGCGGAGCCGGTGTCGGAGGCCCAGCGGCGCGGGTCGCCGGTCAGGTTGATCGCGGTGGAGGTGGCGCCGTGGTACGAGCGGAAGGCGGAGAGCACCTTGTGGCGGCCCGTGTGCAGACGGGCCATCCGTACGGCGTTCTCGACGGCCTCGGCGCCACCGTTGGTGAAGAAGATCTTGTCCAGGTCGCCGGGGGTGCGCTCGGCGATGAGGCGTGCGGCCTCGGAGCGTACGTCGATGGCGAAGGCGGGCGCGAAGGTGGTGAGCTTCGCGGCCTGCTCCTGGATGGCGGCGACCACGCGCGGGTGCTGGTAGCCGATGTTGGTGTAGACGAGGCCGCTGGTGAAGTCGAGGTAGCGGTTGCCTTCGTAGTCCCAGAAGTACGAACCCTCGGCGCCGGCGACGGCGAGCGGGTCGATCAGGCCCTGGGCGGACCAGGAGTGGAACACGTGCGCGCGGTCCGCGGCCTTCACGGCCGCGCCGGCCTGCGGATCGGGAACGACGGGGGCGACATGAGGGGTCATGCGTCCAGGGTAAGTACGCGCAGGTCGGAGCGGCCATGACCATCTTGTCCACCGAGACCGGGGCGGACCAGACAGGTTGGCTGCCGCGCCCGCCCGTGAGCACACGAGCCTCATCTCCATTGACAGCTTGCTGTCATCATGACAGTCTTCTGTCATAAGCACCGGCACGGCCAAGCACTGCACGGCATCGACACCACGCAGGAGGCTCCCCATGTCCCGCACCGTCCACCTCGCCGTCTACGACACCCTCGCCGACTGGGAGACGGGTCACGCCACCGCCTGGCTCGCCCGCTCCGGCTTCACGGTCAGGACCGTCGGTCCCGTCGCCGACAAGCCCGTCACCACCGTCGGCGGGACGCGGATCCTCCCCGACCTCTCCCTCGAAGACCTCCGGCCGGAGGAGAGCGCGCTGCTGATCCTCCCGGGCGCCGACCTCTGGGACACGGGCGACGACCTCGCCCCCTTCGCGGCCGCCGCCCGCCGCTTCCTCGACGCGGGCGTCCCCGTCGCCGCGATCTGCGGCGCCACGGCCGGCCTCGCCCGCGAGGGCCTCCTCGACGACCGCCCGCACACCAGCGCCGTCTCGTTCTACCTGGCCGCCACCGGCTACCGGGGCGGCGAGCACTACGTCGACGCGGACGCGGTCACCGACGGCGACCTGATCACCGCAGGGCCGACCGAGCCCGTGGCCTTCGCCCGCGAGGTGCTCGGCAGGATGGGCGCCTTCGAGGGCGCCAAGCTCGACGCCTGGTACCGCCTCTTCCACGACTCGGACCCGGCGGCGTACGAGGAGCTGAACGCGTGAGCCGGGAGCAGCAGGACGCCCTGTCCCGTACGGCCCTCGGCGTCTTCCGGCTGAACGGCCAGTTCCTCGGCGTCTCCGAGAAGCTGGCCGAGCCCGCAGGGCTTACCGCCGCGTGGTGGCAGGTCCTGGGCGCCGTGCTCCCCGAGCCGCTGCCGGTCGCCGGGATCGCCCGCGCCATGGGCATCACCCGGCAGAGCGTCCAGCGGATCGCGGACCTCCTGGTCGAGCGGGGCCTCGCGGCGTACGAACCGAACCCGGCCCACCGCCGCGCCAAGCTCCTCACCCCGACCCCCGAGGGCCGCGCCGCGATCCGGCGCATCGACCCGGGCCACGCGGACCTGGCGGAGCGCCTGACGCGCGAACTCGGGGGCCTGGAGGCCTTCGAGGAGACCGTACGGGTCCTGGAACGGCTCTCCAGGGCGCTGGAGGCACTGGAGGCGCTGGAGGAAGCCCCCTGAGATCTCGAGATCTCGTCAGATGCTGCCGGACGTCTTCAGGATGTGCGTGGCGATCAGCTTGAACTCCTGGAGCTTCTTGCCGATCTGGGAGCCGTAGTCCGGTGCGTCGACCGTGATGGGCCAGTCCTGGCCCGCCGCGCGGTAGTGGGCGGTGACCTTCCTGTTCCCGGCGAAGCTCAGCTCGACGCCGGGCGGCCACTCCCTCAGCATCAGCAGCGGACCGTACGGCTCGAACCACCCGGGCAGGACGAGGGAGGTGAAGCCGCCGGCCCCGTCCGCCGGGATCACATCGGCCGGCACGTCGGACTCGTACGCCCGGGTGCCGGCGGAGAGGTTGGCGACGTCGGCGCCCGGATCGTCGATGATCGCCATCGCCGTGTTCTGCGTCCGCGCCTGGAGCAGCGCCGTGTACCGGGCCACGACCTCACTCTGCGCGTCGGACAGCTTCTGGTTCTTCATGTGGTTCACCAGCATCCCGAGCATGCTCTCGTCGCCCGCCGCGTCCTTCCGCAGGCCTTCGAGCTCCGCGGCCGAAAGACCGCCGCCGTCGGACACCTCGGCCAGGTCGGCGAGGATCATGTCCTCCTGTTGAGGGCGTTCCATGGCGACGCTGAAACTGCCGTTGTCGCGCGAGGTCAGCGACTGGTCCACCACGCCCTGGATGTCGTCGGGGCCCTGGGCCGTCCGCGCGTCGAGGACGTTCACGGCCAGCGCCGTCGAGTTACCGCCGTCGTTCGACCCGGTGTGCGCGATGCCCTGCTGATTCATCGTCCTGCGACCGAGGATTCCACTGGAGTTGATCGAGTGGACCAGGTCGATCATCGCGGCGATCTTGTCGACCTCGATCAGCAGCTCGTCGCTGTCCTTCACGTCCAAGGACGCGGGGAAGTCGGGGCGCTTGAGGTAGCCCAGGACGACCTTGCCGGTGTCCGAGAGGAAGTTGTCCATCCCGCTGCTCATGAGGTGCTGGACGGGGTCCTCGACCTTCGCGCCGCCGACGGTCACCGCCCGCTGGATCGCGGGCGCCTCGGCCTCGCCCCGGGTCCCGGGATGACCGGCGTCACGGAGCATCTGTACGACGGCGGCGTTGCCCCTCGCGCTTTGGAGGCCCAGGAGTTCATGCCGGTGGTGGTGATGGTCGTGGTGGTGATCGGTCCCGGCGGGCGCGCGCCTCGCCCCGCGGCCTTCCTGCTCCTCGATGGCTTCCTTGGTCTGGCGCTCGCGCATCGGGCTCCGCCCTCCGGGAATCGTCGGCAACCTCCCACTCAAGCCGACGGCGACGGCGTGGCGGAAGGTACTTCCGGGCAGAGTGCGAGGGGCCCGACGACGGTGTTCCGCAGCACTTCCGTGCAAGCGGCCAGGGCTGACCCAGAGGGCACTGACGTCGCGGGACGTTGTCCCGGACATGTCCCGGACGGGGGCGGGTCTTTCGGTCGTCCCCGTTCGGCTACCAGAGTGGCGCTCCGTCAGGTCTGTCGGTCCCTGGAGGGGGAAACAGCATGATGGTTCGCAAGCTGCTCGCGAGTACGGGTGTCGGGGCGGCACTCGTCCTGGGCGCCATGGTCGCTCCCGCACAGGCCGCTCCGGCCCCGGCGCGGGTGTCCGACGTGGTGATCCTGTCCTGCCCGCCGCCGCCCGCCTCACCGGCACCGCGGGCGGGCTACCGCTGCCTGTCGTCGTACTCGACCGAGGCACAGTGCAACACCGGCGTCCAGCGCCACATCGCGGCCACTCCCGCGACCTCGGGCTACTGCCAGCGGCAGGGTTCGAGCTTCTGGGGCTTCGTCAACAGGTACTGACGAAGGCACGTACGGACGGATGACAACGATTCCCGGGGCCCTCCGCCGAGGATCCCGGGAACCGTCACGTCTTGCGGAGAGCTGTCAGCAGTACAGGTTCGCGCCCGTGGACACGCCCAGGATCTGGGCGAACTGCTGGTACTTGGTGACCCGGCTCTGGACCTGCGCCGGGTTCTTGCCGTCGCATTCGAGGGCGCCGTTGATCGAACGGATCGTCTGGCCGAAGCCCGCGCCGTTGACCATGGCGTTGTGGCCGGTCATCGTGCCGGGGCCGTTCTGGGTGTTCCAGTACCAGAGGCCGGTCTTCCAGGCGACGGCAGCGTCGCGCTCGACGCGGTACGGGTCGTTCAGGAGGTTGATGCCGAGGGCGTCGCCGGCGGCCTTGTAGTTGAAGTTCCAGGAGAGCTGGATGGGGCCTCGGCCGTAGTACGCGGCCTGGCCTGCGGGGCAGCCGTAGGGCTGGCCGCTGTCGCAGTAGTGCGGGTAGTTGGCCGTGTTCTGCTCGACGATGTGGACCAGACCGCCGGTCTCGTGGCTGACGTTCGCCAGGAACGCGGCGGCCTCCTGGCGCTTCACCGTGTCGCCGCCGGTGGTGGCGAACGCGGGGTAGGCGCTGAGGGCCGCGGTGAGGCCGCTGTACGTGTAGAACGAGTTCCGGCTCGGGAACATCTGGTTGAACTGGGCCTCGGAGACCACGAATCCGGTCGAAGGCGGCGGGGTCGTGCCGCCCCCGCAGGTGCCCTCGTCGCGCCAGACGTCCGAGGAGCCGGGGCGTTCGTTCTGGGTCCACCACTTGGCGTACCAGTTGTGGCCGTTGTACGAGGCGGTCATGCCACCCGTGTAGACGCTGGAGGAGTTCCAGGCGCCCACGCAGGCGGGGGCCGCGCCGGCGGTGGTGGCGGGGAGGAAGACGGCCAGGCCGATGGCCGTACAGAGTGCGGAGAGGAGTATGAGCAGTCGTCGCATGATGCGCTCGCCTTCCGTGGGGGAAGGCCAAGCGAAGCGCTTTTGGTCTGGACCTGTCAAGGTCTAGACCAACTCTTGTGACGGTGATTGGTTCCGGTTCCACTTCCGGTTCCTACGGCCCCTCAGGCCCCCCAAGCCCCCTCCGTCGCTCTCAACTCCCCTACGACGAAGGCGCCGAGCACCCCGTGGGGCTCGGCGCCTTCCGTGTATCTCGCGATCAGATCATCAGCACGATGCGGCCGGGGCGGTGGCCCGCCTCCGCCCTGCGGTGGGCCTCGGCGACCTCCTCAAGGGGCATCACGTCGGACACCCGGGTGATCAGCTCCCGTGCCGCCACCTTCTCCAGGGTCTCCTTCAGCCGGGCCGCGTCCGGTCGGCCGAGGACGGTCACCACCCGGATGTTCCGCTCGGCGGCCGGCGCGCGGTCGGGGACGAGCGCGACGAAGGCGCCGTCGTCCTTCACCGCCGGCAGCAGCGGGGCGCCGTGGAAGGCGCCGTCGAAGACGGCGTCCACCCGCTCCGGGACCGCTTCCGCCACCCGCGCGATGATCTCGTCGTGGGGGCCCCGCAGGACGCTGTGCTCGGCGCCGAGGACCTTGAGCTCGTGCTGGTCGCCCTCGTGCGCGATGGCCACCACCCTCAGCCCGGCCGCGGCGGCGAACTGGACCGCGAAGCGGCCCACCACCCCACTCGCCCCGGAGACGAGCAGCGTCGCCCCCTGCGGGAGCGCCAGCTCGTCCAGGCCTCGCTGGGCGGTGGCCGCGGCCAGCGGCACGGAGGCGGCCACGGTGTAGTCCACGTCGTCCGGGATCGGGGCCAGCCACTCCGGGGCGGACCAGATGACCTCGGCGTACGTACCCTCGCCGTTCAGCTCCTCGAACCAGGGGACGAAACCGGCCACCCGGGTGCCCGCCGGCAGGCCGGGCACCGGGTCGATCAGCTTGCCCGCGAAGTCCGTCCCGAGGACGAACGGGGGCTTCAGCGGACCGACGACGTCCGCGTACCGGCCCGCGCGGATCCGCAGGTCGGCCTGGTTCACCCCGGCCGCCTTCAGCCGCACCCGGACCATTCCGGGCCGCTCACCGGCCTCGGGCTCCGGCCGGCGGGCCATTCTCAGGACCTCAGGGCCGCCGTAGGCGGTCACTTCGACGACACGCATGGGGTTCCTCTCCGCCTGGCCCCCTCGTGGCCATTACACCCACGGTCCACAGCCCCGGCAACCGTTGTTCGGCCAACCCGTGCCCGGCCCGAGGGGGCGAGCTGAACGAAGGGAGAACTCCTGGTGGCGGAGAGCGACCTCCCCCACGGAACCGCACACACGTCCGTACCGTCACGTCCGTGGACTGGGTCACCGCCGAGAACGTCATCGCCGTGGTCACCGCGCTCCTCGGTGTCCTCGTCTCCGCCGGTGTGGTCGCGTACGAGCGCTTCCAGCAGCGGGGCAAGCGGCTCGGGTACCGCGTGCAGCTGAACACGCCCCTGCGCGAGGGCGGCGAGACCGCCGGCACCCTGACCCTGCGGGACGGCGACATCACCAGGAACGGCTCCACCCTGGTCCTGCTGCGGATCGAGAACGACGGCCAGCGCGACATCGACCACGGGGACTACGTGCCGTCGACGGAGTCCGAGGGGCTGAAGATCACCTTCAGCGACAAGGACGTGATGGCCGTGGTCGCCACGATCCCGCAGGAGTACGAACCGGTGCGGGACGAGATGCGGGCGGGGCACGGGTTGCGCAAGCAGGGCAAGTCCGTCCTGATGCCCAAGGTCTCCCTGGAGCGCAAGCAGTACTTCAAGCTGCTCGTGATGCTCTCCGGCGGCGTGACGGAGCGCGCGATCCAGATCACCGGCTTCCGGGACGCGGTGGACGTCCACCGCAACGAGTCCAGGAGCGTCGACGACAGGACCCCGACCTTCAGCCCCGCCGCCCGGAACATCACCCTCGTCCTGGCCGCCTGCGTGGTCACCCTCGCCACGATCATCGTCCGCAGCGACAACCCGCCGCCCATCGGCTGCGCCCGGGGCACCCTCAAGGTCACAGGGTCCACCGCGTTCGCCCCGGCGGTGCGGGAGCTGGCGCGGAAGTACGAGAAGGACTGCGAGGGGTCCACGATCGTGGTGGACGCCCACGGCTCGACGGCGGGGATACGGGAGCTGGCGGCGGCCGGAGCGGCGAGCGGCAAGGGCGCCCCCGCGGTCGTCGCGCTCTCCGACGGGCGCAAGCCCGGCGGCTTCCCGCAGCTGCGCGAGAGCATGGTCGCGGTCTCCCTCTTCACGCTCGTCCTCAACGACGGGATACCGGTCGAGAACCTCACCCTCGACCAGATCCGCGCCCTCTACCGGGGCGAGATCGACAACTGGAAGCAGATCCCCGGCGGCCCGGACCGCCGGGTGCTGCTGGTCAGCCGCGACGCCAACTCCGGCACCCGCGAGGTCTTCCAGCGCCGGGTCCTCGGCCGCAACGAGCCCGCGAACTCCTCCCGGGACTGCGAGAACCGGGACGACCGCGAGGCCCCGGTCACCCGCTGCGAACTGGACAGCACCGCCCAGGTGCTGTCCACGGTCGCCAAGCTGCCGGGAGCCATCGGGTACACCGAACTCCGCGCCGTGAGCGGGCAGAAGGGCCTCCATCGGGTGGCCGTCGACGGCCGCGTCCCGAACGTGGACGAGATCGGCGCGTCGTCGTACCCGTACCGGGAGATCGAGTACGCCTACACCTGGGGCGAACCCCCGGCCGACTCGCTGACCTCCAGTTTCCTCACCTATCTGCGCCAGGGGCGCGGGCAGGACGTCATCCGCACCCACGGCCATCTGCCCTGCGCGACGCCCAAGGGTCTGCGGATCTGCGGCGAGGGATGACGACACGGATCACGACACCCCACCCGGGCGGTCTGGCATTCTCTTCGGTCGTGGAGCCTTTGGTGGAGCCTTTGAACGCGGAAGACCCGGTCAGCATCGGCCCGTTCCGTCTGCTGGGGCGGCTCGGCGCCGGCGGGATGGGCCGGGTGTTCCTGGCGCGTTCGGCGGGCGGCCGGACGGTCGCGGTGAAGGTGGTGCACGCCGAGCTTGCCGCGCAGGACGAGTTCAGGCGCCGGTTCGCCCGCGAGGTCGCCGCCCTTGAGCAGGTCGGCGGCACGGGCACGGCCCCGGTCCTCGGCTCGGACACGGGGGCCGAGGCGCCCTGGGTGGCCGTCGGCTACGTCCCCGGTCCCTCGCTGCGGGCCGTGGTGGGAGACGAGTTCGGGCCGCTGCCGCCCGCGACCGTCCGCACGCTGGCCGCCGGGGTCGCCCGCGCGCTCACCCATGTGCACACCGCCGGGCTCGTCCACCGCGACCTCAAGCCGGGGAACGTCCTGCTGACCGTCGACGGCCCGCGCATCATCGACTTCGGCATCGCCCGTGCGGTGGAGACCGTCACCGACGGCGGACTCACCAGCACCGGCGCGCTGGTCGGCTCGCCCGGCTTCATGTCGCCCGAGCAGGTGCGCGGCGACAAGCTGACGCCCGCCTCCGACATCTTCTGCCTGGGCTCGGTCCTCGTCTACGCGGCGACCGGCCGCTCCCCGTTCGGTACGGCGGACAGCGGCGTCCACGCCACGATGTTCCGCATCGCGCACGACGAGCCGGACCTGACGGACCTCCCGGCCGAGCTGAGCGGCCTGGTCCGGGCCTGCCTCGCGAAGGACCCGGCGCGTCGCCCCTCGGCCGCCGAGCTGGTCGAGACGATCACGGTGGCCGACCCCTGGCTCCCGGCGGACGTCCTGGCGCGGCTCGGCCGCCACGCGGCCCGGATCCTGGAGGCGGAGCCGACACCGACGGCGGCGGTGGGCGTGGGTCGGGGCTCGGGTCCGGGCTCGGCCTCGGGCCCCGCCTCGGGTCCTGACGACCCCACGCCCGTACCGAAGCCGCCGCGCACCCGCCGTACCGGCCTGGTCGCCGCCGCCACCGCCCTCGTCGTCGCGGCCGCCGCGGGGCTCACGTACGGCTTCTGGCCCGACGCGAACGCGGGCGAGGACGGGCGGAAGAACCCGGCCGGGTCCGCGAGCACGAGCGTGGCTCCCCGCCCGGCGGGGATCGTGCCCGCCGCCTTCCTGGGGGCCTGGGAGGGCGTGCTGCGCGGCTCCGTCGACAGCCCGAGGGACGCGGCCCGGATCGAGATCGTGCAGGGCGCCGCGGGCGCCAAGGCCGCCGTCTACACCCGTACCTCGGAGGAGCAGATGTGCATGGGCCGCTCGCGGCTCGTCTCCGCCGACGAGGACAAGGTGGTCCTCGGCGAGTCCGACGTCACCACCAGCGTCCCGTCCCAGCGGTGCACCCCGCTCGCCCACCAGACCCTGACCCTGCGCTCGCCCGACGTCCTGGAGTGGTCCTCGGGCGCGGCGAAGGCCACCTTCCGCAAGGCGCGCTCCGGCGCGTCGATCGTCCCGGAGTCGTTCGTCGGGTCGTGGAAGTCGGAGAACGACCCGCTGATCTACGGCGAGAACGCCGACCGCTACTCCGACGAGGTCACGATCACCCAGGGTCCGATCGGTTCGCCCGTCGTCCGCCTCCAGCGCAGCTTCCCCCGCCTGGACGACGAGGGCGCCCTGACGGCGGACACGGTGACCTGCACCTTCACCTCGCTGCTCGCCGCCGCAGGGCCGCCGCTCGTGATCGCCCCCGGCACCTCCGACCCGGACGCCTCGGACCGGGACTGCGAACGCGGCGGTACGGGCGGCTATCTGACGATCGACCGCTTCAAGGGGCGGGAGCGGCTGCTCCTCCATCCGATGCTGGACGGCGAGCCGGGCGAGTACTACCGCCGCTAGGGAGTCCTCGGCGCGTTGTCACGGGGTGGCTGCCGCCCGCGCGTAGTCCTGGACCGAGCGGCGGGTGTCGTCCGCGCGCCAGGCCAGGGCGAAACGGGACGGGGAGAGCCCGTCCACGGGGCGTACGACGACCCCGCCCCGGGTGAGCAGCGGCGCGTTGCCCGTGGCCACCAGGCAGATGCCGAGTCCTGCGACCAGTGCCTCGTACGTCTCGTCCGTGCTGGCGATCTCGCCGCCGATCACCGGCTCGCGGCCGCCCCGGGCGTCCAGGGCCAGCCAGTCGTCCCGGAGTTCAGCGGATCGCGGGCAGGAGACCGCCCCGGCCCGGGCTGGTGGACATCCCGACGACCAGGGTGGCGAGACACCGCTGCGCCTGGCCCTGGGCGACGACTCGATCGACACGATCCTGGTCCACCTGGACCAGGTCCGGGGCGACCTCACGGCCTGGGAGAAGGTGGGGCGGGACACCCGGCTCGCCCCGGCAGTCGGACCGTGACGAGCAGACCGCCCGTCGGGCGCGGGGTGAGGTCGAGGGTCCCGTCGTGAGCGCGGACGACGCTGTGCACGATGGCCAGGCCGAGGCCGACGCCGGCGTGCTCGTCGGTGCGTACGCGCTCCGAGCCCCGCTGGAAGGGCTCGGTGAGGGTCGGTACGAGCTCCGGCGGGAGCGGGTGCCCGGTGTTCTCGACCCGCAGCACGCTCGCGTCGCCGTGCGCCTCGGTGTGGACCGTCACGGTGCCGCCGGCGGGGAGGTTGTGGACGATCGCGTTCTGGACGAGGTTCGTCACCATCCGCAGCAGGAGCTCGGCGGAGCCGGCCGTCCGTGTCGTCCCGCCGGTGACGTCGAGCGTGATCCCGCGCTGTTCGGCGAGCGGCAGCAGCGTTTCGGCGGCCTCTTCGGCGGTGAGGGACAGGTCGACCGGCTCCCGGGTGAACGTTCCGCGCTCGCCTCGGCCGAGCAGCAGAAGGGCCTCGGTGAGGTCGATCGCCCGCGTGTTGACGGTGTGGAGGCGTTCGATGAGCTCGCCCCGGTCCCGCGTGGGGTCCTTGCGGGCCACGTCGAGGAGGGTCCGCGAGATCGCCAGCGGGGTGCGCAGTTCGTGGGAGGCGTTCGCGGCGAACCGTTGCTGCTCGGCGACGTGTGATTCGAGCGTGTCGAGCATCGAGTCGAACGCGTCGGAGAGCTCACGGAACTCGTCCCTGCGGCCTTCCATACGGACCCGGTGGGACAGCGATCCGTTCCCGGCCCTCCGTGCCGCGTCCGTGATCCGCGTCAGGGGTGCGAGCATCCTGCCCGCGAGGATCCACCCTCCCAGCAGGCCGAACACCAGGAGGAAGGCCATGGCGAGGGCCGCGGCGGGGGCGAAGGTGCGCACGAGGAGGTAGCGGTTGGGTGAGATCCCGAGCAGGCCCTGAGGGTTGTCGGGGACGTAGCGCAGCAGGAACACCCACACCACGGCCATCAGGAGAGCGCCGGCGACGAGAAGGAATCCGGCGTAGCTGAGGGTGAGCTTCAGTCGGGCGCTGAGCCCGGGGCGTCTCCTCATCAATGCGTGGGGCCGTGCGTCGTGCCGGTGTCAATGCGGTAGCCGACGCCGGGCACCGTGGCGATGATCCAGGGCTCGCCGAGCCGCTTGCGCAGTGCGGAGACGGTGATGCGGACGGCGTTGGTGAGCGGGTCGGCGTTCTCGTCCCAGGCCCGTTCGAGGAGCTCCTCCGCGCTGACGACCCCGCCCTCGGCGGCGACGAGGACTTCGAGGACGGCGAACTGCTTGCGGGTGAGCGCGACGTACCGTCCGTCGCGGAAGACCTCACGGCGGAAGGGGTCGACCCGCAGGCCCGCGAGCTCGCGGACCGGGGGCCTGGCGTGGGCGCGTCTGCGGTCGAGCGCCCTCAGCCGCATGACGAGCTCCCGCAGCTCGAACGGCTTGGTGAGGTAGTCGTCGGCGCCGAGCTCGAAGCCGGAGGCCTTGTCGTCGATCCGGTCGGCGGCGGTGAGCATGAGGATCGGGATGCCGCTGCCGGAGGCGACGATGCGCCGGGCGACTTCGTCGCCGGAGGGTCCTGGAATGTCGCGGTCGAGGACCGCGAGATCGTAGGAGTTGACGCCGAGCAGCTCCAGGGCGGAGTCGCCGTCGCCGGCGATGTCGGCGGCGATCGCCTCAAGGCGGAGACCGTCACGGACGGCTTCGGCCAGGTAGGGCTCGTCCTCCACGATCAGTACGCGCATGGCGGAAGCCTAAGCAGCGCGGCATATCGCCGGCGTATGCAAAGGCTCCTCGGCCGTCGTGCGCCACCAGCGGCGCGACGCGAGGCCGGCCAGTACGGCGCCGGTGGCGTTGACCAGGACGTCGTCCACGGAGGACACCCGGTCGAGCTGCAGGACGTACTGCGCGAGCTCGACGAGGACCGAGCAACCCGCCCCGAGCGCCAGGATCCGCGGCACGGACGCCAGCGCCGCGAACCGTATCGGGGCGAAGAATCCGAGGGCCGCGAAGACCAGCAGGTTGCCGCCGATCCCGAGTGGCCCCATCGTGACCAGGTCCCGCAGCGGCACCAGGCTCACCCGGGCGGGAACGATGCCGGCCCCGCCGCCCGGCATCATCGTCATCCACACGAACGGCACCGTCCCGTGGACGATGCCGACCTCGGCCAGCGACATCCGCCACGCGGACGGGACACCGGCGGCCCGCCGACGGCGCGCCAGGGCCCACGCCACCAGCACGGCCAGCGGCAGCGTGACCAACGTCATGAGCACCACACCGTTGAAGGTGTCGAGGCAGCCGTGCCACCGCCCGGCCACGCACCTCGGGGCGGACATCATGAGCGGCCCGCGCACGACGAACAAGGCGCCCGCCAGACCGAGGACCGCGAGACCGAGGAGCACGCGGGTGCGGAGGGTGTGGTTCATGCGCTCACTCAAGACGGACGGCTGTTGCGGTGGCGTATGCGGTTTTCGATACGCCCGCGATACACGGAATGCCTGCGGGGCACGGCTGAGGGCCCGCACCCCGGAGTACGGAGTGCGGGCCCTCGGCGCGGTGCTACGGGTGGAGCTACTTCAGGAACGAGTTGATCTCGATCGTCTCGGTCCGGCCGGGGCCGACGCCGATCGCGGAGATCGGAGCACCCGACATCTCCTCCAGGGCCTTCACGTACGCCTGCGCGTTCTTCGGCAGGTCGGCGAAGGTCTGGGCCTTGGTGATGTCCTCGGACCAGCCCGGCAGCATCTCGTAGATCGGCTTCGCGTGGTGGAAGTCGGTCTGCGAGTACGGCAGCTCCTCGACGCGCTTGCCGTCGATCTCGTACGCGACGCAGACCGGGATCTGCTCCCAGCCCGTCAGCACGTCGAGCTTGGTGAGGAAGAAGTCCGTCAGGCCGTTCACGCGGGTCGCGTACCGCGCGATGACCGCGTCGAACCAGCCGCAGCGACGGTCACGGCCGGTGGTGACACCGCGCTCGCCACCGATGCGGCGCAGCGCCTCGCCGTCCGCGTCGAAGAGCTCCGTCGGGAACGGGCCCGCGCCGACACGGGTCGTGTAGGCCTTGAGGATGCCGATGACCCGGCTGATCTTCGTCGGGCCCACGCCGGCGCCGGTGCAGGCGCCGCCCGCGGTCGGGTTCGAGGAGGTGACGAAGGGGTACGTGCCGTGGTCGACGTCCAGGAGCGTGCCCTGACCGCCCTCGAAGAGCACGACCTTGTCCTCGTCCAGCGCGTTGTTGAGGATCAGGGTGGTGTCCGCGACGTACGGCTTGATCTGCTCCGCGTACTGGAGCATCTCCTCGACGATCTGGGCGGCGTCGATCGCGCGGCGGTTGTAGAGCTTGGCGAGCAGCTGGTTCTTGCCCTCCAGCGCCGCCTCCACCTTCTGGGTGAGGATCGACTCGTCGTACAGGTCCTGGACCCGGATGCCGACGCGGTTGATCTTGTCGGCGTAGGTCGGGCCGATGCCGCGTCCCGTGGTGCCGATCTTGCGCTTGCCGAGGAACCGTTCCGTCACCTTGTCGAGGGTGACGTTGTACGGAGTGATCAGATGCGCGTTGCCGCTGATCAGGAGCTTCGACGTGTCCACGCCTCGCTCGTTCAGTCCGCTCAGCTCGGAGAGCAGGACCGCCGGGTCGACGACGACACCGTTTCCGATCACCGGGGTGCACCCCGGGGAGAGGATTCCGGAAGGGAGAAGATGCAGCGCGTACTTCTGGTCGCCGACGACGACGGTGTGGCCGGCGTTGTTGCCGCCCTGGTAACGCACTACATAGTCAACGGATCCACCGAGGAGGTCGGTGGCCTTTCCCTTGCCCTCGTCACCCCACTGAGCACCGAGCAGCACAAGTGCGGGCACAGGCGTACACCCCTTCCGGGTGGGGCATGTCCAAGGTCAGGGGCCGAGGCCGCCTCACCGGTGTGCCCCGGAATAGACGAAGCCCCTGGCGCAATAGCGCAAGGGGCTCTTGCACAAAGATGCTACCCGAGGAAGGACCGAGGTGTCGGCTCACGACCAGCTGCTGGTGGTCATCGACCCGGTCGCCCGCCGGAATGACGGCGAGTCCGTACGGATCGCGAAAGATGTGTTGTGTGCGGGAGCAGAGGCGAAGATCTGCCTTCCGGACAGCCCGGAGGAATTCTCCCGGGCCCTTGCCCGGCGCGGCTCCCGGCGCCCGGTGGTGGTCGGCGACGACCGCGCACTGCTACGCACGGTGACGCTGCTGCACCGGGAGCGTGAGCTCGCGGACGGCGCGCTGTCCCTCGTGCCGATCGGGGCGCCCGGCTCGCTGGAAGTGGCGTACGCACTCGGCGTGCCGCGCGGCGCGGTGGCGGCCGCGCGGGCGGTGCTCGACGGGGTGGCGCACCGGCTCGACCTGCTCGTCGACGACAGCGACGGGGTCGTTCTGGGCGATCTGAGCATCCCGGCGGGGCGGAGCCCGGTGGTGCCGGCCCCGGCCGCGCCGACCGTCTGGGACACCTGCCGCTCCCTGGTCCGCACGCTGGTGCACCCGGCCCCCGTGCAGATCGCGCCGCGCGTCCACCGGCTGCGGGTGGAGGCGGACGGCGTTCTGCTCAGCGATGTGGGCGCGCCGGTGGAGGGGGTGAGCGTACGGTCCCTGGCCGGCCTGGCCGTGATCACGGTCCAGCCCCCGTCCGCGCCGCCCGTCCACGCCGACGCCCGCACCCTGACGGTCTCGGGCCCGGACTTCCGCTACCGCGCGGACACGGTGGTCTCGGGCCCGGTCCGGCGGCGGACGTGGACGGTCCGGGAGGGCGCCTGGGGGCTGACGCTGCCGAAGCCGTAGCCGTGGCGCGGCACCGTCACGTGAGGACGGACCGATCCTTCCCGAGGACGGGCCGATCCTTCCCACTTGCCACACCTATCGTTTTTCAATAGATTCCCATCGTGACTCGATCGAAGGAGCGATGGCGATGGGAAGACTGACGGTGTTGGCGCTGCGCGCCGTGCTCGCGGTGGTGCTCGCGGGCTCGGTGCTCGTGCAGGCACTCATGGTGTGGACGTTGATCAGCGGGAACGACCCGGAGGACGGGTCCCTCCCGCTGACCCCGCTGCGCGTGTTCACGATCCTCGGCCTGATGTCGGCCCAGGTCGCCCTGGTCTGCGTCTGGCGGCTGGTGACGATGGTGCGACGCGGAACCGTCTTCTCCCACACCGCCTTCCGGTACGTGGACGTCGTGATCGGCGCGATCGTGGCGGCCGCCCTCGTCTGGTTCGCGGTCACGGCCCTCAACGCACCGGGCCAGCGTGACGACCCCGGCGTCACCGTCATCATGGGCGGGATCGGCCTGGCCATCCTGGGCGTCGCGCTGATCGTGCTCGTCCTGCGCACGCTCCTCGCCCAGGCCGTCGCGCGCGACGTCGAGGCGACGGCGATGCGGGCCGAACTGGACGAGGTGATCTGATGCCGATCGCCGTCGACATCGACGTGATGATGGCCCGCCGGAAGATGTCCGTGGGCGAGCTCGCGGAACGCGTCGGGATCACCCCGGCCAACCTGGCCGTACTCAAGAACGGCCGGGCGAAGGCGGTCCGCTTCACGACGCTCGCCGCGCTCTGCGAGGTACTGGAGTGCCAGCCGGGCGACCTGCTGCGCTGGGAGCCGGGCGAGGACGAGGACGGGGACGAGGACGCGGTCGGGGACGCGGTCGGGGACGCGGGCTCCGAGGGCGAGCCGGCCGCTTCGACCTCCGCCCCGGCCGAGGCCTAGGCCTCGGACCCCTTCGCCGCCTTGTGGTCCCGCCAGCGGTCCAGCAGGCTCAGCATCTCCTTCTGGAGGAACTCGAAGAACTCCGCCGTCTCCGCCGTCCGTCGCCGGTCGGCGCGATGTGGGCATGAGCTTCCTGCCGACCCGCCCCGGTCCGGCGGAGGGCCGGCTCGCCACGGCGGGGGCGCCGGCCTGGCGGCTGCAGCGCGGGACCGTGCTCGGCTGGTCGCTCGGCTTCCTGCCAGGACATGGCGTGGGCCCCGGCGCTCACCCTCGTCGCCGTGGCGGCGGCCCTGACGGCGACGCCTGTGGCGCCTGCGCCGACGTGACCTGATCACCTCGTGACGGCCTGACCGCGTGACCGCATGACCGCATGACCGCATGACCGAGAGGGCCCCGGAAACGGGGCCCTCGTGGTGCTACCCGCGTGTTTCTACAGCTCCACCAGCAGTTCGGGGACGCCCCTGATGACGTACCCCGGGTTCCACTCGGGTTCCGCCGCCAGGCGGAGGGTCGGAGCGGACGTGAGCAACTCCGCGAAGAGCGCGGTCAGTTCCATGCGGGCAAGCGGCGCGCCCAGGCAGTAGTGGATGCCCGCGCCGAACGTGATGTGCGGGTTCTCCGCGCGGGCGAGGTCCAGGACGTCCGGGTCCGTGAAGCGGGCCGGGTCGCGGTTGGCCGAGCCGAAGAGGAGCGCCACCTCCGAGCCGCGCGGGATCCTGACGTCACCCAGCTCGATGTCGTCCAGGACCCACCGCTCGAACATCTGCAGAGGCGTGTCGTAGCGCAGGATTTCTTCCACAGCTGTGGACAACAGTCCGGCCGGGTCCGCGCGCAGCGCCGCCAGCTGCTCCGGGTGCCGCAGCAGCGTCCACCAGCCGTTGACGGTCGTGTTCACCGTCGCCTCGTGCCCCGCGTTGAGCAGCAGCACGCACGTGGAGATCATCTCCTGCTCGGTGAGCTCCTCCACCCCCACCAGGCCCGAGATCAGATCCTCCCCCGGGTCCTTCCGCCGCCGCCCGATCAGCTCCCGCAGGTACGCCGAGAAGTCCAGCGACGCCCGCACCGCCCGCCGTGCCGTCTCCTCCGAGGGGTTCAGCTCGAACATCCCGCAGATGTCGGCCGACCACGGCCGCAGCATCCGCCGCTCCTCGTCCTCCTCCGGCACGCCCAGCATCTCCGCGATCACCGCGACCGGGAGGGGTTCGGCGACATCGGCGAGGAGGTCGCCGCCGCCCCGCTCCACCAGGCCGCCGACCAGCTCCGCCGCCAGCCTCCGTACCGTCGGCGCCAGATTCTCCACCGTGCGCGGGGTGAACGCCTTCGACACCAGGCGCCGGATCCGCGTGTGGTCACCGGCCTCCAGGTCGAGCAGCCCGTGGTCGTTGAGCGTGTGGAACGGCTCGTGCGCGGCAGGGGGTGCCGTACGCCCGAACTCCTCGTGCGTGAAGCGGTGCGTGTACGTACGGCCCAGGCGCCGGTCCCGCAGGAGCGCCGACACGTCCTCGTGGTGCGGGATCAGCCACTGCCGGGTCGGCCCGTACCAGTGGGCGCGGCCCGCCGCCCGCAGCTCGGCGTAGGCGGGGTACGGGTCCGCGATGAAGGCCGGCGACCAGGGATCGAAGGAAGCGTCCATGGACGGAACCTACCGGCCCACCTGGACCGGTCCTACCCTCCGACCTGCACCAGTCTCGCCTCGTACGCGAAGACCGCCGCCTGCGTCCGGTCCCGCAGCCCCAGCTTCACCAGGATCCGGCTCACATGCGTCTTGATCGTCGACTCGGCCACCACCAGATGGTCGGCGATCTCCGCGTTCGACAGGCCCTGCGCGATGAGCACCAGGACCTCCGTCTCCCGCTCCGTCAGCTCCCCGATCTGGGCGAGCGCCGGCACCTTCGGTGCCTCGGCCGCCCGCGCGAACTCGGTGATCAGCCGCTTCGTCACGGTCGGCGCGAGCAGCGCCTCACCGGCCGCGACCACCCGCACCCCGTCGGCCAGCTGCCGCGCGGAGGCGTCCTTCAGGAGGAAGCCCGAGGCCCCGGCGCGCAGCGCCTGGTAGACGTACTCGTCGAGGTCGAAGGTCGTCAGGACAAGGACCTTCGCGTCCGCGTCCGCCGCCACGATCTCGCGGGTCGCCTCGATGCCGTTCAGCTCCGGCATCCGGATGTCCATCAGGACCACGTCCGGGCGCAGGGCGGCGACCTGGGCGATCGCCTCGCGACCGTTGACGGCCTCGCCGACCACCTCGATGTCCGGCATCGCGCCGAGCAGCACCGAGAAGCCCTCGCGGACCATCATCTGGTCGTCGACGATCAGGACCCGGATCACTGGTCCGCCTCCTCACGGATCACGGGGACGAACGCCGTGACCTCGAAGCCGCCGTCCTCGGTCGGCTCGGCCGTCATCTCGCCGTTCAGCATCGTCACCCGCTCGCGCATCCCGGTCAGCCCGTGACCGGCCCCGGGGGAAGGCTTGACGAGTCCCCTCGCCGGCCCGTTCACGATCCGCAGACCGAGGCCGCCGAGGACGTACGACACCTCGACCTTGGCCCCCGCACCCGGCGCGTGCCGCAGCACGTTGGAGAGCGCCTCCTGGATGATCCGGTACGCCGAGAGCTCCACGCCCTGCGGCAGCTCCCGCACCGCGCCGGTGACGGTCTTCTCCACGTCGAGCCCGGCCTCGCGGACGTTGCCGACGAGACCGTCGAGGTCGGCGAGCGTGGGCTGCGGGGCGTCGGGGGCCTCGTAGTCCTCCGCCCGTACGACACCGAGGACGCGCCGCAGCTCGGTCAGGGCGGCGACCGCGTTCTCGCGGATGGTGACGAAGGCCTGCTCCAGCTCCGGCGGCGGGTTCTCGACGCGGTAGGGCGCGGCCTCCGCCTGGATGGCGACCACCGACATGTGGTGGGCGACGACGTCGTGGAGCTCGCGGGCGATGGTGGTGCGCTCTTCGAGGAGGGTCCTCTTGGAGCGTTCCACGGCCGTCACGGTCAGCTGGGCGGTGACCTCCTGCGTGGCCTGGCGGCGGACCTGGAAGACGGTCACGACGAGGAGCGCGAGCGCGGAGGGGAAGAGGACGGCGAAGGCTTCGGGACCGGTGCCCCGGGCGAGGAGACCGGTGGCGAGGAAGGCGTAGACGGCGGAGACCGCCCACATCCAGGCGGCGGTACGGGGCCGGGTCCGGGCGGCCACCACCGTCATGACCACCACGTGGGCCGTGCCCGAGGTCGGACCCCACGGCCAGCCGTCGCCGAACGAGCCGAGGACGGTGACGAAGGGCGTGATGGCCAGCGACGCCCAGAACGCGAGGACCGGGCGGACCAGGGTCAGCAGCACGACCAGGGCGGGCAGCCCCGCGTACACGACGACGAAGAGGCCCTGGCCGGACGTGACGGTCGTCCCCACCGCGAAGAGGAAGAAGGCGAAGCCGACCACGATCGCGTGCGGGGTCCAGCGGGCCATCTCGCGTATCCGCTCCGGCAGGCGCCGGGTCACCGGTCCTTCGACCGCCATCGGGGGCAGCGGCCGGTAGTCGAAGGCGTTGTGGATGAGGTCCTGGCGCAGCCCGCCGAGCGCGCCCTGGGCCAGGCGGAACTCGGGGGCACGGCTCGTTTCACGGGTTTCTGTCACGTCTGCAACGGTACGGGGGGCGCCGGACGCGGTCGTCACCATGACGGCGGATCCTCCCGCGTCCGTCCCAAGTACTACGCGGCCGTGCACCGTCTTCCGTGGTCAGAACGCCAGCTGGGCGATCTCCTCCGCGACCACCGCGCAGGCGTCGGCCGCCGGGTCGATCAGGGGGAAGTGGCCGACGTCCGGGAGGAGCGTGAGACCGACCGTCTCGCCCGCCTTCGCCGCCGCCTCCACATAGGCGTCGGCGACGGCCTGCGGGACGACGACGTCGTCGCGGCCCTGGACGATCGCCGTCGCGATCCCGGTCGGCAGCAGCAGGGCCGGGTCGGCGTGCCGGGCCCGTACGTCGAACTCGCCCTCACCGCCGAGCAGTTCGGTCACCGCCCCACCGCACACCCCGAGCTCCACGGCCCGGTCGAAGTGCGCGATGGGGGCCAGCGCCACCACCCCGCGCAGCGCGGGCGGCGCGGGGAGGTGCCAGGGCGCGTCGGGGGCGAGGACGTGCCGGGCGGCCGCCCAGAGGGCGAGGTGGCCGCCGGCGGAGTGGCCGGTGAGCACGATCCGGCGCGGGTCGGCCTGCGGAAGGTGCTCGGCGGCCAGCCTCGGTACGGCGTCGAGGGCGGCGGCCACGTCGTCGAAGGTCTCCGGCCAGCGGCCGGCGACCGGTCCCGTACCGCCCTGCCGGGGGATGGTGCCGCCCCGCCGGTACTCGACGTTGGCGACCGCGAACCCCCGGCGGGCGAGAAAGTCCACGAAAGGGGTCAGATGCTGCCGGTCGTACGGCGCCCGCCAGGCACCGCCGTGCAGCGCGACGACGAGCGGCGCCCGCTCGCGGCCGTCACGCGGCGCGTAGAAGTCGACGACCTGGTCGGGGTGATCGCCGTACGCGGCGGACGCGTCCGGGGCGACGGCCGGGTGCGAGAACGCCGACGCTTCTTCGGCGGCGTCGCGCGCGGCGGGGTCCGGCATGCTGTTCCAACCTCTCGGGGACGGGGCCGAATTGGCCTGACCTGCGGGGACCGTATCAGCACTGACGCCCCCACAGATCAAGCGATCATCGGACCGTCCGACCTCGGACGACGAGGTCGGACCCGCTCCCGACAGGTACCTGGGCGGCTGCCCGGGCAGCTCCCAGGCAGGGCGCCCAGGCAGGTGCCCGGGCGGGGCGCCTAGGCGGGTACGCCCGCCGGAACGTCCGCGAGGACCTCCGCCAGGATCCGCGCCGCCCGCTCCGCGTCCGCGAAGCCGACGTACAGCGGTGTGAAGCCGAACCGGAGCACGTCCGGGCGGCGCAGATCGCCCACCACCCCGCGCCGGATCAACTCCGCCATGACGGCGGGCGCCTCGGCGCACCGCAGCGCGACCTGGCTGCCGCGCTCGCCGTGCGCCCGGGGCGTGACGGACTCGACCCGGCCGGCCGGCACGTACGCCGCCACGCACTCCTCGAAGAAGTCCGTGAGGGCGAGGGACTTGGCCCGTACGTCCTCGATGGCGACGCCGTCCCAGACGTCGAGCGCCGACTCCAGGGCGAGGAGGGACAGGATGTCCGGCGTACCGACCCGGCCCCTGACCGCGCCCTTTGCCGCCTCGTAGCCCGGGGTCATCCCGAACGGGTCGGCGTGCGAGTTCCAGCCCGGCAGCGGGGAGTCGAAGGCGGCCTGGTGGCGCTCGGCGACGTACAGGTACGCGGGCGAACCGGGGCCGCCGTTGAGGTACTTGTACGTGCAGCCGACCGCCAGGTCGACGCCGTGCTCCTCCAGGCCGACCGGCAGCGCGCCCGCGCTGTGGCACAGGTCCCAGACCGCGAGGGCGCCCGCCGCGTGCAGCGCGGCCGTGATCCCCGGCAGGTCGTGGAGTCGACCGGTACGGAAGTCGACGTGGTTGACGAGCGCGGCGGCCGTGCGCGGGCCCGCCGCGGCCGCGATGCCCGCCGGGTCGACGGGCACAATCCGGCGGCCGGTCATCCGGGCCGCGGACTCCGCGATGTACCCGTCCGTGGGAAACGTCGTGGCGTCGACGAGGATCTCGTCCCGGTCGTCGGTGCTCAGCCGGGTGGCGGCGACGACGGCCTTGAAGACGTTCACGCTGGTCGAGTCGGAGACCACGATCCGGCCGGGGGCGGCGCCGACGAGCGGGGCGATCCGGTCGCCGATCCGCTCGGGCGCGGTCCACCAGCCGCTCTCGTCCCAGGAGCGGATCCGCAGCCGCCCCCACTCGCGGGTGATGACGTCGGCCATCCGGTCGGGCACGTGCGCGGGCAGCGCGCCCAGCGAGTTCCCGTCCAGGTAGACCGTCGCCTCGTCCAGGACGAACCGCTCACGGAACTTCGCCAGCGGGTCGTCCGCGTCCCTGTGGAGCGCGTTCTCGCGCAAGGACTCAGACACGGCTGCGCGCCGTCCACAGCTCGGGGAAGACGTTCTTCTGCGCCCGCTTCTCCAGCCACGCCACGCCCGCGGAGCCGCCGGTGCCCGTCTTGGAGCCCATGGCCCGCCGGGTGGCGACGAGGTGGTCGTTGCGCCATCGCCAGATCAGCTCGGCGACGTCGCTCAGCGCCTCGCCCAGCCGGACGAGTTCGGCGTTCTGGTCGGCGTCGGCGTATATCCCGGCCCAGATCTCCTCGATCTCGGTCGAGGGCTCGTACTTCTTCGCCAGGTCCCGGGCGAGCACCGCGTCCGGCACGGGCAGCCCGCGCCGGGCGAGGAGCCTGAGGACCTCGTCGTACAGGCTCGGCTCCTGCAGCGCCTTCTCCAGCTCCGCGTGGACCCGGGGCGCCCCGCGGTGCGGCACCAGCATCGACGCGGACTTCTCGCCGAGCAGGAACTCCATCCGCCGGTACATCGCCGACTGGAAGCCGGAACCCTCGCCGAGGGCCGCGCGGTAGGAGTTGAACTGCGCCGGGGTGAGCTGGGCCAGCGGCCGCCAGGACTGGTTCAGCGCCTCCAGCTCGCGCACGGAGCGCTTGAGCGCGTCCATCGCCACGGGGACGCGGTCCTCGCGCAGCGCGCGGCTCGCGGTCTCCCACTCGTGGACGATGACGGTGAACCACAGCTCCATGACCTGGGTGGTGACCAGGAAGACCATCTCGCCCGGATCATCGGAGCGGAGGTGCTGGAGGTGGGTGAGTACGTCCGCCTGTACGTAGTCCTCGTACGGCGTCGTGCCCGCGAAGTCGAGGTTCGGTGCGTCGACCGATCCGGCTCCGGAGGCATCGGGGAAGGTGGACATTTCTGTCTCCTCGATACGCAACTACCGGGTAGCGGTCCGCTCCTTCCGTGAGAGAAAGTGGAGCCCCGGTCCCCTCGGGCCCGCCCGCCTCGTCGCGCGCGGTCCCATGCGCATCATGGCACGATCGGCCCCTGGATGTAGCTCCCATCTTCGTCATACGGATATGCGTTCGAACGGCAGCCCTTGAGCCCCTTGATCTGCTGCATCATCACCGGGGCGAGCTTCCCTTCGCCCGGACAGGTCATGTGCGTCCGGATCCCGATCTCGTGCCCGACCTCGTGGTTGATGATCAGATGCCGGTACTCGGCGGGCGTGCCGGTGAACGTCGGCGAGCCCAGCAGCCAGCGCTTCAGGTTCACCACGACGCCCTGGGTGGTCTCGCAGTTGAGCTCCCCGTGGGTGTTGAGGCCCACGGCGAGACAGAGCTTGTCGGCGGTGTCAGGGGTGGCGATCCGGATGACGAAATCGGCGTTCTCGGTGACCAGCTGGAACCGGCCCCGGCCGTGCGCGGCCCAGCCGCGCGGGTGGGCCAGGATCCGCTCGATCTCCGCGGCCGCCTCACGGGCGGAGAGGTCGATGCCGTCCTCGACCTGGACGCGGTAGCGGCGCAGGGTGCCGCCGGTGCCGACGGCCGCGCCGGAGGACTGGGCCGCGGTGAAGGTACCGGCGCCGCTTTCGGGCACCTTCGGCTTCGGGGGCTTGGGCTTCGGCTTCGGCTTGGCGGTGGTCGGCGCCGGGGTCGGGGTCGTCGCCTTGGGCGTGGTGGGGATCGCCGTGGTCGGCTCGCCCGTCGGGAGGACGGCCGCGGTGTCGACGGGTCCGGTCTCCGCGCCGCTGTTGTAGTGGGCGAGGGCGGCGCCGCCGCCGAGGGCGAGGGTGACGAGCGCGAGCGTCGGCAGGACGAGGCGACCTATGGGGCTCCGCCTGGACCGGCCCCGGCCGCGACGTCGGCTCTGCGTGCGTCTCCGGCCCGCGGGTGCTGCGGCGCGCTTGCCCAAGACAGACTTCTCCCCTGCGTCGGCCGGTTGGGGGGAAGAGGGTGGGGGCCTCTATGCCGGCTGCTCTCGCTACAACGGTCCGAAGGATCGTACCGGCACCTTCGAACACGATCGAACGAACGCGCCGCGCGACCCGGGGGCCACGCGGCGCGTCGTGCGTTGTGCGTCGACCGTCGTGCGTCGACCGTTGTGCGTTGTGCGTTGTGCGTTGTGCGTAGTCCTCGTAGGTCAGCCGAGGGTCTCGGCGGCCGTCTCCGAGGAGTCCCGCAGGAACGTCGAGCAGCGCTCGTACTCGTCCTTCTCGCCGATCTCCCCTGCCGCCCGCGCCAGCGCGTGCAGGGCCCGCAGGAAGCCGCGGTTCGGCTCGTGCTCCCACGGCACCGGGCCGTGGCCCTTCCAGCCGCTGCGGCGCAGCGCGTCCAGGCCGCGGTGGTAGCCGGTACGGGCGTACGCGTACGACTCGACGACGCGCCCGCGCTCGAACGCCTCGTCGGCGAGCTGGGCCCAGGCCAGCGAGGACGTCGGGTACTTCGCGGCGACGTCCGCCGGCGCCGTGCCGGCCGCGAGCAGCTCGCGCGGCTCAGGATCGTCGGGCAGGTGGGTGGGGGGCGGTCCCCCCAGCAGGTTCTCGTGGATGGCCATGGGGCAAGTCTGCCTCAGCGGACCGTCATCGATCTCCCGGGCTCGAACGCCCGTCGGGGGCGGGCCCGCCGCCTCCGCCCTCGGCCGCGCGTTCCCCCGGGTCCAGCGGGGGCGACGTCACCCCGCAGTGGACCTTGCACTCCGGGTGGCAGTCCGCCTCGCCGACCGGTTTCCGCACGGTCGCGAAGGCCAGGACCGCCCCCGCCACCATCAGCCCCGCGCACATCGGCATCGCCCGCCGGAACGTCTCCCCGAACTCCTCCGCCGAGCGGTACGCCTCCGGCCCCATCCCGGCGAGCGCCGGCAGCGCCGCCACCGCGAGGAGGCCGGCCGCCCGCGCCGCCGCGTTGTTGATCCCGCTCGCCAGACCCGCCCGCGCCACGTCCACCGAGGCCAGGACGGTCGCGGTCAGCGGGGCAACCAGGACGGTCAGACCGAGACCGAGCACGGCCATCGCCGGCAGGACGTCCTGCACGTAATGGGCGTCCTCACCGACCCGCAGCATCAGGACCATCCCCACCGCGCACAACAGCGGCCCCACGGTCAGCGGGATCCGAGGCCCGATCTTCTCCCCCAGCTCGCCCGACTTCGCCGAGAGGAGCAGCATCAGCACGGTCGTCGGCAGCATGGCGGTCCCCGCCGCGAGCGCGGAGTAGCCGGAGACCACCTGGAGCTGGAGGGCGGCCAGGAAGAAGAAGCCGCCGAGCGCCGCGTACACGCACAGCGTCACCAGGTTGACCACCGTGAACTGCCGCGACGCGAAGATCGACGGCGGCACCATCGGCTCGGGCCTGCGCCGCTCCAGGACGACGAACGCCGCCCCGACGACGACCCCGAGCCCGGCCGCCCACCACGCCTCCGCGATCAGCGCGTACGTCACGAGGGCGAGCGCGGCCGCCCCCAGGAAGGCGCCCAGGACGTCGAAGCGGCCGTGGGCGGACTCGTCGCGCGACTCGGGCACATGGCGCAGCGCGACCGGCACGCACAGCGCGGCCAACGGCACGTTCAGCAGGAACACCCACCGCCAGCCCGGCCCGTCGACCAGCCAGCCGCCGACGAACGGCCCGATCGCCGCGCCGACCCCGCCGAAACCGGACCAGAGCCCGACGGCCTTGGCCCGGTCGTCCGGGTGGAAGCTCGCCTGGATCAGCGCGAGCGAGCCCGGGGTGAGCAGGGCGCCGCCGACGCCCTGGAGGGCGCGGGCGGCGATCAGCACCCCGGCGTTCGGCGCGAGCCCGCACAGCAGCGAGGCGACGGCGAACCACACGATCCCGACGACGAACACGCGCCGCCGCCCGTACCGGTCGCCGAGCGCCCCACCGAGCAGGATCAGCCCGGCGAGGGTGAGCATGTAGGCGTTGACGGTCCACTGGAGCACGGCCATGTCGGCGTCGAGGTCCTCGCCGATGTGGGGCAGGGCGACGTTGACGACGGTGGAGTCGAGCAGCGCCATCCCCGAGCCGAGCACGGTGGTGAAGACGATCCACCGCCCGGTCCCGGAACTCAGCCGGATATCCATGCCTGCCATGGTCCTCGCGGGGGCGGCGCCGTGCACGTCCGGTGCCGCCCCCGCGAGGCCCTGATTGCCTCAGGCCACCCGAAGCCTGGTGGCCGCGCGTACCAGCGCCTCCACCCCGCGCGCCGCCTTCTTCCTCGGGCAGCCGACGTTCAGTCGGACGAAGCCGGGCTGACCGTAGACGGTGCCCGGCATGATCGCGACCTTCTCGGTCTCCACCAGGTCGAGCTGGAGCACGGTGTCGTCGATGCCGAGCGGGCGCAGGTCGATCCAGGCCAGGTAGCCGGCCTCCGGGGGCGTCCAGGTGACGCCCGGCAGGCCGTCCCGGAGCCGCTCCTCGACCATCCGCATCGTGCCCGCCACGTACGCCCTCAGCTCGTCCAGCCATGCCCCGCCGTGCCGGTACGCGGCGATGTGGGCGGTCAGCGAGAGGACCGCCGGGGAGGCGAGGCCCTCGCCCGTCTGCATCCGGCGGATGAACTCCTCCCGCTCGTCCGGGTCGCCGATGACCCCGTACGAGCCGCTCAGCGCCGGGAAGTTGAAGGACTTGGTGCCTGAGGTGATCAGCGCCCACCGGCGGCCCCGCCCCGGCTCCGCGAAGCGGAGCCATGGGAGGTGGCGGTGGCCGTCGGTCACCAGGTCCGCGTGGATCTCGTCGCTGACGACCGCGACCCCGTGGCGCTCGGCGAGGCGTGCGAACTCCGCGAGCTCCTCCTCCCGCCAGACCCGGCCCGTCGGGTTGTGCGGCGAGCAGAGCAGCAGCATCCGGCTGTCCGGCCGCGCGAGCTCCGCGTCCAGCGCCCCGAGGTCCCCGACCGGTACGCCCCGCAGCTCGCGCCCCAGACCCGTGATCGCCTTGCGGAAGCCGTCGTACGTCGGCGTGTGTACGACCACCCCGTCGCCGGGCTCGGTCCACATCTGGAGGAGCTGCGAGAGCTGGCTCAGGACGGACGGCGCGTAGACCAGCGTCTCGATGTCGAGCGCGGTGTCGTGCCGGGTCGCGTACCAGTCCCGTATCGCCGTCCGGAACTCGCCGAGCCGCCAGTCCGTGTAGCCGAACACCCCGTGATCGACTCGCTCCTTCAGCGCGCTCAGGACCTCCGGCGGGGAGGCGAAGTCCATGTCGGAGATGGTGAACGGGAGCAGGTCGGACACCCCGAAGCGGTCCGCGATGCCGTCCCACTGGACCGACCAGGTGCCCTGCCGGGGTATCTCACGGTCGAAGTCGTACGTCGTCGTCACTCAGGCCTCCTGGGGATGTGCGGGATGTGCGGGATGCGGGGGGTGCGGGGGGTGCGGGAGATACGGGAGATGCGGGAGATGCGAAGGGCCCGACACCACCAGGTGCCGGGCCCTTCGTTCGTTCCGTACCGCTTACTCCGTACCGCTTACTTCAGCTTCGTGCCGGTCGAGCGCAGCGCGGCACACGCCTCGGTCACACGCACGGCCATGCCGGCCTCGGCGAGCTTGCCCCAGGTGCGCGGGTCGTAGGTGGACTTCTTGCCGACCTCGCCGTCGACCTTCAGGACGCCGTCGTAGTTGCGGAACATGTGGTCCACGACCGGACGCGTGAAGGCGTACTGGGTGTCGGTGTCGAGGTTCATCTTCACGACGCCGTTCTCCAGCGCGGTGGCGATCTCCTCGGCGGTCGAGCCGGAGCCGCCGTGGAAGACGAAGTCGAACGGGTTGGCCTTGCCGAAGCGCTCGGCGACGCCCGCCTGGAGGTCCTTGAGCAGCTCGGGGCGGAGGACGACGTTGCCCGGCTTGTAGACGCCGTGCACGTTGCCGAAGGAGGCGGCCAGCAGGTAGCGGCCCTTCTCGCCCAGGCCCAGGGCCTCGGCGGTACGGATCGCGTCGTCGACCGTGGTGTACAGCTCGTCGTTGATCTCGTGGGTGACGCCGTCCTCCTCGCCACCGGTCGGGGTGATCTCGACCTCAAGGATGATCTTGGCGGCGGCGGCCTTGGCGAGCAGCTCCTGGCCGATGGCCAGGTTGTCGGCGAGGGTCTCGGCGGAGCCGTCCCACATGTGCGACTGGAAGAGCGGGTTGCGACCGGCCTTGACGCGCTCGGCGGAGATGTCGAGCAGCGGGCGGACGTAGCCGTCCAGCTTGTCCTTCGGGCAGTGGTCGGTGTGCAGCGCGACCGTGATGTCGTATTTGGCGGCGACGATGTGCGCGAACTCCGCCAGGGCGACGGCGCCCGTGACCATGTCCTTGTTGTGCTGGCCGCCCAGGAACTCGGCGCCACCGGTCGAGATCTGGATGATGCCGTCGCTCTCGGCCTCCGCGAAGCCGCGCAGCGCGGCGTGCAGGGTCTGGGAGGAGGTCACGTTGATGGCCGGGTAGGCGAACTTGCCTGCCTTCGCCCGGTCGAGCATCTCGTTGTAGACCTCGGGGGTTGCGATGGGCATTCGTCCGCTCCTTGTGATGTGCGGGTGGGTGCGTTACTTGACCCTGACCTGGGGCGACGTCATCGTCGGGGCCCATCTTTCCAGACTCTCCCGCGGACACCAGGACGAAGGGGCGGAGCGTTTCACGTGAAACACTCCGCCCCCACTCAAAGCCCCAGGTCAGCGCCGCCGCGGGGCGGCTGCGGGACCTAAGTCACGACTTTGCCTCGGTCACTCTGCGCGATCGCTCGGCGTCGATCAGGCGAGACCCAGCTCGTCCAGCGCGAACGCGTAGACGTACGGCACGCCCGCCGTGGTGCTGATCTTCTCGCCGGCGCCCGTCGCCCGGTCCACGATCGTGGCGACCGCGACGACCTCGGCGCCGGCCGCGCGCGCCGCCTCGACGGCGGTCAGCGGGGAGCCACCGGTGGTGGAGGTGTCCTCGACGATCAGGACCCGGCGGCCCTTGATGTCCGGGCCCTCGACCTGGCGCTGCATCCCGTGGGCCTTGGCGGCCTTACGGACGACGAAGGCGTCCAGGCGCTTCCCCTTGGCGGCGGAGGCGTGCAGCATCGCGGTCGCAACCGGGTCGGCGCCGAGCGTCAGGCCGCCCACGGCGTCGAACTCCAGGTCGGCGGTCAGGTCGAGCATGACCTGACCGACGAGCGGAGAGGCGGCGCCGTCCAGCGTGATCCGGCGCAGGTCGACGTAGTAGTCGGCCTCCAGACCCGAGGAGAGGGTCACCTTGCCGTGCACCACGGCCTTGTCCTTGATCTGCTGGAGCAGGTCAGCGCGTACGTCAGTCATGCCCACGAGCTTAAAGCCCGCCCGACATCCCCTAGAGCCGCCGCCAGGCCCACGTGGCCGCGATCTCCAGCGGCTCGATCGGGGTCACGTACCGCGGGAGCGTGTTCAGGCCGTTCGGGGGGCCGGACTGCGGCTCGACGCAGACCGCCGCCTCCTGCTCGTCGTAGACGACGACCCACTCGGCGCGGCTCGTCACCTTCAGCTCCAGCTGCTCCGGCCAGGTGAGCGTGACGTCGACACCGCCCGGCATCCCGAAGCAGTCGTCCCAGGGGCCGGGGGTCGGGCCGATCCGCCGTCCGGTGGGGAGATGGTCCTCGCCGCGCTCCTCCTGCCACTCGGGTGTGAAGTCGAGGCGTGCGGGAGCGCCGCCGTCGAGACTCCGGTTGAACCAGGGGTGCCAGCCGGCCTGCGCCGGGAAGGAGTCGGCGTACGTCTCCACTCCGAGCTGGAGCGTGAGCGCGTCCTCGGTGAGCGCGAAGGTCTGGGTGACCCGGCCGGAGTACGGCCACGGGTCCCCGAGTTCGTACGTGAACGCCGCCGTGCGCACGCCGTCGACGTCCGCCGTCCGGGCGGCCTTCCACACGGCGTCGCGGCCGGTGCCGTGGATGGCGTGCGGCGGGGAGTTGAGGGGCATCTGGTGCTTCACTCCGCCGTCGCGGAACTGCCCCAGCTCGATCCGACCGCACCAGGGCACCATCGGGAAGCAGCCGTACCGCTCGCCCTGGCGCAGCAGCTCCGTGCCGCCGATGCGCAGGCTCTCGATCCGGCAGCCGTTGTCGGGGTTGATGGTCAACTCGGCGTCGCCCGCCGTCAGTCGCGTCTGCTTGCTCACGCCCCGACAGTAGACGGGGTTCAGCGTCGGCGGCGCAGCGCCCGGCCGACGACCACCGCGGAGGCGATCGCGAGGGCGGCGGCGGGGGCGATCCAGCGCAGGGTGGCGCCCGCCGAGCTGGTCTCCGGGGCGGGGACGGGCGCGTACCGGCCGCGCGGCGGCGCGTGGTCGACCTCCTCGGCGCTCCGCCCGATCATCGTCCGTCGGGCGTGGGCGGCCTCGGCGGCGGGGGGTTCGGCGGGGTACTCGACGGGCGCGTCCTCGAAGTCGCCGCCCTGGAAGGGGTCGAGGGAGGGCGGGGGGACGGGCGTCTCGAAGACGGTCGGGCGGTGGGGCTCCTCGACACCGTCGTCGACCCCGTCGCTGTCACTGTCGGCCTCGTCCTCGTCCTCGTCCTCGGCGTCGACATCGAGGTCCGGGTCGAGGGAGGGGGCGGGAGGCGCTTCGGCGTCGGCGGCCTGGGCCTCAGGGGCGCCGGTCCCGTTCGCGTCCCCGTTCGCGGTTCCGGCCGAAGGCCCGTTCGGAGTCCCCGCCGAGGTCCCGTTCGACGTCCCGTTCACGGCCGCCGTCAGGGACGTCGTGAACTTCTCGATCAGCCGGTGGGCCGCCGACTCCCGCGCCTCCTCGGGAAGGTCGGCGAGCCGGCCGACCGGCTTCACGCTGCCGGTGAAGGTGAGGGTCGTCCCGTCGGCCACCGGGGTGAGCGCGATCGCCAGGGAGAGCCTCACCGAACCCTTGCCGCGGACCTCGGTGCCCTTGCCCTCGACGGCGACGACCCCGCTCTTCTCGGCGAGCCGCAGCACGCCCTGGTAGGTGATCGTGTGGCCGCCGGCCCGGATTCTCAGCCGGCCCGCGAGCGGACCCGCCTCCGCGTCGGCGTCCTGCTGGAGGCCGGGGACGCAGCGCGCCACCCGTGCGGGGTCCGTCAGGGTCTCTCGGAGAACCTCGGCCGGTACCGGAACGAACACCTCATGCTCCATGGAAGCCGAGCCTACTCAGCCCGGGCGCCGCCGTCGCCTGTTTGTCCCGGTCCCGGTCTCAGCCGCCGTACCGCGGGTGGACCAGCGTCGACGGCGGCGGCGGGGTGGCCCGCTCGTCCCGGGTGCGCTCGACGGCCCGCGCTCCCGTCGCCAGGGCGCCGGGCGTCAGGGACCGCAGCGGGGGCGTGCCGGCGGGGAGGGCCAGCTCGGGCGGGTAGGTGCCCGCCGTCGCGAGCAGGTACCCCCAGTCGGCCGCCCCGGCGTCCGCCGCCCCCGCGTCCGTACCGCCCGAGCGGTCGGCCCGGTCGGGGCCCGCGGCGACGTGCGCCCCGCGGCCGTGCGCGCTGTAGGGGCGGGTCGCGAAGCCGGCCGCGCGGAGGGTGGAGTCCACGGTCCAGTACGTACGGGGAGAGGCGGCGGCCGAGCCGGCGTGGACGACGAGCCGCCCTTCGTCGGCGAGGACGCGGGAGGCGAGGCCGTAGAACTCCTCGGAGTACAGCTTCGCTCCGGCCGAGATCCCGGGGTCGGGAAGGTCGGAGATCACCACGTCGTACCGCTCGCGCGGCCCCGCGACCGTCTCCTCCTGCCTCGTCGCCGCCGCCCCCCGCAGCCAGTGGAACGCGTCCGCGAAGGCGACGTGGACGCGCGGGTCGAGCAGGGCGTGGCGGTTGAGCGCGGTGAGTTCGGGGTTCGTCCTGGCGAGCCGTACGACTCCGGGGTCGATCTCCACGACGGTGACCGAGCGGACCCCGGCGTGGCGCAGCACCTCGCGGGCGGCGAGGCCGTCACCGCCGCCGAAGATCAGCACGCGCGCGTGCGGCCCGTTCATCGCGGGGTGCACCAGCGACTCGTGGTACCGCGAGGCGTCCTCGCCGCCGGCCCGCAGCCGTCCGTCCACGAAGAGGTCCGGCGGGCTGCCGCGCTCCCCCGTCACCACCACTTCCTGGAGGTCGGTCCGGACGGCGACCCGCACGTCGTCCCCGTACACCGCGCGGCGCGCGGCCGCCTCGAAGTCGTCGACGAGGACGGTGGCGGTGGCGAGGACGGCGAGGACGGCCACGTTCATGCCGATGAGCAGCGCCCGGGACCGGCCCGTCAGGTCGCGCCGGAACAGCCACAGCACCAGGCCCCCGCCCGCCACCGCGTTCACCCCGCCGGTGACGAGCGCGCCGGTGAGCTGGCCGAGCCAGGGCAGCAGCAGGAACGGAAAGGCGAGGCCGCCGACCAGCGCGCCCACGTAGTCGGCGGCGAAGAGGTCGGCGACGGTCCCGGCCGGATCGGCGGCGCTCTCCTTCGCGCGCCCGCCCTCCCACACGCCGTCGCGCCCGCCCTCCCGAACGCCGTCCAGAACGCCCTCCCGCACTCCCGGCGAAGGTGACGACTCCGCGCGCTGGATCAGGGACAGGAGGAGCGGAATCTCCGCCCCGATGAGTACGCCGATGGCGAGTGAGAACGCCACCACGACGTACCGCGCCTCGCCCAGCCAGGCGAAGGCCGCGTACAGCACGAGGGCGGAACAGCCTCCGATCAGCGCGAGGGCGCCCTCGACGAGGCCGAAGCCGACGGCGGCACGGCAGCGCAGCCGCTTGGCGAGCAGCGAGCCCACGCCCATCGCGAAGACCATCAAAGAGAGCACGACGGAGGCCTGGGTGACCGAGTCGCCGATCAAGTACGAGGCGAGCGCGACCAGTTCCAGTTCGTAGACGAGACCGCAGGCGGCACAGACGAAGACGACGACGAGGACCGGATACCGCACCGTGGTCGGCCGCACGGGCGGCCGCGTCACCCTCTTGGGTGGCATCGTCAGGGGCGGATCGATCATGTTCGTAACGCTACGTCACACATCTGTCGCCGCTTGTCACCCACACGAGTGCATCTGAGGCTTCTGGGCGGCGCGTTACAGCGAAGCGGACATACGGACGCCGATCTGGGTCCTGGTGACCACCAACTGCCCTTCCTGCGGGTACGCGTGCCAGGTGCGCCACCGCACCTGGCCCTCGTGGCGCTGCGCCAGCATCGCCGTGAAGGCGTGCGGGGAGCCGGGGAACGTCCCCGCGAGGCCGTTGGGATGGTCGGCGACCAGCGCCAGCAACTCCTGGGCGCGGCCCGCGAAGGAGCCGTGGTTGAGCTTCTCGACGCGGGCGGCGAATTCGTACTCCCAGCCGCCGATGCGCTTGGAGACGCCCAGCGGCAGCGGCGTACTGCTGCCGGGCATACAGGCGACGGTCTCGGAGCAGCTGCGCTCCTCTTCCTCCAGAAGCACCTGATGGGAGGCGCCGAGCAGGCGCAACTGCAGCTTGGCGCCAGTCAGTTCGAGGTCGAGCACGGCGAGGGCGGGCAGCGGCTCGCGCCCGAGCGCCCAGGCCAGATCGGCCGCACGCGTATCGGTGTAGGAGGTCTTCAGGGTCGTGAGCATGGGTCGGCTCCGCAAACACGGTTTGACGGGTGGGCCGGGGGCGCCCCGGAGAAAGGGATCAACGGGAGTGGGGGATCGCCGGCTCGGGTCCACACACGGTCCGAGGGCTGTCTCTTATCAACAGCGAGGGAATCACGGACTTCGAGCGACTCGCAGCGCTTTTACCCAACTTGCCGTGGTTTCCATCCCCTTCGGGGACCCCACAGTTCAATTGTTCAAACAAACCTGTTCCGTGGCTCCAACACGAAGGTGCCCGGCGGATGTTGAAGCGCCGGGCACCTGGGTATCGCGGGGGCGACTGCCCCGTGCCAGTCGCCCCCGTGTCTCTCGCCCCGTGTCAGTCGCCGCCGCCACCCCCGCCGCAGCCGCCACCTCCACCACCGCAGGACGAACCGCCGCCCGACGAGCCGCAACCGCCCCCGCCGCCGTCCGACCAGCCGCCGCGCCGACGCCTGCCGCCGTTGCGCGACCCGCCGACGGCGGACACGAAGCCCACCACCACGATCAGTCCGATGAATCCGATGACCAGAAATTCCATGTGTGACACCCCCGTAGGTCTGTGCGAGGGGGATGCCCCGCCCGGTGCGCCCCCAAAGCGCACTTGAGGAAGTCCAGAGCTTCGGCCCAGGATGACGGGCATGACACGACCGCTGCTCAACCGCCGGCTCGCCGAGTTCGGGACCACGATCTTCGCCGAGATGTCGGCGCTTGCCGCCAGAACCGGGGCGATCAACCTCGGGCAGGGCTTCCCGGACACCGACGGCCCCGAGGAGATCCGCGAGGCGGCCGTGCGTGCGCTGCGCGACGGACGCGGCAACCAGTACCCGCCGGGCCCCGGCGTACCCGAGCTGCGCACCGCCGTCGCCGAGCACCAGCTGAAGCGGTACGGCCTGGGCTACGACCCCGACACCGAGGTCCTCGTCACGGCGGGCGCCACCGAGGCCATCGCCGCTACGCTGCTCGCCCTCGTCGAGCCGGGCGACGAGGTGATCGCCCTTGAGCCGTACTACGACTCGTACGCCGCCTGCATCGCGATGGCGGGCAGCACCCGCGTCCCCGTCACCCTGCGCCCCCACGAAGGTCGCTTCGTCCTCGACCTGGACGAGCTGCGGGCCGCCGTCACCGACCGGACCCGGCTGATCCTGCTCAACACCCCGCACAACCCCACCGGCACCGTCCTCACCCGCGCCGAACTGACCGCGATCGCCGAACTCGCCGTCGCCCGCGACCTGCTCGTCGTCACCGACGAGGTCTACGAGCACCTGGTCTTCGACGGTGCCGAACACCTGCCGATCGCGAGCCTCCCGGGGATGCGGGAGCGCACGGTCACCATCGGCTCGGCGGGCAAGACGTTCTCGTTCACCGGCTGGAAGGTCGGCTGGATCACCGCGAGCCCGGAGCTGACCGCCGCCGTACGGTCCGCCAAGCAGTTCCTCACGTACGTGGCCTCCGGGCCGTTCCAGTACGCGATCGCCGAGGCGCTGCGGCTGCCCGACTCGTACTTCGACTCCGTCCGCGCCGATCTGCGCGCCAAGCGCGACCTGCTGAGCGACGGGCTCGCGCGGGCGGGGTTCGGCGTGTACCGGCCGGCCGGGACGTACTTCGTCACCACCGACATCCGGCCGCTCGGCGAGTCCGACGGCTTCGCCTTCTGCCGGGCCCTGCCCGAGCGCGCGGGCGTGGTCGCCATCCCGAACGCCGTCTTCTACGACCACCGCGCGGAGGGCGCGCCCTTCGTCCGCTTCGCGTTCTGCAAGGGCGTCGATGTCCTCGAGGAGGCGGTCTCACGACTGAAGGGCCTGGCGGGCTGACGGGAATGACGGGACCAGCGGGCCGACGGGACCGACAGGGCCGACAGGGCTGACAGGACCGACGAGGCTCGTGAGGTGAGCCGCGCCCCACCTGGGTTTATTTCACCCGGGTGGGCCCCTCGCTCGCGCGCGCCCCCTCCGTGCCGCATCGATTGTCGGGTAGACCGATTTGCCGGGCCTATCCCGATTCCCGTGCGCACGGAGGTGCACCCTGTCCGCCGAGACTCTCGACCGCCCGGCGTCGACCGCTGTTGTCCGGAGCGTCCCGCGCTGGCGGGCCTCGCTGCACCGGGCCGCGCCCGCGCTCGGCCTCTTCGCCGCCGCACGGCTGACCGGGATGCTGGTGCTCGCGCTCTGGGCCTGGCACATCGGGCGCTCGCCCCGCGCGCTGCTCGCCACGTCCTGGGACTCCGGCTGGTACACCCGGATCGCCGCGCACGGCTACGGCCACACGGTCCACTGGCCCGACGGGGTCGTCCAGTCCGACCTGGCGTTCTTCCCGCTCTACCCGGGCCTCGTCCGCGCCGTCACCGCAGTCCTGCCCGTCGAGGGCGGCACGGCCGGGCTGCTGCTGTCCTGGCTTGCGGCCGGCGCGGCGGCCTGGGGGATCTTCCTGATCGGCGAGCGGCTGTACGGGCGGCCCACCGCCGTCCTGCTCGTGCTGCTCTGGGGCCTGCTGCCGCACTCGATCGTGCTGTCGATGGCGTACACCGAGCCGCTGATGACGGCCCTGGCCGCCTGGTCGCTGTACGCGCTCCTCACCCACCGCTGGCTGTGGGCGGGCGCTCTGGCCGCCCTCGCCGGGCTGTCGCGCCCCAACGGGATCGCGATCGCGACCGCGGTCCTGGTGGCGGCGGCGTACGAGCTGTGGCGCGGGCGCGGCCGGGTCGATCCTCATGTGTGGGTGGGGGCAGGCCTCGCGCCGCTCGGCTGGCTCTCGTACCTACTCTGGGTGGGCGCGCGGCGCGGCGATCTGCTCGGCGGCTACTTCGCCGTCCAGGACGGCTGGACCTCCCGCTTCGACCTCGGGAAGGGCGCGCTGCTCTTCGTCCGGGACATGCTGCACGGGCCGACGCAGTTCGGCTTCGCGACGGCGCTGCTGTTCACGGGCGCCGGGGTGCTGCTCTTCGCGCTGCTCGCCCTGGTGGAGCGGCCGCCGCTGCCGATCCTGGTCTACACGGCCGTCCTGGTGCTCATCACGGTCGGCGGCTCCGGGTTCTTCGAGTCCAAGCCGCGCTTCCTGCTGCCCGCGTTCCCGCTGCTCTTCCCGCTGGCCCAGGCATTGACGAAAGCCCGGCCGAGGGCCGCGATCGTGGTGATCGCGGGCCTGGCCGGGCTGTCGTTCAGCTTCGGGGCGTACGCGCTGACGCTCGCGCGCATGGCCCTGTAGAAGAGCCGGAGCCGGGGGCTACTCGCCCTCGGGCTCCTTGTCCTCGGGGGTCTCCAGGCCGAACTGCTCCACGAGCCACTTGTCGAACTCGATCGAGGCACGGACCCAGCTGACGGTGGAGGACACGAAGTGCTCCAGCGCGACGCCGGTGCCGATCAGCATCTGCGCCTCGCCGATGAGGCGGAGGGTCGCGGAGCCGTCCTCCTCCTCGTGCAGGTGCGTGTAGACCTTCGGCCACAGGGTGCGGCGGTTCCAGTCGTCGATCGCGTCGAGGATCCTGGCGCGGTCGTCCGCCGAGTGCGGGCGGTCGTAGAAGGTCCGGACCGAGAAGACACGCTGGTCGTCCTCGCCACGGAACATGAAGTACGTGCGGAATTCCTCCCACGGCGCCGCGAGGTCACCCTCGTCGTCGACGACGTACTTCAGCTCCATCTGGTCGAGGAGCTGCTTGACCAGGTCCTGGTCGGGGACGACGGGGCCCGCCGGTCCTGCGGCCTGAGGCTGGGGCTGGCCCCCGAAATTCGGAATCGAGGACGGGTCGATGCTCACCGTGAATATCCCTTCGTACGGTTGCCGCCATCCTCCCCCATGGCGGGCGGTCCGGCGCAAGCCCCGCCTCCCGCGATCCGCTGCGGGCTGACAAACTCGGGGCCCATGGGGGAATACACGGGGAAGACCACGGGGAAAAAGGTGCCGCCGGTCCGGCCGCGCGCGTCGACATGGATCTGGGTGACGGCACTCGTCTCGATCGTGTGCGGGGGCCCGCTGGCCCTGCTCGTCTGGGGCGCGATGGCCTGGGACGAGATGGGCAAGCCGCAGCCGATGGACTGCGCCGAGGCCATGGACTGGGCGAACGCGACCATGCCGAAGAGCGCGCGGGACCCGCACTGCACGGTCAGCAACTGGCTGGACACCCAGGTGAACGCGGAGTTCCGGATGCCGCGCGCCGAGGTCGCCGGCTGGCTGGCCGGCACCTATCCGGGCGGCGAGGTCCGCTCGTACTGCCAGACGGACCTGTGCCTGGACGTCCAGGAGACACCGCCGGAGCCCGGGGGCCCGGCGGCGGTGAACGTGACGGTGACGTACGAGGACGGGGACACCGCCCTCGTACACGTCATGCCGTTCACGGTCTGAGCGGACGCGGGCGACGGCGCTCCCGCGCCGCGCCCACGACCTGCCGAGCCCCACCCACGACCTACCGCGCCGCGTCCACGGCCTACTGCGCCGCGCCCACGATCAGGCCGTCCTCGAAGCGGTCCACGCGGACGGTGTCGCCGTCGCGGACCTCGCCCGCGAGGATCTCCTTCGCGAGCCGGTCGCCGATCGCGGTCTGGATCAGCCGGCGCAGCGGACGCGCGCCGTACGCCGGGTCCATGCCCTCGTCGGCGAGCCAGGCCACGGCCTCGGGGGTGACCTCCAGGGTGAGGCGGCGGTCCGCGAGCCGCTTGGCGAGCCTGTCGATCTGGAGCTGCGCGATCCGGCCCAGCTCGGTCTTGTCGAGGGCCGAGAAGACCACCAGGTCGTCGAGCCGGTTGAGGAACTCCGGCTTGAAGGAGGACCGGACCACCTCCAGGACCCGCTGCTTCTTCTCGTCCTCGCCGATCAGGGGGTCGACCAGGTACTGGCTGCCCAGGTTGGAGGTGAGGATCAGGATGGTGTTGCGGAAGTCCACGGTCCGGCCCTGGCCGTCGGTGAGCCGGCCGTCGTCGAGGACCTGCAGCAGGATGTCGAAGACCTCCGGGTGCGCCTTCTCCACCTCGTCGAGCAGCACCACGCTGTACGGGCGGCGGCGGACCGCCTCCGTGAGCTGGCCGCCCTCCTCGTAGCCGACGTAGCCGGGGGGCGCGCCGACGAGCCGGGCGACGGAGTGCTTCTCGCTGTACTCCGACATGTCGATGCGGACCATGGCCCGCTCGTCGTCGAAGAGGAAGTCCGCGAGCGCCTTCGCCAGCTCCGTCTTGCCGACACCCGTGGGGCCGAGGAAGAGGAAGGAGCCGGTGGGACGGTCGGGGTCGGCGATCCCGGCGCGGGTGCGGCGCACGGCGTCGGAGACGGCCCGTACGGCCTCGGACTGGCCGATGAGCCGCTTGCCGAGCTCGTCCTCCATGCGCAGCAGCTTCTGCGTCTCGCCCTCCAGGAGACGTCCCGCGGGGATGCCGGTCCAGGCGCCGACCACGTCCGCGATGTCGTCGGGGCCGACCTCCTCCTTCACCATCGTGTCCTTGGAGACCTCCTGCTCGGCCTCGGACGCCTCCGCCAGCTCCCGCTCCAGGGCCGGGATCTCGCCGTAGAGCAACTGGGAGGCGGTGTCGAAGTCGCCGTCGCGCTGGGCGCGCTCGGCGCGGCCGCGGAGCTCGTCGAGCTGCTCCTTGAGCTCGCCGACGCGGTTGAGGGACTGCTTCTCCTTCTCCCAACGGGCGGTGAGCCCGCGCAGCTCCTCCTCGCGGTCGGCGAGGTCGCGGCGGAGCTTCTCCAGGCGCTGCCTGCTCGCCTGGTCGGTCTCGTTCTTGAGCGCGAGCTCCTCCATGCGCAGCCGGTCCACGGAGCGCTGGAGCTCGTCGATCTCGACGGGCGAGGAGTCGATCTCCATCCGCAGCCGGGAGGCGGCCTCGTCGACGAGGTCGATGGCCTTGTCGGGGAGGAAGCGGGAGGTGATGTACCGGTCCGAGAGGGTCGCGGCGGCCACGAGCGCGGAGTCGGCGATCTGGACCTTGTGGTGGGCCTCGTACCGGCCCTTGAGTCCGCGCAGGATCGCGATGGTGTCCTCGACGCTCGGCTCGGCGACCAGGACCTGCTGGAAGCGGCGCTCCAGGGCGGGGTCCTTCTCGATCCGCTCGCGGTACTCGTCGAGGGTCGTCGCGCCGACCATGCGCAGCTCGCCGCGGGCCAGCATCGGCTTCAGCATGTTGCCGGCGTCCATGGCGGAGTCGCCGCCGGCGCCCGCGCCGACGACGGTGTGCAGCTCGTCGATGAAGGTGATGATCTGGCCGTCGCTGGCCTTGATCTCGGAGAGGACGGTCTTCAGGCGCTCCTCGAACTCGCCGCGGTACTTGGCGCCCGCGACCATCGCGCCGAGGTCGAGCGAGACCAGCCGCTTGTTCCGGAGGGACTCGGGGACGTCGCCCTTCACGATCCGCTGGGCGAGGCCCTCGACGACGGCGGTCTTGCCGACGCCGGGCTCACCGATGAGGACCGGGTTGTTCTTGGTGCGGCGGGAGAGGACCTGGACGACGCGCCGGATCTCCTGGTCGCGCCCGATGACCGGGTCGAGCTTTCCCTCGCGCGCGGCGGCCGTGAAGTCCGTGCCGAACTTCTCCAGCGCCTTGTACTGACCCTCCGGGTCGGGTGTGGTCACCCGGCGCCCTCCCCTGCTCTTCTCGAACGCGTCGAGCAACCTCTTCGCACCGGCCCCCTGCTGGGCCAGTACCTCGCCGGCCTGTCCGCCCTTCGCCGCGATCCCGATGAGCAGGTGCTCGGTGGAGATGTAGTCGTCCCCGAGCTCCTTGGCCCGCTCGGCCGCATCGGCGATGACGGCGAGCAGCTCACGGTTGGGCTGCGGCGGCGCGACCGTGGATCCGGTCACGCTGGGCAGGGCGGCCAGCAGCCGCTCCGCTCCGGACCGTACAGCGGCCTGGTCGGCCTCGACGGCGGCGAGCAGGTCGACGATGTTCTCGTTGTCCTCACCCGCGAGCAGCGCGAGCAGAAGATGGGCGGGGGTCAGGTCGGCGTGCCCGCCGGACACGGCACGGCTGGTCGCCGCGTTGATCGCGTCCCGGCTCCTGTTGGTCAGTTCGGCGTCCACGTGCGCTCTCTCCTCCTCGGTGTGCGCTCCACACGGTCCATGACTCGTCCAGCGTACACAAAGTTGAGTCTATTCCGCTCAAGGTGTCGCACAGACCTCTGCCACGGGTAGGTTCCGGGCATGGCGACTGACCCGCGGAACCCGGACGACTCGTATCTCAGCTTCTGGCGCGAGTACCACATGTGCACCCTGACGACCCCGCGCGCGGACGGCACCCCGCACGTGGTGGCGGTGGGCGTGACGTACGACCCCGAGGGCGGCGAGAAGGGCATCGCCCGGGTCATCACCAACAAGCACAGCCACAAGGTCGCCAACGTCCTGGCGGCGGGCGCCGAGGGCGCGCGCGTGGCGGTCTGCCAGGTGGACAAGGGCCGCTGGGCGACGCTGGAGGGCGTGGCCCGCATCCGTACGGAGCCGGAGGTCGTCGCGGACGCGGTGGACCGCTACGCGAGCCGCTACGGCCGGGTACCGGCGCCGAACCCGGACCGGGTGGTCATCGAGATCGCGCTGACGCGGGCGATGGGCCGGGCCTGACGTCCGGACATGGATGTCTTACGGGATGTCTTACGGGCACAGCACAGCGGCGCCATCGCGTTTCAGGTCCGCGATGGCGCCGCTGTGTGGGGGAAGTACCTGAGCGATCTTGAACGACGGGGGAACCGCTCAGGCACTGCGGGGGGTGGCGGTGATGGTCTCTGGCTCGACGAGCTGGTGGTCACGCTGGTCGAGATTGACGAAAATCATGCCGTACCGGATGGCACAGCGGACGGGCTGCGGGGCGCCACGTGGCTTCCGGAGACATCGGTAGGCGCGAATATCCTCATCGTCCCCGCGCCTGATGATGATGGGCTCACCGAAGAGGGTGACCATCAACGAATCGCCACCGTGCGGCACGGCTGTGACGAGGTCGATGAAATGCCACCCCGAGCGGTAGGCAGCCGCCATCTCACGCCGGAATCGAGGATCTTCGGGAACCGTCATGCCCCCACGGACCCCCAACCAGGGTCGGCCACGGCCGCGGGCGCAACGCCCCAGCCCGGGTCACTCGCCTTGATGACTCCCCAGCCCGGGTCACTCGCCTTGGCGACGACCTGCTGCGGGGCGACGCCCCAGCCCGGGTCCCCACTGGCCGCCACCGCGCCGACCGCGGCAGCAGCTATGAACGCGACACCAACTACGGTGCGTATGAGCTTCTTGGCCATGACCGAGCAACCTCACTTGGTGTGTATCTCCTGCTCCCCCGCAGGCACGACGATGGCTCACTCCTCACGTTTCCACCACTGGCTCAATGCATCATGTTCCTGTATCGGAAAAGCCTGGGGGTGTACATATGCGAATAGAACCGGATAAAACGGGGCATCCTCATACGCACGCCGAGCTGTGCGAAGCGGGCACACGGGTCTATAAAGAGGCCCTGCGAACGGGAAGAATCCCCCGGTCGGACATCGAATCCACACCTTGCCTGATGGACCTCGACCTCCTCAGGCCCGACCCGGACGACGTGCAGTGGCTCCGGCCGGTTCCCCCCTCGGCCGCCCTGGCCCGTCTCCTCCTCCCGATCGAGAAGGAGATCCAGGAGCGTAGACGCCTCAGCATCGAACTCTCCGACGCGTTCGAGCCATTCATGAACGTCAGCGCCCAGGACCCCTCCACCACGCACGCGATCACCGTCCTGGAGGGCCTCACGAGGATCAACACCTCCCTCGACCGCGTCGTGGCCGAGTGCTCCTCGGAGCTGCTGACCGTGCAGCCCGGCAGCGGCCGCAGCGCCACCACCTTCGGCGAGGCCCTGCGCCGCGTGCGGCCGCTCCTCGGCCGCGGGATCCGCATGCGCACGCTCTACCAGCACACGGCCCGGCACCAGCCGATCACCCTGGCCTATCTGGAGCGCATCGGCCCCGAGGTCGAGGTCCGCACCCTCGAGGAGATCATCGACCGCCTCATCATCGTGGACCGCAAGGTCGCCTTCGTGCCCGCGAGCCGGGACCGCCAGGTCGCCCTCGAACTGCGCCACACCGGCCTCGTCGAGTACCTCGTCGGCGTCTTCGAGCAGTTCTGGCTGCAGGCGATCCCGCTGGAGAACCCGGTCACCTACCAGCCGCCGCTCGACGGCATCAGCGGCATCCAGCGATCCATCGCCAAACTCCTCGTCGAGGGCCACGTCGACGAGGCCATCGCCCGCCGGCTCGGCATGAACGTCAGGACCTGCCGGGCCCACATCGCCAAACTCGCCTCGGCGCTCGGCAGCGGAAGCCGCGCGCAACTCGGATACCTCATCGCCCAGTCCGGGCTTCTGGAGCAGGATCACTGACCTTGTACGTACAGATCGACCTCGACGGACCGGCCGGAACCCTCCGCGTCTCCGGCCATGAGCTGCCCACGGTGGAGCTGGTCCGCGCCCCCGGCGACGAACCCGACCCGCTGATCCCCATCGGCACCCGCGCCGCCGCCCGCCTCACCCTCACCGTCGACGGCGCGCCCGCGCGGATCCGCCCCGGCCGGGGGCGGCTCCTGCGGCGCTCGTACCGCGTCGACGCCACCGTCTCCGGCACCCGCTACCGGCTCGTCCCCTGCTCGTACGTCGAGAGCCGGCTGCTCCGCGACGGACGCCCCCTCGGCACGTTCGAGTCCAGCGGGGACGGCACCGCCGACGCCGACTGGGCCCCGGACACCGAACCCACCCCCCTGGACCGGGCCGTCGGCACCACCCTCGCCGCCGCCTTCGGCACCGGAGGCGCCCCGTGGTGGGACACGGCGACGAACATCGTCGCGGAGCTCATCCCGTAGCCGTTCCCGTACGGCTACGGCTACGGCTACGGCTACGGCTACGGCTACGAGCACGACGAAGCCCCCTCCACCGTCCGTGGAGGGGGCTTCGTACGAGAACCGCTACTCGCCGGTGCGCTTCGGGCGCCAGACCACCAGCGCGCTCGCCTGCTGCACGTCCTGGTACGGCACCAGGTCGCGCCGGTACGAGGCGTGGACCTGCGCCTCGCGCTGGCGCATCGCCGACGCCGCGCCCTCGACGGCCGCCGACAGCTCGGCCACGCGCTGCTGGAGCGCGGCGACCTGGTTCTCCAGCTCGATGATGCGCTTGATGCCAGCCAGGTTGATGCCCTCGTCCTGCGACAACGCCTGCACCGTGCGGAGCAGTTCGATGTCACGGGCCGAGTAGCGCCGACCACGCCCGGCCGTACGGTCGGGAGAGACCAGGCCGAGGCGGTCGTACTGACGCAGGGTCTGCGGGTGCAGACCCGAGAGCTGGGCCGCCACCGAGATGACGTACACCGGCGTCTCGTCGGTCAGTTCGTACGGATTGCGGCTGCGTCCCGGTCGGCTGTCCATCGGGTCAAGCTCCCTTCGCGGCCTGGAACAACTCTGCCCTGGGGTCCTCGCCCGCCGTCGCCTGACGGTAGGTCTCAAGGGCCTCGCGGGCCTTGTCGTCGAGCTCCTTGGGCACCGCGACCTCCACCGTCACCAGCAGATCGCCGCGCGTCCCGTCCTTGCGGACCGCGCCCTTGCCGCGGGCGCGCATCGTCCGGCCGTTGGGCGTGCCGGCCGGCAGCTTCAACGTCACCGCCGGGCCGCCGAGCGTCGGCACCTTGATCTCGCCGCCGAGCGCCGCCTCGTCGAACGTGACGGGCACGGTGACGGTCAGGTTGTCGTCCTTGCGGCCGAAGACCGGGTGGGCGTCGACATGGACGACGACGTACAGATCGCCGGCCGGTCCGCCGCGCTCGCCCGGAGCGCCCTTGCCGCGCAGCCGGATCCGCTGCCCGTCGGAGACGCCGGCGGGGATGCGTACCTGCATGGTGCGGGAGGACTTGGCCCGCCCGCTGCCCTTGCAGACCTCGCAGGGGGTCTCGGCGATCAGGCCGCGGCCTTTGCAGTCCACGCACGGGTCGGTCAGCGAGAAGCCGCCGCCGCTGCCTCGCGAGACCTGGCCGGTGCCGACACAGGTCGGGCACACGCGGGGCGTGCCGTTCTTGTCGCCGGTGCCCGAACAGGCCTTGCAGGGCGCCTGGGAGGACATCCGCAGCGGCACCGTGGCGCCGTCCACGGCCTCGGTGAAGCTGAGCGTCACCTCGGACTCGATGTCCTGGCCGCGGCGCGGCTGCGTACGCGTGCCCGCGCCGGTGCCCGCGCCCCGGTTGAACAGTCCGCCGAAGACGTCGCCGAGGCCGCCGCCGAAGCCGCCGGCCCCGCCGCCCGCCCCGCCGGGTCCCTGGGCGCCGCCGAAGAGGTCGCCCAGGTCGAAGTTGAACGAGCCGCCCTGCCCGCCGGGACCGGCCCGGAAGCCACCGTTGCCGAAGAGCGCGCGGGCGTCGTCGTACTCCTTGCGCTTCTTGGGGTCACCGAGGACGTCGTTCGCCTCGGAGATCTCCTTGAAGCGCGCCTCCGCCTTCGCGTCGCCCTTGTTGGCGTCCGGGTGGTTCTCGCGGGCGAGCTTCCGGTACGCCTTCTTGATCTCGGCGTCGGTGGCGTCCTTGGGGACGCCGAGAACCTTGTAGTAGTCCTTCTCGACGAAGTCCTTCGTGCTCATCGACGTCCCTCCTCCCGGACGATCTTCGCGTCAGCCCTCCTCGGGGCCACCGCTCTCCTCGTCTGCCGACTTCTCTTCCTTCGCGGCCGGCGTCGCCCCGGGCTGGGGTTCGGCCACCGCCACGCGCGCGGGCCGAATGGTCCGCTCGCCGATCCGGTACCCCGGCTGCAGGATCGCCACGCAGGTCGTCTCCGTGACGTCCGGTGCGTAACTGTGCATCAGGGCCTCGTGGATCGTCGGGTCGAAGGGCTCGCCCTCCTTGCCGAACTGCTGCAGACCCATCTTGGCGACGACGGTCTCCAGCGATTCGGCAACCGACTTGAAGCCGCCCACGAGCTCGCCGTGGTCACGGGCCCGGCCGACGTCGTCGAGCACGGGCAGCAGCTCCGTCAGGAGGCCCGCGATCGCGATCTCCTTGACGGTGACCCGGTCACGCTCCACCCGTCGGCGGTAGTTCTGATACTCGGCCTGGAGCCGCTGGAGGTCCGCGGTGCGCTCGGCGAGCGCGCTGCGGAGCTGGTCCAGCTGTGCCGTGAGGCCGGCCGTCTGTGCGGCGTCCCCGGCCGGGGCCGCCGAGCCCTCCTCCGTGGAGGGGGTCTCGGCGGACTCGGCGGCGTCGTCGGCGCCGGAGGGGACGTCGGGCTTCTCCTCGAAGCCCGGGGTCTCCTCCGTCATCAGGCAGCGCCGCCCTTCGCGTCACCGGGCTTCTCGTCGTCGACGATCTCGGCGTCCACGACGTCGTCGTCGGCCTTGGCCTCGCCCTGCGGGGCGTCGCCCGCGGCGCCCTGCGCGGCCTGGGCGTCGGCGTACATGGCCTGGCCGAGCTTCTGGGAGACGGCCGCGACCTTCTCGGTGGCCGTACGGATCTCCGCGGTGTCCTCGCCCTTGAGCTTCTCCTTCAGCTCGGCGACGGCGGTCTCGACCTCGGTCTTGACGTCACCGGGGACCTTGTCCTCGTTGTCCTTGAGGAACTTCTCCGTCTGGTAGACGAGCTGCTCGCCCTGGTTGCGGGACTCGGCGGCCTCGCGGCGACGGTGGTCCTCGTCCGCGTACTGCTCGGCCTCCTGGCGCATCCGGTCGACCTCGTCCTTCGGCAGCGAGGAGCCGCCGGTGACGGTCATCTTCTGCTCCTTGCCCGTGCCCAGGTCCTTCGCGGTCACGTGCATGATGCCGTTGGCGTCGATGTCGAAGGCGACCTCGATCTGCGGGACGCCACGCGGGGCCGGCGGCAGACCGGTCAGCTCGAACATGCCGAGCTTCTTGTTGTACGCCGCGATCTCGCGCTCGCCCTGGTAGACCTGGATCTGCACGGACGGCTGGTTGTCCTCGGCCGTCGTGAAGATCTCGGACCGCTTGGTCGGGATCGTGGTGTTGCGCTCGATGAGCTTGGTCATGATGCCGCCCTTGGTCTCGATACCAAGCGACAGCGGGGTCACGTCGAGGAGCAGGACGTCCTTGACCTCACCCTTGAGGACACCGGCCTGCAGGGCGGCGCCGATGGCGACGACCTCGTCCGGGTTCACGCCCTTGTTGGCCTCCTGGCCACCGGTCAGCTCCTTGACGAGCTCGGCGACGGCCGGCATACGGGTGGAGCCACCGACGAGAACGACGTGGTCGATCTCGGACAGGTTGATGCCCGCGTCCTTGATGACGTTGTGGAACGGCGTCTTGCAGCGCTCCAGAAGGTCGGCCGTCAGCTGCTGGAACTGAGCCCGGGTGAGCTTCTCCTCCAGGTGCAGCGGACCCTCGGCGGAGGCGGTGATGTACGGCAGGTTGATCGACGTCTCGGTGGAGGACGACAGCTCGATCTTCGCCTTCTCCGCGGCCTCGCGGAGACGCTGGAGAGCCATCTTGTCCTTGGCCAGGTCGACGCCGTGGCCGTTGGCGAACTGCTTCACCAGGTAGTCGACGACGCGCTGGTCCCAGTCGTCACCACCGAGGTGGTTGTCACCGTTGGTGGCCTTCACCTCGACGACGCCGTCGCCGATCTCCAGGAGCGACACGTCGAAGGTGCCGCCACCGAGGTCGAAGACGAGGATCGTCTGGTCGTCCTTGTCCAGGCCGTAGGCCAGGGCGGCCGCGGTCGGCTCGTTGACGATGCGCAGGACGTTGAGGCCCGCGATCTCACCGGCCTCCTTGGTGGCCTGACGCTCGGAGTCGTTGAAGTACGCCGGGACGGTGATGACCGCGTCGACGACCTTCTCGCCCAGGTACGCCTCGGCGTCCCGCTTCAGCTTCTGCAGGATGAAGGCGCTCATCTGCTGCGGGTTGAAGTTCTTCCCGTCGATCTCGATCTTCCAGTCGGTGCCCATGTGGCGCTTGACCGACCGGATGGTCCTGTCGACGTTGGTGACCGCCTGGCGCTTGGCGACCTCGCCGACGAGCACCTCACCGTTCTTCGCGAAGGCGACGACGGACGGCGTGGTCCTGGCACCCTCGGCGTTGGTGATGACGGTGGGCTCGCCGCCTTCCAGAACGCTGACGACGGAGTTAGTCGTGCCCAGGTCGATGCCGACCGCACGTGCCATTTCAATTCCTCCAGCTGACCGACTTGAGTGGAACTGACTCAAGGATGCACGACGAGGTCGAGTGCGTCAACAGACCTGAGTGGAGGCGACTCAACTCTTCACCCTGAGAGTCGCTCAAAGAGGCGCCCATGGCGCGTCATTGCCCCGCCCGGGCCCCACCCCCGTGAGAGAGTCCGGTTACCCCTGCCGGGCAAAGCGGGCGTATCCCACGAATATCCCATGAATGTCACTCGAAAGGGTGTGGGGGAATGACGGCCAAGCGCGCACTCGACCTCTTCGGCGGACTCGCCCTACTGGCCGCCCTCTCCCCCCTGATCGCCGCCGTCACCCTCTCCCTCGCCTGCGCGAAGGCCGGCGCCGGCGGCGTGCTGCGCCGCAGGGCCGTCGCGGGCCGGGGCGGACAGGCCTTCACCATGCTCACGTTCCGCACGAAGAGCCCGCTGGCCGGACTGCCCCTCCTGCTGCACGTCGTACGGGGACAGATGTCCCTGGTCGGCCCGTGCCCGCTCACCCCCGGACACCGCGAGTGCGTGGGCGAGTCCCGCCGCCGGCTCTCGGTACGCCCCGGCATGACCGGGCTCTGGCAGATCAGCGGGCGCTCGGAGCTGCCCTGGGAGGAGCGCGAGCTGCTCGATCTCCACTATGTGGACCATCACTGGCTCGGCATGGACCTGGCCATCCTGGCGCGTACGCTTCCAGCAGTCCGCAGGCGTCGCGCGGCGAGCGGTTCGACGGCGGGGCGGAGCCGGTCGGCAAGGCTTGCCTGAGCGACACAGATCACCGCGGGCGCCGCTACAGGGCGGCGCCGTGAGGCGGTAATCTCAGCACGGACTGAATAAGTTACCGCTTAGTAGTGCCACACTCGACAGTGCCGGGTACGTCACTGGAGAGTGCCGGCACTCCCGCCTCGCAGGCCCGCCCGAGGAGCCCCTCATGCAACTCGCCGCGATCATCGTGTCGATCGCCATCACGGTGGTGGCCGTCGCGCTGTTCGGCCGCGCCACCGCGCAGATCTACCGCTTCGTGAAGCTCGGCCAGCCCGTGCCCGCGGGCTCGCGCACCGGCGACCCCACGCAGCGCACCATCACGCTGGCCAAGGAGTTCCTCGGCCACACGCGCATGAACCGCTGGGGCGTCGTCGGCGTGGCGCACTGGTTCGTGGCCGTGGGCTTCTTCTCGCTGCTGCTCACGATCGTCAACGCCTTCGGCCAGCTCTTCCAGGCCGACTGGCTGATCCCGATCATCGGCGACTGGCTGCCGTACGAGATCTTCACCGAGTTCCTCGGCCTGATGACGGTCCTCGGCATCGTGACCCTCATCGTGATCCGGCAGCTCAGCAAGCCGAACAAGGCGGGCCGCAAGTCGCGCTTCGCGGGCTCCAAGACCGGCCAGGCGTACTTCGTCGAGGCCGTCATCCTCATCGTCGGCGTCTGCATCATGACGCTGCGCGCCCTCGAAGGCGTCCAGCACCACGTGACGAGCTGGGAGCCGGGCTTCTTCGCCTCGTACCCGCTGATCGCGCTGCTCGACGGCCTCGACCTGAGCACGATCCAGCACCTCACCTACTTCTTCGCGGCGCTCAAGATCGTCACGTCCTTCACCTGGATGATCACGGTCTCGCTGAACACCAACATGGGTGTGGCCTGGCACCGCTTCCTCGGCTTCCCGAACATCTGGTTCAAGCGGAACGCCGACGGCTCCACCGCCCTCGGCGCGCTCCAGCCGATGACGACGGCCGGCAAGGAGATCGACTGGGAGGACCCGGCCGAGGACGCCGTCTTCGGTGTCTCCCAGGTCGAGCAGTTCTCCTGGAAGGGCATCCTCGACTTCTCCACCTGCACCGAGTGCGGCCGCTGCCAGTCGCAGTGCCCCGCCTGGAACACCGGCAAGCCGCTCTCCCCCAAGCTCCTGATCATGTCGCTGCGGGACCACGCGCACGCCAAGGCGCCGTACCTGCTCGCCGGCGGCGGCAAGGACATGGAGGGCAACGAGAAGGCTTCGGAGGAGCAGCTGGCCGGTGTGCCCGCCGCCGCTCTCGCGGAGGCCGAGCGCCCCCTCATCGGCACCGCCGAGGAGAACGGCGTCATCGACCCGGACGTGCTGTGGTCCTGCACCACCTGCGGTGCGTGCGTGGAGCAGTGCCCGGTCGACATCGAGCACATCGACCACATCGTCGACATGCGCCGCTACCAGGTGATGATCGAGTCCGCCTTCCCCTCGGAGGCCGGCACGATGCTCAAGAACCTGGAGAAGAAGGGCAACCCCTGGGGTCTGGCCAAGAAGCAGCGCGTCGAGTGGACCAAGGAGGTCGACTTCGAGGTCCCGATCGTCGGCAAGGACGTCGAGGACCTCACCGAGGTCGACTACCTGTACTGGGTCGGCTGCGCGGGCGCCCTGGAGGACCGGGCCAAGAAGACCACCAAGGCCTTCGCCGAGCTGCTGCACATGGCGGGCGTCAAGTTCGCGATCATGGGCGGCGAGGAGAAGTGCACGGGTGACTCGCCCCGCCGCCTGGGCAACGAGCCGCTGTTCCAGCAGCTCGGCCAGGAGAACGTCGCGATGCTGAACATGGCGTTCGGCGAGGATGACGAGGACGAGTCGACCAAGAAGCCGAAGTCGGCGAAGAAGATCGTCGCGACCTGCCCGCACTGCTTCAACACGATCGCGAACGAGTACCCGCAGCTGGGCGGCGAGTTCGAGGTCATCCACCACACGCAGCTGCTCCAGCACCTCATCGACGAGGGCAAGCTGATCCCGGTGACGCCGGTCGAGGGTCTGATCACGTACCACGACCCCTGCTACCTGGGCCGCCACAACAAGGTCTACACGCCTCCGCGCGAGATCATGTCGGCCGTCCCGGGCCTGCGTCAGCAGGAGATGCACCGTCACAAGGAGCGCGGCTTCTGCTGTGGCGCCGGTGGCGCGCGGATGTGGATGGAGGAGCGGATCGGCAAGCGCATCAACAACGAGCGCGTCGACGAGGCCCTCTCCCTGAACCCCGACATCGTCTCCACCGCCTGCCCGTTCTGCCTGGTCATGTTGACCGACTCGGTCAACGGCAAGAAGAACGACGGCAAGGCCAAGGAGTCCGTCCAGGTCGTGGACGTGGCGCAGCTGCTGCTCGACTCGGTGAAGACGAAGCCGGAGCCGGAGGACGCCGAGGCGGACGAGGCGGAGCCGGTGTCGGCCGAGTAGGACGCGTACGTCGTACGGAGGGCCGCCCCGCGCGAGATGCGCGGGGCGGCCCTTCTGCGTTGCGTCGGCCCTACTGCTGTGCGCGCCTACCGCTGTGCGCGGCGGTGGTAGAGGGCGAACCCGAGCCCGGCGGCTCCGAGGGCGGCGAGACCGCCGCCGGCGCCGATGAGGGCGGCCTGGTCGGAGGTGTCGGAGACGTTCTCGGCCCCGGCCTTCACGCCGCCCTTGGGGACGGTGCCCTTGGGGACGACGACGGTGGTGGCGGTCTTCGTACCCGTCTTGCCCTTCTGGACCTGGTACTTCTCGATCAGCTTGCCGTGGAAGTCGTAGACCCAGCTGTTGCCGCCCTGCTTCGGGGTGTCGATGACGACGAACTTGTACTGGCCCTTGCCCGCGACGGCGATCTTGTAGGTCCAGCCGTCGTTGGTGGCGGTGGGGTTCTTCAGGTCGAGGGTGCCGAGGTGGTGGCCGTTCGGCATGGAGATCACGACGCGGGGTCCGCCGGGGCTCTTCACCAGCTTGGCGAGGCGCCCGTCCGGCATGGTGATGGTGACGGAGGAGGCCTTCTTCGCGGCCTTCTTCTTCTCGACCTTCTTGTCGCCCTGCTTGTCGGGCGTGGGCTTGGGCTTGGGCTTCGGGGTGGGGGTGGGCTTGGGGGTGGGGTTGCCCTCGACCCAGGAGGTGACGCTGCCGTCGGGCTGCAGGACGACGTGGAGGCCGTTGTTCTGCCCGTAGGCAGGGCTGCCGGTGGTGGTGAGGGTGTCGATCAGCGAGCCCCCGGCCCAGATCTCGGCGACGTACTCGTCCGTCCCCGTCTGGTAGACCTTGGCGACCGAGCCGTCGGCGAGCTTGAACGACTTGATGAAGGCGCGCTCGACGGGCGGGTCTGTCTGCTTCTGCGGGTCGCCCTGGTTGTCCTGGTCACCCTTGTCGGGGACGACCTGCTGGTCGCCGGTGCCGCGGTCCTGGTCGCCGGTGCCACGGTCCTGGTCGCCCTGGTCGCCCTGGTCGCCGACGCTCTGGTCCTCCTGGGTGACCTGCCGGTCGGCGGCCGGGCTCTCGGCGGCGAAGGCCCCGGCGGCGGGGAGGGTCAGGGCGGCGATGGTGCCGGTGGCGATCGCGGCGGTACGGATGGTGCGGCGGGTGACGCGCATGAGGAGCCCCTCGAATGTCGGTTTCGTGCGTTTCGTCCTGCGACATCCACAAAGCTACGGATGCGATGTCTAGGCGATCCGTAGGCTTTGTAACGATCAGCCGAGACCTGGCCGCCAACCCTGTAAAGCCCCCGGGTACCCCCTAGGGGATGTCACAGCTCAGTGGCAGCTCAGGGGCGAAGGAGCGGAGCCACAGCAGGAACGGGTACGTTCGATGACGTGGCTGGATTCAGGAACGGACGCGGCCGGGACAACCGCCCCCCGCAACAACAACCGCAGCAGGCGCCGTACGGGTACAACGCGGCCCCGCCGCCCCACCCGCAGCAGCAGTGGCCCCAGCAGGCCCCGCAGCAGGGCGGCGGCGGATACGGGGAGCCGGAGTACTTCGGGGACCCGTACGGGGCGCCGCAGCAGCACCATCAGCAGCAGAGCTACGCGGCGAACACCCCGGGGCACACGCAGATGTTCAGCGTGAACGAGGACCCCTACGGCGACGCGGCGACGTACAACGCGGGCGCCGCCCCCGTCCCGACGGGCCCGCGGCTGCCCTGGAAGGCCCTCCTGAGCGGCATCGTGCTGCGCCCGGGCCCGACGTTCCTGCAGATGCGGGACCACGCGGTCTGGGGCCCTGCGCTGACTGTCACGTTCCTCTACGGCCTGCTGGCGATCTTCGGCTTCGACAAGGCGCGCGACGAGGCGATCAACGCGACGCTGTCGACGGCGATCCCGTACGTCCTGATGACGGGCGTGGGCTTCGTCGTGGCCGGCCTGATCATGGGCGTGGTGACGCACACGCTGGCGCGCCAGCTCGGCGGTGACGGCGCCTGGCAGCCGACGGTGGGCCTGTCGATGCTGATCATGTCGATCACGGACGCGCCCCGCTTGGTCTTCGCGCTCTTCCTGGGTGGCGAGAACGGCCTGGTGCAGGTCCTCGGCTGGCTGACCTGGCTGGCGGCGGGCGCGCTCTTCACGATGATGGTGAGCCGCTCGCACGACCTGCCGTGGCCGAAGGCGCTGGGCGCGTCGGCGATCCAGCTGGTGGCGCTGCTGTCGCTGATCAAGCTGGGCATGCTGTAGCCAAGACGTACGACGCACAAGGCACAAGGCACAGGAAAGGCCCCCACCGAACACGGCGGGGGCCTTCGCGTCACCCATGGGGGCTCAGGCGTCGAGAACCTGACCCTCTCGGCGGACGACGGGCGGCTCGACGGACCAGGGGAAGTTGATCCACTCGTCGGTCTTCTTCCACACGTACTCGCACTTCACGAGGGAGTGCGACTTCTCGTAGATGACGGCGGAGCGGACCTCGGCGACGTGGTCGACGCAGAAGTCGTGGACGAGCTTGAGGGTCTTGCCGGTGTCGGCGACGTCGTCGGCGATCAGGACCTTCTTGTCGCTGAAGTCGATCGCGTTGGGGACGGGCGCGAGCATGACGGGCATTTCGAGGGTGGTGCCGACCCCGGTGTAGAACTCCACGTTCACGAGGTGGATGTTCTTGCAGTCCAGGGCATAGGCCAGACCGCCGGCGACGAAGACGCCGCCGCGGGCGATGGAGAGCACGACGTCGGGCTCGTAGCCGTCGTCGGCGATGGTCTGCGCGAGCTCGCGGATCGCGCGCCCGAATCCCTCGTAGGTGAGGTTCTCCCGTACGTCACTCATTGCTGTCACACCTGGGTCCGATGGAAGTTCATGAAGGAGCGCGAGGCGGTCGGCCCCCGCTGCCCCTGGTAGCGCGAGCCGTACCGCTCGCTGCCGTACGGGAACTCGGCGGGCGAGCTCAGCCGGAACATGCACAGCTGGCCGATCTTCATCCCCGGCCAGAGCTTGATCGGCAGGGTGGCGAGGTTCGACAGCTCCAGGGTCACGTGCCCGGAGAAACCGGGGTCGATGAACCCGGCGGTGGAGTGCGTGACGAGCCCGAGGCGCCCGAGGGAGCTCTTGCCCTCGAGCCGCGACGCGATGTCGTCGGGGAGACTGATGACCTCGTAGGTCGAGGCGAGCACGAACTCGCCGGGGTGCAGGATGAACGCCTCGTCGCCCTCGGGCTCGACCTCACGCGTCAGGTCGAGCTGCTCGACGGCGGGGTCGATGTGGGGGTAGCGGTGGTTCTCGAACACCCGGAAGAAGCGGTCAAGCCTCACGTCGATGCTCGAGGGCTGCACCATGGATTCGTCGTACGGGTCGATGCGGACCCGCCCGGCGTCGATCTCGGCCCGGATGTCCTTGTCTGAGAGAAGCACGCCCCCACGATACGCAGAGGGCGCGGACCTGCCCCAATCGAGACGACCGGGAAGGCTCCGCGCCCGTGCCGCCATCAGCGCCGCTCAAGCTCCACGGGCACCGCGTGCCGCAGCCGCGCACACCGTGGACACCGGATGAGCCGCCCTGGCCCGATCCGCCCGGCACCGAGCTGCTGCAACGGGAACGAAGCGGTACTGAACACATGCCCTTCGGCACATCGAACGACGGTGCGCTCCATCGAACCCATCAAGTCCCTTCCCCGACAAGTGGTGGACGAGACAGCCACATTAGGGGATGAACAGGACACGTCTCCAGGCGGCACTCCGTCACAGGGAGGTACGCCGCGACTTCGCGATGGGGTACAGTGTCCGAGTCTGCGGCACTGATCAACGGCCGCCAGGCGGATGTAGTTTAATGGTAGAACATGAGCTTCCCAAGCTTATAGCGCGGGTTCGATTCCCGTCATCCGCTCCATAGCAAAGCCCCAGGTCAGAGACCCGGGGCTTTTGTGTTGTCCAGACCTGTCTAGGGCTCCCGTGCCAGATCCGTGCCAGAAGCCTTGGCACGGAGGGATTGCACGCGGGCGTCGATCCCGGCCGCCACTTCCCTCTGCCGCTCAAGGTTCGAGTGCTGATAGATCATGGCCGCCTTCTCGGAGGACTGGCCCGCGCGCACCATCGTGTCCTTGAGCGTGGCGCCGGACTGCGTCGAGAGCGTGTGGCCGGTGTGGCGGAGGTCGTAGAAGGTGAACCCCTCCGGCAGCCCAGCCGCCTTACGCGCCTCCTTCCACTTCCGACCGAACGTCGTACGCCGGAAGGGGGCACCCCGCTCCCCCACGAAGAGCAGCCCGTCGGGCTTTTGCTCGGCGTAGAGGTACATGTGCGTCTTGAGGTCCTTCGCCATGAAGGCCGGCAGGACGATGAAGCGCTTGCCCGCCTCGCTCTTGGTGTCGCCGGGCGCACGGCGGCCGGTGTTGAGCTCGGGCTCGGCGCGGCGGACCCAGACTCCGACGTTGGCGAGGTCGACGTCCGGGCGCCGAAGTCCTGCCTGCTCCTCGGGCCGGGCGGGACCGTAGGCCGCGATGTAGACCATGAGGCGCCAGCGCGGCCCTATGGCCTTGGCGACGGCGTCGACCTGGTCCACGGTGGCGGTGGGCCGCTCTCGCGGTGTCTCCTTGCCCGCCCCTGGGATCCGGCACGGGTTGCGCCGGATCAGCTCGTCGTCTGTGGCGGTCTCCATGATGGCCTTGAGCAGCCGGTACGACTTGGCGACGGTCGTCGGGCCCGTGGACTTCAGACGCTCGGCACGCCAAGTACGCACCCGAGGCGGGGTGATCTCGTCCAGGTCGATGTCCTCGAATGTCGGCAGGAGATGCAGCCGGAGCAGCCGCCGGTACAGCTCCTCGGTCGTCTCCTCCAGGTCGCGCTCCTCGACCCACTGGAGCGCGTACTCCGCGAAGCTCACCGCCCCGGCATCCGGGTCCCGCCAGTCCCCCTTTTTGATCTCGGTCTGTTTCTCGGCGAGCCAGTCATCCGCGTCCCGAGTGGTGGCGAATGTGTCGGGCCCCGGCCGCATCACGCCGTCCGGCCCGGGATACCTCGCCTGGAACCGGCCCGAGGGCAGCTTGCGAATCGCTCCGAACCGGCGGCGCCGACCACGGCTGTTGGCCATCAGGCAGCCCTCCCGAAACGCGAGCGGGCACGGGGACGGGCGGGCTCGACGGTGTGGGCGTCGATGTACTCCTGAACGGCGCTCTCCGGGATGCGCACGTGTGTCCCGACCTTCACGTACCGGATGCGCCGCTCAGCCACCAGACGCCGAGGGAACCGGACCGTGGTGCCGAGCAGTTCGGCGACCTGGACGACGGACAGGTATCGATCACTCATCTCGTTCCCCCATGAGTTCTTCGCGGGCGATTTCGCGGTTGTGTTGGATGTCGCGGCGGATGTTGGCGGCGAGCCAGGACTCGCCTGGGGTGGAGCCCTGTCCCGCGTAGCTCCAGTGGGCGACCACGAGGACGGTGGACTCCGGGTGTTCATCGGGGTCTGGCAGGCCGAGGGAGGCGCGTTGCTGGGCAGCGCGGTAGTCGGCGCGGACCTGGCGTAAGGCGCCGAGGGTGGTGGAGTAGCGGCGGGACTTGGTGGAGAAGTGGCCGCGGAAGCCGAGCATGTGGGCCCAGGCGCGGAGTCTCCGGTCCGGGTAGGCCGGATCGAGGTCCATGCAGGCTTCCATGAGGCGTCGGGGGTGGTCCGGGACGTCGAGGAGGATCAGGGCTTCCTTGTTGCCCACGCGGTGGTCGACGGCTCCGGTGTTCTCGGCGGACTTCGTGGCGTACTTCGCGACGTAGGCGGCCACGGCCTGTTCGGTGAGGTCTTCGCCCTGGCCGAAGGCGCCGATGGGCTGAACGTCGAGCTGACTGCCCCACGTGAGCTTCACGTCCTGGTCCACGCCGTACTCGGGCGCGGCGGGCACGGGCACGTGGACGCGGGCGGCGGCGGCCTTGATGGCGTCCGTCAGGAGGTCGAGGGTGGCCCAGGCCGGGGGTGCGGTGTGGGGGCCGTCGGGCCCGTCGAATCGGATGACGACGTGGAAGTGGACGGCGCCGCGTTTCTGGTACTCGGCGACCTTGCCGAAGGAGACGCGGGACTGGTCGCGGGCGGCGGTCTGGGTGAGGCCGGCGCGGCGGGCGATTTCGCGGCGGAGGTAGATCGTGAAGTAGCGCCACAGTTCGGAGGCGTGGTTGTTCCACAGCACCGCCCCGGCATAGTCGTACGTCTCCGGGTCGAGCGGGGTGCTGAGTTCGGGCGCGTCCTCCTGGTGCCAGGTGCCGCAGCGGCATGGGCGGGTTCCGGGGCGGTTGTGGACCGGGCCGAAGGACGGGGCGGTGAGTGTGGCGAAGACGCGAGGGTGATCGCGGATCGTCTCAGGGGTGCCCTTGTCCGGGTTGCCGACGAGTCCGGCACGGATCAGGTGGTAGGTGTCCCCGGCGTAGGTCCAGGCGCAGGCGGGGCAGCGGGAGGCCCGGCGGTTGCCGCAGGCCACACGCAGGACCCCGCCGGGCTCGGCGTCGGTCGTGTAAGCGTGGAGCACGGTCCGTGTGGCGGGGTCGAGGGTCTTGGTGCCGCCGGAGAGGCGGATGGGCGCGGCGCATCCCTGGGTGCGGCGGAGTTGGTCGGTGAGGCGGTCGAAGCCGGAGGACCCGGCCAGCCGGAGCAGGTCGCTCAGGGTGGCCGGGTCCAGGCCCGCCAGGGTGGGGGCGTCGGTCAAGGTGGTCACTTCCCGTGCGCGGTGAGGGTGTCGAGAGCGGCGGCGGCTTCGGTCGCGGCAGCTGCGAGGGCACGCAGGGACTCGGCGGAGCCGGGAGAGGCGAGGAACGCGATTTCGATCGCTTCGCCCTCGACCCGGAGGCTGACGAAGGGGCGGGAGCTGTCGGGGAAGCGGGTGACACGGCAGCGAGTCTCCGGCGTCAGGTGTCCAGAGATGGAGAGATGGTTCATGCCGGTCACCACCCGGCCGACACGAGCGGGGCCGACGTGGTGCGGGTGCCGGTGCCCTTACAGGCCGGGCAGGTGGCCGGAAAGGTGCGGCGACTCCCGTTCGGACTGGTGGTGCCGGTGGTGATGTGGACGACGGGGAAGCCGTCGCAGTGGGAGCAGACGCGCGGGGTCAGGGGCTGGGGCATCATGGGCTTTCCCTTTTCGGGTCCGTTGGATCTGAAGTGGGGTTGAGGCGCCCGGGGCGGCGGAAGTTTGGCGACCGAGGCCGCTCCGGGGGCCGCTCAGCGTGTGTGGCGCCTGCCGTGGCCCTTGGCCGCGTACATCGAGGCGTCAGCCGTCGAGAGGGCATCGGTGAGGGCCGGGATCGGCAGGTGTTCGCGGTGGCAGTGCCCGACCGACGCGGAGACCCGCAGGGTGTGGCCCTGGTGTGTGACCGGCTGGTCCAGCGCGGCGCGGAGGGCCGGAAGGCCGGCGGTGTGCGCGGGGTCGGTGACGATGGCGGCGAACTCGTCTCCGCCGAGGCGGGCAACGGTGCCGTGGCGTCCGCACCAAGCGGTGAGGCGGTCGGCCGTCGCGGTGAGCACGGTGTCTCCGGCGGCGTGGCCGTGGGTGTCGTTGATGGCCTTGAAGTTGTCCAGGTCGACCAGGACCACGAGGGCATTCGGGTGCCGGGTGATGAGGTGGTCGGCGCGGGAGGTCCAACCGGCACGGGTGTGCAGGCCGGTCAGCGGGTCCCGGCGAGCGGTGGCCAGGCGGCGCCAGAGCAGTCCGCCGTGCAGGGCCCACCCGAGGGCCGGTAAGCCTGCCGCTGCGATCGTCTGCGTGTCCACGTTGGTCACCGGCCCTTCTGCATGTCGCGGATGAGCAGCCGCAGGACGACGGCGACCAGGGCGACGGAGACGCCGGTGATGGTGACGGCGAGGAGCAGCGAGACGAGGACGGTGCCGACGACCAGGACCACGGCACCACCGCCAGCCGCGAGGGCGATCGCGCTGCCGGGGGTGAGCTGGACCGTGGAGCGCGACGTGGCGACCGGCACCGGGGCGGAGGTGTGGTCGTGGTTGCAGGCCATCGGCTCGACGGTGGTCGCGGGGGCGGTGAACTGGATGAGCGGGCTGACGAGGCCGGTCGGGAGCGGGTTGACCGGGACGTGCGGTCGGAACATGGCGGGTCTCCCTACTTGGTGATCGCGGTGTCGATGGCGGGGGCGAGGAAGCTGTCGGCGAGGAGGTAGCCGCCGAGGAGGATCAAGGCGACGAGCCACCAGGGCGGGCGGATGAGCTTGATGCCGAGGGCGCCGACGAGGATCAGGGCGAGCCAGAGCGGGACGTCCACGAGGCGGTCTCCTTGGTCAGCGCGGGTTGCAGCGGTGGGTGCGGGCGGCGAGTTCGGCGGCGGCACGGGTGTTGTAGTCGGCCGAGAAGTCGCAGCCGGGGGCGGTGCACACGGCGGTGTGCTTGGTGAGGCCCCGGCCGTCGTTGAGGGTGCCGACCTGTACGGGGCCGATGCGGATCACGTTGTGGAAGCGGTTCGGGCGCATGGGTCTTTCTCCTTTCGTGTCAGGCGAGTTGAAGGGCGATCGAGTCCGCCAGCGCGGCGGAAAGACCGAGGCGAGCGCGGAGGGTTGCCGCGTCGATCGGAGCGCCGGTCTGGGCACGGTGGGCGTCCGCGATCTTCCGGGCGTGGTCGAGCAGTGCGGGTGGAACGGGCACGGTGGGCGCCAACGAGGCATGATCCGGCGCTACTTCCTGCGGGGACGGACCGGCCGGCGGCAGCTCGGGCGCCGGTTCCGGAGCGCGCTCCACGGTCAGATCCGGCGCGGACTCCTCTACGGGCGCCGGTTCCGGCTTTGGCACTGGGGCGTGTGCGTGGGCGAGGAGCGTGCCGCCGAGGAAGGCGAGCGCGGGCCACCCGGCGACCAGGATGCGCAGCCACGGGGGAACGTCGTTCATGTCGAGCATTCCGGCGGTGGCGACGTTGGCGCCGAGCGAGGCAACGAGGGCGATGGCGAACCAGAGCCAGGCATCGCGGTTGCCCCCGTCCGTGCGCATCCGGCGCCAGGCGGCGACCAACAGCAGGTCGACACTGACCGGGTAGGCCCACGCCTTCCAGCCGTCCTGCCCGGCGGCCTGAGCCAGGTCGTGCAAGTGGGAGAAGGACAGGGCCCCAGCAATGACGGCCTGGATGAGCACGGCGTCGAACCGGAGGGTTCGGAACATGGTTCACCTCCTTTCAGGCATGGGTCGGGTAAGGACCTGGCGTGAGGAGGTCACGCCGACCGGGAGGGAAGGGGGTGTCAGTCCGTCGCCGGAATCGGCTTCACCAGCGGCACGGGCAGCTCGACGGACTCGGCGGAGGCCGGGGTGGGGGCCACCGGCCGGTACGCGGCGAGGGCCGGAACGTCCGGCGTCAGATGCGCGTATTGGACACAGGTCGCGGCAGCGTCGGCCGCGCTCAACTCGGGTGTACGAATGCGGGACCAGCCGCCGGAGGAGTCACCGGCCACCGCGACACCGGGCCGGTCCGGCGGGATCGTCGTCACTGCCACCACCGCGTCCGGGGCAATGTCGCCCAAGCCCATTTCAGCGGTCTGCTTGTCGTTGACACGATGGACGACCCGGCCGGTGAGCTGGGCACGCAGCGTGGTGGCGCCCTTGCCGAGGTCGGAGCCAAACCGCTGGCCGCAGACCTCCAGGAAGATGCCGGCCGCACGGGCCAGCTGCCCAAGGCGAATCATCTGCGTAACCATCCGGTCCCGGCGTCCCTCGTCCTTCTTTCCTGTGATGAGGAACAGCTCCGCGACCTCGTCCACCAGGAGCACGACCGGCACGGGCCGCACCTGCTCAGGCAGAGCCCACACATCGGCGACGCCGAACTCGCTGAGCAGGTCGAAGCGGGCTTCCATCTCACTCACCAGCGCATCCAGGAGCCCGGAGGCTTCCTCGGGTGAGGTCGCGAAGGCCGACAGCCGGGGCGCGTATCCGCGCTGTTCGACTCCCCGTTTGCAGTCGATCCCGACGAGGGCGACGGGCAGCCGGGCGAGTCCGGCGATCAGGTTGCGCTGGTACATGGACTTGCCCGACTGGTTCGCGCCGAGCGTCAGCGCGTGAGGGACCTTCAGGTAGTCCCGTACGAATGCCGTGCCGTCCTCCCGCAGCGCGACCGGCACCGTCATCGGGCCCGACGTTCTGCGGCGCGGCATCTTCACCCGACGCAGAACGTCGTAGCCGGTCATCCTCAGCTCGACGAACCCCGGCTTGGTCTCCACCAGGTTGACCGAGTGGACACCCCAGGCGTGCCGCAGCCGTTCGGACGCAGCGACCACGTCGGCGGGCTCAAGACCGGCGGGGAGGCGGAGCGTGACCCGCATACCGGTCGAGGAACCCCGCACCCGCCGGACCTTCGGCGGCACCGGCTGCACGTCACTGCGGCGGGCGACGTTGCGGACCATGAACGCCCGCAGTCGGGACGGCTGCACCGTCAGCCCGCAGACGTCCATCGTGGAGCGGTACGTCATCGCGAACCGCGCCTGGGCGACCGGCAGTCCGACCAGCGACCAGTACAGGCGCGGGGCACGAACCTTCGCGTAGCCGAGGCCACCGGCGGCGCCGGCCAGAGGGAGGCCGACCTCCCATAACGTCGACAGATCCGTCATGTTCAGACCCCAGCCGTGAGGGCGACGGCACGGAACGAGATGCCGTGCCGGGCCTGGCCGTTGAACGTGTTCTCCCAGTCCCGAGCCTTGAGGCCGATCACCGACACCGGCATGCCCGGCGCCAGACCGTCGGGAAGCCCGGTCTCCGGAACGGTCACCTGGTAGAGGTTGCCCTCACCCTCGTCCGAGATCAGCAGGCCCACCGTGGACAGCCCGGCACCGGTCTCCCGGTCCATGGCGCGCTCACCGGTCTGCTTGCTCACGAGCTTCGGAGTCGGCGCGGTCGCGACGAAGACCACGGCAGTCGAAAGGTCGATCTTGAAGGACGGCATGTCCACTCTCCCGGTAAGGGGGGCTTAACAGCCCGAGCGTCGAACCCCCGCTCCGTTAAGGGGGGGTTACCACCTAAGATGCACGCGACTGGTGCGAGGTGTCAAGCCCCCCTTAGCATGTCGGGTATGAAGACAGTTCCCCGTCCGCTTTCGCGAGGTGTTCGCCGTGATTGACGAAGTGCGGCGCGTCGCCGCCATGCAAGATCACGCGCTCCGCGTGAAGGCCGCCGTGGACCTGATGGGGGAGCTCCAGGCCGCCGTTGTCGAGACCTCCCGCATGCGCAAGGAGAGCATCGCGTGGCTTCGTGATCACGGGCGCTCGATGGCGGACGTGGCGAAGCTCATGGGCGTCAGCCGGGCGCGCGTTGCGCAGCTCCGTGACGCCGGCCCGCCGCCGGAGCGAGTGTTCCTCGGCACCCAGGACGTACAGGTACTCGTCCCCATGCGGCCGGGGGAGCGGGACTACGTGGCACTCGAAGACAGCTCCACGGGTCAGAAGCTGCTGGCACTGGCGCATCAGCTCCAGCTCGAAGGGGATCTGGGCTACATCCCGACCTCAGGCGAGATCGACCTCAACCGCGATGACCTCATCGTCGTCTGCGGACCCAAGACGTCGCCCGTCACCGCCGAGGCTCTGGGCAACGATCCAAGGTTGGCTTTCGAGACCCTGCCCGACGGACGCTGGGCCCTGATCGAGCGGGGAAGCGGCACGGTTCACACCTCCCCCAGCGACAGCCCCGAAGACCCGACACCCGCGGACATCGCTTATCTCGGCCGACTGCCCAGACCCGACGGGAAGGGCACCTTCCTTCTCATCGCAGGCGTTCACGCCGTGGGCTCGTTGGGTGTGGCCCACTTCCTCACCGAGAGCATCGCCAGCCTCTACAAGGAGGCGGGTACCGCCCCGTTCTCCATGGTGGTCACCGCCGACTACGAGCCGGGCACCAAGGCGATCACCGGCAGTCGGGCCCTGAGCGACGTCCTGATCCACGAGACCGCCTAACGTGCGCGTACGCCAGGCCAGCTACGCGCGACCCCATGGGGCGAACGAGGACTTCGCAATGTCCAGCCCCACTGTGGTCGTGGTGTTGGACGGTGCCGGCATGGCGCCCGGCATGGAATCGGGGTGCACTCACGGAGTCGCCTGGTACGTAAGCCAGTTGGGCACCCGCCTCCACACCGAGGCCGCCAGACAGGAGTGTCCACTCGCCGAGTGCCTTGCCGTGGCCATCGAGTCCACGGCTGCTCTGCACCGGGACACCTGCGCCGTCGATGATCCACTCTCGCCATCCGCGACGGTGGCCATCGCCCGGATGCGAGGCGACCTCTTCGAATGGTTGGTCCTGGGGGACTGCACGGTCCTCGTGGACAGCGATGACGTCGTCACGAGCACGACAGACGATCGTCTTGCCCACGTGGCACAACAAGCCCGCGAGGCTCTCGCGGCGGCAGCTCCTGGGTCGGAAGCAGAGAGAGAAGCCCATCAGGCCCTCGTCAGAGAGGAACGCAGTCTCCGCAACACGCCAGGCGGATACTGGGTAGCAGCGGCAGACCCGGCAGCAGCAACCGAGGCCCTCACCGGCGCGGAGAGCGCATCCGGTGTCCAGGCAGCGGCCCTGCTGAGCGACGGCGCAGCGCGACTCGTGACCACGTTCCATGCGACCGACTGGCGGGGCTGTCTGGACCTACTCGCCCACAATGGCCCCGACAACGTGATCCGGCAGGTCCGCGAAGCGGAGCGGTCCGACCCCGACCTCAGCCAATGGCCCCGGAGCAAGCAGCACGACGACGCGACGATCGCGTACATCTGCCCGTAGGGGAGCTGTTACAGGTTTCTCTACCTCATCAAGCACCCGGCTGCGCTCCGCTCCGCCGGGCGGGCTTCCCGGCTCCGCTCGGGGCGCCGCTCCTGCCTTCGGCCCGCTCCGCCCCCGCTGCGCCGACGCCCGCCCCTGCAAGACGGGATAGGCCCAAGGGCATGAGTCGAGCCCCAACGGCCTCTGGTTCCAACGGTCACGGACATGCCTCCGGCGGGGGCCTCAGGCTCCGGGATGGCGGGGGCACCGTGCACGGGTGCCGGCCGGTGGGGTGCTGAGGCGGGGAACTTCCATCCCGTCTGCCATCGACCCAGGACAAGCCGAGCAGACACGGCACCGGGCGTCCAGGTCGTTCGTACAGTGGCGCGCTCCACCTGGACGCCCGGCACCGCGCCAGCTCCACGTACGTGTGGGTCGATGGCAGACGGGATGGAAGTTTGGGGTGAGTGGTGGGAACCGGATGCGCACCCCCGGGCACAAGGCCTGACCACCCACCAGCCACGGGTGACGCACCCGGAGTTGTCAGTGGGGAGCAGTACCCTGTTGCTGACCCATGCCCACGAGGTCCACATGTTGTGGAACGCCGAGCGCCCAGACCCCACATCTTGGGGTGTTGCTTGCTGACGGGCAGTCGGAGGTGCTTCACTTATCTCGTCAAACCAAAGCAGGCCCCAGCCAAGGGGCCCGATTGAGGTCGGACGCGTGGCATGGGACCTAGTGCGTTGGTCGCGCCCTTGGACCCTACCGACATCTTCCAGTTCTTCCAAGGTGGCGGGCCTGCGCGGTAGACCTCGGAAAAGGAACTGCCGTGGCAGACCGGCCGAACACCAGAGACGTATCCCCGCGCGAAGAGGGCTGGGCTGTAACCAAGCCCGGCTCTGAGCGGGCTAGCGCCGTCCTCCCCACACAGGCACAGGCCATCGCCCGCGCCAAGGAGATCCTGAGCAACGACGGAGGCGGGGAAGTACGCATCCGGGGGAAGAATGGCCAGGTGCGCGAGCAGAACACCGTTGCCCCCGGCAGCGACCCGAAGCGGTCGAAGGGCTGATCTCGGTGAACACCTACACGATCAACAAAGGGTACGACGACCAACGCACGGTCGCAGCCACCGACTTCATGACTGTCGGGGAGTTCGTCGACTTCTTCGGACGCTCTGCGGACGGGGGGCGAACGACTGTCCTCAGAGTTCGGGCCGATCGAGTCTGGAACATCGAGTTGACCGAGCTGGCCATCCGGTGACGTACGGGTCGGCGACTTAAGCGCTCCGTGCCACTCCCGTGCCAGACGGGACGGGGAACAGCGGTAAACGGCGGGTGCCATGGGAAGCCTTAAGGTTCCCCATGGCACCCGTTTACCCTGCTCAGAGCCCTGCTGGACCCTCGGAGATCGGTGATTCCCAAGCTTATAGCGCGGGTTCGATTCCCGTCATCCGCTCTTCGACGAAGCCCCAGGTCAATGACCTGGGGCTTCGTCGTTACCCGCTAGGCTCAGCATTCGTATGTTGAGGTTCTTGCGAACGTCGCGACGAGCGGGGGCTCAGGGTGGGGAACGCCGATCTGGGTGTCTCGGAGGACAGTCTCACGAGACTGGCGGACGACCTCGACGAGATGCAGGGCTATCTAGAGCAGCAGATCCGCAGGATGGACGCGGTCGTCGACAGGATCGCCGCAGGCTGGCAGGGACCCACGGCCACGGCGTATCGCTCCCTGCACCGCGGTGCCGCTGAGGACGCTGTACGCATCCGTCAGGTGATGGTCCTCCTCGAAGCCGCCATGCGCGCCTCGCGCGACGGATTTACCGAGCAAGAACTCGACGTCCTGGCACGGTTCCGGAGGATTCAGGAGGGACAGGACGTGGCCGCCGCCGCCCGGGCCCTCACCGTGCCCGACCCGGGGCCCGCACCGGACGAGGCCCGGCCGAAGAGCCGACTTCTGGACATCTGAACCACGGGGGTACGCCATGACGGACGACGACCGGATCACCGTCGACTTCACCACCCTGCAGCGTCTCTCGGGAGACCTGGAGGAGATCCTCCGCGTCCTCAACGAGAAGCTGGACACCCTGTACGGGCGAGCCGCCAAAGCCGTCTTGAGCTGGGACGGCGAGGCGCGGGAAGCCTTCATCGACGAGCTGGACAAGTGGAGCCACTCGGCCGACGACCTCAAGGCCGCCCAGGCGTGGCTTCACGAGGTGGTGGTCAAGGGACACCTCAACTACGCCGCGGCCAACCGGTCTGTACTCGAAGGCTGGGGAGGCGGCGCCTGATGGTCGGTCCCTCCCCGGCGCAACCGCCGAGCGGCAGCGGCATCATCGACGTCAAGCCCAGGGACCTCTGGGCGGTCTCCGGACGGGTCGCCGTGCAACAGGACTTCCTTGTTCGCGGTGCCAACAGGCTCCTGAAGGAGCTGGGCAAGTACCCCGATGCCGGGGGCGCCGGCACCGAGGCGCGGAATTTCGCCCAGGCGTACAAGAAGGTCGGCGACCGCTGGCTGGAGGTCTGGGCCCGGTCCGTGCTCAGTGTCGGCGGCGTCGCCGTCGGATTCACCGAGACGGCCAACGCCTACACCAAGGCCGACGCGGCGGCCCATCCCAAGCCGGGGACAACACCCGAACAACGCCCGCGACCCACCGTCATCGACAAGGAGCCGAACTTCGGCTCCGTGCCCGACATCAAATGGGGGGACGACGACGGCGGCGACGACATCCTGCGTGGCCTGATGGAAGGCATCCCCGAGATCGTCCGGGACGTACTACAGCCGCTGTGCAAGCACGTCTTCCGGGTCGGCCGGGTGGCGGACGTCCACCCCTTCCCACAGCAGCACTACCTGAACTCCCTGTGCCACAGCTGGATGAACGTGTCCATCACGGGGGCCACGGTGGCGGACCAGCTCACCCAAGCCGTGGGCACCATCACCAACCACCAGCAGGCCGATTGGGAAGCCGCCATGCGGACCTTCTGCGGAGCTCTGTGGGGCGCAACCGCGTGGGGGCAGCAGCGGCACGGCTACCAGTGGGCGCAGACGGCCAACTCGGGCCAGGGCACCCCCCACGTACCGACGGGCAGCGAGCCGGTGATGGCCGTGTTGAAAGACACGGCCGACAACATCGCCACCATCCTGCGCGAGTACGCGGAAGCCGCCGTCGACCTGAACCGCGATGTCGCGGACGAACTCCAGCGTGCGATGCTGAAAGCCGCCAAGGAGATCGTCGAGGACCTCGCGAAGCCCAAGGACCCCAAGAGTCTCCTCGGTACCGTCACGTCCGTGATCGGCAAGGGTGCGGGCCTGATCCTTTCCTTCGACGTCAAGACCGTGCTGAACATCGACACGGCCAAGCTGAACCGGATCGTCGACACGTACACCGGCATCCTGGCGGGGCTCACCACTCGTATGGAGGCACTCGAGGGCCCTCTGGACGAGGCGTACCTGAGCGCACCCAAATTCGAGGCCGGCGTCGCCCGTGGCCACGGCTTCGGGGCGCGAGCTCTTGAGGAGTTCAAGGACTCGCAGCTCTGGCTGAAGGTTGATTCGAAGGGCAATTACGACCTGAACCTCGCGGCCAACGAGTACATGGCGGGCGGACATACCCTGGACAAACACGTCGGCAAGACCGACGAGCAGCTCGCGCAGCGCCTGCGTGACCAGCAGTCGGGCCACCCAACCGTGGCGTGGCCGCACGGCAAGCCGAAGCCCAGCGGTTCTTCCGCATTCCCGAACTACCGGCGGGCGGAGGAACTGACCGAGTACAACCTCAACCAGAACAAGGCCGCCATCGATGCGTGGATCAAGGGCCCTCCCCCGCCGCAGGAAGGAATGGTCCAAGACTTCCACGCAACCGCTCCGAACGGCGAGACGAGTGGCAAGAGCGTGAACAAGCAGCCGATCGACGACCAGGACCCGTTGTCCGGATACAAGCGGGGCGGCATGGACGCCAAGGCGTACGACGTCACCGGCATCGACACGCGGATTCGGTACGACAGCAGCCGCACCCCGCCTTTCACCGTCATGACCTCGATGCCTTCGAAGTCCTAGCGCCCCACTGAGAAAGGCCGCCCATACATGTCCGTCGACCAGGCATCCTGGGAAGCTGCGGTACGCCACCTGTACGAGGACGCGTCCCCATACGACGCCACAGGCCCGCGCCGCCACGAGGACTGGATCCTCGACGTCATCGCGCTGATGACCCGAGTCCCGGACCCGCGAGGCTGGGCCGGTCTCGATGACGAGGCAGAGCACCCGGAGCGTCAGGCATCTCCCGCGTACCCCTTCGTCGCCCACCCACCCGAGTACATCGCCCCGCGCCTCCAGCAGATCGACCGGGACAGTGCCGAGAACCTCCTCCTGGCCCTCACGGACGACAGCTGCACCCTGAGCAATCTGAGGCGCTTCAAAGAGAGCGAGCAGGAGTTGCGGGAGATGGCGCGCACGATCCTCGCTCGGTACGGGGACGAGGCCACCTACCACACCAACGCCAACAAACCCGGCCATGTACGGGGCACCCTCGACTTCACCTCGTCGGACTGGGCGTACAACCCGCTAAGCGTCTACTCGGAGGACTACGGCCTGATCGTCGTCTCAAAGACCGAGGTCGGCATGTTCTGGAACTTCTCCGACTACTGAGCCGCCCGCCGATCCGTACGAGCGCAGCTCCTGAACTGGAGATTTGAGAGGATGCACCCGTGCTGACCCGTTCCGCCTCCTACCCTGACCGGGAGACCGCCCACTGGGCCACCCAGCAGGTGGTGACCGCCAACGAGCAGGCCATCCACCGCTGGCTCGCCCAGAACACCCGGACCCGGCTCACGATCGAGGCCGCCTGGCCGTCCCGCGACGAGCCGGTGGGACGAGTGCAGCTGGAGGGTGACCTGCTGGCGGGCCGTGGGCCCGTCGATGTCCGCGCGGCGCGGGTGGTGCTGCGGCGCGAGCCCTGGAGCCCGGTCGGCTTTGTCGTCCACACGACCGTTCCGTTCTACCTCTAGAGGTCACGCGCGCATGTCGATGAAGCCCCTCGAACACGACCACCGGTATGGCGAGTTGGACCAAGTGATGCGCGCGTACCTGGGGAAGCCGGCCGACGACACCCCGGAGCGGCGCAGCCGAGCCTTGGACGCGTACCTCCGGCACACCTGGCACACCCGTCCCTCGGCCATCGCCGAGGCGGAACGTCAGCTGCGCGAGTACAGCCGCAATCCTCCGGGCCGCATCCGGCACGGCCTGGGCGAGTTCTACTCGATCCCGGACACCGGGATGCCCCAGTCGGAGATCGGCGACTGGCTGAGGGTCCTGGCGGACCACCTGAAGAAGAGCATCGAGGAAGGCGACGTACCGGAACCGTCGACCCCACAGACACACTGGGAGTGGCACGCGCGATTCCCTGAACTCGCGCAACTGCTCGGGGGATGGTTCTCACAGGACATCGTCGACGAGTTCGCCGACCACGACACCGCCGTCGCCGACTACTCGGCCACCACCGACCCTCAACTGGTCGCGCGCCTCGTAGGCGAGCTCCACGAACTACTCGCCCTTCCCTTGGACGAGGGAGACTACGCCTTGGCAGCCGCCGAACTCGGTATGGAAGTCGGTCCACCCGAACCCTTCTCCCACGGCGCCTGGTTCCAGTCGCTGGCGACGAAGCTCGCCCACACATGACCCGCCGAAAGGCCGCGCGCACCCGACGACTGATCACCGAGCACCGTACACAGCGAGGAAGAGCCGCATCTCTGAGGAAGCCAGTCGTGCCCCAACCGTGCCCTTCGGGGCGGTGCACAGCGGTCACCACGGGTATCGCCGAGCCAACGGGAAGCGCCGCACCAGGCATCGTTTTCGCAGGTCAGGCATAAGATGATCGATCTGGGCGGCGGTGATTCCCAAGCTTATAGCGCGGGTTCGATTCCCGTCATCCGCTCCACGACAGACCCCCAGGTCAGAGACCTGGGGGCTATTTGTCGTCCGGACCGATGCGGAGGCCACGCACCACGAGCGCGCCATGACTGCAGGGTCCGTCCGGTCCGTCGGATGGCGAGACCCGGCCAGGCCGGAATCCGCCGAGGCTGCCGTGCCGGGTACTACAGCGCCGTGAGCCGCCTGTGGAGCGGAGACTCCGACTCGCTGAGGGTGCGGGCGGCCAGGTTGGCCAGGCGGAGCATCGCCAGGTTGGCCAGTCCCGTTCGGTGACGCCTGGTTCCACGGGCCCGGGGCTCCTCCATGAATAGGCCGTCCACGAGTTGGCCGCCGGCTACTCGAACGCACCCAGATGATCTGTGGGAGTCGGCCATGGAGCACCACCGACAAGTCCACAACACGTGGTACCGGGCCCTCCAAAGTCGGCACGGGCCGGTCCGTTGGCCCACGGCACAGGCTTTGGCCGCGTACCTTGCCGACGCTAGGGTGAGGCGCCGTACTCGGCGGATCGCTTCCCTGAGGGAAGACCGCTTCCCTGAGGGAGGTGGGAATGGGGCTCATGGACGCGGACCACGCGGAGCTGGTCGTCGCGGCGCAGGCCGGTGACGATCGGGCGCGCGAGGAGCTGATCGCCGCGTACCTGCCGTTGGTCTACAACATCGTCGGGCGAGCGCTGAGCGGACACGCCGACGCCGACGACGTCGTCCAGGAGACCCTGCTGCGCGTGGTGCGCGACCTGCCCGCCCTGCGTGCCCCGGAGAGCTTCCGGTCCTGGCTGGTGTCGATCACGCTCCGCCAGATCAACACCCACTGGCACCGGCAACGCACCTTCGCCGACCGGACCACGGTCATCGACGAGGCACGCCAGATACCGGACGCCGGGGCCGAACCCGAGGACGTCACCATCCTGCGTCTGCATCTCTCGGACGAGCGCCGGCAGGCCGTCGAAGCCGGCCGGTGGCTCGACGAGGACCAACGGGCGCTGCTGTCGCTGTGGTGGCAAGAACGCGCCGGCTCGCTGAGCCGTGACGACATCGCCGCCGCGACGGGACTCACCGTCGCCCACGTCGGAGTACGCCTGCAGCGTATGCGCGAGCAGTTGGAACTGAGCCGGGCGATCGTCGCCGCGCTGGAGGCCGACCCGCGCTGTCCGCGGCTGAACGAGACCGTCGTCGGCTGGGACGGTCTCCCCGCATCGGTGTGGCGCAAGCGGATCGCGCGGCACACCCGCGGCTGCCCGGTGTGCATGGCGACGACGACAGAACGGGTTCCGGCCGAACTACTGCTCCTCAGCCTCGCGCCGCTGGCCGTCCCTGCCGGGCTCGTCGCCGCGCTGGCCGCCAAGGGCCTGCTGTCGGGTACGGCCGCGAGCGCCGCCGGGCTGGCCACGGCACACGCCGCCGTCGGCACCGCGACGGCGACCGCGGGAGGCAGTCTGCACAGTGCGCTGATCGGCAAACTCAGCGCGGTGACCGCTCATCCGCTGGTGAGCCTCGCCACCGGCGCGGTGCTCATCGCCGGGACCGCCACCTACGCGACCTGGCCCGAACCGGCGCATCGGGAGCCCGGGGTCATCGCCACTCCTACGGTCGGCAACCCCACGGTCGGCACTCCCACGCCGATCCCGTCGCGCACCACCACGTCGGCCGAACCGTCCCCGGTGAGTCCGTCCGCCTCCGCAGGCACTGTTCCGCTGGGCGCACAGTCGCTGGAGTCCGTGGACCAGCCCGCCCTGTACCTCACGTACACCGGCGACTTCGCGACGCTCGGCCGAGTCTCCGCGTCCAGCAGCGCGCGGACACGCCAGCGGGTCACCTTCACGGTCATCGGCGGGCTGGCCGACACACGGTGCGTCACCTTCCGCGCCGCCGACGGCCGGTATCTGCGCCATCGTGACCTGCGGCTGCGGCTGAGCACCGACGACGGCAGCGAGCTGTTCCGTGAAGACGCCACCTTCTGTCCGCGCCCGGGGGCGGTCGCCGGGTCGGTGACCCTGCACGCGCACAACTATCCGGGATCGGTCATCCGCCACCGCGACGGTGGCGTCTGGCTCGATGGGTCCGACGGCACTCGGGCCTTCGCCGGCCAGGCTTCCTTCATCCTGCGCAGGTCCTGGGCCTGAGAACCGCTCCTTGAGCATGTGATCCAGCTTCGGTCCGTATTCATGGACGGCTGCCGCCATTCCGAAAACCTTCACCGGTGATCAGGGCGGCGTGCCCATTCCACAGCGACGACCAGACCGCGGGGCTCGGCATAACGCTTTCTGCCCGCGAGATGCATCACTGAGCAATCGTCCGGACGGCGCGACTTTTCCGTTACGAGACGGCGAGCGCGGAAGCCTCCATTGCATGGGGTGCTCTTCCCGCCGCTCACCAAGACGGGCAGGCGTGGCGGGTTCCCCGACATCCCCCTTTGACGTATCCCCGGAAGAAAGCCCCTCCCATGACGCGACACGCCCCCACGATCACGGCACCCAGGGTGACCCGCGACCCCCGAGGAGAATCATGAAGGGCCTGCACCGGCTCAGCCGGCGTCGCCGAACAGTGACGGTAGGACTGTCGGCCGCGGCGGTGGTGGCCGGTGTCGTGACGCTCCTCCCCAGCTCCGCCGGAGCCGCGAACCTGGGTACGCAGGCGGCCCCCTCGGGCAGGTACTTCGGCACCGCTGTGGCCGCCGGCAGGCTCGGCGACCCGGCGTACACCGCGATCGCCGACCGGGAGTTCAACATGATCACCCCGGAGAACGAGATGAAGTGGGACGCCGTCCAGCCGTCCCGCGGCACCTTCAACTTCGGCCCCGCCGACCGGATCGTCGACCGTGCGAAGGCGAACGGCCAGCGCGTGCGCGGCCACACCGCGGTCTGGCACTCGCAGCTCCCGGCCTGGGTCGGCTCGATCGGCGACTCGAACACGCTGCGCAGCGTGATGAACCGCCACATCACCACCACGATGACCCACTTCAAGGGCAAGATCTACGCGTGGGACGTGGTCAACGAGGCGTTCGCCGACGGCCCCGGCGGCCAGCTCCGCAGCTCGGTGTTCCAGAAGGTCCTGGGCAACGGCTTCATCGAGGAAGCGTTCCGCACCGCCCGTACGGCCGACTCCTCGGCCAAGCTCTGTTACAACGACTACAACATCGAGAACTGGTCGGACGCCAAGACCCAGGGCGTCTACAGAATGGTCAAGGACTTCAAGTCCCGCGGCGTTCCCATCGACTGCGTCGGGCTCCAGAGCCACTTCGGAGCGGGCGGCCCGCCGGCGAGCTTCAAGACCACCCTGGCCAACTTCGCCGCCCTGGGCGTCGATGTCCAGATCACCGAGCTCGACATCGCCCAGGCATCGCCCACCCACTACGCCGACGCGGTCAAAGCCTGTCTGTCCGTGGCTCGTTGCACCGGCATCACGGTGTGGGGCGTTCGTGACAGCGACTCCTGGCGCAGCGGCGAAAGCCCGCTGCTGTTCGACAACAACGGCAAGCCCAAGCCCGCGTACGCCGCCGTCATGAGTGCACTCAGCTCCGGCCCGGGTACCACCCCGACCAAGCCGGCCGACGGTACTGGTACCGGTACCAGTACGGGAGAGATCAAGGGCGTGGCCTCCGGCCGCTGCATCGACATCCCCGCCTCCACCACCGCCAACGGCACCCAGGCGCAGCTGTGGGACTGTAGCGGCCAGGCCAACCAGCGCTGGACCCACACCGCCGGCAAGCAGCTGAAGATCCACGGCGACAAGTGCCTGGACGCCAAGAGCAAGGGCACCACCAACGGCACCGCGGTGGTCATCTGGGACTGCAACGGCGGCACCAACCAGCAGTGGAACATCAACACCAACGGCACGATCACCGGCGTCCAGTCCGGGCTGTGCCTCGACGCCGTCGGCGCGGCCACCGCCAACGGCACCAAGATCCAGCTGCACGCCTGTGGGGGCGTCGGCAACCAGAAGTGGACCGCACCGTCCGGATCGGGCGGCGGCACGTGCGCGCTTCCGTCGACGTACAAGTGGAGTTCGACGGGTGCCCTGGCGCAGCCTGCGAACGGGTGGGCCTCGCTGAAGGACTTCACCAACGTGGTGCTGGGCGGCAAGCACCTGGTCTACGGGTCGAACTTCAACGGATCGACGTACGGCTCGATGACGTTCAGTCCCTTCGCCAACTGGTCGGACATGGCGTCCGCCGGACAGAAGGCGATGAGCCAGCCCGCGGTCGCGCCCACGCTGTTCTACTTCGCGCCCAAGAAGATCTGGGTCCTCGCGTACCAGTGGGGCCAGTGGCCCTTCATCTACCGCACGTCGAGCGACCCCACCAACCCCGACGGCTGGTCCGCGCCGCAGCCGCTGTTCACCGGCAGCATCCCGCGCACCGACTCCCCCACCGGCCCGATCGACCAGACCCTGATCGCCGACGACCAGAACATGTACCTGTTCTTCGCCGGTGACAACGGCAAGATCTACCGGGCGAGCATGCCGATCGGGAACTTCCCGGGCAGCTTCGGCTCTTCGTACACGACGGTCATGAGCGACACGGAGGCCAAGCTGTTCGAGGCCCCCCAGGTCTACAAGGTCCAGGGCCGGCAGCAGTACCTCATGATCGTCGAGGCGAAGGGTGCGCAGGGGCGCTACTTCCGCTCGTTCACGGCCTCCAGCCTGAGCGGTTCGTGGACCCCGCAGGCCGGCAGCGAGAGCAGCCCCTTCGCGGGCAAGGCGAACAGCGGTGCCACCTGGACCAACGACATCAGCCACGGTGACCTGGTCCGTGACAATCCCGACCAGACCATGACGATCGACCCCTGCAACCTTCGGTTCCTCTACCAGGGCAAGTCCCCCACCGCGGGCGGTCCCTACGACCGGCTGCCGTACCGGCCGGGTGTCCTCACCCTGCAGCGCTGACTGCCCGATCCACGGTGATACGCAAGGAGAAACAACCCCCCATGAAGAACCCCACGAACGGTGGGCGCCGCGGGCGTCACCGCCGTCGCTGGACCGCGACAGGACTGCTGCTCGGAGCGCCCGCTCTCGTCGTGCCGTATCTCCTGTTCGTGCAGGATGATTCGCAGGCCGCGACGGTCGACGGCAATGCCTACTACCGGCTGGTCTCCGTACGCAGCGGCAAGGTGCTGGACGTCAACGCCTTCTCCACCGCCGACGGCACCCGTATCCAGCAGTGGACCGACCAGAACACCGCCAACCAGCAGTGGAAGCTGCGACCCGCCGGCGACGGCTACTACGAACTGGTGAACCGCAACAGCGGCAAAGTGCTGGGCATAGCAGGCGATTCGACCGCACGGGCGGCTGCCGCCGAGCAGCAGACCGACAGCTCCTCCGCCTCTCAGGAGTGGCGGATCGACGAGGTGAGCGGTTCCGACGCCGTCACCTTCACCTCCCGCAGGAGCGGCCAGGTCCTGGACGTCTCCGGAGGCTCCACGGCCGACGGCGCGGCGGTCATCCAGTACGGCGGCCATGGCAGCACCAACCAGCAGTGGAAGCTGGTGAAGACGTCCGAGGCCGCGGCCACCGGGACCGGACCGTACGCGTGGAAGAACGCCCAGGTGGTGGGCGGCGGTTACGTCACCGGGCTGGTGTTCAACCCGCGTGCGAAGGGCCTGCTGTACGCGCGTACCGACATGGGCGGCGCCTACCGCTGGGACGCCGCGGCCGAGCAGTGGATCCCGCTGACCGACTGGGTCGGCGAGAAGGACTGGAACCTGCTGGGCATCGATTCGCTGGCCACCGACCCCGTCGACCCCGACCGGCTCTACCTCGGGGCGGGCACCTACACCAACAGCTGGGCGGGCAACGGCGCGATCCTGCGCTCCACCGACCGTGGCCGCACCTTCAAGCGCACCGATCTGCCCTTCAAGCTGGGCGCCAACGAGGACGGCCGCGGGGCGGGCGAACGGCTGGTGATCGACCCCGCGAACAACGGCACCCTGCTGCTTGGCACCCGTAAGAACGGCCTGTGGCGCAGCACCGACCACGGCGCGACATGGAGTCAGGTCTCCTCGTTCCCCGTCAAGGACGGGGCGGGCAGTGGTGCGGGCATCTCCTTCGTGACGTACGGCCCGGCCGGCAGCAGGACGATCTACGTCGGCGTCGCCGACAGGTCCACCTCCCTCTACCGCTCCACCGACGGCGGCAGCACCTGGCAGGCCGTCTCCGGGCAGCCCGCCGGCCAGATGCCGCAGCACGGCGTGCTCTCCGGTGACGGCTCGCTGTACCTGACGTACACCAACAATCTCGGACCCAACGGCGTGACGGCGGGTTCGGTGTGGAAGTACACGCCGGGCAGCGGGGCGTGGAAGAACATCTCCCCGTCCCAGGGAAGTTACGGCTTCTCCGGTCTGGCCGTCGACCCGCAGAAGCCGTCCACGGTGATGGTCACCACCCTCGGCCGCTGGTGGCCCGAGGACGAGATCTACCGGACCACCGACGGCGGTTCGAGCTGGAAGGCACTGGCCGACAAGTCGGTGCGGGAAGCCTCCGGCGCTCCTTACGTCGGCACTCACACCGGGCACTGGATGACCGCCCTGGCCATCGACCCCTTCGACTCCGGGCACGTGCTGTACGGCACCGGCAACGGCATCCTGCGCAGCAAGGACGCCCATGCCTCCGACAGCGGCGGCACCAGCCACTGGAGCATGGGCGCCCGAGGGCTGGAGGAGACCGCGCTGATGGACGCGATCGCCCCTCCCGGCGGCGCCACCGTCATCACCTCCATGGGCGACCAGGGCGGCTTCCGGCACGACGACCTGACCAAGGTGCCCTCCGGGCGGCTGAACAACCCGATGATGACCAACAGCACCGACATCGACTTCGCCCAGTCCAACCCCTCGGTGATGGTCCGTGTCGGCCGGGGCGGCGCGCAGGACGGCGCCTACTCCACCGACGGTGGCATCAGCTGGAACGGCTTCAGGGCGGAGCCGGTGACCGGCGCCCAGGACGGGCGTGTCGCGCTCGCGGCGGACGGCTCGACCATCGTCTGGACCCAGGCCGGCCAGGCCCCGTACCGCTCGACCGACAAGGGAGCGAGCTGGTCGAGGGTCAGCGGCCTGGGCACCGACGCCGTGGTCGTCACTGACCGCTCCTCGGCCAGGACCTTCTACTCCCTGTCCGGCGGCACGCTCCACGCCAGCACCGACGGCGGCGCGACCTTCACCGCCCGCGCCGGCAACCTGCCCACCGGCCGGCTCACGGCCGTCCCCGGCATCGCCGGTGACCTGTGGATCGCCGGCGCTGACAAGGGGCTGCTGCACTCCACCGACGGCGGCCGCACCTTCACCACGCTCACGACGGTGCAGTCCGCCTCCGCCCTCGGCTTCGGCAAGGCCGCACCCGGCGCCTCCTACCAGGCCCTGTACCTGATCGGCACCGTCAAGGAGGTCACCGGCGTCTTCCGCTCCACCGACAAGGGCGCCACCTGGCTCCGCGTCAACGACGACGCCCACCAGTGGGGCAGCATCGGCGGCGTCGGCGTCATCACCGGCGACCCCGACACCTACGGCCGCGTCTACGTCGGCACCAACGGACGCGGCCTCCAGTACGGCGACCCGTCCTGACCCCGACGCCGGAGCGGGGCCGCAGGCACAACAGCCTGCGGCCCCGCCATGGCTGAGGGAAGACGCCTCCCCGCCCCCTCGACGGGACGCCGTGCCACGACGTGCCGGTAGGGGCGGTGAACAGCGGTCAGCAAGGGGCCCTACGAAGCATCCAAGACGAGGCCATCCGCGCACGTTCCTGCAGGTCAGGCGCAATGCGCACGCCCAGGTGCCGGGTGATTCCCAAGCTTGTGGCGCGGGTTCGATTCCCGTCATCCGCTCGTGAACGAAGCCCCAGGTCAGCGACCTGGGGCTTGTTTGTTGGCAGGCCAGTCTCGCCGTTCGTACACCCTTCAGCCCCGCGAGATGGGGCACGCGGAGGGTATGGGCACTGCGTTGTCTCGCCGGAGGTGTCGCATGAGTACTCTGACCTGCCCTTACGGCGGCGTTACCGCCACTGCGGCCGGGTAGAAGCTCTGAGCCGGGTGTTACCTGTACCGGAATCACGGGGCCGCCTCGCCCTCTTGCGGAATAATCAAGGTATGGCAGCCACGCCCAGCGTTCCCGAGCTCCGCCGCACCAGATTCGCCAGGCGGCTTCCCGCCAAGCTCTCGGAGCTCGGCGGCCCCGCCCACGGCCACGTCGACCTTCCGCTGCATCTCGCGTGGTCCGGCCTGTCTCGGTTCGACCTGGACCAGCCCCGATTGCGGATGAGCTGCTATCGGATCGTGCTGGCCGAGGGGCAGCACGATGACCTGGTCCATTACCTGAACCGGGAACTGCTCGTCGCCATGTGGCCCGTCCTGCGCACACTGATCAGCCGGGACATCCGCGATGTGTGGGAGGACGCCTTCAACGAACTGACGCCCGACGCCCAGGCTGCTGCGTGAATCTCACGGAACTGCACCGGCGGCTCCTCGCGGATGTCCTCGCCGTGGGCGATATCTACCCGCTCGTGCTCACGGGTGGCTACGCCGTCCAGGCACATGGCCTGGTCGACCGGCTCAGCAAGGACCTCGATGTTGCCACCGAGAACCCGGAACCGATGGAGAAGATCGCCGCCACCGTGCGCGCCGGGCTGGAACAACGCGGCTGGCAGGTACGAGCGTTGGAAACCGACCCGCTGTCCGCGCGGCTGATCGTCACCGACACCTCCACCGGCGAGGAGTGCGAGGTCGATGTCCTCAAGGAAGCACTCTGGCGTCCGCCTGTGAGGACTCAGCACGGCTTGGTGCTTTCCCTGGAGGACGTGGTCGGCACGAAGGTTCGCGCGCTGGCAGACCGGGGCCTGGCGCGTGACCTGATCGACGTCCGAGCGGCAACGGATCGCTGGAGTCACATCGAGCTCGAAGAGCTCGGCCGCCGCCACGCCCGTGACAGCTTCGACCTCTCCGACCTTCAGGCCCGGCTCGCCGGCGCGGACTGGATCGATGACACCGAATTCGCGGCCTACGGACTCGACGACCAGCAGACCATCGAGCTGCGCCGGTGGGCTCAGGAGTGGGCCGATGACATCGCCGAGAGACTCCAGGAAGCGGAAAGCCCACCCGACGACTGATCACCGGGCATCCGACACGCGGAGGAAGCGCCGTATCTCCGAGGAAGCTGGTCGTGCCCCATCCGTGCCCTTCGAGGCGGTGAACAGCGGTCACCATGGGTATCGCCGAGCCAGCGAGAAGCGCCACCAAAGGAGCCGTTTCCGCAGGTCAGGCAGGGGTGCCCAAGCTGGGCCTCGGTGATTCCCAAGCTTGTAGCGCGGGTTCGATTCCCGTCATCCGCTCGTGAGCGAAGGCCCTGGTCGGAGACCAGGGCCTTCGTTGTTGTCCGGGGCTCCCGGGCGTCACGCGCCGGGGGCGGCCGGGAGCGGTCAGAACTCCAGTACCTCGCGGTCGAGCGGGTACCGGGCGCGGTGGGGGCCGTCGTACGGCGAGGGCGTGATCGGGAGGACGCCGGTCGGCTGGGTGCCCAGGTTGTCGTCCCAGAGGCGGGGTTCGACCTGGCCGACGACGCGGAACTTCCGGAAGGTGAACGGCGGGCTGTCGGTCGGGAAGAACTCGGGCGTGGTCATCACCTGGAAGTGCAGGTGCGGCGTGGTCGAGTTGCCGCTGTTGCCGATCAGGCCGAGGACCCGGCCGGGTTCGACGTGGTCGCCTTCCCGGACCCTGAGCGAGCCGGGCTTCAGGTGGGCGTAGAGCAGAAAGCGGCCCGGCCCGACCTCCACGGTGACGTGGTTGCCGACGGTCTCCTCGATCGGCGGGACCGGCGGGGTGACGGGCGGCGTGTTGTCCGGGATCCCGTCCTGGACCTCCACGACCCTGCCGCCGGCCGCCGCCACGACCGGCTGCCGGTAGCTCAGGTAGCTGGTGAGCCGGGCGGCGTCGCCTTCCCAGGTCTGTCCCTGCTCGCCGACCCGGTACCAGTCGATCGCGAAGCGCTGCGGTACGTAGAAGCGCCCGTTGATCGGGCCGAGGCCGCGGCGGTGGTGGGTGTTGCCGCAGCACGACTCGCTGGAGTACCAGGTGCCGGGACGGACCGGCGCGTCCAGGTTCAGCGGCGCGGCGCGGTCGGTCGGGGTGACCTGGACCGTCTCCTCGAACGCGGAGGAGCCGGAGGCGGTGACGACAGCACCCGAGAGGTGGTGTTCGAGGGCCTTGGGCACCCGCTGATCGCGATCAAGGATCAGGTCGAGCCAGATGACCCACTGCTGGGAGCCCGGGATGACGGTCGGCGTCGGCCCCGGGGGCGCCGGCGTGTACCCGTCCGCACCCGGCAGGGGGTCACCCACCGGGTTGGCGGCATCGGCCAGCGCCTGCCCGCTCAGCGAGCCCACCACCCGGTGCGTGCGGGCGTCCCGGACCTCGACCCGGTCGAGCCGCACCTTTGCGCTGCTGGACAGTGCGTTCGTGGTGAGCAGTTCGTACGAGAGGTGCGTCTTGCCGTCCGTGGCCCGGAACGGCGCCGGTTCGGTCATCACGGCCGCCGTCAACGGCGTGAACTGGGGGCCGGGCGCCGGCGTGGTCGGGCCGGTCCCGTATCCGGGTGCCGTCGAAGCCGTCAGCATGCCGACCGCGAGCACGGCGGCGGCGAGCCCGCGACGTAGCGGGGTGCGGCCGGTGCGGTTGCGAGGGTGGCGCTCTGCCATGGTGCTCTTCCAGTGGTCGGGTCCGGGCCCGTGAAGGGCACCGGCACGCCCCGCGCCGAGGCGCAGGCCCATGTAATCCGGCCGAGCGGCGCTCCCGGCGGACGGCGCCGGAGTCGGGTACCGAACTACACCCGTCCAGCCGCACCGGACCGCCGGGCCTCGCCTCGCGGAAGCTTCGGGCCGCTGTCGAGCGCCAAGTTCCTCTCGGAGGCGCGCACGAGTCATCGAGTTGGGCAGCGGTCCGCTCGGGATGACCACGGACGCGTCAATCCGCGCCGCCCACCAGCGGCGCAAGGTACCTGGTGCCGCCACTGGGCGACGAGGGCTACATCAAGGTCGAGGCGCCCTCCACCCGTACGAACCTGCCCGGAGTCTTCGCCGCCGGCGACGTCGACCACACCTACCGCCAAGCCATCACCGCCGCCGCCGGCGGCTGCCAAGCCGCACTGGACACCGAACGCCACCTGGCAGCACCGGCGCACAGGGTCGCCGCGTCGGTCACCGTCCGACACTCTGAATGAATACCTGTGTTCGCGGCCTGAGATTTTAACGACCACCGCGGAGAGGGTTTTTACCATCGACACACAGGGCGAAATATTCGACGCACACGGACCACGGTGACCGTGCTACTGTCGAACTCAGTTGCAGTTGTGGTACCCAAAAAGCTTCAAGCGCCTCCGGCCGGTCACGCGCCGCACGGAAGCGCTTTTTCCGGTCATTTTCCGGGCAGGGCATCATCGCGGCGACACGGCGTCCGTACGGTACGGACGCCGGCGTACTGCCCCAAGGAGATATGACATGGCTACTGGCACCGTGAAGTGGTTCAACGCGGAAAAGGGTTTCGGCTTCATCGAGCAGGACGGTGGCGGTCCTGACGTGTTCGCCCACTACTCGAACATCGCCGCCCAGGGCTTCCGCGAGCTCCAGGAGGGCCAGAAGGTCTCCTTCGACATCGCGCAGGGCCAGAAGGGCCCGACGGCCGAGAACATCGTTCCCGCCTGACGCTGACGCGTAATACGTAGCTGGGGCCCGCATCCCTCGGGGTGCGGGCCCCAGCTGCGTGCATTTCGCAGAGTCCTCACACGCACCTGCGTCTCTCATACTTCTTTCACGCCCGCTTGTGCCGACAATTTCTCGTCCTGAGCCAAGCCGCCTGCTTTCGCATTTCCTTCGGCCCGTGCCTGTGATTACCCATGCCGCTTCTCCGCGCGGGAATTCCTCGATACGCGCCGTATCAAAGGAAGGTTCTGAATGAACCCCACACGCACGAACAGCCGTTCCTCCCGCACCCGCCGCAACGGCGGCCACACGTACGACTCCTCCGCCGGAACAGGCCGGGGAGGTCGCTTCGGTTCGTCCGCGCCGAGCCGTTCGGGAGGTCCGAGCCGTTCGGGAGGTCCGAGCCGGTCGGGCGGTTCCGGCCGGCGGCCCGCCCCGGTGCAAGGGGAGTTCGCCCTGCCGAAGACGATCACTCCGGCGCTGCCCGCCGTCGAGGCGTTCGCCGATCTCGACATGCCGAAGACCCTGCTGGCCGCGCTCACGGCTCAGGGCGTGTCCGTGCCGTTCCCGATCCAGGGGGCGACACTGCCGAACTCCCTGGCGGGCCGTGACGTCCTCGGCCGCGGCCGGACCGGCTCCGGCAAGACCCTCGCCTTCGGCCTGGCCCTGCTGGCCCGCACCGCCGGACAGCTCGCCGAGTCCCGTCAGCCGCTCGCGCTCGTCCTGGTCCCCACCCGGGAACTCGCGCAGCAGGTCACGGACGCCCTCACCCCCTACGCCCGCGCCGTGAAGCTGCGCCTGGCCACCGTCGTCGGCGGCATGCCGATCGGCCGGCAGGCGAACGCGCTGCGGAGCGGCGTCGAGGTCGTCGTGGCCACCCCCGGCCGCCTCAAGGACCTCATCGACCGCGGCGACTGCCGGCTGAACCAGGTCGCGATCACCGTCCTGGACGAGGCCGACCAGATGGCCGACATGGGCTTCATGCCGCAGGTCACCGCGCTCCTGAACCAGGTCCGCCCCGAGGGCCAGCGCATGCTGTTCTCCGCGACCCTGGACCGCAACGTCGACCTCCTGGTCCGCCGCTACCTCACCGACCCCGTCGTCCACTCCGTGGACCCCTCCCAGGGGGCGGTCACCACGATGGAACACCACGTCCTGCACGTGCACGGCGCCGACAAGCAGCGGCTGACGACGGAGATCGCGGCGCGCGACGGCCGGGTGATCATGTTCCTGGACACCAAGCACGCCGTGGACCGACTCACCGAGGACCTCCTCGGCTGCGGTGTCCGGGCCGCCGCCCTGCACGGCGGGAAGACCCAGCCGCAGCGCACCCGCACCCTCGCCCGGTTCAAGACCGGGCACGTCACCGTCCTCGTCGCCACGAACGTCGCGGCGCGCGGCATCCACGTCGACAACCTCGACCTCGTCGTCAACGTCGACCCGCCGACCGACCACAAGGACTACCTCCACCGCGGCGGCCGTACCGCGCGGGCCGGCGAGTCCGGCAGTGTCGTCACCCTGGTCACCGCCAACCAACGCCGCGACATGAACCGCCTCATGGCCGCCGCCGGCATCGTGCCCGAGACCACCCAGGTCCGCTCCGGCGAGGAGGCACTCACCCGGATCACCGGCGCGCGGACCCCCTCCGGGATCCCCGTGACGATCTCCGCGCCGCCCGCCGAACAGCGCAAGCGCGGCACGACCTCCCGCGGCCGGCGCGGCCCCGCCTCGGCCGCCCGGGGCGCCGGCGGCCGGCGTTCCGTTGGCGCGGCAGCCTGAGCGCCACGTGATCCGGAAGCTGACCCATCTCCGCAGGAGGCACGTTGTGACGCCGGTCCAGATGCAGCACTGCTCGACGCAGGCCACCCTCGCGCCCAGGACGGTGGTCGACGCCGTGGACCCGGCCGGACCACACGTCTGCGACGACATGACCGTCGAGGTGGCCCTGTCCGTCATGGCCGGGGCCCGTACCGGGCACTTGCTCGTCTGCGACAACGACGGTCAGTGCACCGGCCTGGTCACCCGGACCCAGCTCACCGCCGTCCGCGACAGCGCCGTCTACACGGACCGGCTCCAGCTGCGCGACCTCTCCGGCGACGGCGGGCCGCTCGCCTCGGCCACCGCCTTGACGATCGGGCGGGCGGTACGTCCCCGGATCGTCACCCCGTCCGTCGTGGGCGAGCAGGACGACGCCCAGGGCGCCCCCGCGCCCGCCCGCGGCCTCAACCCCCTCCAGCACGCCTCCGCGATGCTCGGCGCCCCGGCAGCGGCCTGACCGTGGCCCACGGGCGAACGTGAGCTGACACCCGGGCAGCCGAGAGGGCCCGACCGGCACCCGCCGGTCGGGCCCTCTCGCGTATCGGCGGACGGGCTTCCCTCGGGGCGCGAAGTCAGTGATCGGAGTAGCTGAAGTCGCCCATGGTCCAGGCGCTGACATTCGCGATCGAGATGCGGTACATCCCGCCCGTCTCCGGGATCCCCACCGTGCCCTGAAGAATCCGCGCCATGTGGAAGTGCAGATACTCGGGCGGTCCGTCCCTCCGTGTCGTAGCGGTGAAGGCGGCGGAGAACTCTCCCAGGCGGGCGGAGTCCGCCAGGACCTCCGAGACCCGCTGCCTCCATACCGCTTCGGGCGCCAGTCGGCCGGTGATGACAGCTCCACCGGTGACCACCGTCAGGGACATCTGATTGCTCTGCCCGGACTCCACCAGCGTGGCAATGTCAACGAGCAGCTCGTCAAGCTTCGACATGAGAGCCGATCCTATTCACGGGTCGTCCCCTCCTCCCCTCAACCGGTCGTGCCACTGGGCGAGAAGCGCCGTCACCGTCTTCCCACCAGAGGCACGCCGCGTGACCGAGGTCGCCATGGCGACCGGTTGACCATGTGCCGGCCGGAGCTCCGGTGGCGCTGTTGAGGTCGGGGGTGCACATGCGGGGGACGGTTCAGCAGGAGGTGGTTCCGTGCCGGGGTTGGTGGAGTTCGGCTTTGCCGAAGAGGAGGGCGTAGCCGGAGGGGAGTTGGCTGATGATGCGGTCGAGGAGTTCGGGTCCGGCGAGTTGGGATACGGCGGCGAGGACGGCGCCGATGTTCCAGCGGGCGCCGGCGGGTGTGCTGCCCGTGCGCTGGGCGAGGTCCTTGACGAACTCCCACCCGGTGAGGGGTGTGACGGCGGGGACCTGGGCGGTGAGGACGAGGGCGGCCTCGCCGGGGAGGCGTGCGGCGAGGTCGACGCGTTCGTCGCCGACGAGCTGTCGCCCCAGAGCGGCGAGCACTGACCGCACGGCTTCGTCGGCGCGTTCGAGGGTGGGGTAGGCGCCCTCGTAGCGCACACGCTCGAGCATCTGGGAGTAGGGCGCCGCGCTGGTGATGCTGCCGTGAGCGGCTGTTGTCGTGGTCTCGGTCTGAAGAGTCATGCCGGTGGAGATCGCCGTTCTCTTCGGGCCCGGCCCGTGGGACCGGGGGAGCGAACACGTTTCAGGGTTGCCGGCTCACCGGGGGTGGTGCGGCCGGCCGAAGAGGAGGTCGTAGCCGGGCGGGAGCTGCAGGAGTATCCGGGCGGTCAGTTCCTCGCCGGCCGCGTCGGCGGCGACGCTGAGGACGGCGCTGACGTCCCAGGCCGCTGTCCGTTCGGTGGCTCCTTCGATCCAGGCGGCCGTCGCGCGTACGAAGCGTTCCGGTGAGAGGGGCTCAGCGGCCTGGAGCGGGTTGAGGAGCACCAGGGCGAAGGTCTCCGGCAGGCGGGCAGCGAGTGCGGCCCGCACATCGCCGACCAGATGGGCGCCGAGCAGCGCCAGCACGGTGCGGGCGGCGCGTTCGGCCTCCTGTGGCGAGCTGTAGTCGCCGCGCTCCTGGACCTTGTCGAGGAAGCTCTGCCGTCGCGGTCTCATCACGGCCCCCTTGCGCGTACATGGACGCATACATGGATGCGGGGAGCGGAGGACGGAGGAGGGGGAAAGGCTTCCGCCCTCCACTCCCGGTCTTTCCTACGGTTCAGCCGCTGATCTGCCTGCGGTCGTCGCCCCGGCCGATGGTGATCTTGCGGGGCTTGGCGCGCTCGGCGATCGGGATGCGCAGCGTGAGCACGCCCGCCTCGTAGTCGGCCGTGATCTTCTCGGTGTCGAGGGTGTCGGCCAGCATCAGCTGCCGGGAGAAGACGCCGAGGGGCCGCTCGGACAGCTCCATCTGCACGTCGTCGGCCTTCGCGACGGGGCGGCGCTCGGCCTTGACCGTCAGCATGTTCCGCTCGACGTCGATGTCGATCGCGTCCGGCGCGACGCCGGGCAGGTCGAGGGCGATGACGTAGACGTCACCCTCACGGTAGGCGTCCATCGGCACCGCGGAAGGCCGTGACCAGGTGCCGGTCGTACCCAGCATCTGCTGGGCGAGACGGTCGAGCTCGCGGAACGGGTCGGTGCGCATCAACATCGCGAAACACCTCCAGTGGGATCAGGCAGTGACTGCCAATGCGCTTCATCTGCCTCCGTTGTAGCATGTCATCCGAACGACGACAAGCTGAATGTCAACGGATGGACGACATGACGAAGAGGGCGTGATCCTGTGACAGGAGCCGACCAACCGGTCACCTTTCCCGCGGCGCTCGCCGCCCTGGCCGCGATCGACGAAGCCGTACGGGCAGCCCGGTCCGCGACCACCCCCGACACGACACCTCACGGCTCCCCGGAGGAAGCACTCGCCGCCCTCCTCCTCCTGCGTGAGCTGCGCGAACAGCTCGCCGCATGGGAGCCCGGCTTCATCGAGGCCGCCCGCGACGCCGGCGCCAGCTGGGCCGATCTCGCCCATCCCCTCGGCGTCACCAGCCGACAGGCCGCCGAACGGCGCTACCTCCGCGTACGCCCCGGCAACCCCGGCACCACCGGAGAACAGCGCGTCCAGACCGTCCGCGACCGCCGGGCCGCCGACCGCACCATCACGGCCTGGGCCCGATCGAACGCCGCCGACCTGCGCCAACTCGCCGGACAGATCACCGCCCTCGACGCCCTGCCCACAGACACACAGGCCGACCTCTCCGCGGCCCTCGCGCACAGCGACCCCACCCTGCTCCTCGAACCACTCGCACGCACCCACGCCCACCTGACCCCTCTCCAACCCGAGCTGGCCAAGCGCGTCGACGACCTGACCCGCCGCACCGAAGACCTCCGCGACGAAAGCGACCAACGCCGCTCCCACACCCCGCAGCCCTGACCCGGAACCTCACAGCGGTCCTCCTCGCCCATCGCGAGCCCCGCCACCGCCCGACCCGCCTCCCCCGGGAAGACACCTCACAGGACGCCGCGATAACACTGCGATCCTTCGCGTCACCGTTCGAGGTCGATTACCTGTCCACCGGACACACGAAAATCTATGCCGGCCGGAGTAGACATTGGATGGTGGCGTGGCTATGGTTTCTCTCGTAGCCCAGAGAGACAGCAGGGCCCGGCAGAGATGAACTGCCGGGCAAGCGGTACCAGCAGTACAGGTGGTTGCAGTTCGCAGGACGGTGCGGCGGTGGAGTTCCGAAGCCAGGGATGTTGCAGGACGGCGACGGGACTGGCGGCCGGACCGGGTGGCCCGCAGTGATCAGGGGCCGCCGCAGCGGGACCGTGGTCATGGCAGATGCGGCACCCGTGAGTGCAGTGCGCAGTACCCCGTAAGTAGTTGATCACCGAGGAAGAACGGAGGAACCCGCGCCATCAGGATCGCCCGGGCGGAAGTCGTGAACCCGGGTACCGCAGGACATCGGTAGTGAGGTGGTCTCCGGTCAAGCAACCGCGATCCCCGCGCCCCCGACAGCAGTCAAGTCGGGTCCGCGGACACAGAACGCCGGCGCAGTATCAGGGCCGGCAGGTGGTGTAGTAGTTCCTTCGGGGCCCTGGTGCCAGTACGGCACCAGGGCCCCTCCATGCGTTTCCCAGAGAGGTGCAAATGACAGCAGATGACTCGTACGGCCGTCTCGACGACGACGACTACCCCGCCTACACCATGGGCAGGGCCGCCGAAATGCTCGGCACCACACAAGGATTCCTCCGCGCCATCGGCGAAGCCCGCCTCATCACCCCGTTGCGCTCGGAAGGCGGCCACCGCCGCTACTCCCGCTACCAGCTGCGCATCGCCGCCCGCGCCCGCGAACTGGTCGACCAGGGCACCCCCATCGAGGCCGCCTGCCGCATCATCGTCCTCGAAGACCAGCTCGAAGAGGCCCAGCGCATCAACGCCGAATACCGCCGCGACGCCACATCCGACGCGCCGCCGGACTCGGCTTGAGGTGAGTCCGCTCCCCGTCGGCATCAACCGACGGGTGCAACCCCGAGGCTTGGCGGCGGATTACTCACGAGCAGAAGCCCGCGCGAGGTCCGCCCCCCGGTCCCTGTACGCAGGGCGGGTCCGTACCTGGACGTGACTTCCGGGATGGGACAGCCCTAACGTGGAGAGACAGGGAACAGACCTGGGGATGGCGTCATGCCCGTCAGCCTCGGATTCCCGGTCCTGGCCGCCGCGTCGGCCGGCGTGGCACCGCGGTCCGTCCGCACACCGCGGGCGCGCCAGGGACGCCGTCGGACACCGGCTCTGACCTGCGGCGCCCGCCCCGGCCGGCGGTTCGCTGTCAGTGGGGTCCGGCCCATGGAGGTGCCAGGCATGGAGCGCAGTCAGGACAGTGCGGCTCAGCCCAAGTCGCGGGGGCGGCGTGTGGCCGACAGTCGTGCGGTGGAGGTCGCGTCCAGGGTCGGGCTCTGTGCCCGGGGGGTGCTCTACGTACTGGTGGGGATTCTGGCCGTGCGGATCGGCCTCGGCAGCGACAGCGGCAAGGAGGCCGACCGGTCCGGCGCGGTGGGGACCCTCGGCGAGCAGCCGTTCGGCCGGGCTGTGTTGTGGGCGCTGGTGGTGGGGCTGGCTGCGATGGCGCTGTGGCGGCTGGCCGAGGCGGCGTTCGGACAGACGGTGGAGGGCGGCGACAAGTGGAGCCGGCGTCTGGGCTCCTTGGGGATGGCGGTGTTCTACACGGTGATCTGTATCGGCGTAGTGCAGACGGCGCTGGTCGGCGGATCCGCCGGCGGCCGCCCCAGTGACGAGACGTCCAAGGAGTACACCGCCAGGGTGCTGGACTGGCCGGGCGGCCGGGTGATCGTCGGCGTGTTCGGGGCCGTCCTGATCACCGTGGGCGCGGTGGTACTGGTGCGCAGCCTGATGCGGAAGTTCGAGGAGAATCTCCGGACGGAAGAGATGCGCCCGGCGACGCGGCGGGTCGTCGCGATACTGGGCATCGTCGGCGGCGCGGCGTGCGGCGTGGTCGCGGCCGGGGCCGGCCTGTCCGTCCTGTTGGCCGCGGTGCGGTACGACCCCAGCCAGGCGAAGGGCCTGGACGAGACGTTGCGTTCGTTCGCCGCCACGCCCGCGGGGCCTGCCCTGTTGATCGCCGCCGCTGTGGGTCTCGTGCTGTTCGGCCTCTACTCGTTCTGCGAAGCCCGCTGGCGCAAAGCCGCTGTGCACCGGACCACCGCTGAACAGCCGGCCGGGTCTGCGGGCTCGGGGGCACGCCCCAGTGCGTCCTAGCAAGGGGAACTCGTCCGGCGGCGTGGGCCGTTCATCTCTGTTCGGGCGGTTGCGCCGCACGTCCCGCCGTGTGCGTGCCGGGCGCCGATGGACACAGGTGAGCGATCTCGACCTGTGGCAGCGTTCGCTGGGCTTCGCGGCGCTCGGGTTCCTCACACTGGTACCCCTGCTGATCGTCGTGTCCGCGGCGGATCCGACAAGCGGACGGGGATTCGCGCAGTGGCTCGGAGATGGCCTCGGCGTCTCGGAGGCCGCCAAGGGGGACATCGAGCGGCTGTTCGCTCTGCCGGGCCAGACGTTGCGGACCATGACGGCGTTCGGCCTCGCGGTGCTCGCCGTTTTCGGGATGTCGTTCGGGGCGACAGTGCAGAGCGGCTACGAGAAGGTGTGGGATCTGCCCCCGGCCCGCGGTTGGGCCAGGTGGCGGCATGTGGTGTGGCTCGCCGTCCTCATCGGAGTCCTCTTCCTGTCCGCGGTCACGCCGCTGTGGCGCGCAGCTCCCGCCCGCGGGGTGATCACGGTGCTGAGTGGCGTCCTGTTCTTCTGGTGGTCCCAGCGGATGCTGCTCGGTGGCCGGGTCCCCTGGCGTGCCCTGCTGCCGGGGGCGGTGACCACCATGGCCGGGCTCCTCGGCCTCCGAGCCTTCTCCCGGCTCGTCTTCTCACCGCTGATCGCGTCCAACGCCGTCACCTACGGCCCGATCGGTACCGTCCTGGTCATCCAGTCCTGGCTGGTCGGGGTCGGCGTCGTCTTCTTCGGCGGCGCACTGGCCGGCCGTCTCCTCCACGAAAAACTCCCCGGCGTGGCACGTGCCCTGAAAAGGCGAGGATGAAGGTCTGCCCTCCTGATCTGCCGCACGGGCAGGTGGAGCGCAGACGATCGGCCACAGCGGCTCGCTTCGGGGGCGACCTGGGCCTTCTTCGTTGTGCGCATTCGCGCTCTCGAAGAGGCACTTGGCCGGTGGCTGCTGCCGGTCAGGCGTGGCGGGCGACCTTGGTCGCTGAGATCAGCAGGATGACCGCGAGTGCGGGGATGAGGACCAGGTCGGGGATGACCCCGAGCAGGAGTCCGCCGAGGAGCGCACCGGCGATCGAGCCCGTGGCCATGAGTCCGGCGAAGCGCAGGTTGGCGCGGAGGACGGCGAAGCTGCCGTCGCGGCTGTAGCGGGCGAACGCGACGAGCATCGTGGGGAGGGACACCAGCAGGGACAGGCTTCCCGCCAGCTTGATGTCCGCTCCGTACAGCAGGACGATCGTGGGGATCAGCAGCTCGCCGCCCGCGACGCCCATGATCGCGGCGACCACCCCGATGCCGAACCCGGCGGCCACTCCGGCCACCACCTGGACGACGGTCGGCAGGGCGAGCGATCCCACGGCGGTGGTGTGCGTGACGACGAGGGCGGCAGCCATGCCGACCATGAGGATCGCGAGGACCTTGTAGAGGGTGGCGGACCGCATCCGCACGGCCCACGAGGCTCCCGCCCATGCGCCGAGCAGACTCCCGGCCAGCAGGTTGACCGCGATCGACCAGTGGGCGCCGAGCTCGCCGAAGGAGACGGCGGCCAGGCGCGCGGGCAACGCGGTGACCACGACGACCAAGCTCATCGCCTTGTTCAGGATGACGGCCGACAGCGCCGCGAAGCCGAACATCCCGATCAGGAGCGGGAGTCGGAACTCCGCGCCGCCCAGACCGATCATCCCGCCCAGCACACCCACCAGAGCGCCGGCGCCGAAGCCCAGCGGTGCCGAGCGCAGCCGAGCGGATGCCACGAGTTCGGTGTCAGTCATACGGGCAGTCTGACGTCCCCCGGAAGGCCGTACACAGTGGACGATCGCACCAGGGATTCGGGGGCTGTTCGGCACACTGCTCGGCCGGCGGGCTCTTACCTGCTCCCGCCGCTCCCGCCGCACCGGCTCGCCGGCGCGGTCACGCCGTACCAGCTGGGTAGGTACGGTCGAAGAACTGGTCGGCCGATCCGGTCACCATGAGCCGATGACCGGCGCGTCGGGTTCGTACCGCCGCCACGCCTCGCTGAGGCGCGTGAGCCTGCCCGCCGCGGCGATGCCGCGGAGGGACGCGACCTTCCCCTCACGGAGTTCGAACGCCACGGCGCCCACGACCCGGTGGTCGAGCACGGCGAGGACCGCCGGGGAGCCGTTGACCCATGCGAAATGGAACGTGGGTGAGCCGCCTGCCAGCCGCCGCTTCGCCTCCGTCGGCTTGAAGCCGGCCCGCACGTGCGAGGCAACCTGCTCGGGCGTCTTGTACCGCAGCAGCCGCTTGGCCAGCCCTGCGCCGTCCGAGAGTGCCATCACGTCGTCGGTGAGCAGCGCCACCAGCCGTTCGGTGCGCCCCGACGCGGCGGCGGCGAGGAACTCCTCGACGACCCGACGCGCGGACGCGGGGTCGGCCTCACCGCCTCGGCGGCGCTCGGCCGCGACCCGGATCCGGGCCCGGTGGGCATGCTGCTGGCTCGCCGATTCGGTGATGTCGAGGATCGCGGCGATCTCCGCGTGGCTGTACGAGAAGGCCTCGCGCAGGACGTAGACGGCCCGCTCGACCGGCGAGAGGCGCTCCATCAGGGTCAGCACGGCCAAGGAAACCGATTCGCGCTGCTCGAAGGTGTCGGCCGGGCCGAGCATCGGGTCGCCCTCCAGGAGCGGCTCGGGCAGCCAAGCGCCGGCCGCTCGCTCGTGACGCACCTGTGCCGAGCGGAGCCGGTCGAGGCACAGGTTGGTGACGACCTTGGTCAGCCACGCTTCCGGCACGTCGATCCGTTCCCGGTCGGCGGCCTGCCAGCGCAGGAACGCGTCCTGAACGGCGTCCTCGGCGTCGGAGGCCGAGCCGAGCAGACGGTACGCGAGCGAGGCCAGCCGGTTCCGGCTGGCCTCGAACCGGCTGGTGTCGAACCGATCGCTGGCGGTGATGTCCACGCGGACCACCCTAGGCGGCTACGCGGCCGCCCTGTCGGCCCGGGCATCCGACGCGTACGGGCTCGCGTTCGGGATCGCGGACGGGCTCGCGTTCGGGGTCGCGGACGGGCTCGCGTACGAGGTCGCGCCCTCGGCGGACGCATCCGGCGCGGCGCCGAGGTGGCGCCTGCGCGTGGGCAGGCAGAAGGTCGGGTGCGAGCTGGCCCACAGCGACATCTTGAGGATGCCCGCCTTGATCCGCGCGACCTTCCGGCCGCTCAGGTACTTCGGCTTCGCCCGTCCTTCGTGGTCGACCATCTGCAGGATCCCGTCCTGCCGGCCGAGGCTGATGTGGTTGGCCACGTAGTCCAGCTTGACGTGCCCGATCTTGCTGCCGGTCAGGCGTCCCACGATGGCCTTCACGGCCTGCATGCCGGTGGAACCGGCCGAAGCGCAGGACATCGGCAGCGGCAGGCCGTTGGCACCGATGGCATGGACGCTGTCTCCGGCGGCGTAGACGTTCGGGTGCGAGAGCGAGCGCATGGTGCGGTCGACGAGTATCCGACCGCTCTCGGTGACCTCCAGCCCGGCAGCGGCGGCGATCGGGGCGACCGCGAAGCCTGCCGTCCAGACAGTGGCATCGGACGCCAGGGCCGTACCGTCGGCGAGCAGTACCCGCGTCGCTTCGACGGCTTCGACGCCGGTGTGCTCCAGGACGGTGATGCCCAGCCGGTCGCAGGCCAGACGCAGGTGGCCGCGGGCTCCGGCGGAGAGCCGGGCGCCCAACTCGCCACGAGCGACCAGCGCCACCGACAGGCCGGGCCGGGATTCGGCGATCTCGGTCGCGGTCTCGATGCCGGTCAGCCCGTCGCCGACGACCACCACACTCCCGCCCTCCCGCAGGCCGTCCAGACGCTCGCGCAGGCGCAGCGCCGAGGGCCGGGCGGCGACGTCGAAGGCGTGCTCAGCCGCGCCGGGCACGCTCCGGTCGTCACCGTGGCTGCCGAGCGCGTAGAGAAGCGTGTCGTAGCCGAGTTCCTCAGCGCCGTCCGCGCCGGCCACGGCGACGACCTGGCGCTCGGGGTCGATGGCGCTGACACGGGCCAGGCGCAGCCGTATCCCCGTGCCCGCGAAGATGTCGGCGAGCTTCGTGGTTCCCATCTCCTGGCCGGCCGCGAGCTGGTGCAGCCGCAGCCGCTCGACGAAGTCCGGCACAGCGTTGACCACGGTGATCTCGATGTCGGCCGGGGACAGTCGGCGGGCCAGGTTCCCAGCCACGTAGGACCCGGCATAGCCGGCGCCGAGGACGACGATGCGGTGCTTCATGTGATGCTCCTGTCGGTTCGCTCCGCTGGGCTCTCGGTGACTTGAGCGGGACAGCGACCCGATTCCTGACAGGCGGCATGTGTGACGCGGGTCACACTTCGGCAGGTGTCAGCCGGTCGGTCGGAAGCGGGTCAGGGCCCGTCCGCCGAGGGTGGTCGCGATCAGCCCCACCAACAGGCCGACATAGGCCCCGCCCAGGCCGTTGCCGGTGCCGAGGCCGCCGGAGGCGGTGGCCGCGACGAGGCCACCGAGAACCATGGCGATCAACCCCGCCGACAGGGCGACGACGGCCCCGGGGCGCCAAGCACGACGGAGGGCCCGCCAGCCGGCGACCACTCCGATCAGCCCGAGGACTGCGGCCGTGGTGGCGCCCGCCCGCCCGGCGCTCACGTGGAAGACACTGGCGGCGACCGGCTGGACCTCGGCAAGCGCGTATCGGACGGACATGGCGTACTCCTTCTCCTCCTGCGACGGAATGTCCTCCGAGCATGTCCGCCGGACCCACCTCCGGTCGTCCGACGGACGCGGACACTTCGCGCTGCCACGGAAGCGGCAGACACCGCGGATGTACCGCGCGCGCGGTAGCCGGCCCCTCGTCCTTGGGACGGACTCGGCAGAGGCGGTACGTGGGTAGGTTGCGCGCATGAGCAGCACAGCACGGTCCGGCCTGCGAGCCGATGGACGAGCGGCCGTCACGGACGGCGCGATCGCCATCGGCGTGGCCGCCGCGTTGCTGGTCACCGGCCTCTCCGGCCGGCACTCCACCACCGGCCTCGGCCCGGTCGACCTGCTCGGCTACGCGCTCCTCACGGCCGGCGGCCTCGTCCTCGTCGCGCGCCGCCGTGCCCCGATCGCCGTCCTGGCCGTCACCGGCCTGTGCGCCGTCGGGTACCAGGCGGCCGGCTTCGACGTGGCCGCCGTCGCCTACCTGTTCGCCGTGTACGCGGCCGTACGGGCCGGCCGCCGTACCCTCACGATCGCAGCGAGCGTCGCCATGCTCGCCGCCCTCCCTGTCGCCGCCCTGGTCTCGGGCACGCACGACATGAGTGAGGCGCTCGCGCAGTCCCGGGGCGCGCTGGAGATCGCCTGGCTGATCGCCGCCGGGGCCGCGGGCGAGGCGCTGCGGCAGGCCGAGCAGCGGGCGGACGAGGCCGAGCGCACCCGGGAGGAAACCGCACGGCGCCGTGCCGATGACGAGCGCCTGCGCATCGCGCGGGAACTGCACGATTCCCTCACTCACCAGATCTCGATCATCAAGGTGCAGGCGGACGTCGCCGTCCATGTGGCCCGCAGGCGGGGTGAGGACGTGCCGGAGGCCCTCTTGGCCATCCAGACGGCCGGACGTGAGGCGAGCCGGGAACTGCGCGCGACGCTGGAGGCGCTGCGCGACGACGACACGGCCCCGCCACGCGGCCTCGACGACATCCCGGACCTGGTGGAACAGGCTCGCGCGATCGGCCTGGACGCGACTCTGACGGTCGGGGGACAGCGACACGACGTACCGACCGCGGTGGACCGGACCGTCTACCGGATCGTGCAGGAGTCGCTCACCAACATCGCCCGTCACGCGCACGCCGCCACGGCGTCGGTCGGGATCGACTGGCGTCCGGACGCCGTCGCGATACGCGTCGACGACGACGGCAAGGCATCGCCTGGCACCTCCCCCACGGCCGGCTTCGGGCTGCTCGGCATGCGCGAGCGGGTCACCGCTCTCGGTGGCCGACTGCGCGCCGAACCACTCCCGGGCGGCGGATTCACCGTCCAGGCCGAACTCCCCGTGGAGCGGACGTCATGATCCGTGTCGTGCTGGTGGACGACCAGCCGCTCCTCCGCAGCGGATTCCGCGCCCTCCTCGACCTCGAGGACGACATCGAGGTGGTGGCCGAGGCCGGCGACGGACGAGAGGGCCTGGCCCTGGTCAGGGAACTCCTGCCCGACATCGCGCTCATCGACGTCCAGATGCCCGTCATGGACGGCATCGAGGCGACCCGGCACATCGCGGCGGACCCGGCCCTGGCCGGCGTGCGCGTCGTCATCCTCACCAACTACGGCTTCGACGAGTACGTCTTCGACGCACTTCGCGCGGGCGCGACCGGCTTCCTCGTCAAGGACATCGTGCCGGAGGACTTCCTCCACGCCGTACGCGTCGCCGCGCGCGGAGACGCCCTGCTCGCCCCGTCGATCACCCGCAAACTGATCAACCGGTACGTCGCCCAGCCACTCGACACCGGCGCCCGCACGGGTCTTGAGGAGCTGACGAACCGGGAACGCGAGGCCGTCACCCTGGTCGCGCAGGGCCTGTCCAACGACCAGATCGCCGACCGGATGGTGATCAGCCCGATGACCGCGAAGACCCACATCAACCGGTCCATGACCAAGCTCCACGCCCGCGACCGCGCCCAACTCGTGATCCTCGCCTACGAATCCGGCCTGGTGGTCCCCCGCAACGACGCCTGACGTCGGCTCCGACCAGGTACGGAGGGAGGGCGGGGATGAGTAGGTGTACTCAAGCGGCGTGACCCGCGCTCTTCGAGACTGACCCCAGAACGAACGGGCCCGGGTAGCGTACGCTTCCTCGTCCGCCGACGCCCAGGCTCCGCCGGGCTCGCCGGAGCCTAGGCCGTCTCAAGCACCCACGAGGGCCCGGGCCAGAGACCTGGGCCTCCGTCCGTCGGGCGCCTAGGATCGCGGCATGGCCTTGATCGCGAGTGACGTGGACCGGTTCGAGAGTGCCAGGCCCCGGCTGGAGGCCATCGCCTACCGGCTGCTCGGCTCGGCGAGCGAGGCCGAGGACGCCGTACAGGAAACGTTCCTGCGCTGGCAGGCGGCCGACGTCGGGCGGATCGAGGTGCCCGAGGCCTGGCTGACGAAGGTCCTCACCAACTGGTGCCTCAACGCGCTCACTTCCGCGCGCGCCCGGCGCGAGACGTACGTCGGGAGGTGGCTCCCCGAGCCGCTGCTCGCCGGGGACCCGATGCTCGGCCCCGCCGACACCGCCGAGCAGCGCGACTCCGTGTCGTACGCCGTCCTCGTGCTGCTGGAGCGCCTGTCGCCGGGCGAGCGGGCGGTGTACGTGCTGCGCGAGGCCTTCGACCACCCGCACCGGGAGATCGCCGAGATCCTGGAGATCACCGAGGCCGCCAGCCAGCAGACCTACCACCGGGCCAAGAAGCACATCGCGGACGGCAAGGCACGCACCGAGATCGACGAGGTCGCCGCCCGGAGGATCGTCGAGGAGTTCCTGGCCGCGGCGACCAGCGGCCGTACCGAACCCCTCGTACGGCTGCTCACCCAGGACGCCGTCTCGGTCGGCGACGGTGGTGGGAAGGTCCTGGCGCGCGCGAAGGCGTTCGAGGGCGCGCGCGCGGTCGCCACGTTCATGCGCGGCCTGTTCAAGCCCAGCCCGGCCAAGCGGGCCCATGTCGGCGGCGCGCCCGACATCTACGCCACGACCGCCAACGGCGGGCCCGCCATCGTGGCGGTCGTGGACGGCCGGGTCGTCGCGATCACCTGCCTGGAGGTCACCGCGGACGGCATCGCCGCGATCCGCAGCCAGGTCAACCCCGACAAGCTCGTCCGCGCCACCGAGCAGTGGGCCGCCTCGGACCACGGGGAGGGGCCGCTCCACACCCTCTGAGGGGGCGTGGAGCCTATGTGACGCGGGTCACATCAGGATCCTGTCAGGGATCGGTGGGCTGTCCGGTTCAAGGTGCGAGACCACGCCGGACAACGGCAGCCCCCGCCCAGACAGGAGCACGGACATGCAGCACCGCATCGTCGTCCTCGGAGCCGGCTACACCGGTGCCGTCGCCGCCGGCCGCCTCGCCAAGCGGCTGCACCACGAGGACGTCACCATCACCCTCGTCAACCCCGAGCCCGACTTCGTCGAGCGCGTCCGGCTGCACCAGATCGCGGCCGGCCAGGACCTCAGGCCCCGCCCGTTCGGCGAGATGTTCGCGGGCACGGGTGTGGAGCTGAAGCTCGCGAAGGTGACCGCCGTGGACGTGGACCGCAAGACGGTGACGGTCGCCGCCGCGAACGGCCACGAGCGGGAGCAACTGGCGTACGACACCCTCGTCCACGCCCTCGGCAGCGGCTGGAACGACGGGGGCGTCCCCGGCACCGCCGAACACGCCCACGAGATCTCCAGCCGACCCGGCGCCCTGCGCCTCCGCGACCGCCTGGCCGCCCTCGACGCCGGCCGGACCGTCGTCGTGGTCGGCGGCGGCCTGACCGGCCTGGAGGCCGCGACCGAGATCGCCGAGGCCCGCCCCGACCTCGACGTCGCCCTGGCCGCCCGCGGCGCCCTCGGCGACTGGCTCTCGGAGAAGGGCCGCAGCCACCTGCGGAAGGTGGTGGACGGACTCGGCATCACGGTCCACGAAAACACCGCGGTCGACGCCGTGGAGGCGGACCGCCTGACGACCGCCGACGGCCGGACCGTCCCCGCCGACGTCACCGTCTGGACCACCGGCTTCGCCGTCCACCCGATCGCCGCGGCCACCAGCCTGGAGCTCGCCGACGACGGCCGGATCACGGTCGACGCCACGATGCGCTCGGTCTCCCACCCGGACGTGTACGCCGTGGGCGACGCGGCGATGGCGATCGGCCCGGGCGACAAGCCGCTGCGCATGTCCTGCGCCTCGGGCGTCCCCATGGCCTGGCAGGCCGCCGACGCCATCGCCGCCCGTCTCGCCGACACCAAGGTCCCCCAGGTCTCCATCCGTTACTCCCAGCAGTGCATCTCCCTCGGCCGCAAGGAGGGCCTGATCCAGTTCGTCACCGCCGACGACCAAGCGGTCGACAAGGCCCTGACGGGCCGCCTGGCCGCCCGCTACAAGGAACTGATCTGCAAGGGCGCGGCCTGGGGCGTCGCCAACCCGACCCTGGGCATGCCGTCCCGGCGCCGGCGAGTCGTACGACAGGAGACCCGGAGCCGCGCACGGGCGGAGGCGGCGGCCTGACCTCGCCACGTCCGAACTCGCCCGTGGTGTGACCCGACGTCTCCGGTGTCGTTGTTGGTTCGGGTGCCGCGCAGGTGGTGACCTCTCCCCCCGTGATCGGAGCCCGTCGTGCGTGTCACAGACATCCAGCGGTGCGAGGTCAGGCCCGGGCGGCTCGTGGAATGGTCGCTCTCGGCGGCCACCGTCACCAAGGCCGCCGCGCTGCCCGAGGACTCCCGCCCCCCGGCGTACCTCCAGGAATCCCACATCAGGACGTCCAGGAGCGTCCGTGAGGGCGGGCTGTTCGTACCGACCTGGCTCGGTATCGCGTTCGACGTTCCCGGCAGGGTCGATCTCGACGCCCTTGGTGACGCGCTGCGCCGCTGGACGCTGCGGCACGAGACGCTGCGCAGCGGGTTCCGCTGGGTCGGGGACGAGATGCGGCGGTTCACGCTCGACGCCCGGGACGTGACGCTGCACCGCGAGTCGGTCGGCGACTTCCCCGACGCGGCGGGCCTCGTCCAGCACCTCCAGGACCGGTTCGACGTCGCGGCCGACTCGCTCGGGTGGCCCAACTTCCTGTACGCGGCGGTCGTCAGGGACGACGGCGCCAGCGTGTACATGGCCTTCGACCACAGCAACGTCGACTCGTACTCCCTCCAGCGGGTGCCCGCCGAGGTCCACGAGCTCTACGCGGCCGGAGTCGAGCGGTGCGCCGTGCGGGACACCCCGCCGCCCGGCAGTTACGTCGACTTCTGCCAGGTCGAGCGGGAGGACGCGGACCGGATCGACGAGGAGCACGACATCGTCGCCCACTGGCGGGAGTTCATCCGCCGGTGCGGCGGAGGGCTCCCGAGCTTCCCGATCGACCTCGGCCAGGATCCGGGCACCCTGGCGCCCCAGACGCTCATGAGCGAGATGCTCGTCGACGCGGACGCCGCCGCCGCGTTCGAGGCGTACTGCCGGCCCTACGGCGGAAGCCTCATCGGACTCCTCGCCGCCACCGGCCTCATCGCCCACGAGCTCGACGGACAGACCGTGTACCGCACGGTCGTGCCCTTCCACACACGGGCGAAGTCGGAGTGGTCGGAGTCCGTCGGCTGGTACGTCGGCGGCGCCCCCGTCGAGCTGGCCGCGGCCCAGGTGCCCGACTTCCCCGCCGCGCTGCGGAACGTGCGCGACCAGTTGCGCGCCAACCGGAGGCTGTCCCGCGTCCCCCTCGCCCGCGTGCTCGACCTGCTCGGTCCGGACTTCCGCCCGACGTCCCCGGACCTGTACTCGATCGTCTCGTTCGTCGACGGCCGTGCCCTTCCCGGCTCGGAGCGGTGGGTCGACTGGACGGTCCACGGCCTGATCCGGGTGTCGTACGGCACCCAGGCCTGCGTCTGGGTCAACCGGCTCCACGAGGGGCTGCACCTGGCGAGCCGCCATCCGGACACCGACATCGCGCACAAGAACATGCGCCTCTACGTCGAGCGGCTGCGGGACTTCATCCACTCGGTGACTGCTGCTCGATGACCGCTGCTCGATGACCGCTGCTCGGCACTGAGCGGATGCCCGGTCCGCCGCGCTCGTTCGCGTGAACCGCGACCGGCCTCGAGTGTCAGGGTTCCCGCGCCTCCACCCTCCGCTCCATCGTGAGCCCCGGTCATGGAGTGACGGCGAAAGGGAACTGCGGTGCAGAACAGCCGAATCAGCCGACGAGTCGTCCTGCGCGGCGGCGCGGCCTCAGCGGCCGGGGCCGCCCTGGCCTGGGGACATGGCGGGCAGCAGCCTGTGGCGGCCGCCGCCGGACCGCGCCCCGAGCCCGCCGCCTGGCGGGAGCTGCGCCGGTCGGTGAGCCCGGCCGCGCGGCTGTACCGCCCGGGTGATCAGGACTACGCCGCCCATGCCGACGCCAACAACCGGCGCTACGCCTCCGTCCGTCCCGCCGGGGTGCTGAGCTGTGCCTCCGAGGGCGACGTGGCGGCGGCGGTCCGCTGGTGCGCGAAGCACGGGGTTCCCTTCGCGGCGCGCTCCGGCGGCCACAGCTACGCCGGGTTCTCGACCACGCGCGGCCTGGTGATCAGTCTGCGGCCGATCAAGAACGTGGTGCCGCGGGGAGACCGCCTGCACCTGGGCGGTGGAGCCACCAACTCCGACGTGTACGCGGCCCGGGACTCGGGTCTGTACTTCCCCGGCGGGCGCTGCCCCGGCGTCGGTGTGGCCGGCCTGACGCTCGGGGGCGGGCTCGGGTTCAACGACCGCAAGTGGGGCCTGACCTGCGACCGGCTCGCCGAGACGCGTCTCGTCCTCTCCGACGGGACCGTGGTGCGGGCCGCCGACGACGAGAACGCCGACCTGTTCTGGGCCTGCCGCGGCGGGGCGGGCGGCAACTTCGGCATCAACACCGCCTTCGTCTTCGACGCCGTACCGGTGAACCGGCTGCGCGCCACCGTCTTCGACCTGACCTTCGCGTTGGAGGCGGGCGTACGGGTGATGGACGAGGTGCAGCACGTCCTCGACGCGGACCTCGGCAACGACTTCGATCTGCGCGTCGGTTTCAAGAAGGCGGGTGACGGTACGACCTCCGTGTCGGTGCTCGGGCACCGGCTCGGTTCCGAGGAGGCGCTGCGCGCCGTCCTCGGGGCGTTGCTGAAGCTGGGTCCGACCAAGGCGTTCGTCGAGGAGCAGAGCTTCTGGGACGCGCAGGGCTTCCTCAAGGGCACCCTGCCGGTGGAGTCCCACGCCAGCAAGTCCCTCGTCCCCGACCGGTGGGTGACCCCGGACACCGTGACCGCGGTGGTCGAGTGGGCCCGCTCGTGGCGTCCGGGACCGGCCAAGGCCCCCGGCTATGTGACGCTCTTCGCCATGGGCGGCTCCAGCGGCGCGCCGCGCCCGGACGAGACCGCCTACCCCCACCGCGGAGCCACGTTCGTGATCGACATCGGCACCCAGTGGAAGCCCGGCACGGCACCCGCCGACGTGGACGCGCTCCTTGAGCAGACCCGGGCGATGTACCGCACGCTCCGCCGCCGGTTCCACACCGACGCGGCCTACGTCAACTTCCCCGACCCGGACCTGCGCGACTGGCAGCACGCCTACTACGGCGCCAACTACGAGCGCCTGGTCGCGGTCAAGCGCCGGTACGACCCGGCCGGCCTGTTCCGCTACCCGCAGGCCGTCGGCGGCCCCGAGCGAGCGTGACGGGTCAGCGCGTGACGGATCAGCGTGTGACGGATCAGCGCGTGACGGATCAGCGTGTGACGGATCAGCGCGTGACGGGTCAGCGCAGGCGCGGGCGTTGGGAGTGGCGCAGGCGCATGCCGACGTAGACGATGGCCACCGCGAGCACGACGATGCCGATGAACAGCAGGTAGAGCAGCCCCTCGGCGGTGGCGCCGATGATGCCCAGCACCAGCGCGACGACGATCAGGGCCAGGACGAGAACCACGAGGGACACCTCCTCGGTCGAGCCGGGCTCAGCGGCGGGCCAACTGCCGCTCGCCGTTCGGCCCCGGCTGGTAGGCCAGGCCGTAGTGCTGGAAGACGGCTCCCTCATCCTCGAAGGGGAGCACGTCGTCCATGCCGATCGAAGGGCACTGCTTCACCAGCGCCTTGTCGTGCGCGACCCTCACATAGCCCGGCCCGACGACCGCCCCGTCGAGCGGGACGAAGACCAGGCGGTGGCGGGTCGGCAGGCCGATCTGGACCGTGGCCATGGCCGGCTCGTCCGTGCTGGTGTCCACGTAGATCGCCTCGAGCACTCCGATCCTGTGCCCTCCGGCGTCCATCACGTCCTGTGCACGCCACTCACGGATATCCGCCATCCCGATCATCCTGAGCTCCTTCGGCCGGGTCGTGGCTTGCGACCTGCTCCTTCCCAGACTGCCTCCTGGTCGCCCACGGCACCAACGCGGGACGCCGCGGCGGGTTTCACCGGGTCAACTCGGTGGAGTCGCTGTCGGGAACAGGGGCGATGAGGATCTGTGCGGCGGAGGTGATGTTGGCTGCGTCGACCGCACGGGCCATCGCCAGGCGGGCCGCGTCGGCGGTGGTGCGGGGCGGGACCACGAGCAGCGCGAAGTGGTCGTTGTCGCCACGGGTGATGAGGACGGTGTCGTCCCCGACGGGGAAGGAGTCGAGGTGCACGAGTCGGCCGTCGACGACCACCCGGGTCGGCACCTCATCCCACGCGGCGGTGTCCAGGCCGACCCGTGTGATGGGGCCGAGGTGCGCGGTGAGCGCCTGGATCAGGGCGGGCAGCTCGGTCGCGACGTCACGGGAGCGGGGCCACCAGGCGCCGTCGAGGACGCCTTCGCGGGAGTGCGTCGTCCGCAGCCGGAGCACGGCCGTGCCCGGCTTCACCGCTCGGTGGATCTCGTCCGGAAGGAGCTTCCCGAGCTCGCGAGGGGTGGGAACGTCAGATTCGGCCATGGTCGTCCGCCTGCCTACGCGGGCCGCCGACACCTCATGGCCGGCGAGATGGCGCCGTGGTCTCACGGTACTCCGCGGCGTTGGGGCGGGGCTGCTCCTCCTCCCGGTCCGCCCGGCGGGAAATCGCCTGGTCAGAAACGACTCGCCGGGCCATGGGGCGGAGTACGGTGGAGGTACCGGGAGTAACTCGAACACCCGCTCCCACGCGGACGTCGTTTCCGGCGATCAAGGCACTGGGCCGCCCTGCAGGGCGGCCCGGAGACGGGTCCGCATCATGACCGCCACCCTCGCTCCCCCGCTTTCGGCGCGCCTGTCGCTGACGCCGAAGACCACCCTCGCCGGCCTCTTGGACGGCGCCTGGTGGCCTCGTTCGCGCGACCTCGCCGCCGAGCTTCCCTCACTGGTCGAGGCGCTGGAGGGGAACTTCGGACGCGTCACACGCGTCATGGTGAACCCCACCACCTGGCCCGTCGTACCGCACAAGGTCCCCGTCACCGGGCACCTGGTACACGTCGGCTGGTTCACGGAACAGGATCCCGACAAGCTGATCCTGCTCTCGTACACCGTCGGCCGCTGCGACCTGCTGGTGATCCCGCCCGAGACCGAACCCGCCGCGGCCGCCCGGCTGATGGACGCCGCTGCCCTGCCCGGCAGCGTCCTCACCGCCGGTGTGCTGATGTCCGACGAAGCGGCGACCGGCCGCGGTATGCGGGACGCCCGGAACAGCTTGGACGCCCGTAGCCGCAAGGAAGCCCGCATCGGCGAGGACTCCTGGGAGACCGACGGCGGGTCCGCCCCGGCGCCCCTCCGTCACCCGGTCGTCGGCTCGCGGATGATCCCCCTGCCGGGGAACACCCGGAGATGACCCCCCATGGAGACCCTGATCACGCTCGCGGCAGGCGCCTTCCTGATCGTGCTCGGCATCCGCCTGATCCATCGGCTCAACGCCCAGCACGACTCACGCATCGCGGCCTACCACTTCAGCGACGCCTACCCGGCCATCAGCCGGCCCCCCGGCCACGGCCCCCACCCGCCGACGGAGCAGGCCTCGCGCCCCAGGGAGCAGCAGGCCTCCCGCCTCAGGGAACAGGCCTCGCGGCGCAAGGTCGCCGGCACCTGGCCCTGACGGCCCTGACGGCCTGACCGGCTCCTGACGACCTCGAACCACCCCCTCGGACCACTCCTCCGACCGAAGGCCGCGGGTGGGGCACCCGACACCCGGGACAACCCACCCGCCCGGCCTCTCGCTCGCCCTCGAAGGGACCACGCCCTTGTACCCCGCCGACACCGCCACCCTGCCCTCGGCCGGACACGCCGAGATCCGTATCGTCGCCGCCACCCCCGAAGCCGCCCGCGCGGTCGCCGAAGTGCTCCGGCACTCCTTCGCCGGGACGGAACAGCGCAGCTACCCCGCGCCCGACGGCGGCACCAGGCTCCACCTCACGGTCAACACCCGGTCCGTCGCGGGCCCCGCCCGCTCCTGGCTCACCGCCAGCAGACCGTCCGCCCACATCGGCACCCACGTCGACGAGGTCTGAGAAGCATCGGGCCGTCGCATGAACCCAAGGCACCCGAGGAACCCAAGGACTCGATCATGGCGACCCTCCGCGAGCGACAGGTCTACCGCGAGCGGGTCCTGACCGCCCTCTACGAAGCCACCGAAGGCAACCGTCTCCTCGGAGTCCCCGGGCGGAAGCTCCGCAACGACCTGCGCATCCCGGAGGAGGACCTGGCCGCCGCCTGCACCTATCTCGCCGGCGAGGGCCTGATCAGCGTCGACTGGGAGCCGGGCAACACACCCTCGATGGTCTCCCTGACGCACCAGGGAATCAGGCGCATGGAGGCCGAGGAGGAGGAACGCGGCGGCTGAGACGGAGCGCCCGGACGACGAGGCCGCACGACGGGCGAAGTCGTAGAATCGAAGCAGGATCGGCCACGCTCACGTGTGACGATCCGGAAGGGCGGCCTCGGCGGAGTGAATGCGCTGGGGCCGTTGTGACGACCGCCTCCGTGAGGCCCATGCACCCCGACGTTCTACGTCGCCGCCCGGTGCTGGTGGCCCACCTCGCGCGCGAGGTCGAGGCCGAGGACGCGGTCGAGGAACGCGAACGTCTCGAACTTGGCACCGGCCGCTACGTCGGCGCTCTCCGCGAGGGTGACCAGCATGTCCAGGACGGCGGGTACGCCGAGATCGTCGGCCAGCAGGGCATGGGCGTCCCGCAGCACGTCGGCGGGGACCGGCCTGGACGGTTCCTGTGCCCAGCCGGCCACCAGCTGCCGCCAGTGCTCCAGCGTCCGCCGGGCTTCGTCGAGCGCGGTCCCGGTGACCGTGACCGGCGTGCGGTGGGCGTGGCCGAGCACGAGCAGCCTCACCGCCAGCGGATCGGTCCCCTCCGGGGCCGCCGGGCCGATCTCCCCCACCTCGACGCGTACCCCGCCGGCCTCGTCCCGCACCGCGGAAGCGTGCGCGTGGACGTGAACGTCGGCGGTGGCGCAGAGCGTTCCGTTCGGACGGTGGACACCGACGGTGGCGGGCGGGTGGATCCCAAGGGCGGACATGACGCGATCGAGCGCCACGGCCCGCTCCTCCGGCAGGTCCGGCGTGGTGAGGAACGTACGGGACTGCAGGCCGTGCAACTCCGCCGTGCGCGCCAGTACGTCACCGACCAGGAGCGCCCGCATGTCCGTCATGCCGATCCCGGTGTCGCCGAGCGGCAGGTGGACGCAGATGCTCAGCAGATGGCGGCTGACGGACGGGATCTCCACGAGGTGGCCGGTACGGGTGTCGGCGATACGCAGCATGATCCGGAGGCTAGCCGTGGAAGCCGCCGGCCCCCGGGAGGCCTGACCAGGCACTCGGTTCCGGAACTCTCCGGCTGCTGATCCGGCTCACGGATCTGTACGACGCTGCACGAGACGGCACGACACTGCACGATGCGCCACGCCGCCGCACGACGCGCCACGACACCGCACGACGCCGCACCACGCCGCACGACCGTGTCCGACATCCGCCCTGTCATCCGAACCCGGGGGAATCCCCACAGGAGCCTCACACAGGCTGCGCACAGTCTTTCGAGAGCTTCGTTAGCGTGACTGGCCGCTCGATCGCTCTGCGCACGTGACCGGACCGCCGCCCCGGCGGGTCGACGGCATGTCAACTCAGGAAGACCGGGAACCGGGAAATGGACTACTGCTCCTCGTGTCGGCGGCACCTCAACGGCGCGTTGGTGTGCCCCGGGTGCGGTGCGTACGCCCCCGACATCGCCCCGGACTTCGTCGGCGGTCGGATCGCCCCGGCCTCGGCCACCATGGCGACGACGGTCACGGCGGCCCCTGCAACCGCGATGGCCACGACGGCCGCGGTCGAGGCCGAGGACCTCGTCGATGTGCCGACCGTGCCGGAAGGGCGGGCGGCGCGGCGTCGCCAGCGTGAGCGGTGGCGGAAGAACCAGCGCCGGGCCGTGGTCGCGACCGCCTTCGCACTCGTGGGCGGCGGTCTGACCGTGGCCGCGATGGACCGGCAGTCGGGCGACCAGGCACAGGCGGCCACGGCGCCGGAGAACGCGGGCCTCGGCTCCACCGGGGAAGAAGCGGGCCAGGACACCCGGCCGACGTCCATACCGCCGGGCACGCGCCCTTCCTCGCCGACGCCTCCCACGCCCACGTCCGACTCGTCCACGCCTGACTCGCCCGCGGCTCCCGCACAGGCGCTCCCGCCCGAAGGCCCGCGCCCGTACGACGCCACCGCGCCCCGCGAGGCCACGCAGCCGCGCACCCAGCCTCGTACGACGGTCCCGGCGGCCGCCGCCCCGCAGCCGGCCAGGACATCCCCGGCCACCGCGGCCCCGGCGGCGCCTGCGGCCCCGGCCGCCCCGGCCGACACGCCGTCCACGCAGCCGGCCGCGCCCACGACCCCGGACGGCGACGGCTCGGCCGGCACGCCGGGGACGTCGCCAGCGGACCTCTGTGTGCTCGTGGTCTGCCTCGACCTCGGCCTCAGCTGACAACAGCCCAGGTCCCAGGTCAGCGGTCTGGGCCTCCAACGCCGTCTCGCGGCTTCGGATTCGGGGTCGGCTTCGGGGTCGGCTTCGGGGTCGGCGGGTTCCCGGGGCCCGGGCGGGTGCCGGGGAGCTCCTGGCTGTCGGGCTGCCAGACCCAGTCCTCGCCCTGATAGACCCTCCGGCCGGGCACCGGGCTGGGCCCGTCCCTGCCCGCGTGCCAGATGATGAAGGCGATCGTGGCCACCAGGGGGCTCAGGAACAGGACGAGCTTCCACGCGCCCGCGTCCCCCGAGGCCAGCAGCGGAATGCCCCGGGTGAAGAGGGCTCGGCCGATCCGCCAGACCGCCATCACCAGCACGTAGGCCAGGCCGACGATGAACGGCAGGAGCACCACCGCCAAGATCGTGCAGCCGAGCCGGTCCTTGTCGCCCCGTCGAGCCATGCCCGTTCCCCCCTTGCCCCGTACCCCCGTGGTCGCGACCGGTATACCCCGCGCCCCCCAAGCCATTCGCCGCCCGAACCGCCCTTCACCGCACGGCGTGCGGGACAATGGAGGTGCGCGCAGGTGATCCATCGCGGGGTTCTTCCGGCTGAGGGACTCGCCATGATGATCGAGAACAATCGGCGGCGGACCTACAGGGCGCCGGTCCGTACGGCGTGGGTCGTGCGGGAACCCTCGCCCGAGCCCGGCACGGCTCTGCTCTCCGCGAGCGGCGAGTTCGACATCGAGAGCGTGCTGTGTCTGCACGAGGCCCTCGCCGATGCCCGGCACGAGGGGAGTCGGCAGACCGTCCTGGACATCTCCCAGGTCGGATTCGGGGACTCCTCCTTCCTCCACGAACTGCTCGCCGCGCACTTCAGCCACCAGCGGCTCGTCCTGGTCGGCCCCGTCCCGGATCAGCTGCGCCAGCTCTTCCTGCTGACCGGGACCCTGGGGCTGTTCACCATCGAACCCGGCTGACGGCGGCCCCGGCGGCCGTCGACGACTGACGTCGGTGGGACGCGCCGGCGCTGGGGGCCGTGCTTGAGCCGACTGGCGGGGTGGGCTCATGCCTTCCGGTGAGCGGGGCTGCCGGAAGGCCCAACGCCGAGGGCCTCCCGTGGTGGGCCCGAGGGCGGAATCACAGACTCCGAATCATGAGAACACCCACGAGTGTCCGGCTCCGGGCGCGCGCCAGAACGCGCGCCAAAGCCGCCGGACTCGCCTACGCCGCCGCCCTCGCGGCCGTACCCGTCCTCGTCCTCGGTCCCGGCGCCACGCCCGCGCAGGCCGCGCCGCTCCCGGGCGGGCTCGGGCCCTGCGTGCCCGGCGACTGCCCGCCGGGTCCTTTCCCCGGGATCAACAACAAGGACATCGTCCACCGGGACAACGCGATCAACGTCTTCGTCGGCGACGACTTCCTCGTCCGCGGCTCCGCGGCGGAGGCCGAGGGACGGGTCGTCGTCCTCGACGACTTCGACATGGACAAGAACCCCCGGGCAGGCCGGAACTACAACGTCGGCGAGGCCGGCGTCGGATCCCGCGTCCCCCCGGAAGCCGGCACGGACTGGCTCACCACCGGCGGCGACATCACCGTCGCGACGGACCAGCAGGTCCTCGCCGAGGCCGGAGTCGTACGCCATGCCGGTACGGTCACCGGCGTGGTGAAGGGCAGCCTCGTCAAGGACGCCGACGCCACCGCCCCGTACACCGCCCTGCGGGACCGGTTGACCACCGCGAGCCGCTGTTACGCCCGCGTCGACGGCACCCCGCGGACGCCCACCGGCACGGCCGTCAACCAGGACCACCGGACGCTCTTCACCGGTGACGGGAGCTCGGCGCTCCAGGTCTTCAACGTCGACTTCGACATGACCCGGACCAACGGCCAGCAGCAGGGTGTCGTCTTCGCCGGCATCCCGGCGAACGCGACGATCCTCGTCAACGTCCTGGGCGCCGACCGCACCATCAACACCTACAGCGGTGGCATCGACGACAGGACCGACCCGCTCAACGCCTACCGCGAGCGGCTGCTGTGGAACATCCCCGACGCGACGACGGTCAACCTGTCGGGCACCGGACAGTTCCAGGGCAGCTTCCTGCTCGGCGAGCAGTCCTCGACCACCACCGTCACCCTGCCGGGCATCAACGGGCGCTTCCTGACCACCGGTTCGCTCACCCACACCAGCGCCGCCACGGGCGGCGGAGGCCAGGAGTTCCACGCGTACCCGTTCACCGGCGACCTGCCCGACTGCGGGGCGCCGCAGCCCGTCACCGGTGTGGTGAAGGTGGTCAAGACGGACTCCGGGACGAGCGCGCCGCTCGCGGGGGCGTGGTTCCAGCTGTGGGAGGAGACCAACGGCACCGCCGGCCTCCAGCCGAACGGCGGCGACCCCGACACGCAGGTGGGGGCGCTGTGCACCACCGACACCGACGGTGCCTGCTCGCGGACCGTGGAGACCGGGACGTACTACTGGCAGGAGACCAGGGCCCCCGACGGCTACGACCTGCCCGACCCGAACGTCTTCGGGCCGCTGGTCCTGACCGAGCAGAACGCCGCCCAGGGCGTGACGGTCCAGGCCGCCAACACCCCCACCACGGTCCCGCCCGTCGACGGCTCCCTCACCGTCACCAAGGTGGACGCCAAGACCGGACAGCCGCTCGGTGGCGCGGTGTTCGAACTCTGGCAGGAGACCAATGACACCACCGGCCTCCAGACCATCGGCATCAACCCGGACCACCGGGTCGGGACCGCGTGCACCACGAGCAGCGTGGGCGTCTGCGCCTTCGAGGACCTCGACGAGGGCACGTACTACGTGCGCGAGACGGCAGTCCCCAGCGGGTACGTCCTGCCCGCCGACCCCGTCTCCGGTCCGTACGTCGTCGACGCCGACCACGAGAGCGTGACCGCCCGGCTGACGAACAGCCGCAAGGAGCCCTGCAAGGACATGGGCTACGGCGACGAGTACCCGTGCGAGGACCTGGGTTACGGCGACCCGGGCCAGGGCACGCACGCCCGCCGCGCCGCCTGACGGTGACGGTCCGCCCATGACGGACCGACCATGACGGTGTGGCCGCCGCCCGGTGTGGGCGGCGGCCACGCCGATCGGATCAGCTCCTCGACGCGCTACGGAGCCAGGCGGACGAAGGCCACCTCGAAGTGGTCCACCGAGACCACCTGCTGCCCCTCCCGCTGGGACGACTCGGCCCTGACCCGGGCCGCCTCCTCCTCGCTCTCCACCATCGCGTCCTCGTCCTCCCACAGGGTCAGCGACCGCGCCTTGCCCGTCTCCCGGTCCACCAGGTAGTACGCGCCCCGGAAGCCCGGGAGGTTCTCGACCAGCTTGACGATCGCCTCGGACTTGGCGGTCAGGTCGCCGTCGGGCGGAACCGGTGACCCCTGGTACGTGCTCAGCCTCGCGAACATCGACGGACGTCCCTTCCTCGGCCTTCCCCGGCCTTCCCCGGCGGACAGGCGGCTCAGGAGACCAGCGTGCGACGCCGGGCCGCACCCCGCATGCCGGAGCGACAATGGGGGTGAGGGAGGGACGTACGGGCCGTGAGGACGAGGAGGCGGAGCCGTGGCCCCCTACATCGCCGTAACCGCCCTGAGCCACGCCGGGCTCCTGCGCGAGCACAACGAGGACAGCCTCGTCGTCGGACCCTGGACCCTGTGCGGGACGGTCACCGACAGCCCCCAGACCCTGCTGTTCCCGCTGGACAGGCCCCTCCTCGTGGCCGTCGCCGACGGGCTCGGCGGGCAGCCTGCCGGTGAGGTGGCCAGTGCCCTGGTGGTCCGGCGGCTCGCCGCGCTCGGGCCCGCGCTCGACGGTACGGAGACGGTCGGCGAGGCCCTGCAGGTCTGCAACCGGGCCGTGTACGCGGCCGCCGAGAGCCGCCCCGAGCTGGCCACCATGGGTACGACGGTCGCCGGCACCCTCGTCCTGCCGGAGTCGCTCCTGTCGTTCAACGTCGGCGACAGCAAGGTCTTCCACGCCTCCGGGAACGGCCTCCGCCAGGTCAGCGTGGACGACAGCCCGCCGCCCGCGCCCGGGCACCGCACCACATCGGCCGTCACCCAGACCCTCGGCGGCAGCCACACGTACGACGCCGTCGTCCCGCACGTCGCCGACTTCCCGCTCGCCCCCGGCGACCGCTACCTCGTCTGCAGCGACGGTCTTACCGACCCCGTGCCCGAGGAGGAGATCGAGGAGCTGCTGCGCCTGCACGACGACGGCAAGGCGGCTTTCGAGCTGTGGAAGGCCGCCATCGACGCGGGCGGACCCGACAACATCACCCTCGCCCTCGTCCGGATCGGGGAGATCGGCGAGACCGGGGAGATCGGCGAGACCGGGAAGTGAGCCCTACGTGGGTTTCCCTACGGGATCGGGCTCCCGTTCCCCCGCCCCCTCCCCCTCCGCCAGGAAGGCCGTCACCGCCAGCGCGAAGAGCAGCGCCAGCGCCAGGCCCACGACCACCCAGCCCGTCGGACGGTCCCAGAGGACGTACGTGACGACCGCCGCGGCCACCAGGATCCAGGTGATCCACACCCGGTGCCGGGCCACGAACGGGCCGACCGGGCCCGTGCGAAGACCCACGCGGTCGGCCGTCGTCCGGGTCGCCGCGATGCCCGAGTCCCACAACTGGCGGACCACCGTGGCCCACCGCCCGGGCCCGGACAGCCAGGCCGCCAGGGCGAGCACGATCCCCAGGACCACCACCATCCGGATCGTCGTCCGCAGCAGCCGGATCATGGCGTCGTAGACGGAGCCGGCCGCGGCCTGCGAGACGGTTTCGGGCAGGGCGTTGAGATAGACCGTACGGAAGACGGTCAGGCCGATGCCGAGGATCACCGCCGCCGCGGCGAAGCCGAGGGCCGCCGCGATCAGGGAGCGGCGGCGGTGGGCGGAGAGCAGCACACCGGCCGCCGCGAGCAGCACGGCGAGCACCGGCAGCCACAGGCCCATCAGCTGGAGGAGCCGGAAGCCGGTCTTCACCTTCCCGATGTCGTCGGACTTGAGGACCGTGAAGTCGGTGTGCACCTCGGGGATCTTCTCGGCGACGGTGAGCCCGGACTCGACCAGGCGTTGCTTGACCCGCTCGATCACGGGCGCGAGGTCGAGCGTCACCGTGTCGTTCTTGATCTCCACCGCCCCTTCGCCGCTGCCGGTCAGGGCGCGGACGACCGAGGTGTGGATCGCCCGGTTGGCGTCGGTCCAGACCGTCTCGAAGGCGTCAGAGGCGACGATCTCCTCCGCCTTGTCGTGGACGAAGCTCTGGACCGCGCTCTCCAGGGAGCTCCCGAGCCGGCCCAGGGCCTTGGCCAGGAGCGGGCGTTGGTCGGGGGCCACGCCCTCCAGGAGGGCGTTCAGGTCGATGTGTTCCATGACCGCGCCGGTGACCCGGTTCGCCACGGCGGCCTGGACGTCGGGGTCGGAGGCGAGCGGGGCGACCGTGGCGACGTAACGGTCGGTGTCGCCGACCTCGTCGGCCGTCCAGGCGGCGACGATGCCGAGCGGGGCGAGGACGCAGCCGAGGACGATCAGGAGGGCGGCGAAGAAGGAGCGCAGCCGGTGGCGCGGCGGCCGGGCCTTCGCGGCCTCGGCCTCCGTCTCCAGGGCGGCGATCCGCGCCCGAAGCGCTTCGAGTTCGCCGTTGGAACCCGAAGAGCCCGAGCGGTCCGGGGAGTCGGGGGAGTCGGGGGATCCTGGCGTACTCATCGGCGTACCGTTTCGTCGGTCTTGAGGTCCGCGACGCTCTCGTCGAAGTCGTCCACCTTGTCGGGGCAGTAGACCTGGAGCACGATCCGTTCCGCGCCGATCGCCGCGCTGTCGGCGATGACCGGCCGCGCGCCGGGACCCGTGGCGCCGTTGGAGAGCTGCTGGAGGCGGCTGAGCGCCTTCGTCAGGGCGCTGCCCGGGTCCTCGCAGACATCGCCGCCGTCGGTGCCGAGGAGGAATTCGGTGGTCTCCTGGTCGGGCACCGGGTAGCCGGCCTTCGCCAGCTCCTCGGCGAGTTCGTCGGCCTTGGCGGCCGTCTGGTTGTCGCGTTTCACGGCGCGGTACTGGACCAGGCCGACGATCACCATGCCGACCAGGACGACGATCGCGCCGAGGTAGATCCACTTGTGTTGGGAGGCGAACCGGGTGGGGCTCATGAGGCGCCTCCGGTGGCGGTGGGCGTGCCGGGCGGGGAGCTCGCGGCGGCCGTACGCCAGCCGGGCTTGCGGAACTTCAGGAACAGCCACGGGATCAGCAGGCCCAGGATCACCAGGCCGGCGCCGATGAGCAGGACGTACGACCAGACGCTGCCGCTGCCGAACTGCGAGGGCGGGACGAAGCCGATGGCGAGCGCGGCGAGCGAGGACAGCAGACCGACGCTGCAGATCAGGACGAGGGCGGGCGCCCGGTAGCCGCGGGGGTGGTCGGGCTTGGTCCTCCGCAGCCGGATCGCGGCGGCGAACATCAGCAGATAGACGATCAGATACACCTGGGTGGTGATCGTCGAGAAGATCCAGTAGACGCTCGACACGTTCGGGATCAGCGCGTACATGAGGGCGATCGCCGAGGTGACCACGCCCTGGGTGACGAGGATGTTCTGCTGGATGCCGAACCTGTTGAGCTTCTGCAGGAACGGCGGCAGATAGCCCTCGCTGCGGGAGATCTCCAGCAGGCCCTTGGACGGCCCGGCCAGCCAGGTCAGCATGCCGCCGAGGGAGGCGGCGATCAGCATCACGGCGGCGATCGGGGTCATCCAGCCGACACCGAAGTACGAGAAGAACGCCTGGAACGCCTGCATCACACCGGCCGTCAGGCTGAGCTTGTCCGCCGGGACCACCCAGCTGATCGCGAGCGCCGGAAGGATGAAGATCAGCAGCACGAGCCCGACGGCCAGGAACATCGACCTCGGGTACTCCTTGCCCGGGTTCTTCAGCGAGGAGACGTGGACCGCGTTCATCTCCATGCCCGAGTACGAGAGGAAGTTGTTGACGATCAGGACGAGGCTGGCCAGGCCCGTCCACTGCGGCAGCAGATGGCTGGAGGTCATCGGCGCGGCCGAGGGGTTGCCCTGGCCGAGGAAGACCAGGCCGAGGACGACGAGGACGGTGCCGGGGACGAGCGTGCCGATGATCAGGCCCCAACTGGAGAGCCCCGCGAGGGCTTTCGTCCCGCGCGACGAGACCCAGACGCCCGTCCAGTACAGGACCATGATGACGATCGCGGTGTAGAGGCCGTTGGCGGCCAGCGCCGGATCGATGATGTACGCGATGGTGGAGGCGACGAAGGCGAGCAGGCTCGGGTAGTAGAAGATCGTCATCGCGAACTGGCACCAGACCGCGAGGAATCCGAGCGGCTTGGAGAGGCCCTCGGAGACCCAGCGGTAGACACCACCGCTCCATCCCGAGGCGAGCTCCGCCGAGACGAGCGCGGTCGGCAGCAGGAACACGATCGCCGGGACGAGGTAGAGGAACACACAGGCCAGGCCGTAGACGGCCATCGTGGGCGCGGCGCGCAGGCTCGCCACCGAGGCGGTGGTCATCAGCGCCAGGGTCACCCAGGTCATCGTGGGCACGGCCGGCTTTCGGCTCACCTCCGCATGCGCCACCTGGCGGGGCACATCGGCGGGGAGGTCCGTCGAGCTCATGCGTTCTCCCTCCGTGGTACAAATCAGGCCAATTCTCCGGTCGGGTGGTGGGTTTGTCGCTCCGGGCAGGTCCGATCGCCTACCGTCACCCGGCTGCCGCAGCACCGCGACGCACGGCCCGGCCCCCTGTCGTACGATCGCCCCGCCGCGCGATCATGAGGGCATGAAGCACCGCTGCGCCGTACTCGACGACCACCAGGGCGTCGCCCTCTCCTCCGCCGACTGGAGCCCGCTCGCCGACCGCGTCGACGTACGCGTCCTGCACGAGCACCTCACCGATCGGGACGCGCTCGTCGCCGCCGTCGAGGACTGCGAGATCCTCGTCGTCATGCGGGAGCGGACCCCGCTGGACGCCGAGCTCCTGAAGCGCCTGCCCCGGCTGCGGCTCGTGGTCACCTCGGGAATGCGCAACGCCTCCATCGACCTGGCGGCGGCCGCCGCGCTCGGGATCACGGTCTGCGGTACGGCCAGCAGCTCCGAGCCGCCCGCCGAGCTGACCTGGGCGCTGATCCTCGGCCTCGCCCGGCACGTACCGGCCGAGGCGCGGGCGGTGCGCGAGGGCGGCCCCTGGCAGTCGACCGTCGGCACGGACCTGGCCGGCCGGACGCTCGGACTCGTCGGCCTCGGCAAGATCGGCGGCCGGGTGGCGCGGGTGGGGCTCGCCTTCGGCATGGAGGTCGTCGCCTGGAGCCCGAACCTGACGGACGAGCGGGCGGCGGAGCACGGGGTCGCGCGGGCGGCGGAGAAGCGGGAGCTGCTGGAGCGCTCGGACTTCGTCTCCCTGCACATGGTCCTCTCGGAGAGGACCAGGAACCTGATCGGGGAGACCGAACTGCGGGCGATGCGCCCGTCCTCGTACCTGATCAACACCTCACGGGCGGGCCTGGTGGACGAGCCCGCCCTGCTGGACGCCCTCCGCGAGGGCCGGATCGCCGGCGCCGGCCTCGACGTCTTCCCCACGGAGCCGCTCCCGGCCGACGACCCGTTGCGTTCCCTGCCGAACGTCCTGGCGCTTCCGCACCTGGGGTACGTGACGCGGGGGAACTACGACCGCTACTTCGGCCAGGCGGTGGAGGACATCGAGGCGTTCCTGGCGGGGGCGCCGGTGCGGACGCTGCGGTAGCGGGGGGCGGGGCGGCTTGTCGTCCGCGGACAAAGGGCCGAGCCCGGCCGGACGTTCGTGTTCGGCAGCGGCGGGCTCTTCGGGGTGAGCCCCGACGGCTCCGCCGTCTTCCGGTGGACGGGGCACGGGGACCGGTGGGCCTGCGTCGGGGCGCCCACGAAGCGCGGCTGAGTCAGAGGAGTTCGCCGCGGACCAGGGAGAGCAGTTCGTCGTCCGTCAGGCCAAGGCCCCTGGCCTCGGTGACGAGCTCCCTGGCCCGTTCGGCGAGGCGGGCGCGGGCGCCCACCGGGGCGCCGGGGACGATGGCCGCGCCCCGGCCCCTGCGGAGCTCGATCAGGCCCTCCTCGCGCAGGCGTTGGTAGCCGCGCAGGACGGTGTGGACGTTGACGCCCAGCGAGTCGGCGAGCTCCCGGGCGGCCGGGAGGCGCTCGCCGGGGCTCGCCGAACCGTCGGCGAGGGCCCCGCGCACGCAGGCGGCGATCTGGTCGCCGAGCGGTACGGCGGAGGCGGGGTCGACCCGGAAGAGCATGGTCAGACCCTCCCACGCCGTTCGGCCAGGGTGTTCAACAGGGCGGCGGCCGTCCGTGCGTCGGACACGGTGACCGCGAACTCCCGGCCGCCCTCCCGCCGTACGACCAGACCCTCGCCCGAGCGCATGACCATGCCCGTGCGGTGGGCGCGGACGCGGTAGCCCCAACCACCGAACTCCGCCAAGGCGTCGATCTCCCGGGCGCTCGCGCCCGTGACCTCGTCGAGCGGGACCCGCACACGGGGCCAGGGTGCGAGCGCCGGGCGCAGGGTCAGACCGCGCCGGTCGACCGTGACCCTGACCCGGGCCGTGCCGAGGACGAGGACGCCACCGGCGGCGAGGGCGAGCCCGACCGGCCACGGCGTCAGGAGCAGGGCCACCGGGGCGGCCGCCACCAGGACCGCGCCCGTGACGCCCATCGGGCGCGAGTCCACGACGCGCGACCAGCCGGCGACCTCGCTCGGCCCGAGCGGCAGCGTCTCCCCTTGCCGATCCGGTGTCTCCCGGGGCGCGTCCTCGGGCGGTACGAGCCGGGTCAGCGCCCACCCCACGAGCGCGGCGATCCCGCCCGCGCCCGCCGCGACCGTGAGGTTGGCGAGCGGCGAGACGACCTGCGCCGGGTCGGTGGCGTCGAGGTTGTCCCGTACGAGAAGGGCCAACAGCGCCCCCGTGGCGCCGGCGGTCAGCCACGCGCCCCAGAGCGCGGCGCGCCGAACGAGCAGGGTCCAGCCGGTGCCGAGGCCGACGAGGAGACCGGCGCTGATCAGTGCGAACGCGGTCGGGTCGGTCCAGCCGTCGGCACGGCCGTCGGGGGCGAAGTGGGTGGCGAGGGGGTCGGGCAGCCGGTCGCCCGACACCGCGAGCACGGTCAGGTGCAGCGCGAGCGCGAGCAGGAAGGGCAGCGCGGCGAACGCGCGCAGCCGGGTCGGGGCGTGGAGTGCGCCAGGGGTCGGGGCGTGGTTCATGGAAACCTCCCGGTCGAGCGATTGTTCGTACTCTACTAGAACAATGCGCTTAGCGCTCTCAAGATGCGTGCCGCTGCGGCCGGTTGTCGACCGGGCCGCCAAGGGCATCGTCCGGGCCGCCGAACACGGCGCCGACGTCATCAACCTCTCCCTCGGCGAGTCCGGCCTGATGGCCCGTCTCCTCAAGGGCGGCATCCTCAACCAGGCCATCTCCGCCGCCAACTCCAAGGGCGCGGTGGTCGTCGCCGCCGCCGGGAACGACTCGACCGCCCTCCAGCCGTACAGGCTCGACACCCCGGCCTCGGCGACGTGGACGCGGCGGCCGCCGTGCGCGCGGCGCGCAGCGCCAAGGGCTCATGACGCCCTCCGACGAGCGCCGCGCTCAGGACGTCACCGACGGTCGACCGGGCCCGTACCCGGCGCGCCCGCCCGTCCCGCGACTCGTGACGGGCGGGCGGGGCTGTGGGACGGTGGAGGTATGCCCGTACCCGTGATCCTCGACTGCGATCCCGGTCACGACGACGCGTTCAACATCCTCCTCGCCGCCGCCCATCCGGCCGTCGAGCTGCTGGCCGTCACCACCGTGGCGGGCAACCAGACCGTGGAGAAGACCACCCTCAACGCGCGCCGCGTCTGCTCCGTCGCCGGGATCCGCGACGTGCCGATCGCGGCCGGCAGTGACCGGCCCCTGCACGGGGCGCAGGACCGCGAACAGCGTGTCGCCGAGGACATCCACGGTGGCTCGGGGCTCGACGGCCCCGGCTTCGGCGAGGGCAAGCCCGACGTCCCGCAGGACCCGCGCGACGCCCGCACCCTGATCCGGGACACCCTCCTCGCGCACCCGGCGCCCGTGACGCTCGTCCCGACCGGGCCGCTCACCAACATCGCCACCTTCCTGCTCGCCCACCCGGAGCTGACCCCCCGGATCGAGCGGATCGTGCTGATGGGCGGCTCGACCGGGCGCGGGAACACCACCCCGGCGGCCGAGTTCAACATCCTCTGCGACCCGGAGGCGGCGGACATCGTCTTCTCCAGCGGGCTGCCTGTCACGATGTTCGGGCTCAACGCCACCCACCAGGCCCGGGCGACCCCCGACGTCGTCGCCCGGATCGCGGCGCTCGGCACCCCGCTCTCCCGGCTCTGCGTCGAGCTGCTCACCTATTTCGCCGCCACCTACCGCGAGGTGTACGGCTTCGACGCCCCGCCGCTGCACGACCCTCTCACCGTGGCGCACCTGATCGACCCGTCGCTGATCAGCCTGGTGCGGGCGGCGGTCTCGATCGAGCTGACCGGCACGTACACGCGCGGCGCGACGGTCGTGGACCTGCAAGGGGTGACCGGCCGCTCGCCGAACGCGGACGTGGGCATGGAGGTCGACGTCCCCGGCTTCTGGGAGCTGATCGTGGAGGCGGTGCGGGTCCTGGGCGAGCGCGCCTAGGACCCGTACGGAGCCTCCAGGACCCGGCGCCTCCAGAACCCGGGCCGTCCGAGCGCCTCTCAGGCCTCCAGTACGTCCCGCAGCGCCTTCGCGAACTCCGTCGGCGCGCCCTGCTGGCCGTACTCGCCGCCCAGGAAGCCGCCGTGGTGGCTGGGGAACACGGCGGGCTCCGTGCCCAGTGCGGCGGCGACCTCCACGCCCGCGCGGTGGGCGAGCTCGCCCTCCGACTCCTCGCCGACGGCGACGACGATGCGGCTCGGCGCGGCCCTGAGCGCGTCGAAGTCGGGGACGTAACCGGTGCACGTGCGCAGGTTCTGCCCGAGCAGCGCGTCGTCGCGCGAGCCGTCGTCCTCGGTCGGCAGGCCGAAGGCGGCGGGCGAGGGGGCGGGCTCGTCGGCCCAGTTCGTCGGGAAGGGGCCCTTCCGGACGCTGACGGCGATGAACTTCGCCATGGCGGGGCCCATCCCCGCGCGCAGGTAGGTCTCGCGGATGTCCGCGCAGACCTCGAGCGCCGCCTCCCGGTCCGGGAGCACCTGCACCGTCGGCGGCTCGTGGGCGACGAGCGTCCGCACGAGGTCGCCGCGGCCCGCCACGAGGGCGAGCGCGTTGACGGCGCCGCCGCTGCTGGCGAAGACGTCCACCGGGCCCGCCCCGACCGCCTCGATGACCCGGCGCAGGTCGTCGGCGTGCTCCTCGGGCGTCGACTCGGCCGCGCCGTCGGTGCGGACGCTGCGGGCCATGCCCCGGGGGTCGTAGGTGATGACGGTCCGGTCGGTGAAGTGGGACGCCAGGGTCAGGAAGCCCGACGCGTCCATGGGCGAACCGATCAGGAACAGCGGTGCGGTCGCCGGCTCGCCGGACCCGCCGGACCCGCCGGCCCCGCCGGACCCGCCCGGGCGGATGTCGTAGCTCAGCGTGGCACCGGTCGCTTCCAGCGTGCGGGTGTCGATCTCG
>NZ_JBICYI010000003.1:0-417132 GCF_043200825.1 Streptomyces sp. NPDC048370 | reverse complement strand
TCGGCGTTCTCGGCGTTCTCGGCGTTCTCGGCGTTCTCGGCGTTCTCGGCGTTCTCGGCGTTCTCGGCGTTCTCGGCGTTCTCGGCGTTCTCGGCGTTCTCGGCCATGGTTCCTTCTCCCTCAGCTCTCGCACGGTTCAGAGGGGTAGACGGCCGGCGCCCGCTAAACTCATCGCCCCCACGTAACGAGACGCAGCGTCTTGCGGGATCGGCCCGCGCGCCGTACAGTCGTCGACACAAGACGAGACGAGACGTCTCGTCTAATCGATTGCTCAGGAGTCGCTCTTGTTCCGTGTCCATCTCACCGACGTCACCAAGCGCTACGACGACCGGCTCGTCCTCGACCGCGTCTCCCTCACCGTCCGGCCCGGCGAACGCGTCGGCGTCGTCGGCGACAACGGCTCGGGGAAGTCCACCCTCCTCCGGCTCCTCGCCGGCCTGGAGCGGCCCGACAACGGCACCGTCGCCGTCGACTCCCCCGGCGGTCTCGGCCACCTCGCCCAGACCCTGGACCTGCCCGGCACGGCGAGCGTCGGCGACGCCGTCGACCTCGCGCTCGCCGACGTACGGGAGCTGGAGCGGGCGATCCGGGCCGCCGAGGCGGCCCTCGACCGCACCGGGGACCTCGACGGCTACGCCGCGCTCCTCGCCGCGTACGAGGCGCGCGGCGGCCGGGACGCCGACCGGCGGGTCGAGACCACCCTGCGGCAGCTCGGCGAGAGCGCCCCGCTGAGGCGCGACCGCCCGCTCGGCACGCTCTCCGGCGGTCAGCGCTCGCGCCTCGCGCTCGCCGCCACCCTCGCCGCCGACCCTGAACTCCTCCTCCTCGACGAGCCGACCAACGACCTCGACGACGAGGCCGTGGCCTGGCTGGAGGAGCGGCTGCGCGCCCACCGGGGGACGGTCGTCGCCGTCACCCACGACCGGGCCTTCCTCGACCGGGTCACCACCGCCGTCCTGGAGGTCGACCACGAGCTGCGGACGGTACGCCGGTACGGCAACGGCTACGCCGGCTACCTCACCGGCCGCGCCGCCGAACGGGCCCGGTGGGAGCGGGAGTACGAGGAGTGGCGGGCGGAGCTCGCCCGGTACTCGGCCCTCGCCGACACGAACATCGACCGATTCTCCGCCATCCCGCGCAAGGCCCCGGCGGCCTTCAGCGGGGCGGGCGCCTTCCGGGCCCGGTCACGGGCGCACGGCGCGATGAGCAGGATCAGGGCGGCCCGGGAGAGGCTCCAGCGGCTCACCGAGAACCCGGTGGCCGCGCCCCCGGAACCGCTGCGGTTCACGGCGGACATCGAGGGCCGGGCGGGCGCGGTCGCCCTGACCGACGTACGGGTCGAGGGACGGCTGCGCCTGGACTCCCTGCACCTGGCCCCCGGCGAGCGCCTCCTCGTCACCGGCCCGAACGGCGCGGGCAAGACCACGCTGCTCAAGGTCCTCGCGGGCGAACTCGCCCCGGACAGCGGGACGGTGACGGTCCCGCCTCGGGTCGGAATGCTCCGCCAGGACACCGAGCTGCCCGACGACCCCCGCACGGTCGCGGCGGCGTTCGGCGCGGCCCGGGAGGAGGAGCTGCTGCGGCTCGGGCTCTTCGGGGCGGCCGATCTCACCGTACCCGTACGGGAGTTGTCGACGGGCCAGCGCCGGAAGCTGGAACTGGCCCGCCTGGTCACCCGCCCGGCGGACCTGCTCCTCCTCGACGAACCGACCAACCACCTGGCCCCCGGCCTGGTGGAGGAACTGGAGGCCGCACTCGCCCACTACCCCGGCACGCTCGTGATCGTCACCCACGACCGCCGCATCCGCGCGGGCTTCCGGGGCCGCAGACTCGACCTGGCCCCGGCCCCGGCGCACGCGAGCTAGGGCCTTTCGTCTGGATCATGCCGGGCTCGCGGGGTCTGGCCTGACCCGAACGAAAGGCCCTAGTCGTCGCCCTCCAGGTCGCCCTCCGCCTCCAGGAACACCTGGCGCAGGGCGGCCAGGGTCTCCGGGTCCGGCTTCTCCCACATGCCGCGCGACTCGGCCTCCAGAAGGCGCTCCGCGATGCCGTGCAGGGCCCAGGGGTTGGCCTCCTTCAGGAAGGCCTGGTTCTCCGGGTCGAGGACGTACGTCTCCGTGAGCTTGTCGTACATCCAGTCGGCGACCACGCCCGTCGTCGCGTCGTAGCCGAAGAGGTAGTCGACCGTCGCCGCGAGCTCGAACGCGCCCTTGTAGCCGTGGCGGCGCATCGCCTCGATCCACTTCGGGTTGACCACACGGGCGCGGAAGACCCGCGAGGTCTCCTCGACCAGCGTCCGGGTGCGGACCGTCTCCGGGCGGGTGGAGTCGCCGATGTACGCCTCCGGGGCCGTGCCCGTCAGCGCACGGACGGTCGCCACCATGCCGCCGTGGTACTGGAAGTAGTCGTCGGAGTCGGCGATGTCGTGCTCGCGCGTGTCCGTGTTCTTCGCCGCGACGGCGATCCGCTTGTACGCCGTCTCCATCTCGGCCCGCGCCGGGCGGCCTTCGAGACCACGGCCGTAGGCGTATCCGCCCCACACCGTGTACACCTCGGCGAGGTCCGCGTCCGTCCGCCAGTCGCGCGAGTCGATCAGCTGCAGGATGCCCGCGCCGTACGTGCCCGGCCGCGAGCCGAAGATCCGGGTGGTCGCCCGCCGCTCGTCGCCGTGCTCGGCCAGATCGGCCTGCGCGTGCGCCCGTACGTAGTTGTCCTCGGCCGGCTCGTCGAGCGAGGCCGCCAGCCGTACGGCGTCGTCGAGGAGCCCGATGACGTGCGGGAACGCGTCCCGGAAGAAGCCCGAGATGCGCAGCGTGACGTCGATGCGCGGGCGGCCCAGCTCCGCGAGCGGGATCGCCTCAAGGCCGTTCACGCGGCGCGAGGCGTCGTCCCAGGTGGGGCGGACACCGAGTAGCGCGAGCGCCTCGGCCACGTCGTCTCCGGCCGTGCGCATCGCGCTCGTACCCCAGAGGGAGAGGCCGACGGACGTCGGCCACTCGCCGTTGTCGGAGCGGTAGCGCTCCAGGAGCGAGTCGGCGAGCGCCTGGCCGGTCTCCCACGCGAGACGCGAGGGGACGGCCTTGGGGTCGACGGAGTAGAAGTTGCGGCCGGTCGGCAGCACGTTGACCAGGCCCCGGAGGGGCGATCCCGAGGGACCGGCCGGGACGAATCCGCCGTTCAACGCGTGGACGGCGTGGGTGAGTTCGTCGGTCGTCGCGGCGAGGCGCGGGACGACCTGCTCGCACGCGAAGCGCAGCACGGCGACGACGTCGGGGCCGTACCCCTCGGCGACGGTCGCGACCGCGTCCACGGACCAGTCGGCCGCCTCCATCGCCTCGACCAGCTCGCGCGCCGTCGCCTCCGCCTCGTCGGCGGTGGTCCGGGTCGCGGCCGACTCGTCGAGGCCGAGGGCCTCGCGCAGACCCGGCAGGGCCTGCGTACCGCCCCAGATCTGCCGGGCGCGCAGGATCGAGAGGACCAGGTTCACGCGCTCGGGCCCGGCCGGCGCGCCGCCGAGGACGTGCAGACCGTCCCTGATCTGGGCGTCCTTGACCTCGCAGAGCCAGCCGTCGACGTGCAGCAGGAAGTCGTCGAAGCCGTCGTCCTCCGGGCGGTCCTCCAGGCCCAGGTCGTGGTCGAGCTTCGCCGCCTGGATCAGCGTCCAGATCTGCGCGCGGATCGCGGGCAGCTTGGACGGGTCCATGGAGGAGATCTGCGCGTACTCGTCGAGCAGCTGCTCCAGGCGCGCGATGTCGCCGTACGAGTCGGCGCGGGCCATCGGCGGCACCAGGTGGTCGACGAGGGTCGCGTGCACGCGCCGCTTGGCCTGCGTGCCCTCGCCCGGGTCGTTGACCAGGAACGGGTAGACCAGCGGGATGTCGCCGAGCGCCGCGTCCGGGCCGCACGCGGCCGACAGGCCCGCGTTCTTGCCCGGCAGCCACTCCAGGTTGCCGTGCTTGCCGAGGTGGACCATCGCGTCCGCCCCGAAGCCGCCGTCCTCGGCGCGCGCCGCGATCCAGCGGTAGGCGGCCAAGTAGTGGTGGGACGGCGGGAGATCGGGGTCGTGGTAGATCGCGATCGGGTTCTCGCCGAAGCCGCGCGGCGGCTGGATGAGGATCAGCAGGTTCCCGCGCCGCAGGGCGGCGAGGACGATGTCGCCCTCCGGATTGCGGGACCGGTCCAGGAACATCTCGCCGGGTGCCGGGCCCCAGTGCTCCTCGACGGCCTCCCGCAGCTCCTGCGGCAGGGTCGCGTACCAGCGCTTGTAGTCGGCGGCCGGGATGCGGACCGGGTTGCGGGCGAGCTGCTCCTCGGTCAGCCAGTCCTGGTCGTGGCCACCGGCCTCGATCAGGGCGTAGATCAGCTCGTCGCCGTCGCCGGAGACAAGGCCGGGGATCTCCTCGACCGGGCCGAAGTCGTAACCCTCCTCCCGCAGTCGGCGCAGCAGCGCGACCGCGGAGGCGGGCGTGTCCAGGCCGACCGCGTTGCCGATCCGGGAGTGCTTCGTCGGGTACGCGGAGAGGACCAGGGCGAGCTTCTTCTCGGCGTTCGGGATGTACCCCAGGAGCGCGTGGCGGACGGCGATCCCGGCGACCCGGGCGGCGCGCTCGGTGTCGGCGACGTACGCGGGCAGCCCGTCCTCGTCGATCTCCTTGAAGGAGAACGGGACGGTGATGAGCCGGCCGTCGAACTCGGGCACGGCGACCTGGCTCGCGGCGTCCAGCGGCGAGAGCCCCTCGTCGTTCTCCTCCCAGGCGGCGCGCGAACCGGTCAGGCAGAGCGCCTGCAGGATCGGTACGTCGAGGGCGGCGAGCGCGCCCGCGTCCCAGGCGTCCTCGTCGCCGCCGGCCTGCGCCTCGGCGGGCTTGGTGCCGCCGGCCGCGAGGACGGTGGTGATGATCGCGTCGGCACCGCGCAGGCGGCGGAGCAGCTCCGGCTCGGGGGCGCGAAGGGACGCGACGTACAGGGGCATGGCGCGGGCGCCGGCGTCCTCGATCGCCTCGCAGAGCGAGCCGACGAAGGCGGTGTTCCCGCTCATGTGGTGGGCGCGGTAGTAGAGCACGGCGACGACGGGGCCGTCCGTGACGCGCGGCTCGCGCTCCAGCGGACCCCAGGTCGGCGCGGCGGCCGGGGCCTCGAAGCCGTGGCCGGTGAGCAGCACGGTGTCGGAGAGGAACCGGGCGAGCTGCTCCAGGTTGGCCGGGCCGCCGTGCGCCAGGTAGGCGTGCGCCTCGGTGGCGACGCCGACGGGGACGGTGGAGGCCTCCATCAGCTGGGCGTCGGGGGCTTGTTCGCCGGAGAGCACGACCAGCGGCTTCTCCGCCGTCCGCAGGGCCTGAAGGCCGTCCTCCCAGGCCCGCAGACCGCCGAGGAGCCGTACGAGGACGAGGTCGGCGCCGTCGAGGAGCCCGGGCAGGTCGTCCGGCGAGAGCCGGGAGGGGTTGGCGAACCGGTACTCGACCGGACCGCCGGCCGCGCGGGCGCTGAGCAGGTCGGTGTCGGAGTGCGACAGCAACAGAATTCGCATGCGTGCGCAGGCCTTCCTCGGGGTTGTCCGCGCCCCGGGTGGTCGTGTGGACGGCAGGAGTTCCTGACTCACCCGGTCCCTCGCGGGACCTGGCTCACAGTGGCGGGACCGCGCCGGATTCTCACCGGGCTTCCTCCCCGGGGTCCTGGGACCCCATGCCGATCTGCATAGTAGATCGTGAGGTCGACGGGCCGGGTCGGGTGGCGGAGTCGGCCGGATCACACTGCGGGCGGGATGGGCCGCGAGCTGCGTGCGGGATCGTGCGCGAGCTGCGGGCGGATCGGGTGCGAGCTGTGGGCGGGATGGTGTGCGAGGCCCGCTTCCGCCCGGTGGCCGGCCGCCGCGTCCTGCCCGATTCCGCCCGGGGTCTGCCGCCGCGTCCGGCACGCTTCCGCCCGGGGTCTGCCGCCCCGTCCGGCACGCTTCCGCCCGGTGGCTCGGTCGCCGCGTCGGCCGGATCGCACCTGGTGGCCGCCCGGTGGCCCGTCGGTATGCTCGCCGCCATGCCGCCCACCCCGCCCCCGACGCCCGACCCGGGCGAACCTCGCATACGGGACCGTGGCGACGCGTGCCCCGGGGCGCTGCGCCTGCACTCCGCCGACGACGGCCGCCTCGCCCGACTCCGCCTGCCCGCAGGTCGTCTGACGTCCCGTCAGGTCGAGATCCTGGCGGACGCCACGGAGACCCTGGGCGACGGACGGCTCAGCATCACCTCACGCGGCAACGCCGAGCTGCGCGGCCTCGCCGACGACTGCGGGGCGGAGCTCGCGGCGCTCCTCGCCAAGGCGGGCCTGCTGCCCTCGCCCACCCACGAACGCGTCCGCAACATCGTCGCCTCCCCCGCCTCGGGCCTCGACGGACTCGGCGCCGCCAACGTGCAGTTGTGGGCCCGCGAGCTGGACGCGCTCCTGTGCGCCGCGCCCTGGGCGGCGGCACTTTCCGGCCGATTCCTCTTCGTCCTCGACGACGGGCGCGGTGACGTCGCCGGGCTCGGCGGGGATGTGACCTTGGTCGCAGTGGACGGCGGCGAGGCGCAGCTGCACGTCGGCGGGCGAGCCGTCCGGCTCGCGAGCTCCGACGCGCCCGGCGCGGCCCTGGCGGTGGCGGGCGGGTTCCTGGCCGCCGCGCGGAAGGCCGGGACCGGGGCCTGGCGGGTCCGGGAACTCCCGGAGGGGTACGAGGTGGACGTGGCGGAGTCGGAGGTGACGGCGGAGCCCGTACCCGCGCCGGAACTCCCCCAAGCCCCTCCCCCCTCCCCAGGCGTCCTCGGCCCCTCCGCCCTCTCCGTGCTCGCGCCCCTCGGGCGTCTCACCGCCGCCCAGCTGCGGGCCCTGCTCCCCGCCGACGAGGTGCGGCTCACGCCCTGGCGCGGCGTCGTCGTCGCCGGGGCGGGCGTCGACCGGCTGCCCGCCCTCGACGCTGCCGGGCTCATCACCCGCCCCGACTCCCCCTGGGCCGGCATCACCGCCTGCACCGGGCTCCCCGGCTGCGCCAAGTCCCTCGCGGACGTCCGCGCGGACGCGGCCCCGGGCCCGGCCCACGGCCTCCCCGTCCTCCCCGGCCGCCCCGTGCACTTCTCCGGGTGCGAGCGCCGCTGCGGACACCCGCACGGCGACTGGACCGACGTCCTCGCCACCGCCGGCGGCGACTACCTGGTGGACGGCGTCCCCACCCCCCGTACCGCCCTGCCCGAAGCCGTGACCGCGGCCCGCACGACGAGATGAGCGAGAGCACCAGGATGTTCGACTACGAGAAGGACGGCGCGGAGATCTACCGCCAGTCCTTTGCCACGATCCGCGCCGAGGCGGACCTCGCGGGTCTGCCCGCCGACGTCGCCCAGGTCGCCGTCCGCATGATCCACGCCTGCGGCATGACCGACCTCGTGCGCGACATCGCCCACTCCCCCCAGGTCGTCACCCGCGCCCGCGCCGCCCTGCGCGCCGGCGCGCCGATCCTCTGCGACGCGCAGATGGTCGCAAGCGGCGTCACCCGCAGGCGACTGCCCGCCGACAACGAGGTCGTCTGCACGCTCTCCGACCCGTCCGTGCCCGCGCTCGCCGCCGAACTCGGCACCACCCGCAGCGCCGCCGCCCTCGAACTCTGGCGCGACCGCCTCGAAGGCTCCGTCGTCGCCATCGGCAACGCGCCCACCGCGCTCTTCCACCTCCTGGAGATGATCGCCAAGGGCGCGCCGCGCCCGGCGGCCGTCCTCGGCATCCCGGTCGGGTTCATCGGCGCCGCCGAGTCCAAGGACGCCCTCGCCGCGCAGCAGCTCGGCCTCGACTACCTCGTCGTACGCGGCCGGCGCGGCGGCAGCGCCATGACCGCCGCCGCGATCAACGCCCTCGCCCACGAAGCGGAGATCCAGGCATGAGCGCGCACACCCCCGGACGGCTCTACGGGGTCGGCCTCGGGCCCGGCGACCCGAACCTGATGACGGTGGCCGCGGTGAAGGCCATCGGGTCCGCCGACGTCGTCGCGTACCACTCGGCCCGCCACGGCCGTTCCATCGCGCGCTCGATAGCGGCCGAGCACATCCGCGGCGACCAGATCGAGGAGCGGCTGATGTACCCGCTCACGGTCGAGACCACGGACCACCCCGGCGGCTACCGGGGCGCGCTCGACGACTTCTACGAGGAGGCCGCGGCCCGCCTCGCAGCCCACCTGGACGCCGGTCGCACCGTCGCCGTGCTCGCCGAGGGCGACCCGCTCTTCTACGGCTCGTACCAGCACATGCACAAGCGGCTCGCGCACCGCTACGACACCACCGTCATCCCCGGTGTCACCTCCGTCAGCGCGGCGGCCGCCCGGCTCGGGGAGCCGCTGTGCGAGGCGGAGGAGGTCCTGACGATCATCCCCGGCACGCTGCCGGAGGACGAGCTGACGGCCCGGCTCGCGGGCACCGACTCGGCGGTCGTGATGAAGCTCGGCCGCACGTTCCCGACCGTACGGCGCGCCCTGGAGCGGGCGGGCCGGCTGGAGGACGCGCGGTACGTGGAGCGGGCGTTCATGGCGGGCGAGCGGACCGCCGAACTCGCCGAGGTCGACCCGGAGACCGTCCCGTACTTCTCGGTGGCCGTGCTGCCCTCCCGTATCGACGCGGTGACGCCCGACGCACGGGAGACCGGCGGCGAGGTCGTCGTCGTCGGCACAGGGCCCGCGGGCGCGCCCTGGCTGACGCCTGAGTCGCGCGGCGCGCTCGTCAACGCCGACGACCTCGTCGGCTACACCACGTACCTGGACCGCGTCCCGGCGCTGCGTCCCGGGCAGCGGCGGCACGGCTCGGACAACAAGGTCGAGTCCGAGCGCGCCGAGTTCGCGCTCGACCTGGCGCGGCGCGGGCGGCGGGTCGCGGTCGTCTCCGGCGGCGACCCGGGCGTCTTCGCCATGGCGACGGCGGTCCTGGAGGTGGCGTCCGACCCCGCCTACGCGGACGTTCCCGTACGGGTCCTGCCGGGTGTGACGGCCGCGAATGCGGCGGCGGCCGCGGCGGGCGCCCCGCTCGGCCACGACTACGCCACGATCTCTCTCTCCGACCGGCTCAAGCCCTGGGAGGTCATCGCCGCCCGACTGCGCGCGGCGGCCGAGGCGGACCTCGTCCTGGCGCTCTACAACCCGGGCTCCAAGTCCCGTACGCACCAGGTGGCGGCCGCCCGCGAGCTGCTGCTCGAACTCCGCTCGCCCGAGACCCCGGTGGTCGTGGCGCGGGACGTCGGCGGCCCGGAGCAGTCGGTGCGGGTGGTGACCCTGAAGGCCCTGGAGCCGAGCGAGGTCGACATGCGGACGTTGCTGCTGATCGGCTCCTCGCAGACGCGGGCGGTCGAACGCGGCGACGGCCGCACGATCACGTGGACGCCGAGGCGCTACCCGGAGGCGTGACGGGAGCCGTCACGGCAAGGCGGCCGCCACGGGAGCGGCCGTGCCCAACAGGGCCGGTCAGCTCCCGACGAACCCGGCTTGCACCCAAGCGGCCGCCGCCTCCGGGGAGGCGGCCGTCTCCACGCCCTCCGGGATCGGTGGGCGGCGGACGACGACGACCGGGATGCCGGCCTCGCGGGCCGCGTGGAGTTTCGGGGACGTCGCCGCGCCGCCGCTGTCCTTGGTGACCAGGACGTCGATGCGGTGGCGGCGCAGGAGGTCGCGCTCGCCGTCAAGGGTGAAGGGGCCCCGGTCCAGGAGGACTTCGGTGCGGGCCGGCATGGGGGCGTCCGGGGCGTCGACCGACCGGACGAGGAACCACTGCGGGCAGTCGGCGAAGGCGGCGAGCCCCATCCGCCCGGTCGTCAGGAACACCCGGTCGCCGAGGCCGGTCAGGGCCCGCGCCGCCTCGTCCAGGGAGCCCACCGGGTGCCAGTGGTCGCCGGCCTCCGGTACCCAGCCGGGGCGGCGGAGGGCCAGCAGGGGAACATGGGCGGTGGCGGCCGCCCGGGCCGCGTTGAAGCTCATGGTCTCCGCGAAGGGATGGGTGGCGTCGATGACCGCGTCCACACGGTGCTCGCGCACCCACGCCGCGAGCCCCGCCACGCCTCCGAAGCCGCCGATCCGGACCTCGCCGACCGGCAGCCGGGGCTCGGCGACGCGCCCGGCGAGGGAGCTGGTGACCCGGACGCCGGGGTGCAGGGCGGCCGCGAGGGCGCGGGCCTCGGTGGTCCCGCCGAGAATGAGTACGTGCACGGGAGCCATGGGAGTCCCTTCATGAGTGCGGGCGGCGGGAGCGGTGGGCGCGACGCCCAACTCAAGCACACGGGTCTGCGCCCGGGCTGGACCACCGGTGCCTGTGCGACGGCGGCGACGACGGCCGCGTACACGGCGCTGCTGACCGGCGACTTCCCCGACCCGGTGACGATCACGCTGCCGAAGGGCCAGCGGCCCGCGTTCGCGCTCGCGGCGGAGGAGCTGTCCGGCGGCGCGGCCATGGCGGCGGTCGTGAAGGACGCGGGCGACGACCCGGACGTCACGCACGGCGCGCTGATCCGCTCGACGGTACGGATCCTCCCGGCCGGCTCGGGCGTCGTCTTCCGGGCCGGTCCAGGCGTCGGTACGGTGACGCTGCCCGGGCTGCCCCTGGAGGTCGGCGAGCCGGCGATCAACCCGGTGCCGCGCCAGATGATGCGCGAGCACGTGGCGGAGGTCGCCGCGGCACACGGGGGCGGCGGCGACGTGGAGATCACGGTCTCCGTCGACCACGGCGAGGAGATCGCCCGCTCCACCTGGAACCCGCGGATCGGCATCCTCGGCGGTCTGTCGATCCTGGGGACGACCGGCGTCGTCGTGCCGTACTCCTGCTCGGCCTGGATCGACTCCATCCGCCGCGGGGTGGACGTGGCCCGCGCGGCCGGCCTCACCCACGTGGCGGGCTGCACCGGCTCCACGTCCGAGAAGACGGTGACGACGCTGTACGACCTGCCGGAGATCGCCCTGCTCGACATGGGCGACTTCGCGGGCGCGGTCCTGAAGTACATCCGCCGGCATCCGGTCGACCGCCTCACGATCTGCGGCGGCTTCGCCAAGCTCTCCAAGCTGGCCGCCGGCCACCTGGACCTCCACTCGGCCCGCTCGCAGGTCGACAAGGGCTTCCTCGCGGACCTGGCCCGCACGGGCGGCGCCTCCGAGGCCCTCGCCGAGGAGATCGGGGCCGCGAACACGGGCCTGGCGGCCCTCCGCCTCTGCGAGGCCGCCGGCGTCCCCCTCGGCGACCTGGTGGCCGCCCGCTCCCGCGACGAGGCCCTCGCGGTCCTGCGCGGCGCTCCGGTCGCGGTCGACGTCGTCTGCATCGACCGCGCGGGCACGGTCGTGGGCCGCTCGTCACCGGCGGGTCCGTAGCGAACCCGTCCGTGGCAATACCCGCACAGCGGATGCGGTGGGCACCGCCCCGAACCTAGGCTGGCCACGGCAGAACCCCTATCGAGAGGGAGTCCCATGGCGAAGCGCGGCAACAAGAAGCGAGCCCGCAAGAAGAAGAAGGCGAATCACGGCAAGCGGCCGAACGCCTGAGAGCCGCCGGGGCCGGACACCCGTGGGGTGTCCGGCCCGGGCGCGTCACAGGACGCGTCACACGGCGTTCGCGTCACAGGGCGTTCAGGTCCACGGCCCGCGCCATCGCGTCGTAGCCCGCCGCGTTCGGGTGGACGCCGTCACCGAAGTCGTAGTCCGGGTTCAGCAGGTCCGACCTGCCGGGGGCCGGGTCGGCCAGGGCGCGGTCGAAGTCGACGACCGCGTCGTACTCCCCGCTCGTACGGATCCAGTCGTTGACCTCGTCGCGGACCGCCTCGATCTCGTCGAACGCCTCCGCCGGGTACTGGAGCACGTCGGTCTTCGAGCCCTTGACCGGGATCATCGTGCCGCCGACCGCCCGGATCCCCCCGGCGTGGGCCGCGCGGATCAGCGCGCGGTGGCCCTCGATGAGCTGCGCCGCCGTCACCTTGGTGTTCGGGACGGCGCACGGGAAGTACTTCGGGTCCGCGTACCCGAACAGCAGGTCGTTCGTCCCCTCCAGGACGACGACCGTGCCCACCCGGGGCTGGTTGAGGACGTCACGCGCGAAGCGGGCGGTGGCCTTCTCGCCGAAGCAGGCGGAGTCGTTGAGGACCCGGTTGCCGCCGATGCCGAGGTTCAGGACCGGCCGCGGAGTGCCGGCGGCGGCGAGGCGGCGGGACAGCTGGTCCGGGTAGCGGTCGTCGGCGCCCGGCGTCGCGCCGTAGCCGTCGGTGATCGAGTCGCCGAAGGTCACGACCGCCCGCCGCGTGGGGGCGCCCGCCACCTCCACGCCCTCCAGGTGGTACCAGGACCTGCTGGTCTCCGTGTAGGCGCCCGCGCCCGTGTCCCGCAGGTGGTCGCCGCTCGCGCGGTACGAGATCCCCTGGGCCAGGTCGTGGTAGGTCGCAGGGCCTGTCGCCGCCGCGAAGTACAGGGTCACGGTCAGCCGCTCGCCCGCCTTCACGGGGAGCCGGACGGTGTCGCTGACCGCCTTCGCCCCGGCGGGGACCGTCACCGACGCGGCCCCCTCGAAGCGGACGGTCCTGACCGTCCCGGGCTTCACCGCGGCCCCGTCGCCGGCCCGGGCGACGCCGGCCCCGGTGAGCCGGAGCGGGGTCGTGCCGTAGGCGTTGGAGACCCGGATCCGCAGGTCGCCGCCGTCGGCGGAGACCCGGAGCACCTGGCGTACGGAGTGGTTCTCGAATCCCTCCTGCGACCAGTTCGGGTAGAAGTTGGTGGAGGGCCGCTGCACGGCCGCCGTCCACGCGCCGTTCCAGCGCGCCCCACCCCGCTCGGCGGCCTCGGCGGACGCGGCGGGAACCGTCGCTCCGGCAAGGAGCAGGGCGGCAAGGGCGGTAACGGGCAGGGTGCGCATCTTCGTTTCCTCTCGTCGGTCGACTCACTGACGCGTCACCGCGATCGGATGTGACCGACGAGAGGAAACGATTTCGCAGGAGATTCCGGAGGAGAGTTCCGCGGCGAGTTCCGCGGCGAGTTCCGCGGAACGCTTCTCAGCAGACGTGCCGCTCCCGCGCCGGGTCGTAGAGGTGGCTGTCGCGGAACTGCGAGGCCGCCAGGGTGCGGCCGACCAGGATCACCGCCGTCTTCGTGATCCCGGCCGCCTTCGTCTGCTCCGCGATGTCCGCCAGGGTGCCCCGCAGCACGACCTCGTCGGGGCGGCTGGCCATCGCCACGACCGCCGCCGGGCAGTCCGTGCCGTAGTGCGGCTCCAGCTCGGCGACGACCCGGTCGACGTACCGGGCCGCCAGGTGCAGCACCAGGAGGGCGCCGCTGCGGCCGAGGGTCGCCAGGTCCTCGCCTTCCGGCATCGGGGTGGCCTGCTGGGCGATGCGGGTGAGGATCACCGTCTGGCCGACCGTCGGGACGGTCAGCTCGCGCTTGAGCGCGGCGGCCGCCGCCGCGAACGCGGGGACGCCCGGCACGACCTCGTACGGAATGTCCAGCGCGTCGAGGCGCCGCATCTGCTCCGCGACGGCGCTGAAGACGGACGGGTCGCCCGAGTGCAGTCGCGCCACGTCCTGCCCGGCCTCGTGGGCGCGGACGAACTCGGCGACGATCCGGTCCAGGTCCAGGTCCGCCGTGTCCACCAGGCGCGCGTCCGGCGGGCACTCGGCGAGCAGCTCGCGCGGCACCAGGGAGCCCGCGTAGAGGCAGACCTCGCAGGAGGCCAGGGTGCGGGCGCCCCGCAGCGTGATCAGGTCGGCCGCGCCCGGGCCCGCGCCGATGAAGTAGACGGTCATGCTCCAGCTCCTGCTTTCGTTACGGACCACTGCGTGACGGGCATCGCCTGCCGCCAGCCGGTGAAGCCGCCCACCGGGACGGCCTGGGCGACGGCGAGCCTGACCAGCTCCCCGCCGTGCTCGCCGTACCAGCGTGCGAGCAGCGCCTCGGACTCCAGGGTCACGGTGTTGGCGACGAGGCGTCCGCCCGCCGGCAGCGCGCCCCAACAGGCGTCGAGCAGGCCGGGGGCGGTCAGCCCGCCGCCGATGAACACCGCGTCGGGGGTGGGGAGGGCCGCGAGACCGTCGGGGGCGGAGGCCGTGACGACCTGGAGCGCGGGGACGCCGAGGGCGGCCGCGTTACGGGTGATCCGCGCCGCCCGTACCGGGTCCTTCTCGACGGCCACCGCCCGGCAGGACCGGTCCGTACGCATCCACTCGACGCCGATCGAGCCCGAGCCGCCGCCGATGTCCCACAGCAGCTCCCCGGGTGCGGGCGCGAGCGCGGCGAGCGTCGCCGCCCGCACGTACCGCTTGGTGAGCTGGCCGTCGTGCTCGTACGCCTCGTCCGGCAGCCCCGGTACGGCGCCCAGGCGCAGGGCCTCGGGGGAGCGGACGAGGTCGAGGGCGATCACGTTCAGGGGGTCGACCCTCTCGTGCGGCCAGGTGTCCGCCGTGCCGTCCACACCGTCCACGATCCGCTCGCGGTCGGAGCCGAGCTGCTGGAGAACGCGCATCCGGGTCCCTCCGAAGCCCTTCTCCCGGAGCAGTCCCGCGACCTCGGCCGGGGTCTCGGCGCCCGCGCTGAGCACGAGGAGCCGGCGGCCGTCGTGCAGGGAGGCGGAGAGCCCGGCGAGGGGCCGGCCCACCAGCGAGACCGTCTCCACGGCCTCCAGGGCCCAGCCCAGGCGGGCGCAGGCGTACGAGACGGAGGAGGGGTGCGGCAGGACGTTCAGGCGCTCGGCGCCGACCGTCTCGGCGAGCGTGCGCCCGATCCCGTAGAACGTCGGGTCCCCGCTGGCGAGGACCGCGATCGTGCGCCCCTCGTGCGCGGCGAAGAGGCCGGGCACGGCGGGCCGCAGCGGCGAGGGCCAGGCGATCCGCTCGCCGGGGCACTCGGCGGCGGGCAGCAGATCGAGCTGCCGGGGGCCGCCGATCAGGACCTCGGCGGAGCCGAGGACGCGGCGGGAACGCGCGGGAAGGCCGTCCCAGCCGTCCGCGCCGATCCCGACGACCGATATCGCACCGTTCACGTCGGCGAACTCTACGGGAGCCCGGTGCGGACCCTACTTCTGGGCGTTCTGCCCGACGTAGAAGAGCAGCCACACGAAGCCCGCGAACGCGTGCGTGGCGAAGACGTACACGAAGACGCGCAGCGCGACGCCTCGTTCCTTCCAGCGCTCGTAGTCGTCGGCCATGGGCACCAGAGTACGGGTCGGGGCGGGACTCGGCCGGGGGATCGAGGCGGAGGGTCGGAGGCGGTCGGCGGATCGGAGGCGGTCGGGAATGGGACGCGGGGGTGCGTGGTTGAGCGGGATAGTTTACGATTCAACCAACAGGCCTCAAGGCCCCGCGACGAGAGGTGAGCGCGATGCAGTTCGGGATCTTCACCGTCGGTGACGTGACGACCGACCCCACGACCGGCCGCACCCAGAGCGAGCACGAGCGGATCAAGAACACCGTCGCCATCGCGCTGAAGGCGGAGGAGGTCGGGCTCGACGTCTTCGCCACCGGCGAGCACCACAACCCGCCCTTCGTGCCGTCCTCCCCCACCACCCTCCTCGGCCACATCGCCGCGCGGACCGAGAACCTGATCCTGTCGACCTCCACGACGCTGATCACCACCAACGACCCGGTGAAGATCGCCGAGGACTACGCCACCCTCCAGCACCTCGCCGACGGACGCGTCGACCTGATGATGGGACGCGGCAACACCGGCCCCGTCTACCCGTGGTTCGGCCAGGACATCCGCCAGGGCATCCCGCTGGCCATCGAGAACTACGCGCTCCTCCACAGGCTGTGGAGGGAGGGCGTGGTCGACTGGGAGGGCAAGTTCCGCAGCGCGCTGCAGGGCTTCACCTCGACGCCCCGCCCGCTGGACGGCGTCCCGCCGTTCGTCTGGCACGGCTCGATCCGCTCCCCCGAGATCGCCGAGCAGGCCGCGTACTACGGCGACGGCTTCTTCGCCAACCACATCTTCTGGCCCAAGCAGCACACCGAGAAAATGGTCCGGCTCTACCGCCAGCGGTACGCGCACTACGGCCACGGCACCCCCGAGCAGGCGATCGTCGGCCTCGGCGGCCAGGTCTTCATGCGGAAGAACTCCCAGGACGCCGTACGGGAGTTCCGCCCGTACTTCGACAACGCGCCCGTCTACGGCCACGGTCCCTCCCTGGAGGAGTTCACCCGCGAGACCCCGCTCACCGTCGGCTCCCCGCAGGAGGTCGTCGAACGCACCCTGTCCTTCCGGGAGTACGTCGGCGACTACCAGCGCCAGCTCTTCCTGGTCGACCACGCCGGCCTGCCCCTGAAGACGGTCCTGGAGCAGCTCGACATCCTCGGCGAGGAGGTCGTTCCGGTCCTGCGCAAGGAGTTCGCCAACCTGCGGCCCGCCGACGTCCCGGAGACCGCCCCGCTCCACCCCGCCGTCACCGCCCGCACCTCGTCGCAGGAGGCGTAAGTCATGCAGACCCTGAAGCTGGTCGCCGTGTCCGCCGGGCTCAGCGCGCCCTCCTCCACCCGGCTGCTCGCCGACCGCCTCGCCACGGCGGCCGAGCGGCGGCTGACCGAGCAGGAGTACGCCGTCGAGGTCCGGATGGTCGAGCTGCGCGACCTGGCCGTCGACATCGCGAAGAACTTCGTGACGGGCTTCCCCTCGGGGCAGCTCCAGGACGCGATCGACGCGGTGACCGGCGCCGACGGGGTGATCGCGGTGACGCCCGTCTTCACCGCCTCGTACAGCGGTCTGTTCAAGTCCTTCTTCGACCTGATCGACCCGGCCGCGCTGACCGGCAAGCCGGTCCTTGTCGGCGCCACCGGCGGCACGGCCCGTCACTCCCTCGTCCTCGACCACGCGCTGCGCCCGCTCTTCGCCTATCTGCGGGCCCTCGTCGTCCCGACGGCCGTCTACGCGGCCTCGGAGGACTGGGGTTCGGGCGGCGACGGAACGCTTCCCATCGGCTTCGGCGGGGACGGCCTGCCGTCCCGGATCGCCCGGGCCGGGCACGAACTCGCCGACCTGGTCGCGGCCAGGGGCCCGGCCGGGGACGCGGACGACGAGGTCGTGCCCTTCGAGCGGCAGCTCGCCGACCTGCGCCTGGATTGACCGTCTTTGTTACGTTGGGGACGTCGGGGGCTGATGTGCCGTACAGCGAACGGAGATCGACATGGCCGGCAGGATCGTGGTGGGCGTGGACGGTTCGGAGCCCTCCCTGAAGGCGCTGAAGTGGGCGGCCGGGCAGGCCGCCCTCACGGGGGACTCACTCCATGCGGTGATCGGCTGGGAGTACCCGGCGTCCTGGTCGGCAGCGGCCGGAGTACCGCCGGACTTCGACCCGGAGCAGCTCGCGCATCAGATCCTGGACGAGTGCCTGACCAAGGCCCTCGACCCGGCCGTCGCCGCCGGCGTGACCCGTACGGTCGTCGGCGGCAACCCGGCCCAGGCCCTGGTCGACCAGGCCGAGGGCGCCTCCCTGCTGGTCGTCGGCGACCGCGGCCACGCGGGCTTCAAGGCCGCGGTCCTCGGCTCCGTCTCCACCAGGGTGGCCCAGCACGCGCCGTGTCCGGTGGTGGTCGTACGGGGCGATTGACCGGGTTTGCCGTGCGACAGGGACCCGGCGGGAGCATGATGCCCTCATGGACATCAAGCTGGAACTGATCGGCGTACCCGTCACCGACATCGACCGGGCCAAGGCCTTCTACGAGCAGGTGGGGTTCCACGCCGACCACGACATCCCGGTCAGCGACGACATCCGCTTCGTCCAGATGACCCCGCCCGGCTCGGCCTGCTCGATCGCCTTCGGCAAGGGCATCACGGAGATGGCCCCGGGCTCCCTCGACAACATGCAGGTCGTCGTCACGGACATCGAGGCCGCCCACGCCGACCTCACCGGGCGCGGCATCGAGGTCACCGAGATCGACGACCAGCCCTGGGGCTCCTTCGTCTACTTCGCCGACCCGGACGGCAACCGCTGGGCGGTCCAGCAGACCACCCCGCGGAACGCCTGACCGCCCTCGCGGAACGTCACTTGTTGTTGTAGAGCCGCATCGTGACCGCCCCGAAGACCACCACGAACAGCGCCGACCACCCCAGGGACCAGGCGATGTCCGCCGCCGGCCAGTTCCCGGCCATCAACTCCCGTACCGCCGTCGCCAGATGCGTCACCGGGCTGTTGTTCACGAAGGCCTGCAGCCAGCCGGGCATCGTCTTCGGGTCGACGAAGACGTTGGACAGGAACGTCAGCGGGAAGATCACCATCATGCTGACGCCCATGACCGACTTCTCGCTGCGCAGCATGAGCCCGAACATGGTCCAGATCCACGAGAACGAGAACGCGAACACCACCAGCAGCGCGACCCCGAGCAGCACACCCACGATCCCGCCGTCCGGCCGGTAGCCGATGAGCACGCCGACGGTGAGCATGACCGCCGAGGCGATCAGATAGCGCACGACATCGCCCAGCAGATAGCCGACCATCGGCGCGGGTCGCCAGATCGGCAGCGTACGGAAGCGGTCGAAGACGCCCTTCTCGATGTCGGTGTTGACCGAGACACCCGTGTACATCGTGATCATCACGACGCTCATCACGAGGATGCCGGGCAGCAGGAACTGGATGTACTCCGAGACCGAGCCGGCCAGCGCACCTCCGAAGAGGTACGTGTACATCAGCACCATCATGATCGGGAACGCCGTCACGTCGAACAGCTGCTCCGGCACGTGCTTGATCTTCAGCATGGCCCGCCAGCCGAAGGTCAGCGACGCGGAGAGCGCGCTCGGGCGCGGCGGGCGTGAGTGCCCGACGAGCAGCGCCGCGAGCTCGTCCGCCTTCGGGGCGACGAAGTCGAGGGTGTCGGTGGCCTGCTGGTCCTTGCCGGTGGTGACGGTGGTCATGCCGCCGTTCCCTTCCTGTCCGTCAGCGCCAGGAACACCTCGTCGAGGCTGGGCTGGCCGAGCCCGAAGTTGTCGACCGTGATCCCCGCCCGCGCCAGCTCCGAGAGCGCCCGGGCGGCCTGCTCCGCGGCCCCCAGGTCCGTGCCGTGGCCGTTCACGGTGGCGGTGAGCGCGACCGGGTCCGGGTCGAGCTGCACGGTGGCCTTCAGGGCCTCCCGCAGGAGCCGCTCGGCCTCCGGGCGCTGCTCGGGGTCCCGGAGCCGTACGTGCACCGAACCCGAGCCGACGGACGCCTTCAGCTCGCCCTTCGTGCCCTCCGCGATGACCTTGCCGTGGTCGATGACGGCGATACGGGAGGCCAGCTGGTCCGCCTCGTCCAGGTACTGGGTGGTGAGCATGACCGTGGTGCCCTGGGCGACCACGGCGCGGACGATGTCCCAGACCTGGTTGCGGCTGCGCGGGTCGAGGCCGGTCGTCGGTTCGTCGAGGAAGAGCAGGTCGGGGGTGTTGAGGATGGACGCGGCGATGTCGATACGGCGCCGCATGCCGCCCGAGTAGTTCTTGATCTGCTTGTCGGCGGCCTCCGCGAGCCCGAACGCTTCGAGCAGCTGCGCCGAGCGCTCACGGGCGTCGGGGCGGGTGTGGCCGAGGAGTCTGGCGAGCAGGACGAGGTTCTCGGTGCCGGTGAGGTCCTCGTCCACGGAGGCGTACTGCCCGGTGAGGCTGACGCGCCCGCGCACGGTGTCGGCGTCCTTGACGACGTCCTTGCCGAAGACGCGCGCCCGGCCGCCGTCGGGGCGCAGCAGGGTCGCGAGCATCTTCACGGCCGTGGTCTTCCCGGCGCCGTTCGGCCCGAGGACGCCGTAGACGGTCCCGGCGGGTACGCGGAGGTCGATGCCGTCGACGGCACGGTTCGTGCCGAAGACCTTGACCAGGCCCTCGGTCTCGATGGCGAGGTCGGTCATGCGATGTCCTCCCGGCTGCCGGGTGCGAGTGCGCTTCAACCAGTCTCCGACGAAGGTGGCCGGGATGCCAGGGGAACGCCTGTGCGTGGGGCGGGGCGGGGCTCCGGCCTACGGCGGAGGCCCGCCGGGCCGTCGGGCGACGCCCGGGGTGGCGACGCCCGGGGTGGCGACCCGACGCCACCCGGGGCGTTCCCGCCGGAACGGCCGCTCAGGCAGGCTCGTGCGTGGAGCCGTTCAGGCAGGCTCGTGCGTGTAGAAGAGGTAGAACGCGGTGACGAAGGTGCCCGCCGCCACCACCAGGCCGAGGATCGCCCCGGACAGGACGCTCGCGTCGGACAGGCTGAAGAGGAAGCCGATCGCGCAGCCGGCGAGCACCGCCCAGGCCGCCGCGCGCAGTTCGCGCGGCAGGGTGCGGCCCATGTGCCGCAGCGCGTACACCGCGCCGGCGAGCACCACTCCGGAGACCAGTCCGAGGACGACCTGGCCCCAGGTGATGACGCCTCCGGAGCGCTGGATGGCGGCGGCGTAGATGCCGTAGGCGAAGCCCAGCGTCACGGGCAGGCCCCAGCCGTGGGTGCTCATGTGCCGTCGCGTCGGTACCGCTGCGTGTGCGGCCATGGCAGGCGCTCCTTCGCTCTCGCCCCCCTCACCACTCATCCTCAAGGGCACACCCGGAGCCCCCGCCCCCGCAACCCGGACGGGGGCCGGGACCGGCCCGCCGGGTCAGCTCGCGGGGCGTACCGCGACCGCGTCGATCTCGAAGAGCATCCCGGGCAGCGCCAGGGAGGCGACGCCGCTGAGCGTCTGCGCGGGCAGCCGGTCCCCGAAGGCGCCGTGCAGCGCCTTGCCCAGCACCTCCAGCTTCGCGAGGTCGTGGTCGACGATGTACGAGCCGAGGCGCACGACGTGCTCGAAGCCGAGCCCGACGCCTTCGAGGGCGAGCCGGAGGTTGGTGAAGGCCTGCTCGACCTGGGCGGCGAAGTCCCCGGGGACGGGGGAGCCGGTCGCGTCGGAGGCGTACTGGCCGCCGATGAAGACGAGTTCACCGGGCGCGGAGACCGCGTGGCTGTAGCCGAAGGCCGAGGGGTCGTGGAGGGTGGGCGGGTTGGTGATGGTGCGCCGGTCGGCCGTGACGGTCGTGGTGTCGGTGCTCATGAGGTGGGCTTCCTTCCGGAGAGTACGGCCGTCAGGCAGGCGGCCGGAGTGAGCGCGGCGCCCGTGGAGAGCACCGCGGTGAGCCTGGTCGCGTCGGTGATCAGCCCGCCGAGGAGGGCGCCACCCCACGCGTCGGCTCGAAGCCGGCTCGTAGTCCGCTCGGACGCGGACGAGGTTCAGACGTTGGCGAACCAGCGCCGGATGCGGTCCGGGGCCGACGGCGCCTGTCGCTCCGCCCGCTCCCGTACGCCGTCCAGCGTCCGGGCCGCCAGCTCCCGCCGCCAGGCCAGCTCCGCCGCGCCCATCGCGCCCGCGATCGCGCACTCGGCGGCGTACCCGTCCGCCGGGCCCGCGCCCGGACCCTGCTGCCGGATCTCGCCGCAGCGGAAGGCCTCTCCCGGGCCCTCGATCGCCGTGACGACGTCCATCAGGGTGATCCGGTCCAGCGGTCGCGCAAGGCGGAAGCCGCCCTTGGGGCCGGAGGCGGAGGTCAGGATCCCGGCCCGGGTGAGCGCCTGGAGCTGCTTGTTGAGGTAGGCCGCGGGCAACTCGTGGTAGGCGGCGAGACGCGCCGCCGTCACCGCCCGCTCCGGCCCGATCCAGGCCAGGTTGAGGCAGCTGTGCAACGCCCACTCGACGCCCTCGTTCATCCTCATATCCTGGATATTAGATATCTAGAATAGATGCGGCAACCCCTCTCCGTCCGGCCCCCGCTCCACGAGCTCCGCGAGCCGCGCGAGCGCCCCCGCCAGGACCTGTACCGGCGGCGAGGCCAGCCCCACCCGGACCGCGTCCGCCGCCCCGCGCGCGAGCCCGCGCCCCGGGACCGGCCCGCGCCCCCGCCCGTCCACCGCGAACGCGGGGCCCGGGGTCAGCGCGATGCCCCGCTCCGCCGCCGCGGCCACGAAGGTCTCCGCCCGCCAGGGCGCCGGCAGCTCCCACCAGCAGTAGTACGCGTGCGGCGAGGTGCGGATCCGGTACGCGCCCAGGTGCCGCACCACCAGCGCGTGCCGGGCCGCCGCGTCCGCGCGCTTCGCCGCCACGAGCGCGTCGACCGTGCCGTCCGCCGCCCACCGGGTCGCCGCCGCGAGCGCGAGGCCGCCCGCCGTCCACGCGCCGGAGCGCAGCGCCCGCGCGAGGTCCTCCACCGTCGGCGCTTCGGCCCCCTCCGGCGCGACGAGGTGGCCGACGGTGAGACCGGGCGCGAGGCGCTTGGAGAGGCTGTCCACCAGCACCACACGCTCCGGGGCGTACGCGGCGAGCGGCGCCGGGGCGTCCGGGACGAGGAAGGCCCAGGTGGTGTCCTCGATCGCGGTCAGGCCCGACTCCCGCAGCACCTCCGCCAGTTCGGCCCGCCGCCCCGGACCCGCCGTCAGGGACAGCGGGTTGTGCAGCGTCGGCTGGACGTACACGGCGGAGAGCGGGCCCGCGCGGTGGGCGGCCGCCAGGGCGTCAGGCCGCATCCCCTCCCCGTCGAGCCCGATCGGCACGAGCCGTACCCCGAGCCGCTCCGCGACCGTCTTGACCAGCGGATACGTCAACGCCTCGACGCCCAGCGCGCCACCGGGCGGTACGAGCGCGGCGAGCGCCGCCGCGATGGCCTGACGGCCGTTGCCCGCGAAGAGCACCCGGTCGGGGTCGGGGGCCCAGCCCGGCCGCGCGAGCACCCGCGCGGCGGCGGCACGCGCCTCCGGTGTGCCCGTGGCCGCCGCCGGACGGCTGGTCTCCCCGCCCAGGACGTCGGCGCGGGCGAGCGCGGCGAGCGCCCGGGCCATCAGCTCCGACTGCCCTTCCGCCACCGGGTAGTTGAGCTGGAGGTCGACCGGCGCGTCCCCGCTCGCCTCGGCGAGCGCGAGCGCGGCACCCGGCGGCGGCGGAGCCGCCCGTACGAACGTCCCGCGCCCCACCTCGCCGACGACGAGACCGCGCCGCGCCAGCTCTCCGTACACCCGGATCGCCGTGGAGTCGGCGATCCGGTGGCGGCGCGCGAGCACCCGCTGCGGGGGCAGCCGGTCGCCCGGGCGCAGCCGCCCGTCCGTGATCCGCCGCGCGATCAGATCGGCGATCCGCCGGTACTCCTCCACCGGTATGCCTCCCTCGGTGTTCCGCCCTCGGTGTTCCGCCCTCGCGCACGACCCTGGGCCTCCAGGGTCATTGCACCGAGAGCAAAGGATCTCATTGCACCGAGGACGAGCCTCTGCCTAGCCTCTGACCATGCCTTCCGCAGAGATCAACGGAATCACGATCGGCTACGAGGACAAGGGGCCCGAGGGCGCAGGACCCGCGCTCGTCCTGATCCACGGCCATCCCTTCGACCGCTCGATGTGGCGGCACCAGATCGACCGCTTCTCGGCCACGCACCGGGTCCTCGCCCCCGATCTGCGCGGCTACGGCGCCACCACCGTCGTCCCCGGCACCACCCCGCTCTCCGTCTTCGCCGACGACCTCGCGGCGCTCCTGGACCACCTGGGCGTCGAGGAGTTCGTGCTCGGCGGTCTCTCCATGGGCGGCCAGATCGTCATGGAGTGCTACCGCCGCTTCCCGGACCGGATCCGCGGCCTTGTCCTCGCCGACACGTTCCCCGCCGCCGAGACCGAGGAGGGCAGGGCCGGCCGGTACGCGACGGCCGAGCGGCTCGTCCGCGAGGGCATGCGGGGGTACGCCGACGAGGTCCTGGACCGGATGGTCGCCCCGTACAACACGCACGTCGCGCCCCACGTCCACCGGATGATGCGCGACACCGCCCCGGAGGGCGCGGCGGCGGCGCTGCGCGGCCGCGCCGAGCGCCCCGACTACCGCGCGCTGCTGACCACCGTCTCCGTACCGGCCCTGGTCGTGGTCGGCCGCGACGACGCGTTCACGCCGGTGGCGGACGCGGAGGCGATGCACGCGGCGCTGCCCCACTCCACGCTCGTGGTCGTCGAGCGGGCGGCGCACATGCCGAACCTGGAGCGGCCGGAGGAGTTCGACGCGGCCCTTGCCACGTTCCTCGACTCACTCGATCGGCCCAGCTGAAGAGGCCGCTCCCGGGGCGGCGCCCGGACGATGAGCCCATGAGCCAGAACACCGCACCTCCCCGGAAGCAGAGCAACGGTTCCGGCGCAGCATGGGCGTCCAGCGGCACCCTCTTCGCCGGTGTCCTGATGGTGGTCATCGGCATCCTGGACATCCTCCAGGGCATCGCCGCCATCGCCGAGGACGACGTCTACCAGCGCGTCGGCGACTACGTCTTCAAGTTCGACCTGACCAGCTGGGGCTGGATCCATCTGATCCTCGGCATCCTGGTCGCCGCGGCCGGCGCAGGGATCCTCAAGGGCTCCGAGTGGGGACGGATGGGCGGCATCGTCCTGGCCTCCCTGAACGTCATCGCCCAGTTCATGTTCCTGCCCTACCACCCCTGGTGGGCGCTGTTCTCCATGGCCGTCTCGATCTTCGTGATCTGGGCGCTCGTCTCGGACGACACCTCCTTCCGCAAGGACACGGTGTGATCCGTACGCGCACGCTCGCCGCGTCCGCCGCCGTCCTCCTCGCCGTGGCCGTCACCGGCTGCACCGAGGAGGACCAGCAGAAGGCGGGCGACATCGTCTCCTCGGCGACGGCGGCCGTGGCCTCGGCGGCCGAGGAGAAGATGAACCAGGTCAAGGACGGGGTGAACGCCACCGGCGACGTGAAGGCGGGTCCCACGAAGACCGACGGGGACCGGACCACGGCCGAGATCACCGCCACCAACCCGCAGGACAAGAGCGCGGACTACACCGTCATGGTCAACTTCCGTGACGGCGGCGGGAATCTGCTCGACGCGGTCGTCCTGAACATCGACGGCGTCGAACCGGGCACGTCCAAGGCCGGTACGGCGCGCAGCAACCGCACCCTGTCGGGCACGACGACGGCCGAGGTGGCCCAGGCGCTGCGACACTGACGGAGTGGAGCAACTCCTGGCAGTTCACCCGTCCTCGGCGCCCGAACCCGCCCCGACGAACCCCCGGCCCAGGTGGTGTCTCGCCGCCTGGGCCGCCGGTCTGCTCGTGGCCGTGCCGACGGTCGTCACCGGCTGCCGGCTCCTCGACACCGACGCGCCGACCCCCGTACCGCAGGCGCTGTCGTTCCTGCCCTGGCTCACCCTCCCGGCCGCGCTCGCGGCGCTGCTCGCCCTGGCCGCCCGGCGCCGCCTCCTGGCCGGCTGGGCGGTGCTCGTCCTGCTGGCCACGGCCTGGTTCACGCTGCCGTACGGGCCGGACTCGACGAGCGCCCGCGGCCCTGTCGTCGAGCGGCTCCGGGTGCTGGCGTCGAACGTCGAGTTCGGCGAGGCGACGGACGCCCTCGTCGAGGCGGTACGGCGGGAGCGGCCGCAGCTCGTGTACGTCTCCGAGTGCGACCGCGCCTGCGTCGACACCCTCACGGCCGCCCTCGGCGCCACGCCCGGTACGGACCCCGGTACGGACCCCGGTACGGGTCTCCCGCACCGGGTGGTGGTGGACGGCGAGGGCTCGACGGGCTCGGTGATCCTCAGCGCGTACCCGCTGACCGCGCGCCCCCCGCTCCCGGCGGCGATGGGGATGCCCGGCGCCACCGCCACGATCGGTGGCCGGAGCGTCGAGCTCCGCCTCGCGCACCCGCTGCCGCCGATCCCCCGCCAGGTCGACGCGTGGAAGCGCGAGCTGGGGCGGGTGGCGGAGTCCGCGGCCGCCGCACACCGCGCCGGCTCCCCGATGCTGCTGGCCGGCGACTTCAACGCCTCCCAGGACCACGCCGCCTTCCGCGCGGTCCTCGACGCGGGCCGGCTCCACGACGCGGCCCGCCTCGCGGGCGCCGCCAGGACCCCGACGTGGCCGCGCGAGCTGTCGCTTCCGCCGTACGTCCAGATCGACCATGTGCTGGTCAGCGACGACTTCCGGGTCCGCTCGGTCCGCTTCCTCGACCTGCCGGGCTCGGACCACCGGGCCGTCCTGACCGGGCTCGACCTGCACGCGGGCCGCTGATCGGCCACGCTTGAATACATGGACCACATGCACGACGACGAGCAGATCCTGGCGAACATCGGCGCCCTCGTCGAGGAGGAGCGGGCCCTGCGTCAGCGCATGGGCGGCCTGCTCCCGGAGGAGCTGACCCGGCTCGCCGAGCTGGAGGTGCAACTGGACCAGTCCTGGGACCTGTTGCGCCAGCGCCGCGCGAAGACCGAGTTCGGCGAAGACCCGGACACGGCCGCGGTCCGCCCGGCAGCAGAGGTGGAGGGCTACCGCAACTGACCGGAGGTGGAAGGCCACCGCGACCGAACCGGGGCGAAGCCCCACAATCCGCGTACCGTGACCCCATGGCACGCCCCGCACGCCCCGGACGTCTCACCCCGCCCGCCTGGCTCACCGCCGGCCTGCGGCCCGCGGCCGCGCCGATTCCGTGGGCCGCCGTCGCCCGTGCCTCCGTCGCGCTGTCCGCGCCGCTCGCCGTGGGCTTCGCCGTCGACGAGCCCGTCTACGGGGCCCTGGTCTCCATGGGGGCCCTCTCCGGGGTCATCGGCGACACCGCCGACGCGTACCGGATGCGGTTCTACAACATCGCCGTCCCCCAGCTCTTCGGCGCCCTCGGCGTCACCCTCGGCACCCTCGTGCACGGCGACGGCTGGCTCGCCGTCGCCGTGCTCACCCTGATCGCGCTCGTCTCCGGGATGATCTCCTCCGTCGGCGCGGTCGCCTCCGTGTCCGGGCTGCTCCTGCTCCTCAACGCGGTCGTCGGGGCCGGTCTCCCGATGCCCGAGCCCTGGTGGAAACCGCCCCTGCTGCTCGGCATCGGCGGCGCCTTCGTCCTCGTCCTGACCCTGCTCGGCTGGCCGCTGCGCGGCCTCGCCCCCGAGCGGACGGCCGTGGCCGGCACCTACCGGGCCGTCGCCGACGTCCTCGAAGCCGCCGGCACACCGGCGTACGACGAGCGGCGGCAGGCCGTCACGACCTCCCTCAACCAGTCGTACGACCTCGTCCTCGCCCGCCGCACCCGCGAGCACGGCCGCGCGCCGATCCTCGTACGGCTGCTCGCCCAGCTCAACGCCGTCATCCCGCTCGTGGAGGCCGCCCCGGCCGCCCACATCGCCGCACTCCGCTTCCACCGCCCCCTCCCGCCCGCGATCCCCGCCACCGTGCGCGACCTCGCCGACGCCGTCGAGGAGGGCCGCACCGGCACCCCCGTCCTTGACCTCCCCGAGGCCACCCGCCCCGCCGAGAAGGCCGTCGACCACGCCCTGCGTCACGCGGCGACCGTCGTCCACAAGGCGGAGCCGAACCCCTTCAACGTGGACGACCGCCTCGGCCGCCCCGCCGCCCTGCGCGTACGGGCGCGCCGCGCCGTCCGGGGCGTCCTGCTCTCCGAGGCCTCGTGGCGGTACGGACTGCGGCTCGCGCTCTGCATCGGCCTCGCCCAGTCGCTGGTCTCGGTGTTCGACGTACCCCGCTCGTACTGGGTCGCCCTCACCGTCACCTTCGTGATGAAGCCCGACTTCGGCTCCGTCTTCTCCCGTGCCGTGCTCCGCGCGTTCGGCACGGCCGTCGGGCTCGTCACCGCCGCGCTCGTCCTCGCCGAAGTGCCGCGCGGCTGGTGGTACGTGCCGGTGATGATCGTGCTCGCCGCGCTGATCCCCGCCTTCTCCGCGAAGGGGTACGCCTTCCAGACGGCGGCCATCACCCCCGTCATCCTGCTGCTCTCCGACCTCCTCAACCAGCAGGGCTTCGACCTGGTGCTGCCCCGGCTCTACGACTCCCTCATCGGCTGCGGGATCGCGCTCGTCGCCGGCTATCTGCTCTGGCCCGAGTCCTGGCACAGCCGCATCGGCGACCGGCTCGCCGACTCCGTCGCCGACACGGCGGCCTATGTGGCGCGGGCGTTCTGCGCGCCCGAGGAGGAGGACCCGGGCGCCCGGGTGCGGGCCCGGCGCAAGCTGTACCGCGACCTGTCCGCCGTACGCTCCGAGTTCCAACGCGCCCTGACCGAACCGCCGCCGACCGGCACCGTCGCCTCCGCCTGGTGGCCGCTGGTCGTCGCCGTGGAACGGATCGTCGACGCGACGACCGCCGCCCGGGTCCGCGTCAACCACGGAGCGCCCCCGCCCGAACCGGAGGAAGTGGCGGCCGTGGAGGAGCAGTTGCGCGAGCTCGCGGACGGACTGCGCGGCACGGACGTGTTGGTGGAGGTACGGGCGGAGCTGACCGGCGACGAGGAAGGGGTGCTCGCCCCGCTGCGCCAGGAGGTCATGGCGGCCCGCGCCATCGCCACTCCCCGTGCCACTCCGGATCCGCCGGACAGCCCCTAAACACCCCGCCGGGGGCGCACGGATGCCCTTACCGGCGGTCACTGAACGGAACGTTCCATGCCGCCGTTACCGGAACCCGTCCGTGCGACTACGATGCGCTCGATTCACCTTGATCCGTGCGCGGTCCGGCGAACAACCGACTCGGTCGGCACGGTCACTTCGTCCTGCACCGCTCCCGTGCCCCCCAAGGACATCCGCCATGCGCACCACCACCGGCAGAGGGCTCCAGCCCAATGTCCTCGGGACCTTCGACACCATCGTCATGGCCGTCGCGGGCAGTGCGCCCGCCTACTCGCTCGCCGCGACGACGGCCGTGCTCTTCGGCGCGGTCGGCCTGGCGGGACCGGCGGCGCTGCTGTACTGCGCGATACCGATGCTCGGCATCGTCCTCGCCTACGCGCGCCTCGGCCGGATCGACGTCAACGCGGGCGCCGGATACTCCTGGGTGGGCCGCACCCTCCACCCCTTCCTCGGCTTCCTCTCCGGCTGGGCCCTCGTCGTCTCCGCGACCGTGTTCATGGTCGCCGGATCGCTGCCCGCCGGAGCCCTGACGCTCTCCCTGATCGACCCCGACCTCGCCGACAACACCCCGCTCGCCGCCGCCGTCGGCGCCGGCTGGTTCCTGATGATGCTGCTCGTCGTCCTGGGCGGCGCCCGGCTCACCGTACGGGCCCAACTGCTCATGTCGGGCGTCGAGATGTTCATCCTCGTCGCGTTCATCCTGGCCGCCCTGCTGCACCGGGGGCACGCGACCGCCTTCGACTGGTCCTGGCTCGGCTTCGGCCACTTCGACGGCCCGGCCGGCTTCGCCTCCGGCGCGCTGATCGCCGCGTTCTACTACTGGGGCTGGGACGTCACCAGCAACCTCAGCGAGGAGACCAGGGACAGCCGCCGTACGGCAGGACTCGCCGCGCTCGTCGGCGTCGGCGTCGTCTTCCTGCTCTTCGAGGCGTTCACGATCGCGGTCAACGTGCTGCTGACCTCGGACCAGATCCAGTCCGGCGGCGCGAACGTCCTGGCCGTCCTCGGCCAGGAGATCTGGCCCGGCGTCGGCGGCAAACTGCTGGTCGTGGCCGTGCTGTTGTCGACGGTCGCCACCCTGGAGACCACCCTCATCCAGGTGACCCGCTCGCTCTTCGCGATGGGCCGCGACCGTACGATGCCGGCCGCGCTCGGGACCGTGCACCGGCGCTGGAACACCCCGTGGGTGGCGATCGCCTCCGTCGGCGGCGCCGCGCTGCTGATGTTCGGCGCGGCGGCGACCGCCGGTTCGATGAGCCGGATCCTGCGCGACGCGGTCTCCGCGATCGGCCTCCTCATCGCGTTCTACTACGCCCTGGCGGGCCTCGCCGCCGTCGTCGCGTACCGGCGGATGCTGCTGACCTCCGTACGGAACTTCCTGATCGGCGGCGTCTGGCCGCTCCTCGGCTCCGCGTTCATGCTGTGGGCGTTCGTCGAGTCGCTCGGCGAACTGTCCATGACGGCCCGGGTCGTGGGCCTCGGCGGGCTGCTCGTGGGGGTGGTGCCGATGCTCGTGTACTGGCGCCGGGGCAGCGCGTACTACCGGCCGGCGCGGCTGGACGCGGCTCGGGCCCTCGCGGCGGCGGAACCGTTCGCACCGAGCACGCCGAGGGCGCGCAGGGCGGACGAATCGCTGTCGACGGACTTCTGAGGCGGGAACCGGCGACGGGCTTCCGATGTCAGATGGCCGAAGCCCGCCCCACCCACTCCTTCGTTTTCCGACTCTTGGCTTCTGACTTCTTCCGACGTCCGAGGGAGGACCTGGATGGCCGCACTCCGTCGATCGGCGCGCTCGGGGCGCTCCGCGCGCTTCACCCCCGTCTTCGACCCGGACTTCGGCGACCGCGCGCTCACCGAGGCGCGGCACGACATCGTCATCGGCCGCTGGCAGGGCGTACGGGATCTGCTGCGCGACACGGGCGACGACTGGGCGCGCCGGACGCACCGGATACGGCTCCTCGCCCACGCGGCGGCGGGCAGTTCGTCGGTGGAGGCCTGGCGCGCCGCCGAGCCCGACAGTCCGGACGCCGCGGTGCTGCGGGCGGCGACCGAGGTGGTACGGGTCTTCGACACGGCGATCGCGGCCGGACGGGGCACGGTCGTGGACCGGGCACGGGTCGACACGACCGTGGACGCGTGTCTGCGGGCGGCGGAGGCGGCGCCCGCCGACCCGATGCCGTGGGTCTCGCTGCTCTCGGTGGCGCGGCTGTACGACGGCGGGGTGCAGCGCCGCCAACTGCGGCAGTGGTTCGATGAGTTGCGGCACCGGGACCCGTACAACACCGAGGGTCACGCGCAGGTGATGCGCTACCTGTCGGCGCGGTGGCACGGCACGCACGGGGCGATGTACGACTTCGCGCGGGACGCGGCGGGCGTGGCGCCGCCCGGTTCGCCGCTGCCGGTCCTGGTGCAGGTGGCGCGGGTGGAGGAGTACCGCTACATCGCGGACGGGGCGCTGGGGCGTGGCCCGGTGCGCGGCTTCGACCAGCACTGGAAGCACGAGCTGGCGGTGGACGAGCTGCGCCGGACGCACCAGCGCTGGATCGGCGGCCGGGATCCCGGTGGGCCGGTGGCGCCGGAGGAGGTGCCGGACCTCAACTACCTCGCGCACGCGGCCTGCTACGCGGGCCAGGTGGAGGTGGCGCGGGAGGTGCTCGGGATGCTCGGCGTGCGGGCGGCATGGGTGCCGTGGGCGTACACGGGGGACCCGGAGGAGCAGTTCACGCGGTTCAGGGAAGGCTTGGGTGTGGGGGCGGGCCCGGTGTGAGGGGCGGGCGCCCCTCACACCGAGTACCTCATCGCACCGTGACTCAGACGCCGATGTCGCGGCCGTCGCGGCGCCAGACGGAGACGACCGACGGGCGGACGATCTTGCCCGGTCCGTCGGGCCACTCCGACTTCGGGTTCTCGACGGACGCGCCGTCGAGCTCGCCCGGGTGCTGGACGGCGACGATGACGCGGCGGTCCTGGATGATCGGACCGCAGGTCTCGGCGCCCTTGGGGACGGTCAGGAACTGCTTGAGCTCGCCGCGCCGCTCGCCCTGCGTGGCGACGCCGAACAGGCCGTCGTGCGAGCCGAGCTGGGCACCGTCGGTGGAGATCCACAGGTTGCCGTGCGGGTCGAACGCGACGTTGTCCGGGCAGGAGATCGGGGAGACCTTGTCCTTCGGGTAGCCCGCGAAGTACGTGGCCGGGTCGTTCGGGTCGCCGGCGACGAGGAAGAGCCGCCAGGCGAAGCCGTCGCCCGCCGGGTCGTCGAAGTTCTCGGCGAGCTCCAGGATCTGGCCGTGCTTGTTCAGGTTGCGCGGGTTGGCCTCGTCGGCGCCCGGGTTGGTGCCCTTGCCGCGGTTGGTGTTGTTGGTCAGCGCCACGTAGACGCGGCCGGTGCGCGGGGAGGGCTCGACGTCCTCGGGGCGGTCCATCTTGGTGGCGCCGACCTTGTCACCGGCGAGGCGGGTGAAGACGTACACCTCCTCGGCGGTCATGCCCTCGACGTGCGAGACGTTGCCGGTGGCCAGCGGGATCCAGACGCCGGAGCCGTCGAACTCGCCGTCGGACGGGTGCTTGCCGGTGCCGTCGATCTGGGCGGCCGGGCTGTCGCCGGTCAGCTTGGCGACGTACAGGGTGCCCTCGTCGAGGAGGGTGAGGTTGTGCTCGCGGGCCGCCCGCGAGTTGCCCTTCATCATCCGCTTCGAGGAGACGAACTTGTAGAAGTAGTCGAAGCGCTCGTCGTCGCCCATGTAGACGACCGGGCGGCCGTCCTCGGTGAGGCGGGGCTGCGCGGCCTCGTGCTTGAAGCGGCCGAGCGCGGTGCGCTTCTTGGGGGTCGACCGGGGGTCGTACGGGTCGAGCTCGACGACCCAGCCCTGGCGGTGGACCTCGTTGGGCTCCTGCTTGAGGTCGAAGCGCTTGTCGAACCGCTCCCACTTGCGCTCGGAGGCACCGGTGCCGACGCCGTAGCGCTTGTCGGTGGCGCTGGAGCCGTTGGCGAAGTACTGGTTGAAGTTCTCCTCGCCGTGCAGCGTGGTGCCCCAGGGGGTGGTGCCGCCGGCGCAGTTGTTGAGGGTGCCGAGGACCTTGCGACCGGTCGGGTCGACGGAGGTCTTCAGGAGCGCGGAGCCGGCGGCCGGGCCGGTCAGCTCGAACTCGCTGGTGGTGTGGAGACGGCGGTTGAGCGCGTGTCGGGTGACGGGCGTGAGCTTGCCGGAGCGACGCTCCTCCTGGACCACGACGACGGAGAGACCGTGGGCGGCCCAGGCGATCTCGACCTGCTCGCGGGTCGGGTTCTCGGCGTCGTACGCCTTGAACATCAGGATTTCGTCGGTGTACTCGTGGTTGGCGACCAGGAGCTGACGGTCCCGCTCCCCGGGGAGGGGGAGGAGGCTCAGGAAGTCGTTGTTGTAGCCGAACTGACCGGCCTGCGCGGCGGCGGTCTGCTTGTTCGCGTCGAAGGCCGGGGCGCCGCGGAGGATGGGCTCGCCCCAGCGGATGACGACGTTCTGGTCGTAGCCGGTGGGGACGGTGACCTTGTCGGCGGTGTTGGGCGCGACGGGCGTGAAGCGGAGACCGCGGGCACCGTCGGCGACGGGGCGGCGGCCCTTGGCGACGGCCGAGGCGGCGTCGTCGGCGGCACCGGCGGCGACGGCGGGCGTGCTGCCGGAGCCGAGGACGGCGCCGCCCGCGGCGGCGGCGACGGTCACGACGGCGGCGGTGCGCATCATGGAACGGCGGGAGAGGACGCCGGCTATGACGTCGCCGACGTACTCGTTGTCGCTGGTGTTGGGCACCTCGTGGAAGCAGGCGTCACCACAGCGGAACCGGCAGGTGAGGGCGGAACGGCCGCCTCCGTGCGGGTTGGTGCTCAGCAGCGGCAGCAGTTTGCGCACTTGGTCCTCCTCCGGCGCGTTCGCGCCGCCCCTTGGCCCCGACATCGTGTCGGGAATTGGTCCGGCGGTGACGTTATGTGCACACATCTGCACGGGGGCGGCGCTGAAGTGAACGCTGCATGAATGGGCAGGAACGGAGGTTCGTTCGGAGGCTCTTCGCGGGCGTGGCGCGAGCCGCGCGGGAGCCGGGGAGGGTCGATTATGGGCCACCGAAGGCGACACACCCGGGGCCGCTAACCTTACGTGTCCGCCCTGGCCAGGGATGATTCCTGCCAGTACGGACATTCACCGCACTCAACTCATGCGAAAGGCCTCGCCCATGGGCATTCGGAGCTTGCTGCGCAAGGTGTTCGGACGCGATCGTGCGGAACAGCACGCTGATTCCCCGGCAACCTCCGTCCCGGCCCAGGGGGCCCCGGCCTCACGGGAGCGGGAGGAGGAGGCGACGACGCCGGCGGCGGCTACTGCAGCTGCTGCTGCGGAGCCTGTGGAGGCTGTTGCGACGGTCTCGACCGCTTCGGCGACGGCTTCGACACCGGCTTCGTCGGCGCCCGCGGCGTCGGCCCTGGAGCAGGACGACGCCAAGCGCGCCGCGGACGACCTGGTGGCGGCCGCCTTCGACAACCCGAAGGTCCCGGCTGCACGGACGGCGACTTCGCCTGTGACTGCGGAGGCTGAGGCTGATCCGGTCGTGGCTGAGGCGGAGCCGGAGGCCGTGGTGGCTGAGGCGGAGCCGGAGGCCGTGGTGGCTGAGGCTGAGCCGGAGGCGGAGGCCGAGGCCGTCGTCCCGGAGGCCGAGCCGGTCGTGGCGGAGGCCGAGCCGGAGGTCGCTGAAGAGCCCGAGGCCGTCGTGGCCGAGGTCGAGCCGGAGCCGGTCGTGGCGGAGGAGCCCGAGGCCGTCGTGGCAGAGGTCGAGCCGGAGGCCGTCGTGGCCGAGGAGCCCGAGCCGGTCGTAGCCGAGGTCGAGCCCGAGCCCGTCGTGGCCGAAGCCGAGCCCGAGGTCGCCGAAGAGCCCGAGCCCGTCGTGGCCGAGGCCGAGCCGGAGCCGGAGCCCGTCGTGACCGAGCCCGAGCCGGAGCCGGAGCCGGAGCCCGTAGTCGCCGAGGCCGAGCCCGAGGCTGCCGCGGAACCCACCCCTGCGCCGGAACCCGCACCCACCCCCACGCCGGAACCCGCACCGGCTGCCGTCCCGGCCGCCACCCCCTCGCCCCTGGCCGACGCGCCTCAGCTCGGTGAGGCGTACGCGGCCGCCGAGGAGGTGCTCAAGGAGCGCGGGCTGATCGATGCTCGGGCCGCCGTGTACCTGGTGGTCGACCGGTCCGGCTCGATGCGCGGGTACTTCAAGGACGGGTCCGTCCAGCGGATCGCCGAGCAGACCGTGGCCCTCGCCGCGCACCTCACCGAGGACGCCGCCGTCACCGCCGTCTTCTTCTCCACCGACATCGACGGCACCGCCGAACTCCGCCCCGCCGGCATCGACGGCCGCATCGACGAGATCAACGCGGGCCTCGGCCGCCTCGGCCGTACGAACTACCACCGCGCCGTCGAAGAGGTCCTCGCCCACCACGAGAAGGCCGACCCCACCCGCCCCGCCCTCGTCGTCTTCCAGACGGACGGCGCCCCCGAGTCCAAGACGGCCGCCACCCAGGCGCTCGCCGAGGCCGCCGAGCGCCCGATCCACTGGCAGTTCGTCGCGTGGGGCGAGGAGGACAACAAGGCGTTCGACTTCGTCCGTAAGCTCACCGCCCCCCGCACCGGCCACTACCTCGCCGGGGGGACCCCCTCGGAGACCGCCCACGCCGACTTCTACCGCGGGCTGCTCTCCACCTGGGAGGCCTGACCGGAACCGACGGCTGGCCCGGTGGTGACGGTGATCGGCAACGTCACCGTCACCACCAGGCCCCCGCCCTCCGCCTCCCCTCGGGCCACCGCGCCCACCGTCCCTCCGTGCGCCGACGCGATCGACCGCACGATCGACAGGCCGAGCCCCGCCCCCGGCCCCATCCGGTCGCGCCCCTCGCCCCGCCGGAACGGCTCGAAGAGCCCCGGCACATCGGCTGCCGCGACCACCGGCCCCGTGTTGGCGACGGTCAGCACGCCGGCGTCCACGCGCACGTCCACCGATCCGCCGGGGACGTTGTAGGCGACCGCGTTCGCGACGAGGTTCCGTACGAGCTGCCCGAGCAGGACGCGACTCCCGAGCACGACACCCCCGCCACCGGGGCCGCCGTACTCCACCCCGTACGTCTCGCACTCCTCCTCGACCACCGCCCCCAGCTCCACGTCCTCCCGCTGCTCCAGCCCGCGCTCGCTGCGGGCCAGCATCAGCAGCCCCTCGATGAGGCGCTCGCTGCGTCGGTTGCTGTCCAGGAGGACCTGCTTGACCTCGTTCGTGTCGTCGAGGCCGATCTGGATCGCGGCGCGCTGGGTGGCGAGCGGGGTCCGCAGCTCGTGCGAGGCGTTCGCGATGAACCGCCGCTGGCTGTCGAACGCGGCCTCGAGCCGACCGAGCAGCGCGTCGATCGTGTCGCCGAGCTCCTTCAGCTCGTCGTCGGGACCGCTCGCCGCGATCCTCTCGTGGAGGTTCCGCTCCGAGAGCCGCCGCGCCCGGGCCGTCATCTCGTGCACGGGCCGCAGCACCCGCCCGGCCGTCCACCACCCCACGGCGACGGCGCAGAACGCCATGGCGACGAGGGCCATGCAGGACCACATGAGCATCTGCTCGCCGGCGGCCCGGCTGACGTCGTCGCTGAGCCGGTACGCGGTGACGGTCTCGAACGGCGCGACCACCCGCACCCGCGCCGCGATCGCCTCCGCCTCGCCCTCCGTACCGGCGCGGGACAGCAGGTTCACCACGGTGAGGAGGCAGCCGCCGAGGACGAGGAAGACGCCCCCGTAGACGAGCGCGATCCGCGTCCGGATGGTGGACCCGGCACCCAGCGATCCGGCTGGCAGTCCTGACATCCCTGACGTCCCCGACGTCCCTGACATCCCCGTCGTCACAGCGCGTACCCCACTCCCTGCACCGTCCGGATCAGCGCCGGCTCGCCGAGCTTCCCGCGCAGTTTGCTCATGCAGACCCGTACCGCGCCCGTGAAGGGGTCGGTGTGGGCGTCCCAGGCCCGTTCCAGGAGCTCCTCGGCCGAGACCGTCGCCCCGTCCGCCTCAAGGAGGATCTGCAGGACGGAGAACTCCTTCGGGGACAGGTCGAGCGCCCGCCCGTCCCGCGTCACGTCACGCCGTACGGTGTCCATCTCCACGCCCGCCCGCGCGAGCCTCGGCGGTACGGGCCGGGCGCTGCGCCGCCGCAGGGCGCGCACCCGGGACACGAGCTCGGGGAACTCGAAGGGCTTGCCGAGGTAGTCGTCGGCGCCGAGGTCGAGCCCTTCCACCCGGTCCTCCGTCGAGGCGGAAGCCGTCAGCATCAGGATCCGGGTCCGGGCGGAGCGGCCGACGAGCGCGCGGGCCACGTCGTCGCCGTGGACGCGGGGCAGGTCGCGGTCGAGGACGACGACGTCGTAGTCGTGCAGGCCCAGGTAGGCGAGGGCGGCGTCGCCGCTGTAGACGGTGTCGACGGCGAAGCCGGCCCGCCGCAGCCCGGTGGCGAGGAGCTCCGCGAGGACCTCCTCGTCCTCGGCGACAAGTACGCGCATGATCTCTTCCTCGCTGCTGACGGCCACGGCTCTTTCTACGCCGGACAACGTTTCGCGGACGTCTCCGCGCTCCCGCCCCGTCCCACCCCTCGGTCGTCGACCCTTATCGATGTGAGTGGATCTTGAACTGCCCGTTAGGATTTCGACCATGGCGGCCACTGGATCCGAGAAGCAGGGGGCGAAGGCGTTCTACGTCTCGACCCCCATCTACTACGTCAACGACGCTCCTCACCTGGGCCACGCCTACACGACCGTCGCAGGCGACGTGCTCACGCGCTGGCACCGTCAGCGCGGCGAGAAGGTGTGGTACCTCACCGGCACGGACGAGCACGGTCAGAAGATCATGCGCACGGCCGAGGCGAACAACGTCACGCCCCAGGCCTGGTGCGACAAGCTCGTCGAGGAGGCGTGGAAGCCCCTCTGGGAGCACCTGAACATCGCGAACGACGACTTCATCCGTACGACGGAGAAGCGGCACACGGATCGCGTCCAGGAGTTCGTGCAGGACCTGTACGACAAGGGCGAGATCTACAAGGGCGGGTACGAAGGCCCGTACTGCGTGGGCTGTGAGGAGTACAAGCTCCCGGGCGATCTCATCGAGGCCGAGGACGGCACGAAGCTGTGCCCGATCCACAAGAAGCCGGTGGAGATCCTCAAGGAGGAGAACTACTTCTTCAAGCTGAGCGAGTACGGCCCGAAGCTGCTGGAGTTCTACGAGGCGAACCCGGGCTTCATCCAGCCGGAGTCGGCGCGCAACGAGGTCGTGAACTTCGTCAAGCAGGGCCTGCAGGACCTGTCGATCTCGCGCTCGACGTTCGACTGGGGCGTCCCGGTGCCGTGGGACGAGAAGCACGTCATCTACGTGTGGGTCGACGCGCTCCTGAACTACGCGACGGCGGTCGGCTACAACGAGAACCCGGAGAAGTTCGCGGAGACCTTCCCGGCCAACGTGCACCTGGTCGGCAAGGACATCCTGCGCTTCCACGCGGTGATCTGGCCGGCGATGCTGATGGCGCAGGGGCTTCCGGTCCCGGGCCGGGTGGCGGCGAACGGCTGGCTGATGGTCGGCGGCGAGAAGATGTCGAAGTCGAACCTGACGGGCATCAAGCCGCAGGACCTGACCTCGCACTTCGGCGTGGACGCGTACCGCTGGTACTTCCTGCGCGCGATCGCCTTCGGCAGCGACGGCTCGTTCTCGTGGGAGGACTTCACCGCCCGCTACACGAGCGAGCTGGCGAACGACTACGGCAACCTGGCGTCCCGGGTCGCGGCGATGGTCGGCAAGTACTTCGACGGCGCCCTGCCGGCCGCGACGGCCGACGGTGACGCGGAGAAGGCGATCCACGAGGGCCTGGCGAAGGCCGTCGCGACGGCCGACCTGAAGATCGGCGAGGAGCTGGACTTCCAGGGCGGCATCCTGGCGATCTTCGACTTCGTGAAGCAGGTCAACGGCTACATCACGGAGCAGGAGCCGTGGAAGGTCGCCAAGGACGAGTCCGAGGCGGGCCGCGCCCGTCTGGCGACGATCCTCTACACGGCGGCCGAGTCCCTGCGCGGCGTCGCGGTCCTCCTGAACGCGATCATGCCGGAGACCTCCCAGAAGCTCTGGGACTCCCTGGGCGCGGACGCCGCCCTGGGCGCCCTGCCCTCCCAGCCGGTCCAGTCGGCCGGCGAGTGGGGCCAGCTCCCGGCGGGCACGACGGTGACGAAGGGCGCGGTCCTCTTCCCCCGCCTGGAGGACCCGAAGAAGGACTGACGTCCGCACGTCTCACGGCGAAGGCCGCCACCCCGCTCGGGGGTGGCGGCCTTCGCCGTGCGGACAGGTCAGACGATCACGAGGACGGCGACGGCGGGCGCCATGTAGACCAGCGGGAAGGGCACGTGGCCGTACGAGCGGGCGCGGAGCACGGTGATCACGGCACCGGCGAAGTACAGGACCAGCCCGATCGCGGCGAGGGTCCCGATCACGGGCACGAAGAACCCGACGAGGAGCCCCAGGGCACCGGCGAGCTTGGCGGCCCCGAGCCAGTTCCACCAGGCCCGCGGCACGCCGTAGTCGGCGAGAGGCTCGACGACGAACGTCGCCCGGAGGAAGACCGAGGCGCCGGAGAACCCGGCCATGAACGCGGCGAGGGCGGTGACGACGATGGCGGTGGTGGTCATCTCGGCGAACATCTCGACGGCTCCTTCAGCCTCTCCCGTATCCGCCTCGACCGAGCCGGACACAGCACTGACGGAGCCCGGCCGAGAGGTGTGACAGCCCCTGCCGAAGAGCTTCATCGAACCCCGTTCACACGTGTGGGTCACGGGGGCGAGGTGCTCCGCAGGTCGGTGACCGGTCGCCCACCGGACACGGCGGACGACCGTCCGATCGCCGTGCCGTCGTCGAACTTGATGACTTCGAGGCTCGACAGGCCCACATGTTCGGGCAGGAGTCCTCAGGCTGTGAGGTCCGTGCGGAAGTGCGCCCGAGCCGTGGCGAGCAGCTGCGGCAGGGCCGAGGGCTTGGCGTCGTACTGCTGGTCGTTGACGTGGAGTTGGTAGACCTGGCCGCCCTCGCCCGCGACGAAGATCTCGGTCCGGTGGCAGGGGATGGCCCCCGCCGGCCAGTGGTAGTCCATCTCCATCCGTACCGCGGGCTTCCCGCCCTGTCGGTCCGGGTGGGTCGTGGCCTTCAGGGCCTCCATCTTCGACTCCGCCGTCTTCCGGTACCAGGCGAGTTGACCGATGGCCGCCGACTGGGCGCTGTGCCCGTTGGTGCTGTCCCGCTTCACGCCGATCACGTAGCGGTTGTCGGGAGAGACCCAGGTGGACTGCAGCGCGCTGTCCTCGTCGAGCTTCCAGCCGTTGGGTACGGCGACCTCAAGGCTGAGCGCCTTCGCCCTGACGACGTGCCAGCCTCGTGGCACCGGCGGAGGTGCGGAGGGCGGGGAGGACGAGGGGCGGGGCGAGGGGCTTCCGGGCGAGGGCGATGCCGAGGAGTCGGACGTGTCGCTGGGCCGGACCCCGGTCGCACTGGCCGACGGGCTCTCGGCCGGCGGCGCGGCCTCCCCGGTCTGCCCGGTCGACTGCCCGGATCCGGCACCGCGCCCCTCACCCGCGGCGCCACCGGAGCCGATCACCCCCAACAGCCCGAACACCAGGGCCGCCAGCGCGGTCACCGCTGAGACAACAGCGGCCAGCTCGGCCGCCTTCCTGGTCCTGCTGCTTCTACGACCCCCCGCGCCCCCGGCGCCGTCCTCGTCGTCTGCGGGCGTCACCACGTCGCTCATCGCACCCCCCGGTTGCCGAACGTTGCTTCAACGGTACGTCAGGGAAGTCACCAACTCCCTTGCGAACATGGCCGATTCGACGGAACTCGGTTCACCTTCCGGCACCGTGGCATATGCCGAAGGCCCGGGATCCGAGGATCCCGGGCCTTCACTCGTCCGAGGGACGGCTGCTTACTACCGCGCCGCGTCCGGGTGGACCGCGTCCGTGATCGGGCGGTCGGTGGTGGCGGGGGTTTCGACGACCTTCGACTCGACCGGCTTGCGGAGCTGGATGTGCAGCTCGCGCAGGCGGGACTCGTCGAGTTCCGTCGGGGCGCCCATCAGGAGGTCCTGGGCGTTGCCGTTCAGCGGGAAGGCGATCGTCTCGCGGATGTTCGGCTCGTCGGCCAGGAGCATCACGATGCGGTCCACGCCCGGGGCGATGCCGCCGTGCGGCGGGGCACCGTACTCGAAGGCGCGGAGCATGCCCGCGAACTCGTGCTCGACCGTCTCGCGGGAGTAGCCCGCGATCTCGAAGGCCTTGAACATGATCTCGGGCTCGTGGTTCCGGATCGCGCCCGAGGAGAGCTCGATGCCGTTGCAGACGATGTCGTACTGCCAGCCGAGGACGTCCAGCGGGTCCTGGGTCTCCAGGGCCTCAAGGCCGCCCTGCGGCATCGAGAACGGGTTGTGCGAGAAGTCGATCTTGCCGGTCTCCTCGTCCCGCTCGTACATCGGGAAGTCCACGATCCACGCGAAGCGGAAGACGTTCTCCTCGAACTGGCCCGCGCGCTTCGCGGCCTCGACCCGGACCGGGCCCATGATCTTGGAGACCTCGTCGAACTCGCCCGCGCCGAAGAAGATCGCGTGGCCCGGCTCCAGGCCGAGGCGCTCGGTGAGGACCTTGATGTTCTCCTCGGTGAGGAACTTGGCGATCGGGCCGGTGAGGGCGTTGCCCTCGCCGACGCGCACCCACGCCAGGCCCTTCGCGCCGAGGGAGACCGCGAAGTCGCCCAGGGAGTCGAAGAACTTGCGCGGCTGGTCGCCCGTGTTCGGGACGGCCAGGGCGCGGACGTGCTTGCCCGCGAAGGCCTTGAACTCCGACGCCTCGAAGACGTCCGAGATGTCGACGAGCTCCAGGGCCGTGCGCAGGTCCGGCTTGTCGTTGCCGTACTTCAGCATCGACTCGCGGAAGGGGATGCGAGGGAAGGGGGAGGTGACGTGACGGCCCCCGCCGAACTCCTCGAAGATCTCCGTCATGAGCTTCTCGATCGGCTGGAAGACGTCCTCCTGCTCGACGAAGCTCATCTCGACGTCGAGCTGGTAGAACTCGCCCGGCGAGCGGTCCGCGCGGGCGTCCTCGTCGCGGAAGCACGGCGCGATCTGGAAGTAGCGGTCGAAGCCGGAGATCATCAGCAGCTGCTTGAACTGCTGCGGCGCCTGCGGCAGCGCGTAGAACTTGCCCGGGTTCAGGCGGGACGGGACGACGAAGTCGCGGGCGCCCTCGGGGGAGGTCGCGGCGAGGATCGGCGTCGCCATCTCGTTGAAGCCGAGGGCCACCATCTTCGAACGGATGGAGGCGATGACGGCCGAGCGCAGCATGATGTTGCGGTGCATGCGCTCGCGGCGCAGGTCGAGGAAGCGGTACTCCAGGCGCCGCTCCTCGTTCACGCCGTCGTCCGTGTTGACGGTGAAGGGGAGCTGCTTGGCCGCGCCCAGGACCTCGACCTCGGCGGCCTCGATCTCGATCTCGCCGGTCGGAAGCTCCGGGTTGATGTTCTCCGCGCCGCGCGAGACGACCTTGCCGTCCACGCGGACGACGGTCTCCTTCGTCAGCTTGTCGAGCACCTCCGCCGCGGCCGTGCCCGGCCGGGCGACGAGCTGCGTGATGCCGTAGTGGTCGCGCAGATCGATGAAGAGGATGCCGCCCAGGTCGCGCCGATTGTGCAGCCAGCCGCTCAGCCGGACGTCGGTGCCGACGTCAGAGGCGCGGAGCTCGCCGCAGGTGTGGGACCTGTACCGATGCATCGTCGTTCATCCAGTCTTCGTGATCTACGGGAACAGAAGGGGCGTGCCGTCGGGACGGCAGCGTGTGCGCCGCCGAGACGGCAGACCCGGCCAAGCCTACCGGGAGACCCAAGATCGCATTTCGAATACGCTCGGTGGCGACCTTCTGTCCGATATTCATAAAGTGGGGCAATGCGCACCGAGGATGTCCTGGCCGCGATCGCGACCGGCCTGTGGCGCTGGGACAACGCATCCGGGATCGTCACCCTCGACGCCGAGGCGGCCCGGCTGCTCGGGCTGCCCGCCGAACCGGTCCAGCTCACCGAGGCGGCCGTACGCTCCCGGTTTCATCCCGTCGACTGGAACGAGATCGACGGGGTCGTGAACCTCGCCGTCGCCGAAGGGACCCTCGCCGAGGCCCGGCTGCGGATCATGGACGGCCACGGACGGGTGATCCGTACCGTACGGAGCAGGTCCAAGCCGCTCCTGGAGGGCGCCGACTACCAGCTCGTCGGCACCCTCCAGGAGGTCGCCGAACCGCAGCCCGGCACCGCCGCCCGTACGCCCATCACCGGCGACTGGCGGCGCTCCCGCGAGGCCTTCCTGCTCGACGCGGGCCGGGCGCTCGCCGAGGCCCGGTCGACCGCCGAGGTGCTGCGGGTCGCCGCCTCCCTCTCCATGCCGGGCTTCTCGCCGGACGGGCTCGCCGTCTTCGGGGTCGCCGGCGAGCGGCTGACGATCATCGGCCACCACGGGCACAACGTGGGCGACGAGGGCCCCTTCACCTCGATGTCGGTGGACACCGACTACCCGGCGGCCGAGGTCGTACGGACCGGGCGGGCGATCTATCTGCCGACGCCGGACGAGTACCTGCGGCGCTTCCCGGTGACCTGGCCCCTGGCGCAACGTTTCGGCAGACAGTCCTGGGCGTACCTCCCGCTGATCGTCGCGGGCCGCACCATGGGCGCCTGGATGGCCGCCTTCAAGCACCCCGTCGCCTTCACCCCCGACGAGCGCTCCGTCCTCACGACCGTCGCCCGGATGCTCGCCCAGGCCCTCGCCCGGGCGGGCGTCGCCGAGTCCGAGCGCGAACTGTCGCTCGGCCTCCAGCGGACGATGATGCCCGTCATCGGCCCCGGCATCCCGGGCCTGCACATCGCCGCCCGGTACGTGCCGACCGGCGGCGGGCTCCAGGTCGGCGGCGACTGGTACGACATGATCCAGCTGCCGGGTGGCCGCATCGCGCTCGTCATCGGCGACGTCCAGGGCCACGACGTGCGCGCCGCCGGGCTGATGGGCCAGCTGCGGATCGCCCTGCGCGCGTACGCCTCCGAGGGCCACCGGCCGGACGCCGTCCTCTCCCGCGCCTCCCGGTTCCTGTACGGGATCACCAACGGGGACACCCCGGAGAACGGGCACGACGGGGACACCCCGGGGAGTCGTGGCGACGAGGGCGCGGGTGCGAACGGTGACGGGGGCGTCCTGGGCGGCGGGCCGCGCTTCGCGACCTGCCTGTACCTGGAGATCGACCCGGTCACCGGTGTCGTGGACATCGCGCGGGCCGGGCACCCCGACCCGGCGGTCCGGATGACCGACGGAACGGTTCTTCTGCGCCCCACGGCCGGCGGGCTGCCCCTCGGCATCGACCCGGACACCGACTATCCGACGACCCGGTTCACCCTGGAGCCCGGCGAGACCCTGATGATGTGCACCGACGGGCTCCTGGAGACCGGCGGACACGACCTCGACACCGGCTGGGAACGCATCCGGGCCCTGCTCGAAGGGCACGACGGCGAATCCCTGGAGGAGCTCGCCGACAGCCTCGTGGAGGCCGTCCACGGCCCCGGCTCGCACTACACCACCGGGCCGCTCGCCGACCGCCGCGAGGACGACATCGCCGTCCTGCTCCTCTCCCGCCAGGGCCCGACCGCCCGCCAGGCCCCGCGCCGCACGATGATGACCGTCGCGCAGGCCGAACCGGAGCGGATCGCCGCCGCCCGCCAGCACATGCGGCAGCTGCTGCACGACTGGGTCGACGAGGACCAGGTCGACTCGGCGGTCCTGATGGTCTCCGAGATGGTCACCAACGTCCTCATCCACACGGACGGCGACGCGCTCCTCATCGCCGAGGTGACCTGCTCCAACGGCTCCCGGCGCCGGCTGCGGGTGGAGGTCGCCGACGCCAGCGACGAGCTGCCTCACAAGCGGCACCCGGGGGAGATGGCCTCGTCGGGGCGCGGTCTGGTCCTGATGGAGATGCTGGCGCACGCGTGGGGCGTGGACCCGCAGGGCGAGGGCAAGTCGATCTGGTTCGAGCTGAACGAGCCGCCGTCCGACGACGGGGCTGCCACGGGGGCCTGAGGCGTCGCACGGGGGCGCGGGAGCGCGGGAGCGTAGTACGGGAGGCGCGGGGCGCGGGGGCGCCGGGACGGACGCCGGGGCGCGGGGGCGCGCACAGCGCGCGCGGGGTGTACGGCCGCGGAGGAGACTGGTGTCGTACGAGCGCCGCCGCCGGGGGGACCACGGAGTACGCCATGGACACCCACAAGGTCGGAAGCGACACCACCGTCCTGGCCGACAGCCTCGAAGCACCGGGGATCGGCCACATTCCCGCCAACGCCTACGTCCTCAAGGCCAAGGAACCCGTCGTCGTCGACACCGGGCTCTCGCTGGCCGACCGCGACTTCGTCAACGCCCTTGGCTCGGTCATCGACCCCGCCGACGTCCGCTGGATCTGGCTCACGCACCCCGACCGCGACCACACCGGCGGCATCTTCGACCTGCTGGTCGCCGCGCCGCAGGCGAAGGTCGTGACCACCTTCATCGGCGCCGGGATCATGACCACCGAGCGCCCGCTGCCGATGGACCGCGTCTATTTCCTCAACCCCGGCCAGTCCATGGACGTCGGTGACCGCACGCTCGACGCCTTCCGGCCGCCGCTCTTCGACAACCCGGCGACCGTCGGCTTCTACGACGAGAAGACCCGGATCTGCTTCAGCTCCGACTGCTTCGGCGGGCCGATGCCGACCGCCGAACTGGCCGAGAGCGGCCACGCGAACGACCTCAAGCCGGAGGAGCTGCGGCAGACGCAGCTGCTGTGGGCGAGCGTGGACAGCCCGTGGGTGCACATCGTGGACGCGGCGAAGTACCGGGCGACGGTCGATCCGCTACGGGAGATGAACCCGGAGATCGTGCTCAGCACGCATCTGCCGCCGGCCGTACGGATGACGGACCTGATGATCGACACGATCATGATGGCGCCGGACGTGGACCCGTTCGTGGGCCCCGACCAGGCGGCCCTGGAGCAGATGCTGGCGTCCTTCGAACCGGGCGGCATGCCGGCGGCGACCTGACCTGTCCGCCCTCACGTCCCGACCGAGCCACGGCCCCGACCCGCGTCAGTCGGGGGCTGCCGCCTCCTGCGCCCCGGCCGTCCCGGCCGTCCCGTAGCGGTCGCGCAGCTCGCCGATCACCCCGAAGGCGGCGGCCGTGACGGGGACGGCGAGGAGCATGCCCAGGATCCCGGCGACGGACGCCCCGGCCGTGATGGCGAGCATGACGACGGCCGGGTGCATCTGGACGGTACGGCTCTGGATCGCGGGCTGGAGGACGTTCCCCTCGATGACCTGGACGGCGAGGACCACGCCCAGGACCCAGAGCGCGATGACGAAGCCCCGGTCGGCGAGCGCGACGAGGACGGCGACGGCCCCGGAGAGGAAGGCGCCGAGGTACGGGATGTAGGCCGTAACGAAGACGAGCGCGCCGAGGCCCACGGCCCCGGGGACCCGCAGGACCAGCAGCCCGATGGTGATGAGGACGGCGTCGACGAGGGCGACGATGGTCGTCCCGCGCATGAAGCCCTCGACGGCCTCGAAGGCCCGGCGGCCCATGGCCTCCAGCGTGTCGCCGGTCGACTCGGGCGCGAGCGAGCGCAGGACGCCGGCCGCCCGGTCGGAGTCGCGGAGGAAGAAGAAGATCAGCAGCAGGGCGAGGACGGCCATGGCGACGACCTGGCCCACGACGCTGAGCCCGGTGAGCACCCCGGAGGCGGCGGTCCCGCCGAACTTCTGCAGCAGCGACTTCGCGTTCTTGGCGAGGTCGTCGATCGAGGTCCCGGCGGCGCCCAGATGGTCGGCGATGTCGAGGGCGGCCTGCCGCAGCGAGGCGATGATCTGGTCGCCGGTCTCGATGAGCGCGAGGACCACGATGTAGGTGGCGCCGCCGACGAAGCCGAGCACGGCGAGGACCGTGAGCCCGGCGGCGAGCGACTTCTGCACCTTCATCCGCAGCAGGCGCCGGTAGAGGGGCCCGAGGAGCGCGGTGCCGAGGATCGCGAGCAGGACGGGCGTGACGGCCGTCTGGAACACGACGCACAGCCAGATCCCGACGGCGGCGACCCCGGCGACGAGCAGCAGCACGGCGCACCAGGCGGCGGTCCGCCGGGCGGCGTCGGGAAGGAGGGGCCTCTGCGGGCCCTGCGTCTGCACCCGTCCACCGGACCACGCCCCTCGGCGCGTCGTCCTGCGCTACGGGCCGGACGAGTGACGCACCGTCAGGACGGGTACTGGTTTCGGGGACGGGATACCGGGACCCGGATACCTACCGGGACCCGGATGCCGGGACCCGGGACCCGGATGCCGGATGCCGGTCCGTCGAACGGTGTAGTCCGGCTCGTCCCGCGGGAGGAGGGCGGATCCCCGCTCCGTTCCTAGGCTGAATGAAGACCCGTAGACGGTGCGCGGAGCACTGGCGCACGTTCTCGAAGGAGAGTGTCCGCACATGAAGCAGGCGTCGAAGAAACTGCTGGAAGGTGTCGTCACCTTCGCTGTCGGCCTGTCCCTGCGGTTGTTCACGGACGGGGTGGAGACCCCCGTCGTCACGCTGACGAAGGTCGGCGTGGTCCTGATGTGCGTCGGCGGCGTGCTCGCCGCGCTGGGCCTGTTCGAGACGATGCGCAAGTCGAGTCCCGTGAAGCCCGATTGAGCGCGGTCGGTAGGGCCGAGCCTCGGGAGGCTCGGCCCTCGTGTCCGCCGAAGGGCCCTACAGTCCGCCTTCGCCCATCCCGTGCACCGCCGGGATCGTGCCGAGGCGGCCCGCCTGGAAGTCCTCGAAGGCCTGGCGGAGTTCGGCCTGGGTGTTCATGACGAACGGGCCGTAGTGCGCCATCGGCTCGCGGATCGGCTGTCCGCCGAGGACGACGACCTCCAGGTCGGGCGTGTGCCCGTCCTGCTTCTCGTCCGCGCGCACGGTGAGCGCGCCGCCCTGGCCGAAGACGGCGGTCTGGCCCATGTGGACCGGCCTGCGCTCCGCGCCCACGGTGCCGCGCCCGGCGAGGACGTAGACGAGGCCGTTGAAGTCCTCGCGCCACGGCAGGGTCACCTCCGCACCCGGCCGTACGGTCGCGTGGATCATGGTGATGGGGGTGTGGGTGATGCCGGGGCCGGCGTGGCCGTCGAGCTCGCCCGCGATGACGCGGAGCAGCGCGCCGCCGTCGGGGGAGGTCAGCAGCTGCACCTGGCCGCCGCGGATGTCCTGGTAGCGCGGGGCCATCATCTTGTCGGAGGCCGGCAGGTTCACCCACAGCTGGAGGCCGTGGAAGAGTCCGCCGCTGAGGACGAGGGACTCCGGCGGGGCCTCGATGTGGAGCAGGCCGGAGCCGGCGGTCATCCACTGGGTGTCGCCGTTGGTGATGGTGCCGCCACCGCCGTTGGAGTCCTGGTGGTCGAAGATCCCGTCGATGATGTACGTGACCGTCTCGAAGCCGCGGTGGGGGTGCCACGGGGTGCCCTTGGGCTCACCGGGGGCGTACTCCACCTCTCCCATCTGGTCCATCATGATGAACGGGTCGAGGTACTGGTAGTTGATCCCGGCGAACGCGCGGCGCACCGGGAAACCCTCGCCCTCGAAGCCGGACGGGGCCGTGGTCACGGCGAGCACGGGGCGGGAGACGGCGTCGGCCGGGGCGGCGACGCGCGGCAGGGCGAGCGGGTTCTCGACAGTCACAGCGGGCATGGCGGGACCTCCTTGTGCGACCAGTTTAGTTGAACAATGAACTTCCTGCCACCCGGAACGCGGAACGCCCGGGAGGAATTCCTCCCGGGCGCTCTCCACACTTCGAGGATGGGTCAGCCGTACATCCGGCGCATCGCGAAGTCGACCATCTGCTCCACGGCCTTGGCGTCGAAGACCATGCGGTGGTCGCCCTCCATGTCGAGGACGAAGCCGTAGCCGGTCGGCAGCAGGTCGATCACCTCGGCACCGGTGATGACGAAGTACTTCGACTCCTTGCCCGCGTACCGCCGCAGCTCCTTGAGTGACGTGAACATGGGGATGACCGGCTGCTGGGTGTTGTGCAGGGCCAGGAAGCCGGGGTTGTCGCCGCGGGGGCAGTAGACCTTCGAGGTCGCGAAGATCTGCTGGAAGTCCTCGGCCGCCAGGGACCCGGTCGTGAAGGCACGTACGGCGTCGGCGAGGGAGGGCGGGGACGGCTCGGGATAGAGCGGCGGCTGCTGGCCGTACCCGCCCTGCATGCCCCCCTGCATCCCGCCCTGCATGCCCGGCATCCCGCCCGCCATCGGCTGCTGCGGCGGCGGGGCGTACTGCTGCTGGGCACCCGGATTCTGCTCGTAGCCGTACATGGCGCACAGCCTAGCGAGTGGGCGACCGTAGCGATTGTCGTCACAGATGACCGGATAGGGGTTGCTTCTTATTACCGGCGGGTAGCATCATCGGAGAGAGCATTTGCTACTCGCTGGTACGTGTACGAGGAACCTGCCTCCCCGATCCTTACGGAGCCGTCGCCATGGGGCACTACAAGTCGAATCTCCGCGACATCGAGTTCAACCTCTTCGAGGTCCTCGGTCGCGACAAGGTGTACGGCACCGGTCCGTTCGAGGAGATGGACGTCGAGACCGCCAAGAGCGTCCTGGAGGAGCTGACCCGCCTCTCCGAGAACGAGCTGGCCGAGTCCTTCGCGGACGCCGACCGCAACCCCCCGGTCTTCGACCCCGAGACCAACACCGCGCCCGTCCCGGCGAGCTTCAAAAAGTCGTACCAGGCCTTCATGGACTCCGAGTACTGGCGCCTGGGCATTCCCGAGGAGATCGGCGGCACCACCTCCCCGCGCTCCCTGATCTGGGCCTACGCGGAGCTGATCCTCGGCGCGAACCCGGCCGTGTGGATGTACTCCTCCGGCCCGGCCTTCGCCGGCATCCTGCACAACGAGGGCAACGAAGCGCAGAAGAAGATCGCGCAGATCGCCGTCGAGAAGCAGTGGGGCTCCACCATGGTCCTCACCGAGCCCGACGCGGGCTCGGACGTCGGCGCCGGCCGCACGAAGGCGGTCCAGCAGGAGGACGGCTCCTGGCACATCGAGGGCGTGAAGCGGTTCATCACGTCCGGTGAGCACGACATGTCGGAGAACATCCTCCACTACGTCCTCGCCCGCCCCGAGGGTGCGGGCCCCGGCACCAAGGGCCTCTCCCTCTTCCTCGTGCCGAAGTTCCTCTTCGACTGGGAGACCGGCGAGCTGGGCGAGCGCAACGGCGCGTACGCGACGAACGTCGAGCACAAGATGGGCCTCAAGGCCTCCAACACGTGCGAGATGACCTTCGGCGACCAGCACCCCGCCAAGGGCTGGCTGATCGGCGACAAGCACGACGGCATCCGCCAGATGTTCCTCATCATCGAGTTCGCCCGCATGATGGTCGGCACGAAGGCGATCTCCACCCTCTCCACGGGCTACCTCAACGCCCTGGAGTACGCCAAGGAGCGCGTCCAGGGCACCGACCTGGCGAACTTCATGGACAAGGCCGCCCCCAAGGTCACCATCACGCACCACCCGGACGTCCGCCGCTCGCTGATGACGCAGAAGGCCTACGCCGAGGGCATGCGCTCGCTCGTCCTCTACACGGCCGCCGTGCAGGACGCGATCCAGATCGAGGAGGCCGCGGGCGGGGACGCGAAGGCGCTGCACGGCCTGAACGACCTGCTGCTGCCGATCGTGAAGGGCTACGGCTCCGAGAAGGGCTACGAGCAGCTCGCGCAGTCGCTGCAGACCTTCGGCGGCTCCGGCTTCCTGCAGGAGTACCCGATCGAGCAGTACATCCGGGACGCCAAGATCGACACCCTCTACGAGGGCACCACGGCCATCCAGGGCCAGGACTTCTTCTTCCGCAAGATCGTCCGCGACCAGGGCGCGTCCCTGAACACGCTGGCCGAGGAGATCAAGAAGTTCCTCGCGGTCGGCACGGGCGGCGAGGAGCTGGCCGGCGCCCGCGACGCGCTCGCCAAGGCGGCCGTGGACCTGGAGGGCATCGTCGGCAAGATGCTCACCGACCTCACCGCGACCGGCGAGGACGTCAAGAACATCTACAAGGTGGGCCTCAACACCACGCGCCTGCTGATGGCCTCCGGCGACGTCGTCGTCGGCTACCTGCTCCTGAAGGGCGCGGCCGTCGCCGCCGAGAAGCTGGCCGCGGGCGCCTCCGCCAAGGACCAGGCCTTCTACGCGGGCAAGATCGCGGCCGCGAAGTTCTTCGCCGCGAACGTCCTGCCGGGCGTGGGCGCCGAGCGCGCGCTCGCCGAGGCCGTCGACGGCTCGCTGATGGACCTGGACGAGGCCGCGTTCTAACCACGCGCCCCCGTCCAACGAGGAACGGCTCGCTCCCGGGGAGGGGAGCGGGCCGTTCTGCTTCGGGAGGGCGAGTCGCTCGGTGAGCCGCGGAGGCACCCCTCGACAGGCCACCGTGACGAGCCCCTGCAAGCCACCGGAACGACCCTCCGACAGGCCACCGGAATCGGCCCACCGACAGGAGGGAACCGTTCCGTCCATCGGGGCCCCGGCGCCGTATTCCGGGGCGTGCGTAAGGTGAACCCATGACGAGCACCGCCCGCTTCGACCGCGGCCACACCGACGACCTCATGACGTTCCTGGCGGCTTCCCCGTCGCCGTACCACGCCGTGGCCAACGCCGCCGGGCGGCTGGAGAAGGCCGGCTTCCGCCAGGTCGAGGAGACCGCCGCCTGGGACGGGACGACCGGCGGCAAGTACGTGATCCGCGGCGGCGCGCTCATCGCCTGGTACGTACCGGAGGGCGCGTCCCCCCACACCCCGTACCGGATCGTCGGCGCCCACACCGACTCCCCCAACCTGCGCGTGAAGCCGCAGCCCGACATGGGCGCGCGGGGCTGGCGCCAGGTCGCGGTCGAGATCTACGGCGGGACGCTGCTCAACACCTGGCTCGACCGCGACCTCGGCCTCGCGGGCCGGCTCACCCTGCGGGACGGCAGCCACCACCTCGTGAACGTGGACCGCGCCGTGCTGCGCGTCCCGCAGCTCGCCATCCACCTCGACCGCCAGGCCAACGACGGCCTCAAGCTGGAGCGGCAGCGCCACATGCAGCCCATCTGGGGCCTCGGCGAGGTCCACGAGGGCGACCTGATCCGCTTCGTGGCCGAGGAGGCGGGCGTCGACGCCGAGGACGTCAGCGGCTGGGACCTCATGGTCCACGCCATCGAGGCCCCCTCCTACCTGGGCCGCGACCGCGAACTCGTCGCCGGGCCGCGCATGGACAACCTGATCTCGGTCCACGCGGGCGTCGCCGCCCTGGCCGCCGTCGCGGGCCGCGCGGACCTCCCGTACATCCCGGTCCTCGCCGCCTTCGACCACGAGGAGAACGGCTCCGAGGCCGACACCGGCGCCCAGGGCCCCCTCCTCGGCAACGTCCTGGAGCGCTCCGTCTACGCCCGCGGCGGCGCCTACGAGGACCGCGCCCGCGCCTTCGCGGCCTCCATCTGCCTCTCCTCCGACGTCGGCCACGCGGTCCACCCCAACTACGCGGAGCGCCACGACCCGACGCACCACCCGCGCCCCAACGGCGGCCCGATCCTCAAGGTGAACGTCAACCAGCGGTACGCCACGGACGGCAGCGGGCGCGCGGTGTTCGCGGCGGCCTGCGAGAAGGCGGGCGTGCCGTGGCAGTCCTTCGTCTCCAACAACGACATGCCGTGCGGCACGACGATCGGCCCGATCACGGCGGCCCGCCACGGCATCAGCACGGTCGACATCGGCGTCGCCTGCCTCTCGATGCACAGCGCCCGCGAACTCTGCGGCGCCGACGACCCGTACCTCCTGGCGAACGCCCTGGTGGCCTTCCTGGAGGGATGACGCGCCCGATCCCGGGTACCCGATCCCAACTACCCCACTAGGAGGCGGGATTCATGGGCCTGGGAGGCTGCATCATCCTCATCGCCGCGGGCGCGATCCTCACGTTCGCCACGGACTGGGAGCTCGACGGCGTCAACCTCGACCTGGTGGGACTGATCATGATGGTGGTCGGTCTCATCGGTCTGGCAACCTTCACCAGCATCGCCCGGCGGCGACGGCTCGTCGTCCCTCCGGCCAACTCCACCGTGGTGGAGGAGGATCGGAGCGACCGCCGCTACTGAGACGCGGGGCACGGGTTTGCGTGCGGTCTCCGTGTTCGGCGCCGCGCGAAACATCCGGGAAAGGTCGCTCCTGACACCGTCGGACTCATGGAGCGTCTGGATCATCTGGTTCGTCATGAGGGCCCGCCCCGGGGGAAGTTCATCGCCTGCGTCGCCGCGGCCGTGCTGATCGGCACGACCGTGGCGGGCTACGCCATCGCCACGTACAACGAACGCCCGCCCTGGGGCACCGACATCGCCTACGAGGGCGGCTATCTGCAGGCCGTCCGGATCCGGAAGGCGGACATGACGGGGGAGCGCACCCAAGCCCTGCTGACCGGCGAGTGCGCGGCCATGGAGCGCATGGGGATGGGCGGCGACCGGGCGGTGCACGACCCGGCCGCCTGGGTCTCCGGATGCTTGGACGGCGCGGCGGGCGTGCCGTCCAAGAACCAGGGATTCGTACGCTAGGCGTGGCAGGGGCTTACGCGTCCATGCCGGCGAGGATCAGGGGCAGGCGGGTGGCAGAACCGTCCGTCACCTTCACAGGAACGCCCCAGTCCTGCTGATGGACATGGCAGGCGGGGTACTCGTTGGCCGGGTCGTCGTCGCAGGACGCGGCCATCGCCGAGACGTGCAGGACGCCCTCCGTGATCTCCGGATTGAGGTCGAGCTCCCGGAAGAGGTCGGTACCCGTGCCCTCGCCGCCGAGCAGCAGCTCCGGCGGGGTCGAGGAGACGAGGAGCCGGGTGGACGGGCCGTAGCGCTCGTCGAGCTTCTGGCCCTTCGGCGCCTGGAAGACCACGTCGAGCCGGAGGCGGCCCGGCGCGACCTCGGTGGCCTCGCGCTGCGTACGGTGGGCGACCGCCTCGACCTGGACCGCCTCCTCGGGCAGCCGCAGCCGGGTCAGCCGGTGCCGCGCCGACTCGACGACCACGATCTCGTCCCCGACGAGGACGGCGTCGCTCGGCTCGCGCAGATCGGTCGCGAGCGTCGTCACCTCACCGGTCTCCGGGTCGAAGCGGCGCAGGGCGTGGTTGTACGTGTCGGAGATCGCGACGGACCCGTCGGGGAGGGCGGTCACACCGAGCGGGTGCTGGAGCAGCGCCTGGTCGGCGGCGCCGTCGCGGTGGCCGAAGTCGAAGAGCCCGGTGCCGACGGCGGTGTGGACGACGCCGTCGGTGTCGATCCAGCGCAGGGCGCTGGTCTCGGAGTCGGCGATCCACAGCCGGTCCTCGGTGGCCGTGAGCCCGGAGGGCTGCGCGAACCAGGCCTCGGCGGCGGGCCCGTCGACGAGCCCCTCGTTGGTCGTACCGGCCGCGACCTGCACGGTCCCCGTCTCGGGGTCGTACGTCCACAGCTGGTGGACACCGGCCATCGCGATCCACACCTTGCCCTGCCACCAGGCCACGTCCCACGGCGAGGAGAGGTCCACGTCGAGGGCCGGGCCGGAGGTCGGCGACCCCTGCCACCACTGCTTCCCGGTGCCGGCGATCCGCTCGATCAGGCCGGTCGCGGGGTCGTACGTACGCAGAGCGTGATGGACGGTGTCGGCGACGACGGCCTTGCCGTCGGGGAGCAGCGCGAGCCCCTGCGGCTCCCGGAACTCGCCCTCCCCGATCCGCCGCACCACGGTCTCCCCGTCGGCGGCGAGCTCCACGAGCTGGTGACGGGTGGTGTCGGAGACCAGGAAGTTCCCGTCCGCGAGGAGGACGGCCTTGCCCGGGAAGCGCAGGTCGGTCGCGACGGGCTCCGGCGGCACGTACGGCCCGTCCCCGCGCCGCAGCGTCCCCTTGGCCTCGTGCTCGGCCTCCAGCTCCTCGACGAGCCTACGGATCGCGTCGGCGTGCCCCTCACCCGCGTGCTGGGCGACGACGTACCCCTCGGGATCGATGACGACGAGCGTCGGCCAGGCCCGTACGGCGTACTGCTTCCAGGTCGCGAGCTCGGGGTCGTCGAGAACGGGGTGGTGCACCTCGTACCGCTCGACGGCGTCGACGACGGCCCTGTGGTCGGCCTCGTGCACGAACTTCGGTGAGTGCACGCCGACGATCACCACCGTGTCGCGGTGCTTCTCCTCCAGATCCCGGAGCTCGTCGAGGACGTGCAGGCAGTTGATGCAGCAGAAGGTCCAAAAATCCAAGATCAGAATCCGACCTCGGAAGTCGGCGAGGTTCAGCTCCTTGCCACCGGTGTTGATCCACCCCCCTCGACCGATCAGCTCGGGGGCACGGACACGGGCACGTCGTCGGGGCTCGGGCGCGGGGGTGGGCGCCGGGGCGGCATCGTTCATGCTTCAAGCTTGCCACCCGATCGTGAACGGCCCGTCACGGCCGTACGAGAAGGTCAGCGCACCGACGGGCGGGGGTGGGTGGCCCAGTGTTCGTCGGCGGTGATGCCCAGCAGGACGACGTCGTGGTAGGCGCCCGCGAAGAATTCGTGCTGGCGGAGCCGGCCTTCCTCGACGAAGCCGAGCTTGCGGTGGAGGGCTAGGGAGGCGTCGTTGAAGGCGTAGATCTCGACCTCGCACTTGTTGTAGCGCTGTTCCGCGAACATGTAGGTGAGGACCAGCTCGGTGGCCTCCGCCGCGTACCCGCGGCCGCGCTGCTCGCGGGTGATCTCGATCCCCACCTTGAAGCGCCCCGCGCGGCGGTCGGTGTCCCCGACCGTCACAGAGCCCGCGAAGGCCCGGTCGGCCAGGGTCTCGACGACCAGCCGGAAGGCCGCGCCCCCCGGGGCCCGCCCGGCCCGCTCAGCCGTCCAGGCCCGGAAGCCCTCGTCCGACCGCGGCGGCTCGACGACGTCCGCGTTGCGCATGTCGACGGTGTGCCGGGCAAGCTCTCGAAAGCCCTCCCAGTCCTCCACCTCGACACCCCGCAAACGCACCTTCTCGCCCACCCATATGTCGCTCATGCGGCCACGTTAGAGGCTCGTGTCGGCGAGGCGACAAGCAATAAAAGCGACCTCTCCCGGCGGGTCGGCGGGATCCACGTAGTCGATGCCTCGGGCAGCCACCGCTCCGGTGCGTCGCCTCGCCTCGCCGGGGAGTGAACCGCCACCCCGCGGGGAAGCGGTACCGGCATGAAATATCTCGTACGGGACAAAATCTTCGCGATCGGCGACGACTACTGGATCGAGGACGAGCAGGGCCGCCACGCCTTCCTCGTCGACGGCAAGGCCCTGCGGCTGCGTGACACGCTGGAGCTGAAGGATCCGCTCGGGCAAGTGCTGGTCACCTTGCGGCAGAAGATGTTCAGCCTGCGGGACGCGATGACGATCGAGCGGGACGACGAGCCGCTCGCCACCATCCGCAGGAAGCGGCTCTCGCTGCTCCGCAACCACTACCGGGTCACCCTCGTCGAAGGGACCGAACTGGACGTCAGCGGGCGGATCCTGGACCGGGAGTTCACCGTCGAGTACGACGGCGAGCTCCTCGCCCACATCTCCCGGCAGTGGTTCCGCGTCCGTGACACGTACGCCGTGAACGTCGTCCGCGAGGACACCGACGCCTCGCTGCTCATCGCGGTCGCCGTGTGCGTGATCCGGATGGCCGAGCGGGAGCGCGAGGGGTAGGCCCCCGACACAGGCTCCGTCCTACAGCATCCGGTTCTACAGCACCCTGTCCTTCAGGGCCGGGAACTGCTCCCTCGTCGTCGTCACCTTCGCCGGGTCCAGCTGCACGCGCAGGATCTCCTCCCCCGCGCCCGCCTCCGCCAGGACCTCGCCCCACGGGTCCACCACGATCGAGTGGCCCGCCTGTTCCACGCCCGCGTGGGTGCCGGCCGTGCCGCAGGCCAGCATGTACGCCTGGTTCTCCACCGCCCGCGCCCGCGCGAGGACCGTCCAGTGGGCGCGGCGGCGGGCCGGCCAGCCCGCCGGGACGACGAAGGCCTGGGCGCCCGCGTCCACGAGGGCGCGGAACAGCTCCGGGAAGCGCAGGTCGTAGCAGGTGCCCACGCCGACCGTGAGGTCCGGCAGGGCGAACGTCACCAGGTCCTCGCCCGCCGCCATCATCACGGCCTCGCCCTTGTCGAAGCCGAAGCGGTGGATCTTGCGGTACCGCGCCACCAGGTCACCGGCCGGGGAGAGGACGAGCGAGGTGTTGTAGAGCGCGCCGCCCTCCGCCTCCACGATCGATCCCGCGTGCAGCCAGACCCCCGCGTCCCGCGCGGCCTCCGCCATCGCCTCGTACGTGGGGCCGCGCAGCGGTTCCGACTCCGCCGCGAAGGACTCGTACGCGAACGCGCCCGTCGGCCACAGCTCCGGCAGGACCACCAGGTCCGCGGCGCCGCGCTCCGCGCGCACCAGCTCGGCCACCCGCGCGCGGCGCGAAACGACCGGTTCGTCCGGGTCTACTGCGATCTGGATGAGGGAGGCGCGCACACTACCACCGTCCTGGCATTCGAGCCGTCAACACAGGCCTACGATCGTCACACGAAAGCACTGCCGGGGTGCCTTCGGGCAGCGTAACTTAGCGTCCGAGCCTCCCACGCAGTCTTGTCTCCAGCCCGCCTGTCCGCTCGATCGTCAGCCCGTGCACCGCAGAACCGCCGAGGGGTCCCGTGACCGTCCATCCCAGCCTCCAGACCTACGCCGACGCCTGGACCCACTCCATCGAAGCGATAGCCGAGTTGGTGCAGCCGCTCGTGGAGGGCGAATGGAACCGCGCGACACCGTGCCCGGGCTGGTCGGTGCGCGACATCGTGTCCCATGTGATCGGCATGGAGTGCGAGATGCTGGGCGATCCGCGCCCCATCCACTCGCTGCCCCGCGACCTCTACCACGTACGCGGTGAGTTCTCCCGCTACATGGAGATGCAGGTCGATGTGCGCCGGCACCACACCGGCCCCGAGATGACCTCGGAGCTGGAGTACATCCTGATCCGCCGCGCCCGCCAGCTGCGCAACGAGAACCGGCAGCCCGACCATCTGATCCGCGCCCCCCTCGGCGCCGAGCAGACGCTCGAAGTGGCGTACCGGATGCGTGCCTTCGACGTCTGGGTGCACGAGCAGGACCTGCGCGTCGCGCTCGGCCGGCCGGGCAACCTGGACTCCCCCGGCGCCCTGGTGACCCGCGACAACCTGCTCGCGGCGCTGCCGAAGGTCGTCGCGAAGGACGCGGGCGCGCCCCCGAACTCGGCGGTCGTGGTCGATGTGCACGGGCCGGTGGAGTTCCTGCGGACGGTACGGGTGGACGCGGAGGGCCGCGGTTCGGTCGACGGCGCTCCGTCGCTCGGACCCGCGGTGACGCTGGCGCTCGACTGGGAGACGTACGTACGCCTCGCCTGCGGCCGGGTCCGGCCGGCGGCGGTCGCCGACCGGATCAAGATCGAGGGCGACACGGAGCTCGGCCAGGCCATCCTGGACAACTTCGCCGTCACCCCCTGACCCCGGGGCTCCGCTTCTCCGCCTTCTCCGCCTTCTACGCCGGGACGTGCACGGCCTCCACCCGGCTCGCGACCAGGCGTTCCTTCTCCCTGCGTGCCGTACGGGACTTCAGGCGCAGGATCTGTACGACGCCGAGGGCTTCCAGGACGAAGACCGACGCGAAGGCGATCCGGTAGTTGTCGCCGGTCGCGTCGAGGAGGATGCCGACCGCGAGCAGTGTCGTCATCGAGGCGGTGAAACCACCCATGTTGACGATTCCGGAGGCCGTTCCCTGACGCTCCGGCGGGTTGGCGGGGCGGGCGAAGTCGAAGCCGATCATCGAGGCGGGCCCGCAGGCGCCGAGGACCGCGCAGAGCGTGATCAGGAGCCACATCGGGGCACGGTCGCCGGGGTACGCGAGGGTGGCGGCCCACAACAGCGCGGTCGCCGCGACCGTGCCGAGGGCGAGCGGGGCCCTGGCGGTGTGGTGCCGGGCGATGATCTGCCCGTACGCGAGGCCCACCACCATGTTGGAGAGCACGACGAGCGTCAGCAGCTCGCCGGCGACGCCCCGCGAGAGGCCCTGGGCCTCGACCAGGAACGGCAGGCCCCACAGCAGCAGGAACACCATCGCCGGGAACTGCGTCGTGAAGTGCACCCACATGCCGAGCCGGGTGCCCGGCTCCCGCCAGGACTCGGCGATCTGGCGGCGGACGAACGCGGGGCCCGCACGCGGCGCGGGCGGCGGTTCGTGGCCCTCGGGGTGGTCCTTGAGGAAGAGCAGCAGCAGGACGAGGACGACGGCGCCCGCGATCGAGCTGCCGACGAAGGTGGTCGTCCAGCCGAGTTCGTGCAGGGCGCCGGCGATGAAGATGGTCGAGACGAGGTTGCCGGCCATCCCGAAGAGCGCGGCGACCTGGGCGATGAGGGGGCCGCGCCGGGCGGGGAACCAGCGGGTGCCGAGCCGCAGCACGCTGATGAAGGTCATCGCGTCACCGCAGCCGAGCAGGGCGCGGGCGGCGAGGGCGGTGCCGTACGAGGGGGAGAGCGCGAAGCCGAGCTGGCCGACGGTGAAGAGCACGACGCCGATGGTCAGCACCTTCTTGGTGCCGAGCCGGTCGACCATGAGGCCGACGGGTATCTGCATGCCGGCGTAGACGAGCAGCTGGAGTATGGAGAAGGTGGAGAGGGCGGAGGCGTTGACGTCGAAGCGGTCGGCGGCGTCGAGTCCTGCGACACCCAGGGACGTACGGAAGATGACGGCGACGAAGTAGACCGCGACGCCGACGCCCCAGACGAGGGCGGCGCGCCGGCCGCCGGGCGGATCGCCGGGGAGCGTGACGGCGGAGCCGTGTCCGTCGCGGCTCACCTCGCCTCACCCCGGACCAGGACCTTGACCCAGCTCAGGTGCTGGCGGACGCAGTGGGCGGCGCCCTCCGCGTCACCGGCCTTGATCCGCTCCAGGATCTCGGCGTGCTCGGTGATGTTCTTGGCGATCCGGTCGGGCTGGGACTGCATGACGGCGACGCCCATCCGCAGCTGACGGTCGCGGAGCTGGTCGTAGAGGCGGGCGAGGATCTGGTTCCCGGCGTGCTTGACGATCTCGGCGTGGAAGCAGCGGTCGGTGACGGCGACCTCGGCGAGGTCGCCGGCCTCGGCCTGCCGCTTCTGCTCCTCCAGGAGCTCTTCGAGCCGCTCGACGAGCGCGGCGGACGCGGGGACGGCCCGGCGGACGGCGAACTCCTCGACGAGCAGCCGGGTCTCGACGACGTCGGCGATCTCCTGCGCGGAGACGGCGAGGACGAGGGCGCCCTTCTTGGGGTAGAGCTTGAGCAGCCCTTCCATCTCCAGCTTCAGCAGCGCTTCCCGTACGGGGGTCCGGGACACCCCTACGGCCTGGGCGAGTTCGCCCTCGGTGAGCAGCGTCCCGCCCTCGTACCGACGGTCGAGGACGGCCTGCTTGACGTGCATGTAGACGCGGTCGGCTGCTGGGGGCGCTGATGGCATGCGCACAGCTTAGATACAACAGGGGTGCAACAGACAGGCCCGTCCGCGATACGGACGGGCCTGTCTGCGGTCACGTGTACAAGAGGAACGCGGTGCAGGTGTTCGACGCCGTGCAGCAGCGTCGTCAGCCGCCGATCGGCACGTAGCCGGACCAGCTGGTCGCCGCCGAGTTGGCCGCGTCGGCCCCGTTGCGCACCGCCACGCGGAAGTTGACGCGGCCGTCCTCGCGCATGTCGTAGTTGCACACGCCCTGGCCGCCGTCGGCGCCCGCGGACCAGTGGCACTCGCCGCTGCGTCCGTAGTCGGTGTACCACTCGGCGACGACCCGCAGGCCGTCGGACTTGTAGTCGTCCATCGTGAACTTGTCGCCGTACGAGGAGAAGCAGCCCTTACCGGCTGCCGTGCCGTTCGTGTAGATGGTGGCGCAGAGCGTGTAGTCGGCCAGCGCGGAGGCCCCGGCGGGCTTCGCCACCTGCACATCGACCTCCGCGGCCTGTGCGGGGGCGGAGAGGGCGAGGGCGCCGGTGAGTCCCGCGACGGCGGCCAGTGCGGCGAATCGAATCTTCAAGGTCATTTCCTCCGTCAAATGAATGGGTGGAACTTCCTTGCGATTCCGAACGCTAATGGCGAACTCGCGGCCCCCGGGGGTCGGCCGTGGTCAATCTGTCGTCTTCCCGCCAGTCAAGCCGGATTCAGACAGATGGCCGAAAGGACCTGTACAGGACGGCATATGGAAGCGGTTACCGTGGCCGCAATCGCCAAGACCCGGGGGGCTGCGGAAGCAGGAGGAGACGAGGCGTGCACGACACCGTGGACAATCAGTACATCGTCGCGTTGCTGGTACGGGGGTGGAGCGACGAGCGCATTTCACGCACCCTTGCCCTGAGCAAACGCACCGTCCAGAGACGGGTGCGTCAGCTCATGCAGGAGTACGGCTGTACGAGCCGCTTCGCGCTCGGCTTCGCACTCGGCCTCCAGGCCGTTCCGCGACGCGCGGCCGGCAGAGAAACGGCGACCCCCGCCCCGGTGGGGCCGGTCGGGCGTTTCACATGAGGCGACGCGGAGCTGGCGCTGCGCCCCATCGGAACGGCGCTCGACTGAGCCGCGAAGGCGCCCCGTCCGCCGTGCGCCTGTCAGGTCAACATGACCCGCTCAACGTGAAACGCCCGGCCGGGGACGATGTACTCCCCGGCCGGGCGTTTCACGTGAAACATCTCAACTGGACTCTTACGCCCAGGTGATGAGGCGCTTCGGCTGCTCCAGGATCGCGGCGATGTCCGCCAGGAACTTGGAGCCCAGCTCGCCGTCGACCAGTCGGTGGTCGAAGGAGAGCGCCAGCGTGGTGACCTGACGCGGCTTCACCTTGCCCTTGTGGACCCAGGGCTGGAGCTTGATCGCGCCGACCGCGAGGATCGCGGACTCGCCCGGGTTCAGGATGGGCGTACCGGTGTCGACGCCGAAGACGCCGACGTTGGTGATGGTGAACGTGCCGCCCTGCATCGCCGCCGGGGTCGTCTTGCCGTCGCGGGCGGTGGCGACCAGCTCGCTCAGGGACGTCGACAGCTCCGGCAGGGTCTGGGCGTGCGCGTCCTTGATGTTCGGCACGATCAGACCGCGCGGGGTGGCCGCGGCGATGCCCAGGTTGACGTAGTGCTTGAGCACGATCTCCTGGTTCGCCTCGTCCCAGGCCGCGTTGATCTCCGGGTTGCGCCGGACGGCGACCAGGACGGCCTTGGCGATGAGGAGCAGCGGGTTGACCCGCAGACCCGCCATGTCCTTGTCGGACTTGAGCTCCTCGACCAGCTTCATCGTGCGCGTGATGTCGAAGGTGACGAACTCGGTGACGTGCGGCGCGGTGAAGGCCGAGCCGACCATCGCGGCCGCCGTGGCCTTCCGCACGCCCTTGATGGGGGTACGCGTCTCCCGGGCGTCCGTGGACACCGCGGGCGAAGGGGTCGCCGCGGGCGCCGCAGCCGGGGCCGGGGCCGCGGCCACGGGCGCGGGGGTCTCGACGGCCGGCGCCGGGGCGGCGGCCGCGTGGACGTCCTCGCGCGTGATGATGCCGTCCGGGCCCGTCGGCGTGACCGTCGCCAGGTCCACCCCCAGGTCCTTGGCCAGCTTCCGTACCGGAGGCTTGGCCAGCGGGCGGGTGGCGGTCACGGTGCCGCCGCCGTGGCCGTTGAGCTCGCCCTGGATCGCGGCGGCGGCCTGCGCGGGCACGGCCACGCCCTTGCGCGCACGGCGCTTGGTCGAGCTCGCGGCCACGCCGTAGCCGACCAGGACCGGCTGACGGCCCTGCGGCTCGTCCTCCTCGGCCTCTTCGGTGCCCGCCGCCGGAGCCTCCGTGGCCACCGGAGTGGCCACCGGAGCTGCCACCGGGGCGGCCTCAGGCGCAGCCACCGGAGCGGCCTCCGCCGCCGGCGCGCCCCCGCCCACGTTCACCGAGATGATGACCTGGCCGACGTCGACCGTCGTGCCCTCGGGGAAGCGCAGTTCGTGGACCGTGCCGTCGAACGGGATCGGCAGCTCGACGGCCGCCTTCGCCGTCTCGACCTCGCACACGACCTGACCGTCGGCGACCGTGTCGCCCGGCTGGACGTACCACTTGAGGATCTCGGCCTCGGTGAGGCCCTCGCCCACGTCGGGCATCTTGAATTCGCGGATCGTCACGATGCTCTCCTCCAGCCCGTCAGTACGCCAGCGAGCGGTCGACGGCGTCGAGCACGCGGTCCAGACCCGGCAGGTACTCCTCCTCCAGGCGCGCCGGCGGATACGGCGCGTGGTAGCCGCCGACCCGCAGGACGGGGGCCTCCAGGTGGTAGAAGCAGCGCTCGGTGATCCGGGCGGCGATCTCCGCGCCCGAGCCGTAGAAGACCGGGGCCTCGTGGACCACGACCAGGTGGCGGGTCTTCTCGACCGAGGTCTGGATGGTGTCGAAGTCGATCGGGGACATCGAGCGCAGGTCCAGGACCTCCACCGACTTGCCCTCCTCCTGGGCGGCCGCGGCGGCCTCCAGGCAGACCTTCACCATCGGGCCGTACGCGGCGAGCGTGAGGTCCGTGCCCGCGCGGGCGACGCGTGCCTTGTGCAGCTCGCCCGGGATGGCCTCGGTGTCGACCTCGCTCTTGTCCCAGTAGCGGCGCTTGGGCTCGAAGAAGATGACCGGGTCGTCGCTCTGGATGGCCTGCTGGAGCATCCAGTACGCGTCCGAAGAGGTCGACGGCGAGACGACCTTGAGGCCGGCGACGTGCGCGAAGAGCGCCTCGGGGGACTCCGAGTGGTGCTCGACGGCGCCGATGCCACCGCCGTACGGGATCCGGATGACGACCGGCAGCTTGATCTTGCCGAGCGCGCGGGCGTGCATCTTGGCGAGCTGCGTGACGATCTGGTCGTACGCGGGGAAGACGAAGCCGTCGAACTGGATCTCCACGACGGGCCGGTAGCCGCGCAGGGCCAGGCCGATCGCGGTGCCGACGATGCCGGACTCGGCGAGCGGGGTGTCGATGACCCGGTCCTCGCCGAAGTCCTTCTGCAGTCCGTCGGTGACCCGGAAGACGCCGCCGAGCTTGCCGACGTCCTCACCCATGATGAGGACCTTGGGGTCGTTCTCGAGGGCCGTGCGGAGCGACTCGTTGATCGCCTTGGCCAGGGGAAGCTTCTGTACGGCCATGGTTAGTTGCCCTCCTCGGCGAAGGACGCCTGGTAGGCGGCGAACTGCGCGCGCTCCTCGTCGACCAGCGCGTGGCCGTCGGCGTAGACATTCTCGAAGATCGCCATGTGGTCCGGGTCCGGCATGGAGCGGACGCCCTCGCGGACGCGCTTGCCGAGCGCCTCGCTCTCCGCCTCCAGGGCCTCGAAGAACGCCTCGTCGGCGTGGCCCTCGCGCTCCAGGTACGCCTTGAGCCGCAGGATCGGGTCCTTCGCCTCCCAGGCCTCGCGCTCCTCGTCGGCGCGGTACTTGGTCGGGTCGTCGGAGGTGGTGTGGGCACCCATGCGGTACGTGAACGCCTCGACGAGGGTCGGGCCCTCGCCCCTGCGGGCGCGCTCCAGGGCGGAGCGGGTCACGGCCAGGCAGGCGAGGACGTCGTTGCCGTCGACGCGGACGCCGGGGAAGCCGTAGCCCTGCGCGCGCTGGTAGAGCGGCACACGGGTCTGCTTCTCGGTGGGCTCGGAGATCGCCCACTGGTTGTTCTGGCAGAAGAACACGACGGGCGCGTTGTAGACCGCGGAGAACGTGAAGGATTCGGCGACGTCTCCCTGACTGGACGCGCCGTCACCGAAGTACGCGATCACGGCCGAGTCCGCGCCGTCCTTGGCGACGCCCATGGCGTAGCCGGTGGCGTGCAGGGTCTGCGAGCCGATGACGATCGTGTACAGGTGGAAGTTGTTGCTGTTGGGGTCCCAACCGCCGTGGTTCACACCGCGGAACATGCCGAGCAGGTTCGTCGGGTCGACCCCGCGGCACCAGGCGACACCGTGCTCCCGATAGGTCGGGAAGACGTAGTCGTCGTCGCGCAGCGCGCGGCCGGAGCCGATCTGCGCGGCCTCCTGGCCGAGCAGCGAGGCCCAGAGGCCCAGCTCGCCCTGGCGCTGCAGGGAGGTGGCTTCGGCGTCGAAGCGGCGGGTGAGGACCATGTCCCGGTAGAGGCCGCGCAGCTCGTCGGCGCTCAGGTCGATGTCGTACTCGGGATGCTGGACGCGCTCCCCTTCGGGCGTGAGCAGCTGAACGAGCTCGGGCTCCGAAGCCCGGGACTTCTTGGCGGTCGCGCTGGCGCTGGCCGTGCGCTTGGTGCCGCTGCTGCGTCGCGTCGTCTTGCGCGCGGCAGTGCTCTCCACGGTCACGTGCGTACTCCTCCGTCGGTCCGGCCCCCGGGGTTGCCGGGAAAGGCCAGTGCGGCTCGCCTTGTCCGGACGTGCGCACGGGGTGGGTGCGACTCGGCCGGGTCGGGCGTGACAGGTTGCCCCGGCGAGCGCCCTGTCATAGGCACGTTACCCACTGCTTCGCATTACTGCGAAACCCCATTTGACCTGCGATTTTGCTTGGATTTCCAAGTAAATCGAGAAATGTGGGAACAGTAGCTGGTCAGCGCGCTGGCAACAGCCTCGCAGGCCGCCGGAACACCGGCACGTTATCCCGCACACCCCGGGCACGGGAAGAGCCAATATGTGAGACTGACTGCGTGCGCGAAGATGGAAAAATCCGGGTATTTCTGCTGGACGACCACGAAGTCGTCCGGCGCGGCGTCCACGAGCTGCTCTCCGTGGAGGACGACATCGAGGTGGTCGGAGAGGCGGGTACGGCGGCCGACGCCCTGGTCAGGATCCCCGCGACCCGCCCCGACGTGGCCGTGCTCGACGTGCGGCTGCCGGACGGCAGCGGCGTGGAGGTCTGCCGCGAGGTGCGCTCGCAGAACGAGGACATCAAGTGCCTGATGCTCACCTCGTACGCCGACGACGAGGCGCTCTTCGACGCGATCATGGCCGGGGCCTCGGGTTATGTCCTCAAGGCCATCCGCGGAAACGAGCTGCTTTCGGCGGTACGGGACGTGGCGGCGGGGAAGTCCCTGCTGGACCCGGTCGCGACCGCCCGCGTCCTGGAGCGGCTGCGGGACGGAAACAATCCGAAGGGTGACGACAAGCTCGCCAATCTGACGGAACAGGAGCGCAAGATCCTGGATCTGATCGGCGAGGGCCTGACCAACCGGGCCATCGGCGAACGGCTCCACCTGGCGGAGAAGACCATCAAGAACTACGTCTCCAGCCTGCTGTCGAAGCTGGGCATGGAGCGCCGTTCGCAGGCCGCGGCGTACGTGGCCCGCATGCAGGCCGAACGGCACTGAGGGCCGAGGCCACGGGTCACCGGGTCGCACCGGGTCACCGGGGTCACCCGTTCGGCCCGACCCGGTGCGGACCCCGATTCGGGACCTACGTCCCCGGCGAACCGGGGCAGGCGCCCCTTCCCGGCCCGGTGCCGGTGGCGGAGAGTGGAAGCCATGTCCACCGAGGAGATCCGCGCGATCGAGCTGCTGAGCCGCGTCTCGTACGGACGGGTGGCGACGAGCATGCGCGCGATGCCGTTCGTCGCGCCCGCCCGGCACATCGTGGTCGACGACTGCGTCCTGCTCCGCATGCACCGCGGCCTCGGCTACCACCGCGCCTGCGCGGGAAGCGTCGTCGCGTACGGCGCGGACAACTTCAACTCCGGCGCCGAGAACCTCTGGTCCGTGCAGTTCACCGGCACCGCCGAGGTCGTCGAGCCGACCGAGGAGCAGCTCGTCGCCTTCGGCCCTACCCCGCAGGTCGTGGACGGCGAACCCTTCGACCCCATCTACATGCGCATCGAGCCCCAGTTCGTGACCGTGCACCAGCTCGACTACACCACCGAGCGACACCTCCAGCACGTAGCGTGATCTAACATCTGGTGAGTGCCGCGCTCATCTGAAACGCTCGCTCCGCCCGTGAGCGCCCCCACGCTCGCCCCGCCGCCCTTCGGCCTGCTCGCTCAGCCCACCGGCTCCTCGATGTCGGCCCAGCCCGTCGGCTCCTGGCTGTCGGCCCAGCCCGTCGGCTCCTCGATGCCCCCGCCGCCCGTCGGCCCCTCCCCGCTCGCCCCGCCCGTCACCGCCCTGCTGCGGCGCTATCGCGAGGCCGGCGAGCCGCTCTCCTGCGAACCCGTCACCCAGGGCCTCCTCAACCGCGGCTACCGCCTCTCCACCACCCGGGGCGCCTACTTCCTCAAGCAGCACCTCGACGCCCCGACCGCCGACCGGGACACCATCAGCCGCCAGCACCGCGCCACCCAGCGCCTGCACGCCCTCGGCCTGCCCGTCGCCCCGCCGCTCGCCGACTCCGCAGGACGCACGGTCGCCGTCATCGGCGGCCGCTGCTACGCCCTGCACCCCTGGATCGACGGCCGCCACCGCGACGGCGCCCAGCTCTCGAAGGGCGGTTCGCGACGCCTGGGCGCGCTCCTCGGGCACGTCCACACCTGCCTGGAGCAGGTGATGGAGTCCCCGCCGCCCGGCGACGGGCACGAGAGCGCCCGCCCCGAGGACACCCTCCGCGTCATCGACGAGCTCCTCCGCCTCGCCCGCGCCCACCGGCCCCGCACCGGCTTCGACGCGCTCGCCGAGCACCGGCTGCTCGAACGCCGGGTGCTGCTCGCCGAGCACGCCCACCGCCGCCCGCCGCGCGCCGCGTCGGCCGGCTGGGTGCACGGCGACTTCCACCCCCTGAACCTGCTCTACCGGGGCGCCGAACCGGCCGCGATCGTCGACTGGGACCGCCTCGGCGTCCAGCCCCGGGCGGAGGAGGCGGTCAGGGCCGCCGCCATCTTCTTCGTACGGCCGGCGGGGGAGCTGGCTCTGGCGAAGGTACGGGCGTACGCGCGGGCCTACCGGCGGGCGGCGGGCGCGGACGGGGCCGAGCTCGCCTCCGCGGTGCACCGGGTGTGGTGGGAGCGGCTCAACGACTTCTGGATACTGCGCTGGCGCTACCAGCTCCACGACCGAAGGGCCGACCCGCAGTTTCCTGCGGCGTCGGCCCTGGCGGTGTGGTGGACCCGCGAGTACGAGGCGGTACGCGACGCGTTCGCGGGGTGACGGACGAGTCCGTCAGGGGTTCCTTCAGGAGGTCAGGGGGTGGAGCCGGTGCCGCCGCGGGTCGGCTGCCCGGTGCTCCCCTGAATGGTCGTCGGGGGTTCCGTCGTGTTGTCGGTCGGCTCGCCCGTCGGCTCGTCCGTCGGCTCGCCCGTGGTGCCGCCGTCGTCCGAACCGTCGTCCGTCGGCGTCGGCTGCGTGGTGGGCGGCGTCGTCTGGGGCGTCGTCGGCGGCGTCGTCTGCGGGGTGGTCGGAGGCCTCGTCCACGGCTCCTCGTTGCCACCGCCGGTGGACGTGTCCGGCTCCTGGGTGTCCTGGCTCTGCTCCTGCGACGGCGTCGGCGTCTCCGAGGACGGGGTCGGCGTGTTGCTGATCGGCGTCGTCGGCTTGTCGTTGCCCGTGTTACCGGCCTTGTCGAGCGCGTACACGACACCCGCCACGATCGCGATCAGCGCGAACGACAGGAAGAGCAGCACCTTGCCCCGCCCACGCTTGCCGCCGCCCTGGCGGCCGTAGCCGCCGTCCTGGCCGTAGCCGGCGCGGCCACCGCCGTCGTATCCCCCGTCGTCCGGGTTCATCGGCGGCAGGATCGGGCCCTGCGCGGTCTCGTGGTGCATCGGGTGCCCCATCGCCGTCGTCGCCGCGACGCCGCCGACCGGGGTGTGACCGCCCTCGTGCACCTCCACCGGGCCCGTGTTCCACATGCCCGTGTGACCGCCCGCCTGCTGGAGCATCTGCAGGCCGTACTGGATCAGCCCGCGCATCTCCTCGGCGCTCTGGAACCGGTCGTCCGGGTCCTTCGCCAGCGAGCGCATCACGAGCCCGTCGAGCTCCGGCGGCGAGGGGTGGGCGACCTCGGACGGCGGGACCGGCGTGTCCTGGACGTGCTGGTAGACCACCGAGAGCGGGGTCTCGCCGGTGAACGGGGGCCGCAGCGCGAGGAGTTCGTACAGCAGACAGCCGGTGGCGTACAGGTCGGAGCGGTGGTCGACGGCCTTGCCGAGCGCCTGCTCGGGGGAGAGGTACTGCGGCGTGCCCATGACCATGCCGGTCTGGGTCATCGTCGACTGCGCGCCGTGCAGGGCGCGCGCGATGCCGAAGTCCATCACCTTGACCGCGCCGCCGTGCGTGATGATGACGTTCGCCGGCTTGATGTCACGGTGGACGATGCCGTGCTGGTGCGAGTAGGCGAGCGCCTCCAGGACACCGGAGACGATGATCAGGGCCTGCTCGGGGCCCGGCGCCTCCGCGCTGATCAGCAGGTCCCGGATGGTGCGGCCCTCGACCAGCTCCATCACGATGTACGGCACGGACTGGCCGCCGACGACGTCCTCGCCGGAGTCGTACACCGCGACGATCGCGTGGTGGTTGAGGCCGGCGACCGACTGGGCCTCGCGCGTGAAGCGGGCCTTGGAGACCGGGTCCTCGGCGAGGTCCGAGCGGAGCAGCTTGACGGCGACGGTGCGTCCCAGGCGAACGTCCTCGGCGGCGAACACCTCGGCCATGCCGCCCCGCCCGAGGCGGTGCGTCAGCCGGTACCGTCCGTCACCGACGACTCCGCCGACGCCCCAGGACTCCGCGGCCGCGCCCGACAGGCCGCCGCCTGCTTCGGATTCGGGTGCCATCAGTCCTCGCCGTCATGTGTCTGTCGTGTGGAGCCGTGCCGTCGTCACGCTACAGGCTTCGTCCGACACCACGGTCCGAGTGGACCGGCCATCCAACCCCCTGCGCGTACACCCGTGCAAATTCCGGCCGGTTCGTGTAACGCTTCCGAGACGCTTCTTGCGCGGAGGGTCACGGAACGGGCACCCGGCTTGACGTGTCGGTGCCCTGGGGCAGACTTGGCCAGGAAATTCACGATCAGCGCCGCCACGCGCGCGTAGGGGGAGCACGAATGAGCCAGGACGGCGCCCAGGGCCGCTATGCGGGCGGTTCGGTAGCGAACGGCCGGTACCAGCTTCGCGACCTGCTCGGCGAAGGCGGCATGGCCTCCGTCTACCTGGCGTACGACAGCGCCCTGGACCGGCAGGTCGCCATCAAGACCCTGCACACGGAACTCGGCCGGGAACAGTCGTTCCGCGAGCGGTTCCGGCGCGAGGCGCAGGCGGTCGCGAAGCTTTCGCACACGAACATCGTCTCGGTCTTCGACACCGGCGAGGACACCCTCGACGGCTCCGTCATGCCGTACATCGTCATGGAGTACGTGGAGGGCCAGCCGCTCGGCTCGGTCCTCGCCTCCGACGTGCGGCAGTTCGGCGCGATGCCCGCGGACAAGGCGCTCAAGGTGACGGCGGACGTCCTCGCCGCCCTGGACACCAGCCACGAGATGGGCCTGGTCCACCGGGACATCAAGCCCGGCAACGTGATGATGACCAAGCGTGGCGTGGTCAAGGTGATGGACTTCGGCATCGCGCGCGCCATGCAGTCCGGTGTCACCTCGATGACGCAGACGGGCATGGTCGTCGGCACGCCGCAGTACCTCTCCCCCGAGCAGGCCCTCGGCCGCGCGGTGGACGCCCGCTCCGACCTGTACTCGGTCGGCATCATGCTGTTCCAGCTGCTCACGGGCCGTCTGCCGTTCGACGCCGACTCGCCGCTCGCCATCGCGTACGCGCACGTGCAGGAGGAGCCGGTCGCTCCGTCGTCCATCAACCGCTCGGTCACCCCGGCGATGGACGCGCTCGTCGCCCGCGCGCTGAAGAAGAACCCGAACGAGCGTTTCCCGAGCGCCGCCTCGATGCAGGACGAGTGCCTCCGGGTGCTGTCGGCCGGTCAGACGGGCGCGCCGGTGATCGTGGCGGGCGGTCCGGTCAGCAGCGGTGCGGGCGTGGGCTCGGCGGTCTTCCCGCCGGTCGGCCAGACGCCGCCGCCGTCGACGCACGGGGTCCAGCACCCGTACCAGCAGCCGACGCCGCAGCCGAGTCCCTACGGTCCGCCGACGCCGGCGCCGGCACCCTCCTACGGGTACCCGCAGCAGGCGCCGACCCCGCCGCCGGCCCCGATGTACCAGACGCCCACCCCCGGGCCGTACTCGATGTCTCCTCAGCCGTCTCCGCAGCCTTCGACGGGCGTCGGGACGTCGGGCGGCTCGGGTGGTTCCCGGCGGAACGTGCCGATGATCGTGGGTGCGGCCGTCGCCGCGCTGCTCGTGATCGGCGGCGTGATCACCGCGATCAACCTGAACAACAAGGACAACAAGGGGAACGGCACGGGCGGCGACCCGAGCCAGAGCCAGTCGGTCGCGCCGGGGCACAAGGGCCCTGACCTGACGAAGACCATCGACGTGAAGAAGTGCACCCAGCCGAGGGAGTCGAGCGACGACCCGTCGAAGTTCGAGATCCCCGACTTCACGTACAAGAACATCCAGTCGGTGAAGGACTGCATCCAGGCCGCTGGGTGGAAGCTCACGAAGCAGACCCCGGTGGACGAGGCGACGTACGGCGAGGGCACGGTGCTCAGCCAGTACCCGCCGGCCGGTGAGGACGCGTCCAAGGACGACGCCGAGTTCACCCTGGAGATCTCGACGGGCAACCCGGGGCAGTAGTCCGCGTTCCTCTGTCCGGTGAGTGTCAGGGCGGCCTTCATCCGTGCGCGGGCGCCCGGATGCCGGAATTGTCCCGTCATGTGACGCTGAGTTGGATACCTCGGCGGCTCGGCACGGGAGGGGGTCACCCGGTGACTCCAGGACTCCGCAGCACGCGGATGCGGGCACTACGGGTACGGAGACCGCGACCACTGCGACCGTTGCGACCGTTGCGGCCACTTCGGCCACGGGCCCGGCGGGCGCGGGTTCGGTTTCGGGTTCGACGGGCACGGACGCCGGGGGCTCGAAAGCTGCGGGCACAGACGCTGCGGGCTCGGACGGCTCGGTGGTGGGGGCCTCGGTGGCGGGCGCTCGGCCCTGTGGTCGCGTGCTGGCTGCTGGTCGGCGCCGTACCGGTGGCGTACGGGCACGAGCGGCCCGCTCCGGCACCCGCTTCGGCGTCCACGACGTCGACCTCGACCTCGTCGTCCTCATCCTCCTCGTCGTCCCCGTCCTCGACCAGGACCGCCGGGCCCTCGGCGCCGGCGACATCGGGCGCGCCGACCTCACCGACCCCGACCGCCTCCACCTCCGCCTCCGCCTCCGCCTCGCCGGGGCCCGGCACCCCCACCCCCGGCGCCTCCGGGCCGCCCGGCGCGCCGAGCTCCGGCGCGCCCTCGACCCCGGCGTCGACCTCCGAGGTCCCCGGACCCACCCCGTCCGGCTCGCTCGCCGGGCGTCCCGCAGGAGAGGGTCGCGAGCGGCCCGGGCGCCCCGCCGCGCCGCCGAAGCCGAGCGGAACGGACGCGTCGGAGGAGCCGTCTCGTACCAAATCCGAAACAGCCGAGGAGCCTTCGGAGGAGCCGCCCGAGGAGGCGGACGCGGCGGAAGAGGTCCTCGAAGCGGCACCGGAGACGGACGCCACGGATTCCGCTTCGCCGGCCGCGACCGTGCCCGCCGCCGCCCCCGGGGTCGGCGCCCGTACTGCCACCACCGCCACTGACCGGCAGATTCCCGTCGTCACGCTGGGCGCCGGGCTCGCGCTCATGGGGCTCGGCATCGGTTTCCTCGGCCTCCGGATGCGGCGCCGCTGAGGGGCCCGGTCCCCCGCAGGCCCCCGTGTGTCCCCCTTGAGACGGACGCGGAAGCTCCGTCTCAGGTCGCTTGTCCGCGTCGGCATACTCGGTATACATACTGAGTATGTCGATCCGCCACGGGCTTCTCGCCCTCCTCGAACGCGGGCCTCGCTACGGCTCGCAGCTCCGTACGGAGTTCGAGTCCCGCACGGGCTCCACCTGGCCGCTCAACGTCGGCCAGGTCTACACGACCCTGAACCGTCTCGAACGGGACGGCATGGTCGCCCAGGACGGCGAGGACGAGGCCGGTCACGCGCTCTACTCGATCACCGACGGCGGTCGCGCAGAGCTGCGTAACTGGTTCGAGAAGCCCGTGGACCGCACCAGCCCGGCCCGCGACGAGCTCGCCATCAAGCTCGCCATGGCCGTCGGAGCGCCCGGCGTCGACATCCGCGCCGTCATCCAGTCCCAGCGCCGTCACACCGTGCAGGCGATGCAGGACTACACCCGGCTCAAGGCCCAGGCGCTCGCCGCGCTCGAGAGCGGCCGGTCCCGGGAACGCGACGACGTGGCCTGGCTCCTCGTCCTGGAGCAGTTGATCTTCCAGACCGAGGCCGAGGCCCGCTGGCTGGACCACTGCGAGGCCCGGCTGATCCGGCTCTCGGCGTCCGCCGTCGGCACGGGGGAGCCCCGGCCTCCCGAGCCCGCCGACCCGCCGTCACGGCCTGCTTCTCAGCCCGCGTCCCAGCCCGTGTCCCAGCCCGTGTCGCCGGCTGCGGCGCGGTCCACGCCGGGTCCCGGGTAGCCGCACCGCCCGGGTGGCCGAACCGCACAGGCCGTACCTACCGCCCAGGCCGTACCGCCCAGGTAGCCGTCCGCGTCACCGACCCTCCGGCCGGCAGGCGCCACCTCTCCATCCGCTCCGTCCGCTCATCCGCTCCGTACGAGAACGCCACCCGCGTCCGTACGCCCAAGGGGGACCCCTCCATGTCCACAGCGCAGCCCGTGCTGCAACTCCAGAACCTGACCCGCGTCCATGGCTCCGGCGCCACCGAGGTGCACGCCCTGCGCGGCATCGACCTCGCGGTCTACCCCGGTGAACTCGTCGCCGTCATGGGCCCGTCCGGCTCCGGAAAGTCGACCCTGCTCACCATCGCGGGCGGCCTCGACATACCCACCTCCGGCCGGGTGATCGTCGAGAACACCGACATCACCACCGCCGGCCGCAAGGCGCTCGCAGCCCTGCGCCGCCGCAGCATCGGCTACGTCTTCCAGGACTACAACCTCATCCCGGCGCTGACCGCCGCCGAGAACGTCGCCCTGCCCCGCGAGCTGGACGGTGTCCCGGCCCGCAAGGCGCGCGTCGAGGCCGTGGCAGCGCTGGAGGAGATGGACCTCGGTCACCTCGCCGACCGCTTCCCCGACGAGATGTCCGGCGGTCAGCAGCAGCGCGTGGCCATCGCCCGCGCACTCGTCGGCGACCGGCGCCTGGTCCTCGCGGACGAGCCCACCGGTGCCCTGGACTCCGAGACCGGCGAGTCCGTCCTCGCCCTGTTGCGCTCCCGCTGTGACGGCGGGGCCGCCGGCGTCCTCGTCACCCACGAGCCGCGGTTCGCCGCCTGGGCCGACCGGGTCGTCTTCCTGCGGGACGGTGCCGTCGTCGACCAGACCGTGCGCAGCGAGGCCGACTCGCTCCTCTCCGGCCAGGCGGCCGAGCGGTGAACAAGTGGCTCCACTCCTGGCGCGCCGCGATCCGCATCGCGCGCCGTGACGCCTGGCGCTCCAAGGGACGCAGCTTCCTCGTCCTCGCGATGATCGCCCTGCCCATCCTCGGCGTCAGCGCCGCCGACCTGACCCTGCGCAGCTCCGAGCTCTCCACCGAGGAGAACCTGAGCCGGACGATGGGCGCCGCCGACGCCCGGTTCACCGACGCCCAGGTGAGCGGCGTGCCGATCCTCCAGGATCCGAGCGGCGAGACGAACACGACGGCCGAGGACTACCAGGACAGGGTCTGGCCGAGCGGTCCGACCGATGTCACCAAGACCTTCCCGGCCGGCTCCACGGTCCTCACGGACAGCACCGGCAGCGCCAAGCTGACCACCACCCACGGGCTGCTCCAGAGCGAGGTCCGTGAGCTGAAGGCCGGTGACCCGATCGCCCGGGGCATCATGAGCCTCCAGGACGGCCGCTTCCCCGAGAAGGCCGACGAGATCGCCGCCACCACGCACTTCCTGGAGACCAGCGGGCTCAGCATCGGCTCCACCCTCTCCGCGCGCGGTGACACCCGGACGTTCCGGATCGTGGGCTCGTACGAGCTCCCCAACGATCTGAAGGCCGACCAGATCAACGCCCTCCCGGGCGCCTTCCTCGCCTCGTACGCCAAGGTGCTTGAGAAGAGCGGCCTGGACACGGGCGAGGCCTACACCACGTACCTGGTGAAGTCCGCCGGTGGTTTCACGTGGAACACCGTCCAGAAGATCAACACCAAGGGTGTGGCCGTCACCTCGCGTGCGGTGCTCCTCGACCCGCCCGCCAAGGCCGACGTGCCGCTCTACCAGAAGGAAGGCTGGGGCGGCTTCGAGGACAGCGCGGCCGCCCGGGCCGCCGAGCTCGCCGCGGCGGGCACGGTCGTCGGCCTCGCGATGCTGGAGATCTGCCTGCTCGCCGGGCCCGCGTTCGCCGTGGGCGCCCGCCGCTCGCGCCGTCAGCTCGGGCTCGTCGGTGCCAACGGCGGCGACCGTCACCACATCCGCGCCATCGTGCTGAGCGGCGGTCTCGTCATCGGCGTCGCGGCGGCCGTCACGGGCACCGTGCTCGCGCTCATCCTCACGTTCGCGCTGCAGCCGTTCCTCGAAGCCGCCATGAACCAGCGGTTCGGCTCCTTCGACGTCCGCCCGCTGGAACTGCTCGGTATCGCGTTCATCGCCGTCCTGACCGGCCTGCTGGCCGCGATCGTCCCGGCCGTCACCGCGTCCCGGCAGACCGTCCTCGCCTCGCTCACCGGCCGTCGCGGCGTCCGCCGCAGCAGCCGCGTGCTGCCGCTGATCGGCCTGGGCGCCCTGCTCCTGGGCGGCGCGATCGCTCTGTACGGCTCGGTGGTCTCCGACCAGTTCATCGTCGTCGCGGGCGGCAGCGCCCTCGCCGAGCTGGGCGTGGTCGCCATGACGCCGGCTCTGGTGGGTCTCTTCGGGCGCACCGGCCGCTGGCTGCCGCTCTCGCCGCGCCTCGCCCTGCGGGACGCGGTGCGCAACCGGGGCCGTACGGCACCCGCCGTCGCCGCCGTGCTCGCCGCGGTCGCGGGAACGGTCGCCGTCTCCACGTACGCGGCCAGCCGGGAGGCCCAGGACGAGGCCGGTTACACGGCGAAGCTGCCGTACGGCGCTGTCTCCGCGCTCGTGATGGAGGACGGCGGCCGGGACGTTCCGCAGGTGCGTGACGCCGTGCAGCGGCTGCTGCCCGTCGACTCCCGCGCGGACGTCCAGCGCATCCAGGTCGGCAAGACGGGCTGTGCCCCGTACAGCGAGGCCCCGGGCTGCGGCCGCTTCGAGATGGTGATCCCCAAGGCCAACGAGTGCCCGCTGTGGGTGACGACCGAGGACGGCTCGGACCCCTCCGAGAAGTTCTCCAAGGAGCAGCGGCGCAAGCTCGCCAAGGACTGGCGCTGCGTGGAGAACAGCGGCGGTGATCTGCCCGGCGGCGTCTTCGTCGAAGGTGGTCTGATCGTCGGCGACGCCTCGCTCCTGAAGGTCCTCGGCATCACGGACGCGGGCGCGCAGAAGGCCCTCGCCGAGGGGAAGATCGTCTCCTTCGCCAAGGCCCCGATCGACAAGACCGGCACGATCGCCATCAAGGTGATCGCCGACAACAAGAAGGCGAACCTCGCCGACCAGGAGCGCAAGCCGATCCCCGGCGAGGTCAAGACCCTCCCCGCCCACCTGGTGACCGGGCAGAACGCCTACGGCGTGCGGGCGCTGATCAGCCCCGAAGCCGCCAAGGCGGCCGGCTTCACCGCGGTGCCGCTCGGTTCGTTCTTCGCCACCGACGCGCTGCCCAGCGCCGAGCAGCGTCAGAAGCTCGACGGGGAGCTCGCCAAGATCGGCAGCGATGTCTCGCTCCACGTGGAGGAAGGGTTCGTCAGCAAGACCAGCATCGTGCTCCTCGCGCTGACCGTCTTCGCCGGACTCGTCACCATCGGCGCCGCGGGCATCGCCACCGGCCTCGCGCAGGCCGACGCCGAGGCCGATCTGAAGACGCTGTCCGCCGTCGGCGCGCCCCCGCGGGTCCGTCGCACGCTCAGTGGCTTCCAGTGCGGGGTGGTCGCCGCGATGGGTGTGATCCTCGGGTCCGCGGCCGGTGTGCTGCCGGCCATGGGCCTGCGGCTCACCGAGGAACGCCAGGAGCTGCGCTTCTACCAGGAGGCCCTCGACCAGGGCTGGGGCGGCACGCAGGACGTCCCGTACGTCCCGATCGTCGTCCCCTGGGAGACGCTCGCGGCCCTGCTGGTCGCCGTACCGCTCGGTGCCGCGCTCCTGGCGGCCCTGGTGACCCGCTCCCGCGGGGCCCTGGCCCGCCGCGAAGCAGCCTGATCGATCGTTGTCTTCCTGTGCCCCTGGAGAAGGGTGGATCACCCTTCTCCAGGGGCACACCGTGTGGTGAGGCACGTGTGCGAGAGAATGGCGGCATGGAGATGCCGAGGAATGAACGGTCGCAAGAGACTCCCCAGGTCCTCATCGTGGGACAGGACGGGATGGCACTCGGCGGCGCTCAGGGTGACGACGAATCCCGCGAGGTCCCGGTGACGGAAATGGTCGAGCAGCCTGCGAAGGTCATGCGCATCGGCAGCATGATCAAGCAGCTCCTGGAGGAAGTACGGGCGGCTCCTCTCGACGAGGCCAGCCGTGTCAGGCTCAAGGACATCCACGCGAGCTCCGTGAAGGAGCTGGAGGACGGGCTCGCGCCCGAACTGGTCGAGGAACTGGAGCGGCTCTCCCTGCCGTTCACCGACGAGGCGATTCCGTCCGAGGCGGAACTGCGGATCGCGCAGGCCCAGTTGGTGGGATGGCTCGAAGGCCTCTTCCACGGCATCCAGACGGCGCTGTTCGCCCAGCAGATGGCGGCCCGCGCCCAACTGGAGCAGATGCGGCGTGCGCTGCCTCCGGGCGCGCCGTCCGACGATGACGACGAGCACGGCCGCGGCCACGCGGTCCGCTCGGGCCCGTACCTGTAGGGCTTCCGGCGTCGCGTAAGGGCCCGGCACACCGTGGGTGTGCCGGGCCCTTACGTGTAGTGGGGAGGCCGGCTTCAGGCGGCCTCGGACGTGTGTCTTCAGCCGAGCTTGGGCCCGCGGCCTCAGGAAGGCTTGGGCGCCTGTCGTCAGGCCGGCTTGGGTGCCTGTCGTCAGGCCGGCTTGGGGGCCAGGAGGAGGACCTTGCCGACGTGGGAGCCGGATTCCAGGGCGCGGTGCGCCTCGGCGGCGTCCCGCATCTCCACCGTACGGTCGACCACCGCACGTACCGTGCCGGAGTCGATCAGCGGCCAGACGTGCTCGCGCACCGCGGCGACGATGGCCGCCTTCTCGTGCAGCGGGCGGCCGCGCAGCGTGGTCGCCGTGATCGCGGCCCGCTTGGAGAGCAGCGCGGCGAGGTTCAACTCGCCCTTCACACCGCCCTGCAGACCGATCACGGCCAGCCGGCCGTTGACCGCGAGCGCGTTCACATTGCGCTCCAGGTACTTCGCTCCCACGATGTCGAGGATCACGTCCGCACCGGCGCCGTCCGTGGCCTTGCGGAGCTCCTCGACGAAGTCCTGCTCGCGGTAGTCGATCAGGATGTCCGCGCCCAGCTCGGCGCAGCGCGCGAGCTTCTCCGGGCCGCCCGCGGTGACCGCCACCCTCGCGCCGACCGCCTTGGCGAGCTGGATCGCCATCGTGCCGATGCCGCTCGCACCGCCGTGCACCAACAGCGTCTCGCCGGGCCGCAGATGGGCGATCATGAAGACGTTGGACCAGACCGTGCAGGTGACCTCGGGCAGCGCCGCGGCCGTCACGAGGTCCAGGCTCTGCGGTACCGGCAGCAGCTGGCCGACGGGGACGACGACCTTCTCCGCGTACCCGCCTCCCACCAGCAGCGCGCACACCTCCTGGCCGACCGACCAGCCCGAGACCCCCGGGCCCAGCGCGGCGATCCGGCCCGAACATTCGAGGCCGGGGTACGGAGATGTGCCCGGCGGCGGGTCGTAGAAGCCCTGGCGCTGGAGCAGATCGGCACGGTTGACGGCGCTCGCCACCACCTCGACGAGGACCTCGCCCTCGGCGGGCACGGGATCGGGCACCTCGGCCCAGACGAGGGCCTCGGGGCCGCCGGGTTCCGGAATCGTGATCGCATGCATGGCGGCGAGGCTACTCGGGCGGCGTCGACAGTGGCGTGACGGGCGCCGCGCGCACGATGGTGATCACACGGTCCGTCAACTGCAGCGGGCTGGCGGCCGGATCGTCGTAACCGAGCAGCCGGTGCCCGCGCAACACGCTGACCACGAGGTCCTCGGTCTCCCGTACGTTCTTGCCCACCTCGGACTTTATGACCGGCCGCTCCACCAGATCGAGGCCCGAGCCCTGCTGGATCAGGTCCTCCATCACCGTGCCGGCGCTGGGGCTGAGCACAGAGAGGCCGAGCAGCCGACCGGCGGCGCTGGCACTGGTGATCACGGCGTCCGCGCCGGACTGGCGCAGCAGCGGCGCGTTCTCCTCCTCCCGTACGGCGGCGACGATCTTCGCGCCCCTGTTGAGCTGCCGGGCGGTGAGCGCCACCAGGACGGCGGTGTCGTCGCGTTGGGTGGCGATGACGATCTGACGTGCCTTCTGCACCTCGGCGCGGATCAGCACATCGCTGCGGGTCGCGTCGCCGACCACGCCGACGAATCCGTCCGCGTTCGCCGTCTCGATCACCTTGGTGGACGGGTCGACGATGACGATCTGGTCCTTGCGCAGTCCGGTCGCGCAGAGGGTCTGGATCGCGGAACGGCCCTTGGTGCCGAAGCCGACGACGACGGTGTGCTCACGCAAGGTGGACCTCCAGCGGTTCAGCCGCCACTCCTCCCGGGTCCGCTCCGTGAGGACCTCGAGAGTGGTGCCGACCAGGATGATCAGAAACAGCACGCGCAGCGGCGTGACCAGCAGGATGTTGACCAGCCGCGCCGTATCGCTGTACGGGACGATGTCGCCGTACCCGGTGGTGGAGAGCGTGACCGTCGCGTAGTAGGCGCAGTCGAGGAAGTCGAGCGTCCCGTTGGCGTTGTCGTGATAGCCGTCGCGATCGATGTAGACGATGACCGTCGTGAGGGCGAGCACACCCAGGGCCATCAGCAGGCGCCTGGCGACCTGCCGTATGGGCTTCTCGACGACACGGCGGGGCATCCGGATCCGGCTGGGGGACACCTTCTCGTCCGCGTGGCGGGCCATGACGTCACGGCTGGGAAGTTTCACGTGAAACACCCTCCTTTCGCACTTCCGCCTCTCCCTGACCCGACGCGGCGAGGGAGGAACCCGGCGAGGGGAGGGGGCCGAAGGCGGACAGGGAACCCGCCCAGGGGAGGTCGAGGATCTCCAGGGCGTCACCGGGCCGCGCCCCACCGGGCGGGACGACGGCCATGCCGTCCGCCGCCGCGATCCCCCGGAGCATCGCGGGCCCGTGGAAGCGCAGGGGAACGACCTGATCGTCGCGGTGGACGACCGGGACGAGCCGCGTGTCGTGGGGATGGCCCTGCACCTCGTCCGCCATGGGGACCCGGTACGGCGGCGCCGGCGGCGTCCCCGCGAGGGCGCGGAGCAGCGGCTCGGCCAGGGTGAGCAGGCCCGAGACCGCGGCGAGGGGGTTGCCCGGCAGCCCGACGAGATGGCGGTCGGCGTCGAGGCGCGCGAGCAGCATCGGGTGGCCGGGGCGGACCTTCACCCCGTCGACGAGCAGGGTCGCTCCCGCCTTGGCGAGCACGGGGTGGACGTGGTCGACGGGGCCCGAGGCCGTGCCGCCGGTGGTGATCACCAGATCGGCGGGGGAGCCGGTGACGGCCGCGAGGAGGGCGTCGGCGTCGTCGCCGATCCGTCGGGTGGCGAGCACCTCGGCGCCCAGCGCGTTCAGCCAGGGACCGAGCATGGGGCCGAGGGCGTCCCGGATCAGCCCGTCGTGGGGGAGTCCGGCGGTCAGCAGCTCGTCGCCGAGGACGAGGACCTCCACGCGGGGCCGGGCCCGGGTCGGCAGCTCGTCGTACCCGGCGGCGGCCGCGAGGCCGAGGACGGCGGGGGTCACCTGGGTCCCGGCGGGCAGCAGCCGGTCACCGACGCGGCATTCCTGGCCTCGGGGGCGGATGTCCTGGCCGGGCACGACCTCGCGCAGCGCGTGCAGATGGCCGCTCGCGTCGGTGCGGGCGTGCTCACTGCGGATGACCGCCGTGGTCTCGGGCGGTACGCGGGCGCCGGTGGCGATCCGTACGGCGGTGCCGTCCTCCAGCGGGGCGGCGGGGGCGTGGCCGGCAAGGACGGCGCCTTGCGCGCGGATCTCCCAGGGGCCGGGCCCTGCGACCGCCCAGCCGTCCATGGCCGAGGTGTCGAAGGACGGCAGATCGGTGAGCGCGCGGAGCGGCTCGGCGAGCACCTGGCCCAGGGCCTGGTCGAGGGGCGTACGGAGGGGTGGGTGCGTGGCGCCCACGGTGGCCCCGGCGCGGGCTGCGACGGCCCGCGCGGCGGGCCAGACGGTGGCGCGGTGGGGTTCGTCGGGGGCGTGGGCGGGCCGGGGCTCCGCGCCGCGCTGCGGGGCGACGAGGGCGAGGACCTCATCGACGCCGTCGTCGTCGCCTTCGTCGTGAGGCGTCATCCGGTCGCGTCCCGCGGCGCATCGGCGTTCCGTGGCGCATCGGTGTTGCGCTCCGCTTGGGTGTTGCGCTCCGCGACGGCGTCCCGCTCCGCTTCGGCGGCCCAGCGGTTGGCGAGGGCGGCGGCCTTACGGGACGCCTCCGCGACGGCCTCGGGGCCGCCGGAGGCGCCCTCGGCGGCTGCCTTCGCCGCCGCGTACCCGACCAGGAAGGTGGTCAGAGGCGCGGCGGGGCGCGCGACGCCGTGGGCGGCGTCCCGGGCCAGATCGAGCAGCACGCCGGTGTCGACGTCGATCTCGATGCCCAGCTCGTCCTTGACTGCGGTGATCCATTCGTCCAGCACGGTCCCATGCTCCCTGATCCGGGCCCGGGCCGCGGCGATGTCCTCCCAGGTGTCGCAGTCGAAGGAGGCGAGGGGGCCTGCGGTGACCCGGACGACCCGCAGTCCCTGGGTGAGCAGACGCAGCGGGAGCCCGGAGAGGGTGCCGTGCGCGGTGGTGAGGTGAGCCAGCTCACGGCGGAGGGCCTGGGTGCGGTAGGCGGCGACGAGCGGCTGGTCGCGGCCGTCGGCGTCGACCAGGAGGGCCGCGTCGGCGTCGGGCGCGGCGGCCAGGGCGTCCAGAAGCCGGCGGCCGGTCCCCTCGTCGAGGAACGGCAGGTCGGCGGAGAGGACGAGCACGTCCTCGGCCGCGACCTCGCGCACCCCGGCGTCGAGCGCGGCCAGGGGTCCCCCGCCGGGCGGCTCCTCCCTGGCCCACACCACGGGCCTCACGGTCGCCCGCCGCCCTCCGACGACCACGGTGCGCCCGGCGCCCCGGCATCCGGCGAGCACACGGTCGAGCAGGGCACGCCCTCCGACCCGCACCCCGGGCTTGTCCACCCCACCCAGCCGCTTGGCGGCCCCGCCGGCGAGCACGACGGCGTCATACAAGGTCGTCACCCCAGCAGTATGAGCCGCACCCGCCCCAAGAGCCCCCAGCCGTCTCAGGGAAGGAGACGGGGGACGGCGGCGGCGCCGGGCCGCCGGGGACGGCGGGGGCCGTCAGGGCGCGGCGCTACCGGCGCGTGCCAGCCTGGGGGACGCGGGGCCCGGCGCTACCGGCGCGTGCCAGCCTGGGGGACGCGGGGGCCCGGCCCTGAGGGACGCGCGTGCCGGGCCCGGGGGCATCGGTGGGCGCGCCCCGTCAGGCCCGGCGGCCCCAGAGACCCCCGCGGGTCAGAGCGTGCGAAGCAACACCGCGGGGTGTTCGACGCAGTCCGCGACGTAGCGGAGGAAACCGCCCGCCGTGCCTCCGTCGCAGACCCGGTGGTCGAAGGTCAGCGACAGCTGGACGACCTGGCGGACCGCCAGTTCGCCGTTGTGGACCCACGGCTTGGGGATGATCCGGCCCACCCCGAGCATCGCCGCCTCCGGGTGGTTGATGATCGGCGTGGAGCCGTCGACCCCGAACACCCCGTAGTTGTTCAGCGTGAACGTCCCGCCGGTCAGGTCCGCCGGCGTCAGCGTCCCCTTCCGCGCCGACTCCGTCAGCCGCGCGAACTCCTCCGTCAGCGACTCCGCCGTCCGCGTGCCCGCGTCCCGGACGACCGGAACGACCAGACCGCGCTCGGTCTGCGCCGCGAACCCGAGGTGCACGGACGGCAGCCGGACGATCTCCCGCGCCGCCATGTCCACCGTGGAGTTGAGCTCCGGGTGGCGGGCGAGCGCGTGGGTGCAGATGCGGGCGAGGAGCGCGAGGAGCGAGATCTTCTGGCCCCCGGCCGCGTTCATCGCGGCGCGCGCCGCCATCAGTTCGGTCGCGTCGGCGTCCACCCAGCAGGTCGCGTCCGGGATCTCCGTACGGCTGCGGGAGAGCTTGTCGGCGACGGCCCCACGGACACCGCGCAGCGGCACCCGCTCACCGACGGCCACGCCGGTGCCCGCGGCCACGGCCGGAGCCGGACGCGTGGCGGCCGTTCCGACGGCGGCCGTCTCGGCGGCGGCCAGGGCGGACTCCACGTCGGCCCGCAGGATCAGGCCGTCCGGGCCCGACCCCCGTACCTCCCGCAGATCGAGCCCCTTGTCCCGGGCCAGCTTCCGCACGAGCGGCGAGATCACCGGCAGGGGCCCCTCGGGGGCGGCCGGGGCCGCGGTCGGCACGGAAGCCTGGACCGAAGCCGGCACCGAAGCCGGCACCGGGGCCGGAGCGGCGGCCGGAGCCGCCGGGCTCTCGCGCCGCACCCGGCGACGCCTGGCCGCAGGTCCCGCCGTGCCGTACCCGACGAGCACGTTGCCGGAGTACTCCGAGGACTCGGCCGAGGCCGCGTCCGCCGCCGAAGCGCCGCCCGCGACCGTCGCGGACGCCGGCGCCGGCGCCGACTCCGACCCCGCCGTCCCGCCGACCGCGACCGTCAGCAGCGGTGCCCCGACCGGCAGTTCGGTGCCCTCCTCGCCGAAGCGGGCGGTCACCACACCCCCGTACGGGCACGGCACCTCCACCATGGCCTTGGCGGTCTCGACCTCCACGACCGGCTGGTCGATGGCGACGACGTCGCCGACGTCGACCAGCCAGCGCACGATCTCCGCCTCGGTCAGCCCCTCGCCGAGGTCGGGCAGCTTGAACTCAAGGACCTGGGCCATCAGTTCCCCGCCTCCCACTGCAGGCGCGCCACCGCGTCGAGGATCCGGTCCACGCCCGGCAGGTGGTGCCGCTCCAGCATCGGCGGCGGGTACGGGATGTCGAACCCGGCGACCCGCAGGACCGGCGCCTCCAGGTGGTGGAAGCAGCGCTCGCTCACGCGCGCCGCGATCTCCCCGCCCGGCCCGCCGAACCCGGGCGACTCGTGGACGACGACCGCGCGCCCGGTGCGCCGCACCGACGCGCAGACCGTCTCCTCGTCGAACGGCACCAGCGAGCGCAGATCGACGACTTCCAGATCCCAGCCCTCGGCCTGCGCGGCCTCGGCCGCCTCCAGGCAGACCGGCACGGACGGCCCGTACGTGATCAGCGTGGCGCTGCGGCCGGCGCGCCGGACCACGGCCTTGCCGATCGGCTCCACCGGCGTCGGCGCCTCGGGGCGCCAGTCGGACTTCGACCAGTAGAGCCGCTTGGGCTCCAGGAAGACGACGGGGTCGTCGGAGGCGATCGCCGCCCGCAGCAGCCCGTACGCGTCCTCGACGGTGGCCGGGGTGACGACGTGGAGACCCGGCGTCGCCATGTAGTACGCCTCGGAGGAGTCGCTGTGGTGCTCGACACCGCCGATCCCTCCGCCGTACGGCACACGGATCACCAGCGGCATCGGCATCGCGCCCCGCGTGCGGTTCCGCATCCGGGAGACGTGGCTGATCAGCTGCTCGAACGCCGGGTAGGCGAAGGCGTCGAACTGCATCTCGACGACCGGTCGCAGCCCGTACATCGCCATGCCGACGGCCGTGCCGAGGATGCCGGCCTCGGCCAGCGGGGTGTCCGTGCAGCGGTCCTCGCCGAACTCCTTGGCGAGCCCGTCGGTGACGCGGAAGACGCCGCCGAGCGTGCCGACGTCCTCGCCCATGACGTGGACGGTCGGGTCCTCGGCCATCGCGTCGCGCATGGCCCGCTGGAGCGCCTGCGCCATGGTGGCGGGCTTGGCCGCGGCCTTCTTCTCGGCCGTCTTCTGCGCGGTGGTCATCACGCCTCGCTCTCGGCGTCGAGCTCGGCCCGCAGCTGCGCCGCCTGCTCGCGCAGTTGTGCCGTCTGCTCGGCGTAGACGTGCGCGAACAGATCCATCGGGTCCAGGACCGGCTCGGCGTTCATCCGCTCGCGCAGCGCCGCCGCCATCGTCTCGGCCGCCTCGGCCGCCGCGCGCCTGCCGTCCTCGTCGAGCAGTCCGCGCTCCGTCAGCTCCCGCTCCAGGATCAGGATCGGGTCGTGCGCCCGCCAGGCCTCGACCTCGCTGTCCCCGCGGTAGCGGGTCGCGTCGTCGGCGTTGGTGTGGGCGTCGATCCGGTACGTGACGGCCTCGACCAGCGTCGGTCCGCCGCCTCGCCGCGCGCGTGCCACGGCTTCGGTCAGCACCTGGTGGACGGCGACGGCGTCGTTGCCGTCGACGAGCCGGCCCGGCATGCCGTACCCGACGGCCTTGTGGGCCAGCGAGGGGGCCGCGGTCTGCTTGGCGAGGGGTACGGAGATCGCGAAGCCGTTGTTCTGCACGAGGAAGACCACCGGGGCCTGCCAGACGGCCGCGAAGTTCAGCGCCTCGTGGAAGTCGCCCTCGCTGGTGCCGCCGTCGCCGACCATGGCGAGGGCGACCACGTCGTCGCCCTTGAGCCGGGCCGCGTGGGCCAGGCCGACCGCGTGCGGGAGCTGGGTGGCGAGCGGCGTGGACAGCGGCGCGACGCGGTGCTCCCGCGGGTCGTACCCGGTGTGCCAGTCACCGCGCAGCAGTGTCAGCGCCTGCACGGGGTCCAGGCCGCGGGCGACGGCCGCGAGGGTGTCGCGGTACGACGGGAAGAGCCAGTCCCGCTCCTCCAGGCACAGTGCGGCCGCGACCTCGGCGGCCTCCTGCCCGGTGGTCGACGGGTAGACGGCCAGGCGGCCCTGCTTGGTGAGCGCCGTGGCCTGTGTGTTGTACCGACGGCCGCGCACCAGCTCCGCGTAGAGCCGCCGCAGCAGCTCGGGGTCGGTCTGGGCGACCGCGTCCGTGCCGAGGACCCGGAAGGGCTCGGCGTCGGGCAGCAGCGGGGCGGGGTCGGTGCGTGGCTTCCACGCCGGCGGCGGGGTGGGCCGGTAGGCGGTCGCGGCACCGGGCGGCTCTTGGACTGTCGAACTGCGCTGTTGCAACGAGTCCACCTCCTCGTGGGAGCGGGCATAAGACCCGAAGGCGGGCGGCGCGAATGTGGTGCGCCTCACCTACCGATTGTTCGGTCGTGGAGGCATTTTGGCTACAGGCACCCTCAGCCTGTGGACAATCGGTTCTCCACAGCCTGGGATGGAGTCATGTCGTCCATGGATGAGAGGCGGGGGGACATGCAGGATGAACAAATGGCCGACGGCTGGGAGCAAGCCTTGGCCCAGAGCCCGGCGGGAGTGCCGCAGGGCCCGCCTGCGCGCCCGCTCGACGCGATCGACCGGGACATCCTGCGCATCCTGCAGACGGACGGTCGCGCGTCGATACGCTCCGTGGCCGAACGGGTCCATGTGTCCCGGGCCAACGCCTACGCGCGGATCAACCGGCTGATCGACGACGGCGTGATCCGCGGCTTCAGCGCCCGGGTCAACCACGAGCGCGCGGGCCACGGCGCCTCGGCGTACATCACGCTCAAGATCGTCCAGAACTCCTGGCGCACCGTGCGCGAGCAGCTCCAGGCGCTGCCGGGCGCCGCGCACATCGCGCTGGTCAGCGGAGACTTCGACGTCCTCCTGCTGGTGCACACGCCGGACAACCGGACGCTGCGCGAGCTGGTCCTGACCAAGCTCCAGTCCATCCCGGAGGTGCTCTCCACCCGCACGCTGCTGGTCTTCGAGGAGACGGACCTCGACCCGGACCACTGAGGGTCCGGGGTCGGGGGTCCGGATTCCCGGGCCAAGGCCAAGGGGCACCGCCAACGCCCACGGCCCCCGCCAAGGGCCTCAGCGGGCCGTCCGCAGCCCGTCGAAGGCGAGGTGGACGACGGTGTCGGCGAGCTGCTCCGGCTCGGCGTGGGCGCCCGGCAGGGGCCGGTACCACTCCACCAGCGAGTTGATCATGCCGAAGAGCAGCCGGGTGGCGAGCTTGATGTCCACGTCGGCCCGCAGATCCCCGTCGGCCACGGCCGCCTTCAGCAGGTCGGCCACCCTGTGGTCGAACTCCCTGCGCCGTTCCATGGCCCAGCGCTCGGTGTCCGTGTTCCCCCGGACCCGCAGCAGCAGCGTCACGTACGGCAGCTCGGCCACCAGCACCTCGACGGTGCGCCGGGTGACGTACTCGACCCGCTCGATGGCCCGCCCGCGCCCGGCGCCCGGCTCGTCGAGGATCCCGAAGAGCCCGTCGAGCGCGCGGCTGACGGCCCTGCGCAGCAGCTCCTCCTTGCCCGCGACATGGTGGTAGATCGAGGACTTGGAGATCCCCGCGGCCTTCGAGAGGTGCTCCATGGAGGTGCCGTCGTAGCCGCGCTCGTTGAAGACGCCCACGGCGACGGAGAGCAGCGTCTCGGGGGTGTACGTGTCACGCTTCGCGGTCGTCATGCCGAGCCCTCCTCACCGACGGCGTCCCGGTCGCGCCGGTCGGCAGCGGCCTGGTCGGCGGCGACGCGGCGGCGCAGGGCCTGCGAGGGGGCGTAGCGGCCCGTCGGGTACTCCTCGTGGAGGTTGGAGAGCGTCTCCAGGACCCAGCCCGCGCCGAGCTCCTCGGCCCAGGCGAGGGGCCCGCGCGGGTAGTTCACGCCGAGCCGCATCGCGGTGTCGATGTCGTCGGCGTCCGCCACCGCGCGCGTGGCGGCGTCGTACGCGAAGTCGGCGAGCATCGCGACCGTACGGGCGACGATCATGCCGGGGATGTCCCGGATGACGCTGACCTTCTTGCCGGCGGCCTGGAAGAGGCCGATGGCCTCCCGGAGGGAGGCGTCCTCCACGGTCGCCGCCGGCGCGAGCACGATCCGCTCGCAGGTGGCGAAGTCCAGCGCCAGGTCGATGTGGATCACCGGCATCTCGGCGTCGTCGGCGGCGGTCCCGTCGGCGAGGAAGAGCCGGGTCCCGCTGGGCAGCTCGATCCAGCCCGGGTAGCCGGGCACGGCGTCCTCGGCGCGCTCGACGGCGATCCCGGACTTCTCGAAGAGCCCCACCAGCGCCCGCGCCTGGTACAGGTCCCCCTGGACCGTGACCGAGGCCGGCGCCTCGGCGGGCGGCGCGGTGTGCGGCTCGGGGGCCGGCGCGCCGTCCCCGTACGGGAACCATCCGTGCCCCGACTTGCGGCCGAGCCGCGCAGACTCGACCAGGCGGCGCTGGGCGAGCGAGGGGGTGAACCTGGGGTCCTGGAAGAAGGAGTCCCAGACGGACCGGGTGACGGCCTCGTTGACGTCCTGGCCGATGAGGTCGGTCAGCTCGAACGGGCCCATCCGGAAGCCGCCGCTCTCGCGCAGGGCCGCGTCGATGGTGGCGGGGTCGGCCGCGCCCTCCTCGTACACCCGAAACGCCTCCGCGTAGAAGGGGCGGGCGATCCGGTTGACGATGAAACCGGGGGTGTCGGCGCAGCGGACCGGCGTCTTGCCCCAGCTCTTGGCGGTCTCGTACGCGCGCGTGGCGGCCGATGCGTCGGTGGCGAAGCCGCTGACGACCTCGACGAGCGGCAGCAGCGGCGCCGGGTTGAAGAAGTGCAGTCCGACGAACCGGCCCGGCAGTCGCAGCCCTCCCGCGATCGCGGTGACGGAGAGGGAGGAGGTGTTGGTGGCGAGGAGGGTGTCGTCGCCGACGATCTTCTCCAGGCCGGCGAACAGCTGCTGCTTGACCGGGAGATGCTCGACGATCGCCTCGACGACCAGCGCGGCGTCGGCCAGCTCGGTGAGCTCGGCCGCGGCGTGCAGCCGGGCCACGGCGGCGTCGCGTCCGGCCGCGTCGAGGCGTCCCTTCTCCACCAGCCGGTCCAGGCGGGCGGCGAGGGCGGCCACGGCCTCCTCGGCCCGCCCGGGGGCGCTGTCGTAGAGCCGTACGGGATGCCCTGCGACCAGGGCGACCTGCGCGATTCCCTGGCCCATCGTTCCCGTGCCGACGACGGCGACGGTACGGCTCCGGTCGAGGGCTTCGGCACCGGAATCCGGGGCCGTGGCCGGGGCGGCGTCCGGCGCGGAGTCGCTCACATTGGCGGTCATACGACTGATCCTCCCCGATGGGTTGTCCACAGCTTCGACAGACCCCCTTGTCCCGACCGATCGTTCGGTTACTCTAACTCTGTCCGCTCGTCCCTGCCCACCCGTCTTCCACGACCACCCGTCGTGGAGGCTCCGCGCAGGCGTCACACGCGCCGAACCGATCTAGCTCGACGAGGAGTTGGTCCCGCAATGGCCGCCGCTCAGCTGACCACCGACGCTCTGGCCGAGAAGCACCGGTCCACACTCGACCAGGCACTCGACACCATCCGCACGCGCGCCTACTGGTCGCCGCACCCCGAGCACCCCAAGGCCTACGGCGAGAACGGCTCGCTGGACGCCGCCGCCGGCCTGGAGGCGTACAAGGCCCTGCTGAACACCCGCTTCGAGCTGGACCAGCCCGGCACGGACGGCTGGACCGGCGACGAGACCTCGCCGTACGGCCCGGCGCTCGGCATCGAGTACCCGCACGCCGACATCGACGTGCTGCTGCCCGCGATGCGCGCCGGCATGGCCGCCTGGCGCGAGGCCGGCGCCGAGGTCCGCGCCCTGGTCTCCCTGGAGATCATCGCCCGGATCTCCGCCCGCACCCACGAGTTCGCCCACGCCGTCATGCACACCAGCGGCCAGGCCTTCATGATGGCGTTCCAGGCCGGCGGCCCGCACGCCCAGGACCGCGGCCTGGAGGCCGTGGCGTACGCGTACGCGGAGCAGACCCGCACCCCCGGCGCCGCCGACTGGTCCAAGCCGCAGGGCAAGCGTGACCCGCTGGAGCTGACCAAGGCGTTCACCCCTGTCGCGCGCGGCATCGCGCTCGTCATCGGCTGCAACACCTTCCCCACCTGGAACGGATATTCGGGCCTCTTCGCCTCCCTGGCCACCGGCAACCCCGTCCTGGTCAAGCCGCACCCCCGCGCCGTCCTCCCGCTGGCTCTGACCGTCCGCGTCGCCCGCGAGGTCCTCGCCGAGGCCGGCTTCGACCCGAACCTGGTCGCGCTGGCCGTCGAGCGGCCCGGCGAGGGCATCGCCAAGACCCTGGCGGTCCGCCCCGAGATCCGGATCATCGACTACACCGGCTCCACCGCCTTCGGCGACTGGCTGGAGGCCAACGCCCGCCAGGCCCAGGTCTACACGGAGAAGGCCGGCGTCAACACGGTCGTCGTCGACTCCACCGACGACTACAAGGGAATGCTCTCCAACCTGGCGTTCTCCCTGTCCCTGTACAGCGGCCAGATGTGCACCACCCCGCAGAACCTGCTGATCCCCCGCGACGGCATCACCACCGACGCGGGCCCCAAGTCGTACGACGAGGTCGTCGCCGACCTCGCGGCGTCCGTCGGCGGCCTCCTCGGCGACGACGCCCGGGCCAACGCCCTGCTCGGCGCCCTGGTCAACCCGGATGTGAAGGCGCGCCTGGAGGCCGCCGCGGGCCTCGGGGAGGTGGCGCTCGCCTCCCGCGAGGTGGCGAACCCGGACTTCCCGGACGCCGTCGTCCGTACGCCGGTCATCGTCAAGCTGGACGGCTCGAAGCCGGACCCGGAGGCGGCCTACTTCTCCGAGTGCTTCGGCCCGGTCTCCTTCGCCGTCTCCGTCGACTCGACGGCCGACGCGCTGGAGCTGCTGCGGCGCACGGTCCGCGAGAAGGGTGCGATGACGGTCGGGGCGTACACGACGTCGCCCGAGACCGAGCGCGCGATCGAGGAGGTCTGCCTCGAGGAGTCGGCCCAGCTCTCGCTGAACCTGACGGGCGGGGTGTACGTCAACCAGACGGCGGCGTTCTCCGACTTCCACGGTTCCGGCGGAAACCCGGCGGCGAACGCGGCCCTGTGCGACGGAGCGTTCGTCGCCAACCGCTTCCGTGTGGTGGAGGTCCGCCGCCAGGCGTGACCCATGGCGCTCGCGGGGGCCTCCGGGCCTCCGCGAGCCGGGCCTCCGCGAGCCGGGCCTTCGCGAGCCGGGCCTTCGCGAGACCGCGCCCGGTCAGCTGCCCGGTCAGGCGCCCGGGGTGATCTCGGCGTACCGCTGTACCCAGGCGTGCATCGCGATCGCGGCGGCGGCGCCCGCGTTGATCGAACGGGTCGAGCCGAACTGGGCGATCGAGCAGACCATCTCCGCGTGGTTCCGGGCCTCCTCGGTGAGGCCCGGGCCCTCCTGGCCGAAGAGCAGCACACAGCGGCGTGGCAGGACGGTCCGCTCCAGCGGCACGGCGCCCGGCAGATTGTCGATGCCGATGATCGGCACGCCCTCGGCCGCCGCCCACGCCGTCAGCGACTCGGTGTCCGGGTGGTGGCGTACGTGCTGGTAGCGGTCGGTGACCATCGCCCCACGCCGGTTCCAGCGCCGCCTGCCGACGATGTGGATCTCCTTCGCCAGGAAGGCGTTGGCGGTCCGCACCACCGACCCGATGTTGAAGTCGTGGCCCCAGTTCTCGACCGCGACATGGAAATCGTGCCGCCGGGTGTCCAGGTCGGCGACGATCGCCTCCCGCGTCCAGTACCGGTACCGGTCGACGACGTTGCGCCGATCCCCGCCGGCCAGCAGCTCGGGGTCGTAGCGCTCGCCGTCCGGCCAGGGCAGCGGATGCGGCCCCACACCGACCTCGGGGGCGTACCCCTCGTCGTACTGGATCGGCTCGGACTGTTCAGCGGTGCTCACCCCACGAGGGTACGGGGGGCCGCCTCCTCACCCGTACGGCGCTGGTCGGGCACCGTTCCGCGCGGCCGGGACAGCAGCCGGTCCTTGCCGCGCCCCACCCGCACGCCCAGCCACACCAGGAACGCCGTCGGCAGGAACACCGCGTCCGCGGAGATCATCGCCAGCGAGAAGAGGGGGAGCCCGAGGAGCACGGCGATGCCGGCGTGCTCCAGCATCATCGCGACCAGCAGGACGTTCTTGACCTTGCGGTTGAACAGCGCGAACGGGAAGGCGACCTGGATCAGCACGGTGCCGTAGGTCAGCACCATCACCATCACTCCGCTGGAGCCCAGCAGATCGGACAGGACGGGCCAGGGCGCGAAGTAGTCCAGCTGGAGCGGGTAGTAGAGCGCGGTCCCGTCCTGCCAGCGCGAGCCCTGGATCTTGTACCAGCCGGCCGTCGCGTAGATCAGACAGACCTCGGCCATGATCACGACGAGCGCGGCGTTGTGCGTGAGGTTGGCGAGGACATCGAGGAGGGTGCGCGGCTCGCCCGGCGCGTAGCGGCACACCAGCCACCACAGCGCCTGCCCGAGCCACAGCACCCACAGCAGCACCAGCAGCCAGGCCGAGCCGTTGGTGTCGGAGTAGTACGTGGCGGCGAGCAGCAGGCCGCCGAGCACCGTCCACAGCAGGGGCCCGACGATGTCCCGCCGGGGCGCCCCTGCCCCCTCGGCCGCGCGCTCCGCCTCGCGCGCGGCCCGGCGGGCGTCCAGGGACCAGACCTGACCGCAGCGGGTCAGGACGAGGTAGATCGCGGCGAGGTGGATGACGTTGTCCCCGCCGTCGCCCACGAAGACGGAGCGATTCTGCATGGACAGCACACCGACCATGAAGACCACCGACATGGCACGGGTGCGCCAGCCGAGCAGCAGCAGTAGGGCGGAGAGTAGGGCGAGCACGTAGACGGTCTCGAACCAGAAGGCGCTGTCCGACCACATCAGCACCGTGAACGCGTCGTTCTGGGCGATCAGCTGGCGGGCCAGCCCCCACGCCCAGGAGCCGTCGGGGCCGTAGAGCTCATGCCGGTGGGGCAGCTCGCGCAGCAGGAAGAGCAGCCAGGTGAGCGAGAAGCCGATGCGGACGATCGCGGTCTGGTACGGCCCGAGGGCCGAGGCCGTGACCCGCTGGACGCCCCGCGCGAGCCGCCGGTCGAACGGCTCGCGGGGCGCGGAGACGGCGTTCTCGGCGTTCGGGGGTGTGGATGTCGGGGGTGTGGATGATCGATTCACCGGCCCGCCTCCGTGCGGTCGTCCCTGGCCGCTCCCGGCAGATCGGCGGCGCTCACCTTCCACCACGGCAGCACCCGGCGGACGGGGTCCGTGTCCGTCTTCTCGGTGCTCCACGGCGGGGCGGGAACGGCGCGCGTGACGGAGCGGAGCTGGATCCGTTCCACCGTGCCGTCGAGGTTCTCCCTGTCGAGGCGGAGCATGACGATCCGGCGGATGTAGCTCTCGGAGAGCCGGCCGCGCAGACCGTTGGGCCGATGGTCGTCGGTGTGGGTGTTCGAGTAGAAGTCCCACGCCCGGCGGAGCGCGTTCTGTTCGGCGTGGCTGGGCACGAGGCTGCCGCGGATCGCCTCGGCGTCCTGCGCGGTCAGATCGATCCAGCCGGTGGTGCGCTCGGCGCCGCTCGCGCCGACGATCTCGGCCCTGACCTGGACGTAGACGTTCTGCTGGAGCGGGTTGGGGGCGAAGAGCTTCCAGTTCTGTTCGAACTCGGGGTAGATCCACTCGTCGACCGCTTCACCGTGCTGCTTGGTCAGCGTGTTCGACGGCGCGACGTGCAGGAACACCATCGCGAGGTGGACACAGGTGAAGACCGCGACTCCGGCGAGTGCGACCGCCGCGACGACCTGGTACGGAAGGGAGAGGGAGGCGATCCCGACGCCCTGGCCGCGACCGTCCTGTGGCGCCGGTCCCGGCGGTGGCTGCTCTTCGTGTGCGTCCTCGTCGACGTGCGCTTCCATCCCGCCCCGATCCCCGATCCGTCCACCCTCGGTCATCCACAGGGTTGACACCATACGGGCCGCCGACCGACCATTGAAGTCATTCAACCGAACGATCGGTCGGTAGGGGGTCCGATGACCGCAGGGACGGCAGCGACCGCAGTGACCGCGGACGCACAGAAGGCACGGACGGCAGCGCAGGGCGCGCCGGACACGGCCACGGCTGCGGCCGAGGCAGCGGCGCAGGCGGCCTACGAGGCGGTGTTCGACGCCGCCGTCGCCGCCGACGAGCGCATCGAGCCCCGAGACTGGATGCCGGACGCCTACCGGGCCTCCCTCGTCCGCCAGATGGCCCAACACGCGCACTCCGAGATCATCGGCATGCAGCCGGAGGCCAACTGGATCACCCGCGCGCCCTCGCTGCGCCGCAAGGCGATCCTCATGGCCAAGGTCCAGGACGAGGCCGGCCACGGTCTGTACCTGTACAGCGCGGCGGAGACCCTCGGCACCAGCCGCGACGAGCTCCTCGACAAGCTCCACGCCGGCCGCCAGAAGTACTCCTCGATCTTCAACTACCCCACGCTGACCTGGGCCGACGTCGGTGCCATCGGCTGGCTCGTCGACGGCGCCGCCATCACCAACCAGGTCCCGCTCTGCCGCTGCTCCTACGGCCCGTACGCCCGCGCGATGGTCCGTATCTGCAAGGAGGAGTCCTTCCACCAGCGGCAGGGGTACGAAGCCCTCCTCGCCCTCTCCCAGGGCACCGAGGCCCAGCACGCCATGGCGCAGGACGCGGTGAACCGCTGGTGGTGGCCCTCGCTGATGATGTTCGGCCCGCCGGACGACGCATCGGCGCACTCCGCCCAGTCCATGGCCTGGAAGATCAAGCGGCACTCCAACGACGAGCTGCGCCAGCGGTTCGTGGACATCGCCGTCCCCCAGGCCGAGGCCCTCGGACTCACCCTCCCCGACCCGGACCTGCGGTGGAACGAGGAGCGGGGGCACTACGACTTCGGCCCCATCGACTGGGCCGAGTTCCAGGACGTCCTCAAGGGCAACGGCCCCTGCAACGAGCAGCGGCTCGACCGGCGCCGCCGGGCCCACGAGGACGGAGCCTGGGTCAGAGAAGCAGCCGCGGCATACGCCGACAAGCACGGGAAGGCACGGGCATGACCACCGACGGATGGCCTCTGTGGGAGGTGTTCGTGCGCTCGCGCCGCGGACTGTCCCACACCCACGCCGGCAGCCTGCACGCGCCGGACGCCGAGATGGCGCTGCGCAACGCCCGCGACCTGTACACCCGCCGCAACGAAGGCGTCTCGATCTGGGTGGTGCCCTCCACCGCGATCACCGCCTCCTCGCCCGACGAGAAGGACCCGTTCTTCGAACCGTCGGCGGACAAGCCCTACCGCCACCCGACCTTCTACGAGATCCCCGAGGGGGTGAAGCACCTGTGAGCGGGACCACCGACACCGCCGCGATCGCCGAAGCCGCCCTGGCGCTCGGCGACGACGCCCTCGTGCTCTCCCACCGCCTGGGGGAGTGGGCGGGCGACGCACCCGTCCTGGAGGAAGAGGTCGCCCTCGCCAACATCGCGCTCGACCTCCTCGGCCAGGCACGCGTCCTGCTCTCCCTCGTCGGGGACGAGGACGAACTCGCCTACCTCCGCGAGGAACGCGCCTTCCGCAACACCCAGCTCGTCGAACAGCCCAACGGCGACTTCGCCCACACCATCGCCCGCCAGCTCTACTTCTCCACCTACCAGCGGCTCCTCTACGGACAGCTGGCGGCCGGGGACGGCCCCCTGAGCGGGCTCGCGGCGAAGGCCGTCAAGGAAGTCGCGTACCACCAGGACCACGCCGAGCACTGGACCCTCCGCCTCGGCGACGGCACCCCCGAGAGCCACGACCGCATGCAGCGCGCCTGCGACGCCCTCTGGCGCTACACCGGCGAGCTGTTCCAGCCCGTCACCGGCCTCGACGTGGACCACGAGACCCTGCGGGCCGCCTGGCTCGACTCCGTCACCACCGTCCTCGACAAGGCCACCCTCACCCTCCCGAGCGGCCCCCACACCGGCGGCTGGCGCGCGGGAGCCGGCCGACAGGGCCTGCACACCGAGCCCTTCGGACGGATGCTCGCCGAGATGCAGCATCTGCACCGCAGCCACCCGGGGGCGACATGGTGACCACCACGCCCGATCTGACCGGCACGACCGATCTGACCGGGACGACCAGGACGACTCGCCAGGAGACGACCGCCCTGGAGCGGGAGCTGAGCCGGATCGCCGGCGCCGTCCCCGACCCCGAGCTGCCCGTCCTCACCCTCGGCGAACTCGGCGTCCTGCGCGGTGTCCAGATCCTCGGCCCCGGCCGCGTCGAGGTCGAACTGACCCCGACATACACCGGCTGCCCCGCCATCGAGGCGATGTCCTCCGACATCGAGCACGCCCTGCACGAACACGGCATCCCCGACGTCTCCGTCGTCACCGTCCTCGCACCCGCCTGGTCCACCGACGACATCAGCGACGAAGGACGGCGCAAGCTCGCCGAGTTCGGCATCGCCCCGCCCCGCCCCCAGGGCCCGGCCGGCGGCCCCGTCGCCCTCACCCTGGCGATCCGCTGCCCGCACTGCGGCTCCACCGAGACCGAGCTGCTCAGCCGCTTCTCCTCCACCGCGTGCAAGGCACTGCGCCGCTGCACGGCCTGCCGCGAACCGTTCGACCACTTCAAGGAGTTGTAGATGGTGTCCTCAGGCTCCGGACGGGCCGGGTTCCACCCGCTCCGGGTGAGCGAGGTCGAGCAGCTCACCGACGACTCGGTCGCCGTCACCTTCGCCGTCCCGGCCGAGCTGCGCGACGCCTACCGCCACACCCCCGGCCAGCACCTCGCCCTGCGCCGCACCGCACAGGACGGCGAGGAGATCCGCCGGACGTACTCGATCTGCGCCCCCGCCGCCCCCGCCGGCGAGGACCCCGTCCTGCGCGTCGGCATCCGACTCGTCGACGGCGGAGAGTTCTCCACCTACGCCCTGAAGGAACTGGCCGTCGGCGACACCGTCGACGTCATGGAGCCCATGGGCCGCTTCACCCTCACGCCCCGCCCCGGCCACTTCGCCGCCGTCGTCGGCGGAAGCGGCATCACCCCGGTCCTGTCGATGGCGGCCACACTCCTCGCCCAGCAACCGGACGCCCGGTTCTGCCTCGTCCGCAGCGACCGCACCGCCTCCTCCACGATGTTCCTGGACGAGGTCGCCGACCTCAAGGACCGCTTCCCCGACCGCTTCCAGCTCGTCACCGCCCTCTCCCGCGAAGAGCAGCAGGCAGGCCTCCCGTCCGGACGCCTCGACCAGGAGCGACTGACCGGCCTGCTCCCCGCCCTGCTGCCCGTCGACGACATCGACGGCTGGTTCCTGTGCGGCCCCTTCGGCCTCGTCACCGCCGCCGAACGCACCCTGCGCGGACTCGGCGTCGACCGCTCCCGGATCCACCAGGAGATCTTCCACGTCGACGACGGCTCGGCACCCGCCCCGGCCCCCACCTCCACCGCGCCCGTCCACGCCACACTGACGGCCACCCTGCACGGCCGCTCCGGCAACTGGCCCGTCCAGGAAGGCGAGACGCTCCTCGAAACGGTGCTCCGCGCCCGCGCCGACGCCCCGTACGCCTGCAAGGGCGGCGTGTGCGGCACCTGCCGCGCCTTCCTCGTCGGCGGCGAGGTGCGCATGGACCGGAACTTCGCGCTGGAACCGGAAGAGACCGACGCCGGATACGTCCTGGCCTGCCAGTCCCACCCGGCCACCTCCGAAGTGGAGCTGGACTTCGACCGCTGACCGTCCCCCCGCACCCATTCCCTTCCCCTAGAACCTGTTCTATCTTGACGATCCGTCAGACAGGCAACGGGAGGGCATGGCCGTGGACTTCACCTTCACCGAGGAACAGCAGGCGGCCGTCGAGGCGGCCAAGGCGGTCTTCTCCGGCGTCACCCCCGACTCCGTACCGAGCCCCGCGCTCACCCCCGGAGCCGTCGCCGACGACTTCGACCGCCCCCTCTGGGCCCGCCTCGCCGGCGCCGACCTGCTCAGCCTCGTCCTCGCACCCGAACACGGCGGCGCGGGACTCGACACCATCGCCCTCTGCCTCGTCCTGCGCGAATCGGCCCGCGTCCTCGCCCGCGTCCCCCTCCTGGAGACCAGCGCGGTCGCCATGGCCGTCGAACGCTACGCCGACCCGCGCACCGCGGCCGAACTCCTCCCCCGCGTCGCCCGCGGCGAACTCGTCCTCACCGCCGCCTCCAACGGGCACACCGGCCACGACCCCGCCGAACTCGCCGTCACCGCCCGCCGCGACGGCACCGACTGGATCCTCGACGGCCTCCAGAGTGCCGTCCCCTGGGCCCACGGAGCGGACAGGATCGCCGTCCCCGCCCACACCACCGAAGGACAGACCGTCCTCGCCCTGGTCCCCCGCACCCAGCCCGGCCTCACCCTGGCCGCACAGTTCTCCACCAGCGGAGAACTCCTCGCCGAACTACACCTGGACTCCGTACGCCTCGACACCGCCGACCTCATCGACACCACCGGCGCCTGGGACTGGCTCCGCGGCGTCCTCGCCACCGGCACCTGCGCGCTCGCCCTCGGCCTCGGCGAGAACGTCCTCGCCATGACGAGCCAATACACCGGCAAGCGCGAACAGTTCGGCCACCCCGTGGCCACCTTCCAGGCCGTCGCCGTCCAAGCCGCCGACCGCTACATCGACCTGCGCGCCATGGAAGTCACCCTCTGGCAGGCCGCCTGGCGCATCAGCACCGGAGCAGGCGGCCCCCTGCCACCCGCCGCCGACATCGCGGTCGCCAAGATCTGGGCCTCGGAAGGCGTACGCCGCGTGGTGCAGACCGCCCAGCACCTCCACGGTGGCTTCGGCGCCGACACCGACTACCCGCTGCACCGCTACCACGCCTGGGCCAAACAGCTCGAACTCGCCCTCGGCCCCGCCGCCGCACACGAAGAGGCCCTCGGCGACCTGCTGGCCGCCCACCCCCTCGGCTGATCAGACCCAGGACCACGCCCCGGACCGGAACCGAATCAGGCCACGAACCCCGGGGCGCCGGCCTCCGTCACCACCGGCCGACCGGACTCGTCCCAGGCGATCATGCCGCCGTCGACGTTCACCGCGTCGATCCCCTGCTGCACCAGGTACTGCGTGACCTGAGCCGACCGGCCACCCACCCGGCACATCACATACGCCCGACGCCCGTCGGCCACGGCCTCGGTCACCTCACCGAAGCGCGCCACGAAGTCGCTCATCGGCACGTGCAGCGCACCCTCGGCATGACCGGCCGCCCACTCGTCGTCCTCACGGACGTCCAGCACCAGGGCATCGGCCGGCACGGAAGCCGCGTCCACCGAGGGGAGCGGGGCGAAGTTCATGGGACAGGCCTTCTCTCGTACGAACGGCTCGAAGGGATCGAGCCCTGTGGAAACCTACTGCACCGGCCGCGCCAACGCGGCCAGCTCCGCCTCCCGCTCGGAGACCTGCGCGAGCAACTGCTCGGCGATCTCCTCGAGGAGCTGATCGGGGTCGTCGGGCGCCATCCGCAGCATCGCGCCGATCGCGCTCTCCTCCAGCTCCCGCGCGACCAGCGTCAGCAGCTCCTTGCGCTGCGACAGCCACTCCAGCCGCGCGTACAGCTCCTCGCTCTCGCTGAGCCGCTCCGGCTCGGGCACCGGACCGGCCGCCCACTCGGCGGACAGTTCGCGCAACAGCGCGATGTCACCGCGCGCGTAGGCCCCGTTCACCCGGGTGATGAACTCCTCGCGCCGCTTGCGCTCGTCCTCCTCGCGCGCCAGGTCCGGGTGGGCCTGCCGGGCCAGCTCGCGATACAGCTTCCGGGCCTCCTCGGCGGGCCGGACCCGCTTGGGCGGCTGCACGGGCTGCTCGGTCAACATCGCCGCGGCCTCGGGGGAGAGCCCGTCGGAGTCGATCCAGTCGTGGAAGAGCTCCTCGACACCGGGCATCGGCATGACGACCGCCCGCGCCTCCTGCGCCCGCCGCAGATCCTCCGGATCCCCGCTCAGGGCGGCGCGCGCCTCGGCGATCTGGGCGTCCAGCTCGTCGAGCCGCGCGTACATCGGCCCGAGCTTCTGGTGGTGCAGCCGGGAGAAGTTGTCGACCTCGACGCGGAAGGTCTCCACGGCGATCTCGAACTCGATCAGCGCCTGCTCGGCCACCCGCACGGCCTTCTCCAACCGAGCCTCAGGCCGCTCATCCCCACCGCCACCGGCCCCCGCACGGTCACCCACGCCGGCCTCGGGACGCTCGCCGTCACCCACGCCGGCCTCGGGCGCTGCACCGTCACCCACGGCGGCCTCGGGACCCGCACCATCAGCCACGTCGGCACCGGCGCCCGTACCGTCACCCACGGCGGCTTCCGGATCCGCACCTTCACCCACGCCGGTGCCGGTGCCCGCGCCCGTACCCGTGCCTGCGCCCGGGTCCACGTCCTGGTCCACGCCCACGTCCTCGCTCCGGTCCGTCACCCCACCAGCCTACGATCCCCGGGGGCCCCTCCCCCCCTCCCTCCCCCCGCCCCCGTCCCCCCGGTCCCCCGTGGCCCGTGGGCGCCCGGGGTTCGGGCAGGCCTGGGCCGTCACACTCCGAGTTCGGCTGCTGTCCGGCCGTCGCGTATCGCCGTCACCAGGTCGGTGTGGTCCGCCGTGGTGCGGTCGGCGTAGGCGACGGCGAAGGACGCGATGGCCTCGTCGAGCTCCTCGCTCTTGCCGCAGTAGCCCGCTATCAGGCGCGGGTCGGCGCTGTGGGCGTGGGCGCGGGCCAGCAGCGCGCCGGTCATGCGGCCGTAGTCGTCGACCTGGTCGGGAGTGAGCGCGGCCGGGTCGACGCTGCCCTTGCGGTTGCGGAACTGGCGCACCTGGAAAGGTCGCCCCTGGACCGTGGTCCAGCCGAGCAGGATGTCGCTGACGACCTGCATCCGCTTCTGTCCGAGCACCACGCGCCGGCCTTCGTGCTGCCCCGCGTCCGGGACGGTGAAGCCGACGGCCGGAAGGTGCGGGAGCAGCGCGGAGGGCCGTGCCTCCTTCACCTGGAGGACAAGCGGCTCGCCCCGGTGATCGAGGAGCAGCACCACGTACGAGCGGGTGCCGACGCTGCCGGTGCCGACGACGCGGAAGGCGACGTCATGGACGGCGTACCGCGCGAGCAGCGGCAGCCGGTCCTCCGAGACGGTGTCCAGGTAGGCGCCGAGCGCGGCGGCGACGGCCGCCGCCTCCTCGTCGGGGACGCGGCTCAGGACGGGCGGCGCGTCCACGAACCGGCGGCCTCCGCCGTCGGCGTCGGTCGCGGACTCGGTCGATTTGGCGGCGAAGCGCGCGCTGGTGTTGTTCCGGGCCTTGGCCGAGACGCGTTCGAGGGTGCCGAGCAGGTCGCGGGCGTCGGTGTGGGAGACGAGCTCCTCGTCGGCTATGGCGTTCCAGGCGTCGAGGGCGGGGAGCTTGGCCAGCAGGCGCATGGTCCGCCGGTAGGCGCCGACGGTGTCGAACGCGGCGGCGCGGCAGGTGTCCTCGCTCGCCCCTGTTTCCCGTCCGGCGAGCACCAGGGAGGTGGCGAGCCTCTTGAGGTCCCATTCCCAGGGGCCGACGACGGTCTCGTCGAAGTCGTTGAGGTCGATGACGAGACGGCCGCGGGCGTCCCCGTAGAGGCCGAAGTTGGCCGCGTGCGCGTCGCCGCAGATCTGGGCGGCGACACCGGTGACGGGGGAGCCGGTCAGGTCGTGGGCCATGAGTCCGGCGGAGCCGCGCAGGAACGCGAAGGGGCTCGCGGCCATGCGTCCGACTCGTATGGGTGCCAGTTCCGGCACGCGGTCGCGGCTGGAGTCCTCGACGGCGCGGACGGCGTCGGGTCGGTCGACGGCGGGGACGAGCTTGTCGTGGGTGGCGCGCGGGACGCGCGTCCGCAGGGCCTTGCCCTGTTCCTTGGGGGAGTCGGTGACCCCCGCGGCGGCTCGCCGGGCGAACCCGGGCACGTGCGGTACGCGCCCGCCGTCCGTGCCTCGCTGTCCTGGTACCGCTGCCCGGATCTCGCCCATGGGACGTCCTCCCCCGTTTTCGTGCTGCCTGTGCTGTTCAACATCGACGGGGATGACGGTACCGCCGGGTTCGACGGGGCGTCTTCCCCTGTGGACAACGGCCTGTGGACAACTGTCCGGGCTGCTTCGGGCCGCGCTCAGACCCCGACGGCCTCCTCCATCTCCTCCTCCGATTCCTCCTCCTGTGCGGGGGCTGCCGGGGCCGGGCGGCGGCGCGCCTCGGCGAGGCCCGCGCACACCGTGACGGCCACTCCGGCGAGGAGCCAGAGCGCGAGGACCAGGAGGTGTCCGCCCAGGGCGTGGCCGTCGAAGTAGACGTGGCTGCGGACGCCCTCGACGAAGCCGGCGCCGTTCCAGAAGGCGTGCAGGGAGCCGAAGAAGCCGGGCTGCAGCTCGGGGCGGTAGATCCCGCCGGAGCTGGTGAAGTTGAGCATGACGAACAGCACCATCACGCCGAGGGTGGTCCAGCGGCGCAGGAAGGTGTGGAGTCCGACGCCGATCAGCAGGATGCCGGCCGAGTACAGCCAGGACATCGCCCAGACGCCGCCGAGTCCTCGGTCGACGAGGTGGAACATCGGTCCGGCGAAGACCGCGCCGACGAGGCTGACGACGAGCGACATTCCGGTGGCGAGCAGGGCGCGGACGCGCAGGGCCAGGACGGCCCCGGCGCCGCCGATGACGGCGACGGAGGCGTACGAGCCGATGCTGAGCGCGACCAGGAGGAAGAAGACGCCCTGTCCGGTGGGGTCGCCGTCCGGGACGGGGGCGACGTCGGTGACCTCCAGGGGTGCGTCCTGTCCGGCGGCGACCTTGGTGAAGACCTTCTCGACGGCCATGGCGCTGGTGTCGGAGGAGGCGGAGGCGACGAGCAGTTCGGGGTGGGTGCCGGGGAGGTAGGCGCCGAAGGAGGTCTGCTCGCGCAGCGCGGTGACGGCGGTCTCCCGGTCGGGGACGGTACGGACGTCGAGGGCGCCGTCGCCATTGTCGTGGAGGGTCTGGGCGAGGACCTGGGCGGAAGGTCCGGAGCCGACAACGTCGACGCGCAGGTCGTGGGGCTGGGGGGCATGGAACGCGCCGAGGTAGGCGAGCCCCATGCCGACGCACATCAGCAGCGGGGTGAGCAGGTGTCCGAGCACATGGCGCAGCGCCCCTGTCGACGCCGGTCCCGCGGATGCGGACGCTGACGCGGATACGGATGGGAGTCCGGCGGACACCGAGCACCTCCATGGTTGGCTTTTACAACCGAATATGGATGCACTGTACACCTAAATCATGGTTGTACTATACAACTGACACCACGGCGGAACCGGTGAACGACCCCACGGAGCACACCATGACCGACGCCGACGGCCCGCGTGAGGCCTCCGTCGACACGATCCAGCGGGAGCTGACGGCCTTCGCCCGCCGCGCCCGCGCCGCGGCCGCCCGGCTCCATCCGGATCTGCCGCTGGTGTCGTACACCCTGCTCGCCCACATCGACGACCGACAGGGCTGCCGCGCCACCGACCTCGCCGCCCACTACCTGCTGGACAAGTCGACGGTCAGCCGCCAGATCGGCGGCCTGGAGAGGCTCGGCCTGGTCGAGCGCCGACCGGACCCTGAGGACCACCGGGTCCAGGTCCTGCATCCCACAGCGGCGGGCAGCCGCGTCCTCGCGGCCACCCAGGCGAGCCGCCATGCCGCCTACCAGGAGCGCCTGAAGGACTGGTCGGCCGAGGACCTCGCCCGGTTCGCCTCGTACCTGCTCCGCTACAACGCGGGCACAGCGACGGCGGACAGCCCCTAGGTCGCGTCCGGAAAGTCTGGCCTGGCTCGCGACGCCCTTCGGGCGGACGACCATACTTTCCGGACACTCCCTAGAGCCCGCGGACTAGAGCCCGGCGTCGCGGGCGAGCAGCGCCGCCTGCACCCGGTTCTCGCAGCCCAGCTTCGCCAGGATCCGGCTGACGTACGTCTTCACGGTGGCCTCGCTCATGTGCAGCCGGCGCCCCGCGTCCGCGTTGGACAGCCCCTCGCCGAGGAGCGCGAGGACCTCGCGCTCCTTCTCGCTCAGCGCCGCCACCCGCCCCCTGGCCTGCTCCGCGCGCGCCACCTCACGGCCCGAGGCCAGCTGCTCCACCACGTGACGGGTCGCGGCGGGCGAGAGATACGCGTCACCCGCCGCCGCGGCCCGTACCGCGCGGATCAGCTCGGCCGGGGCCGTGTCCTTGAGCAGGAACCCGGCACCCCCGTGCTCCAGGGCCCGCAGTACGTTCTCCCGCTCGCCGAACGTCGTCAGCACGATCACCCGCGTCGACGGCGCGACCCGACGCAGCTCCGGCAGGGCGGACAGTCCGTCGAGCACCGGCATCTGGATGTCGAGCAGCACCACGTCGGCGACGTGCGCGCGCACGTGCTCGATGGCCTCCCGGCCGTTCGCCGCCTCCGCGACCACCTCGATGTCCTCGTCCGAGGTGAGGATCATCCGGATCCCGGCCCTGATCAGCGGCTCGTCATCGGCGATCACGACCCTGATGCGCTGCCCTGCCACAGCTACTCCCCAACGGCTACCGGTCCGGGCGGGTCAGCGCTAGCGCGTGACCTCGTACGACTTCTTCTCGATCAGCTTGCCGTCCTTGAAGCAGAACCGGAAAACCGGCTCGGTCTCCATGCTGCTCCCCAGCTCGGAGGACATCAGCACCAAGCAGTTCGACCCCTCGGGCTCCTTGGGGCCCTTGCCGTGCAGTCCGGAGGTGGTGATGGTGTCGCCGGACGGCAGCTTGTCGCGGACCTCCTTCTCGGTCGAGCCGACCGTGACGGCGTTGTACTCGGCCGGATCGATCATGCCCTTCTCCAGGGACCCGACCAGGAAGTAGACGCCGAAGCCCCCCGCCACCAGCAGCAGCACCAGCGCCGCGAGCGCTATCCCGCATCCCAGCGCGACCCCGCCGCCCGTGCTCCTGCCCCCACTCATCGCCATCGCCAACTCCCGTTCCGTGACCGTCCAGTCGGCCTGCCCGACCGGGACCGCACCACGGTGGCGCAGCGGCGACCTCGTCGACTGCTGCCGGAAGTCGTCGGCGGCATCGACCAAAGGCGCTGCCTCCACCACCCCGTAGGGCAGCATCCCGGCGACCCGGAACCCCCCGCCGTCCACCGGCCCCGCGTGGACGATGCCGCCGACGAGCCGGGCCCGCTCGTGCAGCCCGGTCAACCCCTGCCCGCCGCTGACCACGTCCTCCGGGGCCTGCCCGGCCGCCTCGTTGACGATCTCCACGACCAGGGAGTCCGGCTCGTACCGCACCTCCACGTCGATGAGCGCGCCCGGGGCGTGCTTGTAGGCGTTCGTCAGCGACTCCTGGACGATCCGGTACGCGGCGTGGTCCGCGGCCGGCGGCAGCGGCCGGTACTCCCCGCGCCGCCTCAGCCCCACCCGGTTCCCCGCGGCCCGCGAGGCCTCGACGAGCCCCTCGATGCCGGCGGTCCCCCGCGCCGCCCGCCCCGAGGTGTCGCCCGCCCCCGTCGGCAGGGCCGCGGTCTCCGCCCCCGCGTGGACGCCGTCCCGCAGGATGCCGACGACCTCGCGCAGCTCGTGCATCGCGGTCACCGACGCGTTGCGCAGCACCCCCACGGCCTCGCGCTGGCGGTCGGTCAGCTCCCGGTCGACCTCCAGGGCGCCGGTGTGGACCGCGATCAGCGCGAGCTGGTGCCCGAGGCTGTCGTGCATGTCCTGGGCGATCCGCTGCCGTTCGAGAAGCCGCGCCTGCCCGACCACCATCGCGCGCTCGCGCAGCAGCTGGGCGTTGCCCTCCTGCAGGGCGTGCAGCAGGGTCCTGCGCTGCGTCCAGTACCGGTTGGCGAGGCCGGGCGCCAGGGTCGTCGCCAGGAAGTAGAGCGTCGACATGAACACGACCGACAGCGCCCGGTGCAGGTCCCATATCTCGACCAGGCCCGCCGCGATGTTGAACACGTACGCGACGGTGTAGGCGATCAGTGCCCGTCCGGCTCCGGCGATGTACCGGCCCGAGGACCAGCCGACGAGTATCAGCAGGGCGAGGAAGCCGGGCACGAGCGGCGCGCAGGCCGCCGTGACGATGAGCACAGCCACGGGCAGCCGCCGGCGCAGCACCGACAGCACGGCGGCCGACAGGCCGACCACCGCGAGCCGCCACCCCTCGCCGCCCAGCAGTTCCTCGGTGCCGGCGGCGAGCAGCCCCATCACGACGGCGAGCACCACCTCGCCGGCGGTCCTGCGCCGCGACCACATACCGGGAGCCGCGAACCAGTCCCACGCGGCGCGGATCCCTGCCCTGATCTTCGAAGTCGCGTCCACGCTCGCACCTTAGGCAGCGCCCCGCCCCGCCGGCGGCTCTCTTTGGTCTCGGCCCACAGCGACGAACGTCGCGTCCCTCACAGTCACCGCGTCCGTCACAGCCACAGTCACGACAGTCATCAAAGTCACGACAACGCAGAAGCCCCGTAGGTCGATGACCTACGGGGCTTCCGTCTGGTGCGCGAGGGGGGAGTTGAACCCCCACGCCCTTTCGGGCACTGGAACCTGAATCCAGCGCGTCTGCCTATTCCGCCACCCGCGCATTGGGTGTGCTCCGGGCTCCCTCACCTTTCGGTGCGATCGCCTGGCGACATCTGAAGATTAGCACGCCGCAGACGGTGGATTCACATCTGTTGTTTGACCCCCGCCCCGAGCGAACAGGGACACATGGGCAGGGCACGACAGGGCAGGAGCCGAGGCTCCGGAGAGTCGGCGAAGCGGACGCGAGACAGAGGGAAGACGGATGGAGGACGAGTCGGAAGACGGACGGAAGACAGCCGGAAGAAGGAGGCGGGGACGGACGGGCGAGGCCAGGAGAAGAGCAGACGAAGAGTGGACGAGTAACGGGAGGAACAGGACGGACCGCCCCCACCGCGCGGCCCCACTCCTCCTGCTCGCTCCCCGGGTGCGGGACACTGTCCAGGGGCCGCCTCTACGATCCGTGGGGAAGGCCTGTGAGAGGTGACACTCGTCCACAGGGCAGAGAAGGGGAACCAGCCGATTTCCCGACGCGTGGATACGATCAGTAAGCAGTACCAGGACGACAACGACGGAGGAGGTGCCCCATGGGAGTCCTGAAGCGTTTCGAACAGCGGCTCGAAGGTCTGGTCAACGGCACCTTCGCCAAGGTCTTCAAGTCCGAGGTCCAGCCCGTCGAGATCGCGGGCGCTCTCCAGCGCGAGTGCGACAACAACGCGACGATCTGGAACCGCGAGCGGACCGTCGTCCCCAACGACTTCATCGTCGAGCTGAGCACGCCGGACTTCGAGCGCCTCAGCCCGTACTCGGGCCAGCTCGGCGACGAGCTCGCCGGCCTGGTCCGCGACTACGCGAAGCAGCAGCGGTACACCTTCATGGGTCCGATCAAGGTCCACCTGGAGAAGGCCGAAGACCTCGACACCGGTCTGTACCGCGTGCGCAGCCGCACTCTCGCGTCGAGTTCGTCACAGCAGCAGGCCCCCTCCGCGGGCCCCCAGCCGGGCGGTCCCGCCCCGGGTGGCCACGCACCGGGCGGCTACGGCTACCCCCCGGCCGGCGCTCCGCCGATGCCCGCGGCCCCGCCGCCGGGCGCGGGCGGCCAGCGGCCGGCCCACACGCCCGGCCACCAGCCCGGCCAGGCGCCCGCCGCCGGCCGTCCCACGGCCGGTGGCCCCGGCCCCATGCCTGCCTCCGGCGCACAGGTGCGCCGGTGGATCGAGATCAACGGCACCCGCCATCAGATCTCCCGCCCGACTCTGGTCCTTGGCCGCAGCACCGACGCGGACGTGAGGATCGACGATCCCGGCGTCTCCCGCCGGCACTGCGAGATCCGGACCGGAACGCCCTCGACGATCCAGGATCTCGGATCCACCAACGGCATCGTGGTGGACGGGCAGCACACCACCCGCGCTACGCTCCGCGACGGCTCGCGGATCGTCGTGGGCAGCACCACCATCGTTTACCGGCAAGCCGAAGGGTGAAGCGGGGGCAATGTCAGAGCTGACCCTGACGGTCATGCGGCTGGGTTTCCTGGCCGTTCTGTGGCTGTTCGTGATCGTGGCCGTCCAGGTCATTCGGAGCGACCTGTTCGGCACGCGTGTCACGCAGCGCGGTTCGCGCCGCCAGGACGCCCGTCCGCAGCAGAACACGCGCCAGGCGGCCCAGCCGCCGCAGCAGCGTGGACAGCAGAACGGGGGCGGCGGCCGCCAGCGCCGCGGCGCCCCGACCAAACTCGTCGTCTCCGAGGGGACGCTGACCGGCACGACGGTCGCCCTGCAGGGGCAGACCATCACGCTGGGCCGCGCCCACGACTCGACGATCGTGCTGGACGACGACTACGCCTCCAGCAGGCACGCGAGGATCTACCCGGACCGGGACGGCCAGTGGATCGTCGAGGATCTCGGGTCCACCAACGGCACGTATCTCGACCGGACCCGTCTCACCACCGCCACGCCGATTCCGCTGGGCGCGCCGATCCGCATCGGCAAGACCGTCATCGAGCTGCGGAAGTAGTACGACAATGAGCGAGCGGAGCGAGCGGGCCGAGGCGGTCCCCACGACGGACCGCGCGGCGGACCGTCAGGTCCGTGCCGCGTACCGGCACGGGCTCCCGACCGGAGGGTGGGCAGTGTGGCTCGAGACCGGCTGTACCCCGAGGCGGCGTCGACAGGGCAGGTGCGCATGAGCCTGTCACTGCGCTTCGCCGCCGGGTCGCACAAGGGCATGATCCGCGAGGGCAACGAGGACTCCGGTTACGCCGGTCCCCGGCTGCTCGCCATCGCGGACGGCATGGGCGGCCAGGCCGCCGGTGAGGTCGCCTCGTCCGAGGTGATCTCGACCCTGGTCACCCTCGACGACGACGTCCCCAGCTCCGACATCCTCACCTCGCTCGGCGCCGCGGTGCAGCGCGCCAACGACCAGCTGCGGATGATGGTCGAGGAGGACCCCCAGCTGGAGGGCATGGGCACCACGCTCACCGCCCTGCTGTGGACGGGTCAGCGCCTCGGTCTCGTGCACGTCGGCGACTCGCGGGCGTACCTCCTGCGGGACGGGGTGCTCACGCAGATCACCCAGGACCACACGTGGGTGCAGCGGCTCGTCGACGAGGGCCGGATCACCGAGGAAGAGGCCACGACCCACCCGCAGCGCTCGCTCCTGATGCGTGCGCTCGGCAGCGGCGACCATGTCGAGCCGGATCTGTCGATCCGTGAGGTCCGGGCCGGCGACCGCTATCTGATCTGCTCCGACGGGCTGTCCGGAGTCGTCTCGCACCAGACGATGGAAGACACCCTCGCCAGCTACCAGGGCCCGCAGGAGACCGTGCAGGAGCTGATCCAGCTCGCGCTGCGCGGCGGCGGCCCCGACAACATCACGGTGATCGTCGCCGACGTCCTCGACGTCGACGGCGGCGACACCCTCGCCGGTCAGCTCAGCGACACCCCGGTCATCGTCGGCGCGGTCGCCGAGAACCAGGTGCAGCAGTCCGACGGCGGCGCGATGCAGACCCCGGCCGGCCGGGCCTCCGGCCTGGGCCGGACCGCGCCGGGCCGGCAGCAGCCCGGCGGGCACCCGCCGCAGGGCTTCGGCCCGCCCGGCAGCGGCGACGACCACGGGTACGGCGGGATGCCGCCGCAGGGCTCGTTCGGGCAGTACACGGACGAGGACTTCGACAAGTACGAGAAGTTCGAGAAGCCGCGCACCGGCCTCAAGTGGCTGAAGCGGATCTTCTTCCTGAGCCTGGCGCTCGCGGTGGTCGGCGGCGGTCTGTACGGCGGCTACCGCTGGACGCAGACGCAGTACTACGTCGGTTCCAAGGACCAGCACGTCGCGCTCTACCGGGGCATCAGCCAGGACCTGGCGTGGGTCTCGCTCTCGGAGGTGGAGAAGGACCACCCCGAGATCGAACTCAAGTACCTCCCGCCCTACCAGCGCAAGCAGGTCGAGGACACCATCGCCGGTGGCAGCCTCGGCAAGGCGGAGACGAAGATCTCGGAGCTCTCCCTGCAGGCCTCGGCGTGCAAGAAGACCGAGCAGCGCCGTGAGGCGGCCGAGAAGGCAGCCGACCAGGCGAGCAAGCCGCCCGCCGACGGCTCGACATCCGACAAGCCCACCACAGCCGCTCCCTCCCCGGGCCCCACCCTCACGGAGGAAGAGCAGAAGCTGGCCTCGAACTGCGGCAAGCAGTAAGCACCCGTAGGGGGCCTTTCACCACCATGAGCGTTGTCACCAACACGACCACCATCGGCGCGATCGAGGCGCCGAGCCGCCGGAACACCGAGCTGGCGCTGCTCGCGTTCGCCGTCGTCATCCCGGTCTTCGCGTACCTCAACGTCGGCCTCGCGATCGACGGCGAGGTGCCGTCCGGCATGCTCGGCTACGGCCTCGGCCTCGGCCTGCTCGCCGCCGTCGCGCACCTCGTCGTGCGCAAGTTCGCGCCGTACGCCGACCCGCTGCTGCTGCCGCTCGCGACGCTGCTGAACGGTCTGGGCCTGGTGCTGATCTGGCGACTGGACCAGTCGCCGCGCATCATCGCCCGCTACAAGACGTTCACCCCGGACGCGCCGAACCAGATGATGTACTCGGCGATCGGCATCGCCATGTTCGTGGGCGTGCTGCTGATCCTGAAGGACCACCGCGTCCTGCAGCGCTTCACGTACATCTCGATGGTCGCGGCGCTCGTCCTGCTGCTGCTGCCGCTGGTGCCCGGCCTCGGCGCGGACGTCTTCGGCGCGAAGATCTGGATCAGCGTCGGCGGTTTCTCGATCCAGCCCGGTGAGTTCGCCAAGATCGTCCTGGCGGTCTTCTTCTCCGGCTATCTCATGGTGAAACGCGATGCGTTGGCCCTGGCCAGCCGCCGCTTCATGGGGCTCTACCTGCCGCGCGGCCGTGACCTCGGCCCGATCCTGACGATCTGGGCCGTCAGCCTCCTCATCCTGATCTTCGAGAACGACCTCGGCACCTCGCTGCTCTTCTTCGGCATGTTCGTGATCATGCTGTACGTGGCGACGGAGCGGACCAGCTGGATCGTCATGGGTCTGCTGATGTCGGTCGCCGGCGCCGTCGGCGTGGCCTCGTTCGCCGGGCACGTCCAGTCCCGTGTGGCCGCCTGGAGCGACCCCTTCGGATGCCTGAAGACGGCTCCCGAGGGGTCGAACATGGCCGCCGCCTGTGACCAGATGTCGCAGGTGCTGATGTCCTTCGGCTCCGGCGGCATCCTCGGTACGGGCCTCGGCCAGGGCAACTCCGACCTGATCGGCTTCGCCGCCAACTCCGACTTCATCTTCGCCACCGTCGGCGAGGAGCTCGGTCTGACCGGCGTGATGGCGTTCCTGCTGCTGTACGGCCTGATCATCGAGCGCGGTGTCCGCACCGCTCTCGCGGCCCGTGACCCCTTCGGCAAGCTGCTGGCCATGGGCCTGTCGGGCGCGTTCGCGCTGCAGATCTTCGTCGTCGCCGGCGGTGTGATGGGGCTCATCCCGCTGACCGGTATGACGATGCCGTTCCTCGCGTACGGCGGTTCCTCCGTGATCGCCAACTGGGCCCTGATCGGCATCCTGATCCGGATCAGCGACACCGCGCGCCGCCCGGCGCCCGCCCCCGCACCGTCCCCCGACGCCGAGATGACCCAGGTGGTCCGTCCGTGAACAAGCCCCTGCGCCGGGTCGCGATCTTCTGCGGCCTGCTGGTCCTCGCCCTGCTCATCCGGGACAACTGGCTGCAGTACGTCCGCGCCGACGAGCTGACCTCGCACCCGCGCAACAAGCGGGTGCAGATCGAGCGGTACGCCAACGAGCGCGGCAACATCATCGTGGACGGCAAGCCGATCACGGGCTCGGTCGACTCCCAGGATCCGTACTACCGCTTCAAGCGCACCTACACCGACGGCCCGATGTGGGCGCCGGTGACCGGCTACGCCTCGCAGGCGTACGACGCCAACCAGATCGAGAAGATCGAGGACGGCATCCTCACCGGCAACGACGACCGGCTCTTCTTCGACCGCACCCTGTCGATGTTCACGGGTGACAAGAAGAAGGGCGGCAACGTCGTCACGACGCTGAGCGGCGCCGCCCAGAAGGCCGCCTTCGAGGGCCTCGGCAACAAGACGGGCGCCGTCGTCGCGATCGAACCCAAGACCGGCAAGATCCTCGCGCTCGCGTCCACCCCTTCGTACGACCCCTCGACCTTCGCCGGCTACTCGTCCAAGGACGAGAAGGCATGGGTGGCCCTGGAGAACGACAAGAACAAGCCGAAGCAGAACCGCGCGCTGCGCGAGATCTACCCGCCCGGCTCCGTCTTCAAGGTCGTCACGGCGGCCGCGGCGCTGGAGAACGGCAAGGTCAAGGACATCAACGCGGCGACGGACACCCCGGAGCCGTACAAGATCCCGCTCTCCACGAAGAACATGGTCAACCACGCCAGTGGGTGCGAGAACGCCAGCCTGAACAAGGCGCTCGAGGTCTCCTGCAACTCGGTCTTCGCCAAGCTCGGTGACGACGTCGGCCGCGACAAGATGGTCGAGATGGCCGAAAAGTTCGGTTTCAATGCCGAGCAGTTCACCCCGGTCCGCTCCGCCGCCTCCGTCTACGACAAGAAGATGGACCGCGGCGGGAACGCGCTCTCCTCCATCGGCCAGTTCAACACCGCGACGACCCCGCTCCAGATGGCCATGGTCACGGCCGCGATCGCCAACGACGGCAAGCTGATGAAGCCGTACATGATCGACAAGCTGGAGTCCCCGGGCGTCGACGTGATCAAGCAGAACGAGCCGGAGGAGATGAGCCGTCCGGTCTCCCCCGAGACCGCGCAGAAGCTCCAGCAGATGATGGAGAACGTCGTCACCGACGGCACCGGCGGCAACGCCGACGTCAAGATGGACGGCGTGAAGGTCGGCGGCAAGACGGGTACGGCCCAGCACGGCGAGAAGAACGCCAAGCGTCCCTACGCCTGGTTCATCTCCTACGCCAAGACCGACCAGGGCTCCCCGGTCGCGGTCGCCGTCATCGTCGAGGACTCCGCAGGTACGGACCGCCAGGACATCTCCGGTGGCGGTCTCGCCGCCCCGATCGCCAAGGCCGTGATGAAGGCGGTACTGAAGAGCAGGAGCTGACCTTGCGGCCTGGCACCGGCCAGGTACCGGTCAGGTATCAGGATGCGGTCACGGGCGGATCGCCCTCCCGTGGCCGGTAGCCTTTGCGCGAACAGCACACCGCCGGACCACACACGGGTGCGGTCGGGACAGACGGAGAGGGCTGGATCAGTTATGGAAGAGCCGCGTCGCCTCGGCGGCCGGTACGAGCTGGGCTCGGTGCTCGGCCGTGGTGGCATGGCAGAGGTCTACCTCGCCCACGACACCCGGCTCGGCCGCACCGTCGCCGTGAAGACGCTGCGGGCCGACCTCGCCCGCGACCCGTCCTTCCAGGCCCGGTTCCGCCGTGAGGCCCAGTCGGCCGCCTCGCTCAACCACCCGGCGATCGTCGCTGTCTACGACACCGGCGAGGACATGGTGTACGACAGCGCCTCCGGCGGGGGCTCCGGCGTCTCCATCCCGTACATCGTGATGGAGTACGTCGACGGCTCGACCCTCCGCGAGCTGCTGCACTCCGGGCGCAAGCTGCTGCCCGAGCGCACGCTCGAGATGACGGTCGGCATCCTCCAGGCGCTGGAGTACTCGCACCGCGCCGGCATCGTGCACCGCGACATCAAGCCGGCGAACGTCATGCTGACGCGCACCGGCCAGGTCAAGGTCATGGACTTCGGCATCGCGCGCGCCATGGGCGACGCGGGCATGACCATGACGCAGACCGCCGCGGTCATCGGCACGGCCCAGTACCTCTCCCCGGAGCAGGCCAAGGGCGAGCAGGTCGACGCCCGCTCCGACCTGTACTCCACCGGCTGCCTCCTCTACGAGCTGCTGACCGTCCGGCCGCCGTTCGTCGGCGACTCCCCGGTCGCGGTCGCCTACCAGCACGTACGGGAAGAGCCGCAGCCGCCGAGCAACTTCGACCCCGAGATCACGCCCAACATGGACGCCATCGTCCTGAAGGCGCTGGTCAAGGACCCCGACTACCGCTACCAGTCCGCCGACGAGATGCGCGCCGACATCGAGGCCTGCCTCGACGGCCAGCCCGTCGCCGCGGCCGCGGCGATGGGCGCGGCGGCGTACGGCGGCGGTTACGGCAGCGGCTACGGCGGCTACGCCCCGGACGACCAGCCGACGACCGCCCTGCGCCAGACCGACCCGCAGACCTCCATGCTTCCGCCGATGAACGCGGACGACGGGGGCTACGGCTACGACGACCGCCCGGACCGCCGCCGCCAGAAGAAGTCGAACACCTCGACGATCCTCCTGGTCCTCGCGGGCATCCTGGTCCTGGTCGGCGCGATCCTCATCGGCCGCTCGATCTTCGACACCAAGGAAGATCCGCAGCAGGTGACGGTCCCCTCCTTGGTCGGCCACACGTTCGAGGAGGCCAAGAGCTCGGCGACGAACGCACAGGTGAAGGTCGCCCAGTCGGGTACCGCGCGGTGCGAGCAGCCGAAGGGCAAGATCTGCAGCCAGACGCCCGTGGCCGACGGCACGGCGAAGATGACCGTCGGCGAGACGATCTCGGTCGTCGTGTCCGAGGGCGCGCCGCAGATCGAGATCCCGGACGTGACGGAGAAGTCCCAGGAGAGCGCCGAGCAGCTCCTGAAGGACAAGGGCTTCAAGGTCGTCGTCAAGCAGGAGGACTCCGACCAGGACCCGGGCAAGGTCCTGCGCCAGAGCCCGGACGGCGGCGCCAAGGCCGAGCAGGGCTCCGAGGTCACGATCACCGTCTCGAAGCAGGCGAAGTCGCTGCTTCCCGACGTCACCGGCCGTAACGTCGACCAGGCCATCCAGGACCTGAAGACGCTCGGCTTCGAGAACGTCGGCCGCCAGGACGAGGACTCGCAGCAGCCCCTCGGCACGGTCCTCGGGATGACGCCGAACGGCAACACCAACCAGCCGAAGGACGTCCAGATCACGCTGAGGGTCTCCAAGGGCCCGCAGCAGAATCAGCAGCCCGTTCCGAGCCTCTTCGGGATGACCCTGGACCAGGCCCGCGCCCAGCTCGCGGCGGCCGGCTACACGCTCGGCAGCGTGGACGGCGCGAACGACGGCAACGCCCGCATCAGGGAGCAGGACGTCCCCGCGGGCACGGTGGGCCAGCCCAACCAGGCCATCAACGTGAAGACGTTCGGCAACGGCGACAACAACGGTGGCAACGGCGGCAACGGCGGCGGCTTCTTCGACTAGTCGGCAGCCGCACCGCACACGCGCAAGAGAAGAGCCCCGGCATCCAGAAGGATGCCGGGGCTCTTCGCGTACTTGATGCGTACTGAGGCGTGCCCGCCGCGTGCCTGCCGCGTGCCCGCCGCGGACCCGCCGCGGACCCGCTCCTGTGTTGCTACCGCAGTTCCGCCGGCGGTGTGCGGTCCGCGTTCACCTTCTCCGTGCGGACCAGCTCGCCCCAGACGATGTAGCGGAAGTCCGAGGTGTACATCGGGGTGCACGTCGTCAGCGTGATGTAGCGGCCCGGCTTCGCCTTGCCCGATTCCTTCGGGACCGGCTGGAGGACGTCCACGTTGTACTTCGTCGTCTCCGGCAGGCTCTTGTAGACCTTGTAGACGAACCAAGTGTCCTTGGACTCGAAGACGATCGAGTCGCCGTTCTTCAACTTGTGGATGTTGTGGAACTTCGCCCCGTGCCCGTCACGGTGCGCCGCGAGCGTGAAGTTGCCCTGCTTGTCCTGCGGAAGGGCCGACTTGACCGGGTCGGTGTAGTAGCCGGCGACACCGTTGTTCAGCGTCTTGCTGTCGGTGCCCTTCTTGACGAGTATCTCGCCGCCGCCCATCTTCGGGACGTGCAGGAAGCCGATGCCGTCCTTGGTGTCCAGGGCGCCGGGGCCGGCCGCCCAGTTGTCGCGGACCTGGTTGCCGTCCTTGTCGGCGGCGCGGTCGGCGAGGACGTTGGTCCACCAGAGCGAGTAGACGACGAAGAGACCGAGCACCAGGCCCGCGGTGATGAGGAGTTCACCGAAGACACTGATGGCTCCGGCGATCCGGTTGCGCGCACGTGACACTGCGTCGTCCCGTCCTGAGGTGTGGGGTCGTAAGTCCGTCGGCTCTCAGCCTAGGAGCGCGTCCGGCTTTCCCTTGCTGCGCGGGCGTTCCTCGACCATCTTGCCCCACACGATCATCCGGTACGTACTGGTGAATTCGGGCGTACAGGTCGTCAGCGTGATGTAGCGTCCCGGCCCCTTGAAGCCGGACTGCTTCGGCACCGGGTCGATCACCGAGACGTTCGACGGCGCCGTCTGCGGGAGGATGCTCGCCATCTCGTACGTGTAGTACGCGTCCTGCGTCTCCACGACGATCGGGTCCCCGGGCTCCAACTGGTTGATGTACCGGAACGGTTCGCCGTGAGTGTTGCGGTGCCCGGCCACCGCGAAGTTGCCCTGCTTGTCGGCGGGCATCGCCGTCTTCAGACTGCCCTCGCTGTAGTGGCCCACCATGCCCCGGTCCAGGACCTTGGGCTTGTTGATGCCCTCGGCGACGGGGACGACCACGTCCAGCTTGGGGATGTACATGATCGCGAAGCCCTGTCCCGGCTCGAACGCGCCCGGCGCCCTGCCCTTGTTCCAGGAGTCCTCGATCTGCCCCTTGGCCTGGTTCGCCTGCTGATCGGCGCGTACGTTCGTCCACCACAGCTGGTACGTGACGAAGAGCAGCATCACGACGCCGAAGGTGATGAACAGCTCGCCCACGACGCGGCTGGCGACGACACCCACGCTGTCCCTCGCGGCGCGCGCCGCGCGGCGGGCCTCGACGCGGGACATCGGTGCGGCGGGCGCGTCGGGGGTCTCGGAGTCCGGCGCGGACGGCGATCCGCCGCGGCGGCCCTTCCCCTTGCCCTTGGCGGCGCGCCGGCGTTCGGCCCTGCCGGGGCCGGGAAGCGGCGTCACGGCCGTCTCAGGCGCCCCGCCGGGTTCCATGGCCCGCAGGGCCATCGTCTCGTCCCGAGGCTCGTACGGGGCCTCGTAGGGCTCCTGCGACGGCACGGCCTCAGGGGCCTGGTAGGCCTCCTGCGGCGCTACGGCCTCAGGTATCGGCTCGTACTCGTACGCGTACTGCTGCTGGTACGGGTACGCCGTCTCCTCGTACTCCGGTATCGCCTCCGTCTGCGGCGGCGCGGGCTCCTGCTCGTCCTCCGGCAGGTTCGTCGCCCGGAACCACGGCGACCCCGCCGTCACGCGACGGCCTTGCCCACCACCGGCGCGAGCCCCGCCGACCTGCCGATCGCCCCCTTGTCACCGCACTGCTCCAGCCAGTTGGCGAGCATCAGGTGGCCGTGCTCCGTGAGCACCGACTCGGGGTGGAACTGCACGCCTTCGACGGCCAGTTCGCGGTGGCGCAGGCCCATGATGATGCCGTCCTCCGTGCGGGCCGTGACCTCGAGCTCGGCCGGCAGCGTCGCGGGCTCGGCGGCCAGCGAGTGGTAGCGCGTCGCCGTGAACGGCGACGGGAGCCCCGCGAAGACCCCCCGGCCCTCGTGCGTGACGAGCGAGGTCTTGCCGTGCAGCAGCTCGGGGGCGCGGTCGACGACACCGCCGTACGCCACGGCCATCGACTGCATGCCCAGGCAGACGCCGAAGACCGGCACACCGGTCGCGGCGCAGTGGCGCACCATGTCGATGCAGACACCGGCCTGTTCGGGCGCGCCCGGTCCCGGCGAGAGCAGGACGCCGTCGAAGCCGTCCTGGGCGTGGCTCAGCTCGACCTCGTCGTTGCGCAGCACTTCGCACTCGGCGCCGAGTTGGTACAGGTACTGGACGAGGTTGAAGACGAAGCTGTCGTAGTTGTCGACGACGAGAATCCGCGCGCTCACTGGCCGTCCACCGTCACATCGTTGAACGGAAGCAGAGGCTCCGCCCAGGGGAACACGTACTGGAAGAGGGCGTACACGACCCCCAGGACGAGCACGAGCGAGATGATCCCCCGGACCCACGCGTTGCCCGGCAGATGCCGCCAGATCCAGCCGTACATGACGTCCACTGCCCCTTCCGTTCGTTACGGGCACCAGAGTACGGGGCGAAGGATCGTTGAGGGGTCAGCGCGTCAAAGCCGGTGGCTTGCCCTGCGTCACAGGTTGGGTGGCGTCGAGGTGCGCCCAGGCGATCAGCCGGTGGCTGCTGCCCCATTCCGGCTCGCAGGTGGTGAGGGTGAGATAGCGGCCAGGACCGTCGAAGCCGGACTTGCGCGGGACGGGGTCGATCACGCCGACGTCGGTGGGGACGGTCCGGTACGGGGCGCGCTCGATCCGGTACGTGAACCAGGTCGTGCCGTCGGTGAGGACGACCGCGTCACCCGGCCGCAGCCGGGGGAAGTCCTTGAACGGATCTCCGTACGTGCGCCGGTGGCCCGCCACGGAGAAGTTGCCGGTCTGACCGAGGCGGGCGGTGGCGGCGTAGTGGCCGAGGCCCTTCTTGAGGACGGCGGGGGACGTGCCCTCCAGGACGGGCCACTCCCAGTTCTTGCCGAGCCGGGGGACGTACATGACGGCGATGCCCCGGCCTGTTCTGTACGGCTCCGGGGGCGGCGCGGCCGTGGCGGCTTCGGCGACGGGCCGGTCCACCCACTCCCGCTCCAGCGTGTCGATCTGTCCGGCCGTCGCGCTCTGGGCCTGCACTCCGGTCCAGAACATGACGTACACGACGAAGAGGACGATCACGGTCCCGACGGTGAGGCACAGCTCGCTGAACGTCCTGACGATCAGTCGCACCGCCACCGGCCGGGCCTCCCCGCAGTCAGCTCACAGGCTTCGCGTAGTGGAGATCCACTGTGCCGGAGTAGCCGGGCAGAGTCACCGCCCTGTGCTCGTCGACTTTCCAGCCGAGCCCGTAGGCCTTCACGTACAGCTGGTAGTTCTGCACGGCCGGCGAATCGGCGAGCGCCTTGGTCAGCTTCCCCCGGTCACCCACGGCGGTGATCTTGTACGGGGGTGAGTAGACCCGGCCCTGGAGGATCAGGGTGTTGCCCACGCAGCGCACGGCGCTGGTGGAGATGAGCCGCTGGTCCATGACCTTGACGCCCTGGGCGCCGCCCTGCCAGAGCGCGTTCACGACCGCCTGGAGGTCCTGCTGGTGGATGACGAGGTCGTTGGCCTGCGGCTCGGGGTAGCCGGGGGCCGCCTGGGCGTTCGGCGGGGCGTCGTTCAGGGTGACGGTGAGGCCCGCCCCCGAGGTCTCGGTGGTTCCCGCGGCGGTCTCCAGGGCGCGCAGCCGCGCGTCCTCGGCGCTCGTGGAGCCGTCGTCGCGGGCGGCGAGGGTGTCGACCTGGTCACGCAGGGCGGCGGTGGACTCGTCCAGGCCGGCGTTCTTGTGGCTGCGCTCCTCGATCAGGTCGGAGAGCCTGAGGAGGGACGCGTCGGTCCGGATGTTCGTACCCTTGGCAGTGTTGAAGCTGGTCACGAAGATCAGCCCGGCAAGGGCGAAGACGGCAGCGGTCAGCACCCGGACGGGGCGCCACCTGGTGGGTCGGCCCGGCCCGGAGGAAGAGTCGGCAGAATTGCTCAACGTACCCTGATCCCCTTCGGTGCCGTGGAAGCACTACGCTAACGGACGCCCGGGGGACGCAGTGGTCCTCCTACGTCACCCAGCCGTCCCACCCCGGCGCCAGCCACAGTTCCCTGCGCGGTCACGCAGCGCATCGACAGGAGAGTCCCTCGTGCCGAAGTCACGTATCCGCAAGAAGGCCGACTTCACGCCCCCGCCCGCCAAGCAGGCCACCAACATCAAGCTGACCAACCGCAGCTGGGTGGCACCGGTGATGCTGGCGCTGTTCCTGATCGGGCTCGTGTGGATCGTCGTCTTCTACGTCACCGACGGCACGCTGCCGGTGAAGTCCATCAACAACTGGAACATCGTGGTGGGCTTCGGCTTCATCGCGGCCGGGTTCGGCGTCTCCACGCAGTGGAAGTAGCGGGCGCCCGACGCGCCCGTCAAGCCTTGCCCTGAACTTATCCACAGCGTTGTGCACAGCACTGGATAACTTACGAAGATCTGTGGATAACCCAGGCCAGGTTGACGCCGGTGTGACTGCGGCAGCGCCGCCACACACGCACCACGCCTCTCGCTCCCGCTGGAAAAGCCCAGTTCAGGAGCGAGGGGCGTCGTCGTTCTCCACGAGGCGGACAAGATCCACCACGCACTGTGGATAACTCTGGGGAAAGCTTTGCGAGAAGCTCGTCCACAGCCCTCGGCGCTCAGGTGAGCGCGGCCGAGCGGAACAGGACCATGCCCAGATCGATCAGGAGCACCAGTCCGCAGGCGCCGTACTGCACGAGGTTCCGCCGGGCCTTCGGCGCGTGCAGCAGGCCGTAGGTCACCAGGGCGCCGCCGACGAGACCGCCGATGTGCGCCTCCCAGGAGATCCCGGGGCGGGTGAAGGTCAGCAGCAGCGAGAGGGCGACGAAGAGGGCCACCGGCCGCATGTCGTACCGCTGTCGCCGGGTGAGCACCGCCCAGGCGCCGATCAGTCCGAAGACGACGCCGGAGGCACCCAGCGAGGCCTGGTTCGGCGCGGACACCGCGTAGGCGAGGGCGGAACCGGAGAGTCCGGAGAGCAGACAGAGCGCGGCGAACCGGATCCGGCCGAGCTCCGGTTCGACGATGCCGCCGATGACCCAGAGTCCCAGCATGTTGAAGACGAAGTGCGCGACCTCCTGGTGGAGGAAGGTCGAGGTCAGCAGCCGGTACCACTCACCGTCCGCGACCCCCACCACCTCGCCGAGCGGCGGGCTGAACGCGTAGCCGATCAGCGACAGCTCGTCCACGACCCTGTCGCCGGCCACCTGGACGGCGATGAAGAGGGCCAGGTTGATCGCGATGAGGATCTTGGTGACGAGGCGCCCGTCGGACGCCACCCGGCCGCCGGCGAGCGTACGCGGCTGGTTGGCGTCGGGCGCGTGACCCGTGCCGGAGCCGTTCCGTACACAGTCCGGGCACTGGAAGCCGACGGACGCCGAGACCATGCACTGCGGGCAGATCGGCTTCTCGCAGCGGGTGCAGCGGATGCCTGTCTCTACGTCCGGATGGCGGTAACAGCGCGGCAGGCCGGACTGCGGCTCCATGGAGGTCCCTCCCGAGGAGATGGGGCGGCGAGGCAGCGCCCCGCCTTCCTGATACGGACGGGCGGGGCGGAATGGTTCCCTGATCCGCGGTACGCGGGTCAGACGGATCGGCGGGTCGGACGGATCAGCGGGTCAGCGGGTCAGCGGGTCTCGATGAGGACCGACTCCAGGACCACGTCGTTCAGCGGCCGCTTGGTGTTCGGGTTGACCGGCACCGACGCGATCGCGTCGACGACCTTCCTGCTCCTCGCGCCGACGACCTCGCCGAAGATCGTGCGCTTGCGGTTCAGCCAGGTCGTCGCGCCGACCGTGATGAAGAACTGCGAGCCGTTGGTGCCCGGGCCGGCGTTGGCCATGGCCAACAGATAGGGCCGGTCGAAGAAGAGCTCGGGGTGGAACTCGTCGGCGAACTCGTAGCCAGGACCGCCCGTCCCGTTCCCCAGCGGGTCCCCGCCCTGGATCATGAAACCCTCGATGACCTGGTGGAAGACGGTGCCGTCGTACAGCCGGTCCGCGGCGACCTTGCCGGTCGCCGGGTGCGTCCACTCCCGCTCGCCCCGGGCGAGTGCGGTGAAGTTCCTGACCGTGTTCGGGGCGTGCTCCGGCAGCAGCCGGATCTCGATGTCACCCCGACTGGTCCTGAGAGTGGCGTAGAGCTGCTCGGCCACGGTCCGCCTTCCCGTAAGTCTGCACACTGACGCGCATCGCATCCTCGCACGGAAGCGTCGTGGCCATGCCCCGGATGCCCGCCCCGCATGCCGGACGGCGAACTGGCAGGCATGATTTCGAAAAGGGTGGAAAGGCGAAAAACCGACACCACCACCGAGTAGGAGGATCCCGTGACCCGGATGGACAGCGTGCGCGCCGCGGCCGATTCGGCCAAGGAAAGCTACCTGCACGCCGCGGAAGTGGTGGCGCCCTATGCGGACTCGGCGAAGGACCAGGCCGCTCAGTACGCCGGCACGGCCAAGGACCAGGCCGCGCGCTATGCGCACGAGGCACGCGTCCGGCTCGCGCCGAAAGTCTCGAAGGCCGCTCAGCAGGCCCGCAAGCAAGCTCGTGTGCAGTACGAATGCCATGTCGCACCGCATGTACCGCCGCGGGTCGACGACGCCGCGCAACGCGCCGCGAAGGTGACCCGCAAGGCCGCCCGTCAGGCGGCCGACTACACCGTTCCGCGTGTCGAGCACGCGGTCGCCGCTACCGGTCCCGTTCTCGACGAGGCCGGATCGCGCTCGGTGGCCGCCTGGGCCGCGCTACGCGGTCAGGTGACACCGAAGGAGATCGAGAGGCTCGTGCGCAAGCACGAGCGCCGTGCCAGGGCCGGACGTCTCGCCAAGGGACTCGCTGTCCTGGGCGTGGTGGCCGCCGGCGTCTTCTGTGCGTGGAAGTGGTGGGACAAGCAGGCCAACCCGGACTGGCTGGTCGAACCGCCCGCTCCTACCGAGGTCGACGAGGGTGTCTCGGAACCGTCGTCCCGAGGAGCTCTCGATCCTGAGGTGGAGGCCAAGGAGCCCGAAGCCGCGGCCGAGGCCGATGCCGAGTCCGAGGTGGAGGTGGACACGGAGCGCGACGAGCGTCGCTGACCGTGGGCTGCCTCCGCGTTCGGGTGGCGTGCGGCGGTGGACGTGGGGAGGAGCGACTCGACTCCCCGCGCCCTACGCCGCCGCGGCGAGCGCAAGGCCCGACAGCTCCGTCTGGTCCGTGAGCGTGGTCTCGGTCGGGGCGTCGGCGCGCAGGTGGCGTACGGAGGGCGAGGAGTTGTGGGCCTCGGCGCCGATGCGCTGCTTGATCGTGGGCGGCAGCGAGCGCTCGCGGACCGTGGTGGGCCACTGATACGCCGCCCTCTGCGCCGGTACGGCGACGGTGGTGCGCGCCCCGGCGGGGGTCTGCGCGGCGGCCGGCTCCTCGGGCTGCTGGACGGCGGGAGCCTGCGCGGCGGTGGCGGTGGACGCCAGGCCGACGGAGGCGAGCAGGGCGAAGAGTACGGAGATGAAGGCGGTCCAGAACTGCTTGACCTTGGCGGTGGCCATGGCCCCTCGCTTTCGTGACGTGGTGCGTGACGTGGTGCTCGTGACGTTCGTGGCGTTCGTCAGGTTCTCGGATGGTTCATTTCGGATTGCGCGCTTTTCGTACATTCCTCATGATGGGGACGCGGATCCGGATTTCCCGGAGCGACGCCGTCCCCGCGCAGTTCTTCGGATGAACACCACTCGTCCGGCTCAACGGGCGCCGAGCAGCTCCGTCGCGCCGCGCGCCTCGGGTGCCTGCGCACGGGCCCGCTCGGCCCAGCGCACGGCGGGCCCGGTGACCGCACCGACCAGCAGGAAGATCCCGCCGAGCACCAGCCAGCCGGGCGCGCCCCAGGTGACCAGGAGCGCCGTGACCAGGAACGGGCCGAGGGTCCGTGCGACGGGGACACCGGTTCCGTAGAAGCCCTGGTACTGGCCGATCCGGCCGGCGGGCGCGAGGGCGAACCCGATCTGCCAGGAACCCGCGGAGTGGCGCATCTCGGCGGCCACCTGCAGCGCCGCGCCGAGGACGAGGACGGCCACGGTCGTCCAGGGCCCGAGGCCCGCGGCGGTCACCGCGAACACGGCGCACGAGGCGAGCATGACGGCGCCGGCCCGGCCCACCGCGCGCGTGGCCTCGGGAAGACCGGTGACCTTCCGCGCCGTCCGCACCTGCAAGAGCATCACGACCCCGGTGTTGAGGACGAAGAGCGCCGACACGATCCAGCCGGGCGCCGAGGTGCGCTGCACGATCCACAGCGGCAGGGCGAGGCTGAGCAGCGGCAGGCGCAGCAGCATCAGCGCGTTCAGGAGGGTGAGCAGCGCGTACGGGCGGTCGCGGAGCACCGCGAGGCGCGGCTCACCCGCGGCGGCCGTCGGGGCGGGGGCCACGGCGGGCAGTCCGCGCAGCAGCAGGGCGCAGACCAGGAAGCCGACGGCGTCCAGGGCGAAGACGGACAGGTAGGCGGTACGGGTCCCGGCGTGCAGGGCGAGCCCGCCCAGGCCGGCGCCGACGGCGAGCCCCGCGTTGAGGGTGGACTGCAACCGGGCCAGTACCTCCGTACGGGCCGAGGGCTCGACCAGGCCGGCGAGCAGCGCCTGGCGGGCGGCGGCGAGGCCGCTCTGGGCGGTGGCGTACACGGCGGCGGCCACCAGGAACGGCACGAAGGAGCGGATGAGGAGGAACGAGGCGACGGCGGCCGCCGTGGCGAGGGCGAGCAGGACGGCGGTGGTGCGGGGTCCGCGCCGGTCGGCGAGGTGCCCGAGCCAGACTCCGGCGACCGAGCCGACGGCCCAGGCGAGGGTGAGGCCGATGCCGATCCGGGCGGCGGACAGGCCGACGATCTGGCTGAAGTAGAGGGCGGAGGTGACGTAGAAGGCGCCGTCACCGATCGCGTTGCTCAGCTGGGCGAGGAGCAGCGCGCGGGGAGCGCGGGAGGCCTGCCGTAATGGGGAGGAGGTGTTCGCCATGGACACGACGCTAAGGCTCGGTGGCCCAGCGTGGCAGGTCCATTGCGGGCCCCTGATCGTGGGCCAATCGACGGGCGCCCTGACGGGGACAGACGAAAAGCCCCTCCGCGCCGCGTTGCCACGGTTCGGAGGGGCTTGTCCGGTGGAGCCTAGGGGAGTCGAACCCCTGACATCTGCCATGCAAAGACAGCGCTCTACCAACTGAGCTAAGGCCCCGGAACGAGAACAGAGTACCGGGTCACCCCCTCTTTCCCGCAAAAGGATTGGGACTCCCGGTCGGCGACCACGCTCCGTAAGATGCTGATCGAGGTTCGCAGTGGCGAACCTAGGGATGGGGAGACGTAATGGACGCAGTACAGCAAGAAGCCACGGCAAGAGCCCGCGAGCTTCAGCGCAGTTGGTACGGAGAGCCGCTGGGGGCGCTCTTCCGTCGCCTGATCGACGATCTCGGCCTCAATCAGGCCCGGCTCGCCGCTGTGCTCGGACTGTCGGCACCCATGCTCTCCCAGCTGATGAGCGGCCAGCGGGCCAAGATCGGAAACCCGGCCGTCGTCCAGCGCGTCCAGGCCCTGCAGGAGCTCGCCGGCCAGGTCGCCGACGGCAGCGTCAGCGCGGCCGAGGCCACCGACCGCATGGACGAGATCAAGAAGTCCCAGGGCGGCTCCGTGCTCACCGCCACCAGCCAGACCACCACCAGCTCGGGCGCGCCGACCGTGCGCCGGGTGGTCCGCGAGATCCAGTCGCTGCTGCGCTCGGTCGCGGCGGCCGGCGACATCATCGATGCGGCCGACTCTCTCGCCCCCGCCCACCCGGAACTGGCAGAGTTCCTCCGGGTGTACGGCGCCGGGCGCACCGCTGACGCGGTCGCCCACTACGAGTCGCACCAGAACTGACGCAGAGCAGCCGGTCCGGCAGCCGGTGCCGGGCGGACGAGGCACGACGGGGAGCGGGCGCAGCGCAATGGGTGAGGTCTTCGCTGGTCGGTACGAACTGGTCGACCCGATCGGACGGGGTGGTGTCGGAGCGGTCTGGCGTGCGTGGGACCACCGGCGCCGCCGATATGTGGCGGCCAAGGTGCTCCAGCAGAGCGACGCCCACACGCTGCTCCGCTTCGTCCGGGAGCAGGCGCTCCGGATCGATCACCCGCATGTCCTCGCCCCGGCCAGCTGGGCCGCGGACGACGACAAGGTCCTCTTCACCATGGACCTGGTGGCCGGCGGGTCTCTGGCGCACGTCATCGGCGACTACGGCCCGCTGCCGCCGCGCTTCGTCTGCACCCTGCTGGACCAGCTGCTCTCCGGACTTGCCACGGTGCACGCGGAGGGGGTCGTGCACCGCGACATCAAGCCGGCGAACATCCTGCTCGACGTCACCGGAACCGGGCGACCGCATCTGCGGCTTTCCGACTTCGGCATCTCGATGCGCAAGGGCGAGCCCCGCCTCACGGAGACCAACTACGTGGTGGGGACGCCCGGTTACTTCGCGCCCGAGCAGATGCTCGGCGCGGAGCCGGACTTCCCGGCCGACCTCTTCGCCGTCGGCCTGGTCGCCCTCTATCTGCTCCAGGGGCAGAAGCCGGACTCCCGGGCCCTGATCGAGTACTTCATCGCGCACGGGACTCCGGGAGCCCCTGAGGGGATCCCCGAGCCGCTGTGGCAGGTCCTCGCCGGCCTGCTCCAGCCGGACCCGCAGGCCCGCTTCAAGACGGCCACCGGCGTACGCAAGGCGCTGACCGCGGCGATCGAGATGCTGCCCGAGGCGAGCCCGGACGAGGAGCCGGTCGAGGTCTTCGACCAGATCGGCCCGCTGCCCGCCGGCTTCGGCCCGAACGGCCCCGAGGCCCCGGCCCCCCAGGACCCGGCCCCGGCCCCGACCCCGGCCGCGCCCCCACCACACGATCAGGCTCAGGCACAGCCGCAGCAGCCCCTGCCGAGCCCCTCCGAGACGGGCAGCTTCCACCTGCCCCCGCCGCCCCCGCAGCCGGTCCCCACGTCCTCCGCGCACGCGGCCTCCCCCCTTCCCGCCGCCGCCCCGGACTTCGCCCGGACCCCGACGGCCGCCGTGCCGTTCCCCCACGCTTCTACTGTTCAATACACCGCTCAGGCCGGACAGGTTCCCGCCCCGCCGACACCTTCGGTCCCGGCCCCGACCATGGCCCCCGGCCCGGCCCCGGCAAAGCGACCGGGACCGCCCCCGAAGGTGGCGGTCCCGGTGCTGTTCCTCGCGCTGGTCTGCTTCGCCGTCGGCATCTGGGCTCTCACCCAGACCTGACCGGCCGCGCCCCCGCTACCAGGCCGTCGGCGGCCCGAACTGCGGCGGACCACCCTGCGGCCCCGTCGGCGGACCCCCCTGCGAACCGCCCTGCCCCGCCGCGTCCCTCGCGGCCCGTCGCCGCCCGGCGAGGGTCCACACGCCGAGCCCGACGAGCAGCACCGTTCCGGCGCCGATCCCGGCCGCCGCGACCAGGACCATGCCGTCCTTCTTCTGCGCCTCGGCCCCGCTCGCCCCACTGGCGGCCGCGTCCCGGTCGTCGGCGGTGACCTTGAAGGGACCGGCGTCCCCGTCGTACGCGGGGCCCGCCTTCGCCGTGCCGGTGACGTTCACCCGCAGGGTCAGCGGCACCGGCTTGTCCCCGTACTCCTTGACGATCTCCGGACTGAGCGTCGCCGTCAGGTAGTACCAGCCCGCGAACCGCATGGCGTTGGTGTAGCTGTTGGAGGAGTAGCGGTTCTCGAAGGCGACCGGCCGGTGCGCGTCGAGCGCCAGCGTCGCCGGCTTGCCGTCGTAGCTGACGGTGTCCTGGTCGACATGGCCGCGGGCCGGGTTGTCGAGCGAGAGCACCAGCGCGTTGGGGACGTACCCGGTCGCGCCTGTGGCGCTGCTGCCGAGCTCCGCGCTGGCGAAGACCTGCTGCCCCCAGTCGACGGGCACCCGGTAGAACAGCGTCTGCCCGGGCTTGATGTCGGCGCGCCACTCGCCCTGCCGCAGCGAGGTGGCGTCGTGGAAGCCCGCGCCGCCCTGCCGCTTCTGCGGCCCGCCGGTCGGCGGCGGAGGCGCGGTGGAGGGCCAGTTCTCGGGGAGTTCGGTCGGGCCGGTCTGCTTCACGCCCGGCTCGGGGAGGTACCGGATCTCCAGTTCCCAGTCGTCGGGCGTGGAGACGGCCTTCGAGGTCCGCTCGACCAGCACGTAGTACGCGCCGGCCTGCTGGCAGGTGGAGCTGTCGGCCTCGATCGTGCGGTGGGCGTACGCGGTGAGGGGCCGGGTGAAGGTGGCCGACTCGAAGGAGGAGTCCTGGTAGCCGCACTGCGCGCCGGAGCCGTCCTGCAGGGTCACCTTGATGCCGTCGCCGTACTCCGCCTTGCCGCCTGACTTCGGCACGGCGACCACGGAGACGTACGCGTTCTTCTTGTCGTCGAGGTCGACCCGGTAGTAGAGCTTGCCGTCCTTCTTGATGGCGTCCCGGTAGCTCTGACCCGCCTTCAGCTGCTGCGCGTCCAGGCTGGTCGCGGCCCCCTTGATCTCCTGGGCACCGCCGTCGAACCCGTACGGGCTCTCCCCGGCCGCCCACGCCGTGCCGGGCAGCGCCGCGGCCGTGAACACGGCCGCGCCCACCGTCGCGCCGACCGCCGCCGTCAGGCCCCGGCCCAGGCCCCGGCCGCCCCGGCCCAGGGCAGGCCGAACCCCCACGCGCCGCGTCCTCACGCGCTGCGTACCCACGCGCTGCGTCTTCACGCGCCTCTCCTCGTGTCCGTCGCTGTCCCGCCCCGTACCCGCCGCACGAGGAACACGGCCCCCGCGATCAGTACGACGGCCGCGCCGCCCGCCGCGGCGACCTCGGTGACGGTCCATCCTGCCCCGCCCGCCCCTCCGCTGTCTGCGTGCGCGGATGTTTCGCCCCGCTTGTCAGGCTTTCCCGCCACGGCCACCGGCGCCGCGCCGTGTTCGGGCCCGGTGAGCTCCTCGCCGAGGACCGCGATCCGCAGGACCATCGCGATCCTCGGGTTCTCGGCGATCTCCGCGGCCTCGGCGCCGAGGGTGACCGCGATGTAGAAGCCGCCCGTGGTGTGCACGGGCACGACGTTGGGGTGGCTCTCGTACCGGTTGGTCCAGGCGACCGGCACCGTGCCCATGCCGAGCGCCGTGGGGCGCCCGTTGTAGGAGGTCCGGGAGGTGAACTCGCCGGTCCCGCCGCCCACCGGGTGCCGGGCCGGGGTGTAGACCTGCGTGCCGCCGTACGAGTTCGACGACGAAGACCCGTCGACGGTCGGCTCGTTGGCGAACTCGACGCCGTAGCGCAGCTGCTGTCCCCAGCCCACCGGCACCTTGTACCAAAGCGTCTGGGACGGCAGCAGACGGTCCCGCCACACGCCCCTCCCGAGCTCGCGGGCGTCGTTGAAGCCGGTCCCGCCGCGGACGTCCCTGGGATCGCCGGTGGGCAGGACGGCGTCCTTGCCGCCGGATCCGTACTCCGGCTCGGACTGTGCCGGGATCGTCCCGGCAGGCAGCGGCGCCTCGACGCCGAGGACCAGCTCCAGCGGCCAGCGGGCCGCGTCGGACGCCGGCTTGCTCCGGCGCTCGACCACGAACCAGTAGCGGCCCGCCTTGTCGCACGTCGAGTACCGCGTCTCGGTCGGGATGCGGGAGACGGCGGAGGTCAACGGGACGGCGCCCTCGTCCTGGTGGAAGATCTCGCTGTTGGTCGCGCAGCCGCCCTCGCCGCCGGCGGAGGCGTAGACGAGGCTGGTGGCGAGGGCGTCGACGGTGTCCACCGCCGCGCCGGGCTGCGGCACGGCCGTCGCCGAGAAGTCCACCGTCGACACGTCGTCCAGGTCGGCCGCGTAGTACCGCTTCTCACCGGGCCCGATGCTGTCCAGGTACTGCCCCGGTACGAGGGCGGGCGCCCGGTCGCTCGTCGGGGTGCCGGTGACCCGCTCGCCCCGCAGCCGGTAGCCGTCGGCCGAGAGCTGCGCGGCCCGCTGGAGCTGCCGGGCCAGCGCGTCGGCGTCGGGCGCGTCGTAGTAACGGCCGTTGCCCGCCTCGGCGATGCACTCCAGCTGCCCGCGCGCCGCGCCCTTCACCTGGAAGCCGACGGTGTCGATCCGCAGCCCGATCCCGTCCTTGGCGAGCTGTGCGGCCACCTCGCAGGGCGCGGGGTCGCCGCAGTTGTCCTCGCCGTCGGAGATCAGCAGGATCGTGCGCGTGGTCCCGACGGCTCCGGCGGCGGTCCTGGGCAGGTCCTGGGCGGCCTTCTGGAGGGAGAGCCCGATGGGGGTGTCCCCGGTGGGCTTCAGCGCCGCGACGGCGGCCTTGAGCCCTGCCCGGTCCAGCGGTGCGACCGGCCGGACGAGCCGGGTGTCCGTGCAGCCCTGGGGCCGGTCGGCGCCGTAGACCCGCAGGCCGGTGGGATGGCCGTCGGGGAGGCCGTCGACGACGGTGCCGACGGCGGCGCGGGCCGCCTCCATCCGCGTACGTCCCGAGCCGTCGTCGTCGCCCATGGAACCCGAGGAATCCAGCACCATCACCAGGCTCGCGGCCGCGGTCGCCTCCCCGTCCGCCGCGGCCGCTCCCGGTGCCGGCGCGAGCAGCAGGGCGAGCAACGCCCCCACCACCCCGCCTGCCACCGCTGCTGCTGTTCGTCGCACGCTCAGCGCTCTCTGCCCGCTCGGCGCTCTCAGCACTCCCATGCCATGCCCCCTTGACCGCGATCACTCAACTTTGCTCTCGCAACGTAGTGATTTGCTCAGGTGAACTCAAGAGGCTGGCGTCACGGTCCTGAAACAGCGCGAAGCCCCGGCCGCTCGAACGCGACCGGGGCTTCGCCCTCAGACAATGTGCGACTCAGACACCCGAACCTGCGGGCACGGAGTCGGTCGCCTCCGTCCACAGATCCTGCTCGGCGCGATCCGCCTGGATCTGGCGGTACACGAGGAGCCCGCCGATGGCGGCCAGTGCGACCAGGAGAAGCTTCTTCACCGCGCGACCTCGTCTTTCGTTGACGTAGGAGACTTCTGACGCCCACTCTACACACCGACCGATACCGATCGGTGACCTGTGTCGGGCAGGTCTCGGCAAAAGCAATCGGCCCGAACGGGTGAACCGTCCGGGCCGATCGTCGCTGTGGGGCTAACAGGATTTGAACCTGTGGCCTCATCCTTATCAGGGATGCGCTCTAACCAACTGAGCTATAGCCCCGCCGCGCTCTGCGGTGTGTGTCCCGCGCGCTGACTCCTGAAGATTAGCGCACGTGGGGGCCAGTCCCAAAATCGGTTCCGACAGGCCCCCCGCAGGTCACTCGTCCTCGGCCAGCGTGAGCTCGACACCGCCCACGAATCCGGCCGACAGGTTGTAGATGAACGCGCCCAGCGTCGCCAGGGCGGTCATCAGAACCACGTCGATCACGGCGATCACCGAGGTGAACATCAGCACACGCGGCAGCGACAGGAACGACTGCAGATCGAAGCCGTTGGACTCGTTCGAGCCCGTCGCCTCGCTGATCGTGCCGCCGACGGTCGAGAAGACGCCCATGGCGTCCATGACCATCCACAGCACCGAGGCCGCCACGATCGTGCAGACGCCCAGCGCGATGGAGAGTAGGAAGCTCACCTTCATCACCGACCACGGGTCGGCCTTGGCCACCCGCAGCCGCGCCTTGCGCGTACGGGGCGTGGTGCGCGCCCCGGTGCGCGGCCGGCGCACGGCGCCCGCGTTCTGACCGCCCACACCGCCGACCATGCCGCCTGCCACCCCGCCTCCCGTGCCGCCTGCCCCGCCGGCCGTCGTACCGTCACCGCCGGTGCCCGGCGCCTGAGCGCCGTACGCCTGCGGCGGGTGGTACGGCCCGCTCGGCTGCTGCGCGCCCGCGCGTTCGCCGGGCAGCGGCCCGTTGTACGTCTCGTACGAGGGCTTGGGCCCTCGGGTGTCCGTCACCGCAACCCCCTGGGAGTCCGTGGCGGAGCCACGGGCACCGTTCGCTCCAGCCCCAGCAGAAGCTCCGGCAGCCGCCGAATCGGCGCCCGTGGCTCCACTCACGCTCTACTCCTCGTGCTCCCCGGCCGAGGACTCGTTGCCCTCGGCTGCCTCGGCCTCGGTCGCGGTCGCGACCTCGACGCCCTCGCCGATCTCGGCCTCGGCGTCGACCTCGTCGACCTCATCGGCCTCGCTGCCCGCCTCGGCGTTGCGCGCGATGCCGACGACGGCATCCCGCTTGCCCAGGTTGATCAGCTGGACGCCCATGGTGTCACGGCCGGTCTCCCTGACTTCGTTGACTCGCGTACGAATCACACCGCCGGACAGCGTGATGGCGAGGATCTCATCCGTCTCCTCGACCACCAGCGCACCCACGAGCGAACCACGGTCCTCCACGATCTTGGCGGCCTTGATACCGAGGCCACCACGACCCTGGACGCGGTACTCGTCGACGTTGGTCCGCTTCGCGTACCCACCGTCGGTGGCGGTGAAGACGAACGTACCCGGCCGGACGACATTCATCGAGAGCAGCTCGTCGCCCTCGCGGAAACTCATCCCCTTGACGCCCGAGGTGGCGCGTCCCATCGGGCGCAGCGCGTCGTCCGTCGCCGTGAACCGGATCGACTGCGCCTTCTTGCTGATGAGCAGCAGATCGTCCTCCGCCGAGACCAGCTCGGCACCGATCAGCTCGTCGTCGCTGCCGTCCTCCGCTTCGCGGAGGTTGATCGCGATGACGCCGCCCGCGCGCGGGGAGTCGTAGTCCTTCAGCGCGGTCTTCTTCACCAGACCGGCCTTCGTGGCGAGCACCAGGTACGGCGCGGCCTCGTAGTCGCGGATCGCGAGGATCTCGGCGATCTGCTCGTCCGGCTGGAAGGCCAGCAGGTTGGCGACGTGCTGGCCGCGGGCGTCCCGGCCGGCGTCCGGAAGCTCGTACGCCTTCGCCCGGTAGACCCGGCCCTTGTTGGTGAAGAAGAGCAGCCAGTGGTGGGTGGTGGAGACGAAGAAGTGGTCGACGATGTCGTCCTGCTTCAGCTTCGTGCCGCGCACGCCCTTGCCGCCGCGCTTCTGCGAGCGGTAGTCCTCGGTCTTCGTCCGCTTCACATAGCCGCCACGCGTGATGGTGACGACGATGTCCTCCTCGGCGATCAGGTCCTCGATGGACATGTCACCGTCGAAGGGCACCAGCTTGGAGCGGCGGTCGTCGCCGAACTTCTCGACGATCAGCGCCAGCTCCTCGCTGACGATCTGACGCTGCCGCTCCTCGGAGGCGAGGATCGCGTTGTACTCGTTGATCTTCGCCTGCAGCTCGTCGTGCTCGGCGACGATCTTCTGGCGCTCCAGGGCGGCGAGCCGGCGCAGCTGCATCTCGAGGATGGCGTTGGCCTGGATCTCGTCGATCTGCAGCAGGCCCATCAGGCCCTCGCGCGCGACCTCGACCGTGTCGCTGCGCCGGATGAGCGCGATGACCTCGTCGATCGCGTCGAGCGCCTTCAGCAGACCGCGCAGGATGTGGGCGCGCTCCTCGGCCTTGCGCAGCCGGAAGCGGGTCCGGCGCACGATGACCTCGATCTGGTGCGTCACCCAGTGGCGGATGAACGCGTCCAGCGAGAGCGTGCGCGGCACACCGTCGACGAGCGCCAGCATGTTGGCGCCGAAGTTCGTCTGCAGATCGGTGTGCTTGTAGAGGTTGTTGAGGACGACCTTGGCGACGGCGTCGCGCTTGAGCACGATGACGAGCCGCTGGCCGGTACGGGACGAGGTCTCGTCGCGGACGTCGGCGATGCCGCCGATCTTGCCGTCCTTCACCAGGTCGGCGATCTTCTGCGCGAGGTTGTCCGGGTTGGTCTGGTACGGAAGCTCCGTGACCACCAGGCACTGGCGGTTCTGGATCTCCTCGACCTCGACGACCGCGCGCATCGTGATGGAGCCACGACCGGTGCGGTACGCCTCTTCGATGCCCTTGCGGCCCACGACCAGCGCGCCGGTCGGGAAGTCCGGGCCCTTGATCCGCTCGATGAGCGCGTCGAGCAGCTCCTCGTGCGTGGCCTCCGGGTGCTCCAGCGCCCACTGGGCGCCGGCCGCGACCTCGCGCAGGTTGTGCGGCGGGATGTTGGTCGCCATGCCGACCGCGATCCCGGCCGAGCCGTTGACCAGCAGGTTCGGGAAGCGCGCCGGCAGGACCGTCGGCTCCTGGTTCCGGCCGTCGTAGTTGTCCTGGAAGTCGACGGTCTCCTCGTCGATGTCCCGGAGCATCTCCATGGCCAGCGGCATCATCTTGCACTCGGTGTACCGCATGGCGGCGGCCGGGTCGTTGCCCGGGGAACCGAAGTTGCCGTTGGAGTCCACGAGCGGCAGCCGCATCGACCACGGCTGGGCGAGGCGGACCAGCGCGTCGTAGATGGAGGAGTCGCCGTGCGGGTGGTACGTACCCATGACGTCGCCGACGACGCGGGCGCACTTGTAGAAGCCCTTCTCGGGCCGGTAGCCGCCGTCGTACATCGCGTACAGCACACGACGGTGGACGGGCTTGAGGCCGTCACGGACGTCGGGCAGCGCACGCGACACGATGACGGACATCGCGTAGTCGAGGTACGAGCGCTGCATCTCCGTCTCGAGCCCGACGGGCTCGATCCGCAGCACCTGCATCTCTTCGTCTTCGGTGGTCACAGGGGGGTTCTCGTCGGCCATTGCTGGTCGTCAGTCCTTTCGTACGGTCAGCTGAGACCGACTCAGATGTCGAGGAAGCGAACGTCCTTGGCGTTGCGCTGGATGAACGAACGCCGGGCCTCGACGTCCTCACCCATCAGCACCGAGAACAGGTCGTCCGCCTGGGCCGCGTCGTCCAGGGTCACCTGGCCGAGGACACGGTGGTCCTGGTCCATCGTGGTGACGCGCAGCTCCTCGGCGTTCATCTCGCCCAGACCCTTGAAGCGCTGGATCGAGTCTTCCCTGATCCGCTTGCCGTTCTGCTTGCCCAGCTCGACCAGGGCGTCGCGCTCACGGTCCGAGTACGCGTACTCGAAGTCGTCGCGACCCCACTTGATCTTGTAGAGCGGCGGGCGGGAGAGGTAGACGTGACCGGCCTCGACCAGCGGACGCATGAAGCGGAAGAGGAAGGTCAGCAGCAGGGTGTTGATGTGCTGGCCGTCGACGTCGGCGTCCGCCATCAGAATGATCTTGTGATAGCGGAGCTTCTCGATGTCGAAGTCCTCGTGGACTCCGGTGCCGAAGGCCGAGATCAGCGCCTGGACCTCGGTGTTCTGCAGGATCTTGTCGATCCGGGCCTTCTCGACGTTCAGGATCTTGCCGCGGATCGGCAGGATGGCCTGGTACATCGGGTTACGACCGGACTTGGCGGAGCCACCGGCGGAGTCACCCTCGACGATGAAGATCTCGCACTTGGTGGGGTCGTTCGACTGGCAGTCGCTCAGCTTGCCCGGGAGGGACGCCGACTCCAGGAGACCCTTACGGCGCGTCAGGTCACGCGCCTTGCGGGCCGCCACGCGCGCGGTGGCCGCCTGGATCGACTTGCGGATGATGTCCGCGGCCTCGACCGGGTTCCGGTCGAACCAGTCGTTGAGGTGCTCGTGGACGATCTTCTGCACGAAGGTCTTGGCCTCCGTGTTGCCCAGCTTGGTCTTCGTCTGGCCCTCGAACTGCGGCTCGCCCAGCTTGACCGAGATGATCGCCGTCAGACCCTCGCGGATGTCCTCACCCGTGAGGTTGTCGTCCTTCTCGCGCAGCAGCTTCTTGTCGCGCGCGTACCGGTTCACAAGACCCGTCAGCGCGGCCCGGAAGCCCTCTTCGTGCGTACCGCCCTCATGCGTGTGGATCGTGTTCGCGAAGGAGTACACGCCCTCGCTGTACTGCGAGTTCCACTGCATCGCGATCTCGACCGAGAGCATCCGCTCCTTGTCCTCGGCCTCGACGTCGATGACGGTCGGGTGGATCAGCTCGCCCTTGCGCGAGTTGAGGTACTTCACGAAGTCGACGATGCCGCCCTCGTAGTGGTACGTCACCGTGCGCGCGGTCGGCTCGGCGGCCTCCGCGTCCGGGTCGTCGGCGCCGACGGTGGCCTTCGCGGACTCGCGCTCGTCCGTCAGATTCAGGGTGAGGCCCTTGTTGAGGAAGGCCATCTCCTGGAAGCGGCGCGCGAGGGTCTCGAAGGAGTACTCGGTGGTCTCGAAGACGTCCGGGTCGGCCCAGAACGTCACGGTCGTACCGGAGTCCGAGACCTCCTCGTGCTTGGCCAGCGGCGCGGTGGGCACACCGAGCTTGTAGTCCTGCGTCCAGCGGTAGCCGTCACGCTTGATCTCGACGGAGACCTTGGTGGACAGCGCGTTGACCACGGACACACCCACACCGTGGAGACCGCCGGATACGGCGTAGCCACCGCCGCCGAACTTGCCGCCCGCGTGCAGGACCGTCAGCACGACCTCGACGGCCGGCTTCTTCTCCACCGGGTGCATGTCGACCGGGATACCGCGGCCGTTGTCGACGACGCGCACGCCGCCGTCGGCCAGGATCGTGACGTCGATCGTGTCCGCGTGCCCGGCGAGGGCCTCGTCGACGGAGTTGTCGACGACCTCCTGCACGAGGTGGTGGAGTCCGCGCTCACCGGTCGAGCCGATGTACATGCCGGGTCGCTTGCGGACCGCGTCCAGACCCTCGAGGACGGTGATCGCGCTGGCGTCGTACGACGCAGCGTTGGCGGACGGAGTGTTCTCGTTGGGGTTGCCGGAATCGGCCACGAAGCGCCCTTTCTGGCACAGCACAAGCCGTTCTCCGGGCATACGGGAGCGGCTGCGTCGTTCGACTTGTTCCGCAGGGTGGCGGGATTACCCACCAGTCTACCGGTAGCGCCGACACGAATGGGGGTTTGCCGGTACCTGAGTCCGCATGTGCCGCCCTGAGCGGGAGCGAGACGACTCCCCATATCCGGGGAGGGGCTCCAAAGGGCTCTGACGGCCACCCAGCGCTTCGAGCTGTGACCGGGCGTGGGCACGGCGGGGGCGGTGCCCATCCACCCCCACTGTGGGCAGTCGTTCCGCAGGGCGGTGGGGGTCCCCCCGGGACGGAGTCGGGGGGAGGGTGGGCACAGCCCTCGAACGCGCTGCCCGCGCCAGGGCCCCGCACTGCGGGCACCCCGGGGCGCCCGCACGCACAGGCAACGTCAGCCGTACGTGTCCCCAGGCCCCACGGACCCGGGCGCCCGCAGCGGCCCGTACCCCTTGCGAGGACCCCCCGGCCCCAGGACCTTGATCACCCGTACCGTCCCGTGCCCCAGATCCTCGTTCAGCCGCGCCACCAGCCTCGGCGCCAACAACCGCAGCTGCGTCGCCCACGCCGTCGAGTCGCACTGCACGGTGAGCACCCGCTCGTCCGGAGCGTCGTCGTACTTCAGCGGCACGCAGTGGTTCGCCAGGTCCTCGCCGACGATCTGCGGCCAGCGCCCCATGACCCCGCCCACCGCCGCCGGCGTCTCCCAGCCGCGCTCGGTGATGAGCCGGTTGATCGCGGCACCGAGGCCGACCGGGTCCCGCCCGTCGGCGTGCGCGCCCGAGCGCAGCCCGCCACCGCGCCGCGCCTGCTTCTTCTGCTGGGCCGCCGCACCCCGCGCCTTCGCCTGCTCCTTGGCGGCGCGCAGCGCGACCCGGGCGAGATCCACACCCGAGGGCTCGGGCGCCTTCGCGGCCTGGGGGTCCCGACCGTGCAGCGGGTCCTGACCGCCCTGGGAATCCTGGTTCTCGCTCACGAGCTCACAACCTCACGCCTTCACGCCTTGACAACCCTCACAGCCTGTCCACCGAACCCCCCGCGACCTCGTACCGAACCCCCGCGAGCACGCCCGGCACGTCGTCGTCCACCGCCGCCGTCACCAGCACCTGCTCACCCGGGGCCACCAGCTCGGCCAGCCGCTCCCTGCGCCGCGCGTCCAGTTCCGCGAAGACGTCGTCGAGGACGAGGACCGGCTCGTTGCCCTCCGCCCGCAGCAGGTCGTACGAGGCGAGCCGCAGCGCCAGCGCGTACGACCAGGACTCCCCGTGGCTCGCGTACCCCTTCGCCGGCAGATCGCCCAGCTTGAGCACCAGCTCGTCCCTGTGCGGACCGACCAGCGTCACCCCGCGCTCGATCTCCTGCTTGCGCACCTCCGCGAGCGCGGCGATCAGCTGCTCGTACAGCTCCTCGCGCGTGTGCCCGGGGCCCGGCGCGGACGGCCGGTACTCCAGCAGGATCGGTCCGCCGCCCGGTGCCAGCTGCTCGTACGCCTTGTCGGCGAGCGGCTGCAGGACACCGATCAGATCCAGCCGCTGCGCGAGGAGTTCGGCGCCCGCGCGCGCCAGGTGCTGGTCCCATACGTCGAGCGTCGACAGGTCCATGCCACGGCCGCCGTGCCGCCGCGCCATGGCCGCGGACTTCAGGAGCGTGTTGCGCTGCTTGAGCACCCGCTCGTAGTCGGAGCGCACTCCCGCCATGCGCGGCGAGCGCGCCGTGATCAGTTCGTCGAGGAAGCGCCGGCGCTCGCCGGGATCGCCCTTGACCAGGGCCAGGTCCTCCGGAGCGAACAGCACGGTCCGTACGATCCCGAGTACGTCACGGGGTCTGACCTGCGAGGACCTGTTGATACGGGCGCGGTTCGCCCGCCCCGGGTTCAGTTCGAGCTCGACCAGCTGGGAGCGCTCGCCCTGGGTGACCGCGGCGCGGATGATCGCCCGGTCCGCCCCCATCCGTACGAGCGGCGCGTCCGAGGCGACGCGGTGGCTGCCGAGGGTGGCGAGGTAGCCGACGGCCTCGACCAGGTTGGTCTTCCCCTGGCCGTTGGCGCCCACGAAAGCGGTGACGCCCGGATCGAGCGGGACCTCGACCCGGGCGTAGGAGCGGAAGTCGGCCAGCGACAGATGCGTGACGTGCATGGTGTGCGCCGACCTTCCCCGCGGCTGCTGTGCACCGCGAGGTGCACAGCCTGTGGATTACTTCTTGGACTCGACCGCGTGGCCACCGAACTGGTTGCGCAGCGCGGCGATCATCTTCATCTGCGGGGAGTCGTCCTGGCGGGACGCGAACCGCGCGAACAGCGACGCGGTGATCGCGGGCAGCGGCACCGCGTTGTCGATCGCGGCCTCCACCGTCCAGCGGCCCTCGCCGGAGTCCTGCGCGTAGCCGCGGAGCTGCTCCAGGTGCTCGTCCTCGTCCAGCGCGTTGACCGCCAGGTCCAGCAGCCAGGAACGGATGACCGTGCCCTCCTGCCAGGAGCGGAAGACCTCGCGCACGTCGGTGACGGAGTCGACCTTCTCCAGGAGCTCCCAGCCCTCGGCGTACGCCTGCATCATCGCGTACTCGATGCCGTTGTGGACCATCTTCGCGAAGTGGCCGGCGCCGACCTTGCCCGCGTGGACCGAGCCGAACTCACCCTCGGGCTTCAGCGCGTCGAAGATCGGCTGGACCTTCGCCACGTCCTCGGCGGAGCCGCCGTACATCAGGGCGTAGCCGTTCTCCAGGCCCCACACTCCGCCGGAGACGCCGCAGTCGACGAACCCGATGCCCTTGGCGGCGAGCTCCTCGGCGTGCTTCTCGTCGTCCGTCCAGCGGGAGTTCCCGCCGTCCACGACGATGTCACCGGGGGAGAGCAGGTTCGCCAGCTCGTCGATGGTGGACTGGGTCGCGGCACCGGCCGGGACCATGACCCACACGACGCGCGGACCCTTCAGCTTGCCCACAAGCTCTTCGAGGCTGTGGACATCGGCGAGGTCCGGATTGCGGTCGTATCCGATGACGGTGTGGCCTGCGCGGCGGATGCGCTCACGCATGTTGCCGCCCATCTTGCCGAGACCGACGAGACCGAGCTCCATCAGAGATTCCTTAAGCGTCGTGTGCGGTTTACCCGGGTCCGAGCCTACGCCCGGACCCGGGTGCACACCTGTGGGGTCAGCCGCTCAGGCGAAGCCCCGGATCAGGGCGTCAGCCGCTGAGGCGCACCGGCATGATCAGGTACTTGTACGCCTCGTCCGCCTCCGCGTCCACGGCTGGCTTGCCGCTCAGCAGCGCGGGCTTGGTGGAGGTGGTGAAGGAGAGCTGGGCGACCGGGGAGTCGATCGCGCTCAGGCCGTCCAGCAGGAACGTCGGGTTGAAGGCGATCGAGATGTCGTCGCCGTCCAGCTGCGCGTCCACACGCTCCACAGCCTGTGCATCGTCGCTGGAGCCGGCCTCCAGGATCAGCACGCCCTGCTCGAAGCTGAGTCGGACCGGGGTGTTGCGCTCGGCCACCAGGGCCACGCGCTTGACGGCCTCGACGAACGGGGCGGTCTCGATCACCGCGACCGAGTTGAACTCGGTGGGGAAGAGCGTCCGGTACTTCGGCAGGTCGCCCTCGAGCAGCCGGGTGGTGGTGCGGCGGCCGGCGCCCTCGAAGCCGATCAGGCCCTCGCCCTTGCCGGAGCCCGAGAGCGCCAGGGTGACGGTGTCGCCGCTCGTGAGCGCCTTGGCGGTGTCCAGGAGGGTCTTCGCGGGCACCAGGGCGACCGCGGAGGCGTCGGGGGACTCCGGCTTCCACAGGAACTCGCGGACCGCGAAGCGGTAGCGGTCGGTGGATGCCAGGGTGACCGTGTCGCCCTCGATCTCGATGCGCACACCGGTGAGCACGGGCAGCGTGTCGTCGCGGCCGGCGGCGATGGCGACCTGGGCGGCGGCGGAGGCGAAGACCTCGCCGGGCACGGTGCCGGTCGCGGTGGGCATCTCCGGCAGGGCCGGGTACTCCTCCACAGGCAGGGTGTGGAGGGTGAAGCGGGAGGAGCCGCAGACCACGGTCGCCCGTACACCGTCTGTGGAGATCTCGACGGGACGGTTGGGAAGGGCGCGGCAGATGTCGGCGAGCAGGCGGCCGGAGACCAGGACGGTGCCGTCCTCCTCGACCTCCGCCTCGACGGAGACACGGGCCGAGACCTCGTAGTCGAAGCTCGAGAAGCTCAGCGCGCCGTCCTCGGCCTTCAGCAGAAGGCCCGCGAGTACGGGCGCCGGCGGACGGGCCGGAAGGCTGCGGGCCACCCAGGCCACCGCCTCCGCGAGTACATCGCGCTCCACCCGGATCTTCACCGGAACCGCCTCCTGCTGTTGCTGGCTCTTCGTCGACTGCGGGAACCAGTCTGACGTACGCCGCCGACACTCGGTGCGGCTCGGGGTCAAGTCGCGACAAGAGGTCGAGGAGGCTCCGGCGCCGAGTTGTGCACAGGACCCACTTCGAAGCGGATTCCGGGCTAACTCTAGGTGGGAGTAGTAGTAGGGCCTGTGGAAACCGTGGATAACGTTGTTTTCGCAGGTCAGCTGCGGTTTTTTGTCCACTGCCCCTGTGGGTGGAGCCGGTGGACAACTGGGGTGTTCTGTGGACACCCGAAAGTTCTGCACAACCGGTACACAGGCCACGGGGACTTCTCCCCAGTGCTGTCCCCAGCTTTACCCGTGTTCCCCACAGCCCAACCGTCCTCCTTGGTGTGACGGCTTTCACTCGACACGGTGACGCCGGGCGTTTCGTTGCCGAACAGTGGACAGCGGTGTGGAGAACCTGTGGGCAACAGACCAACTCCTGTGGGTCGCCAGTGGACAACCGACGGGACGCCCTGTGGACGAAAAATTCATCCACAAGCTGTGGATCAAGGTTGCCAACAAATCCACACCCCTCTGACCTGGGATGTTGGCCTGCCGACCGCCCTGCCTGTGGAAGGTATCCGGATAACTCCTGAGTCCCCACCCTGTGGACGGAAGATCATCCCGCAATCTGTGGAGAACGCGCCACCGCTGCGCCGAAATCGAACAGCCCGGCCGTGCACAGGCGTGTGGAGGGCGCCCAGGAACGCCCCCGGAGAGGCCGCCGACGGCGTGACGACGACGAAAAGGCGCCCCGGGAAGCGTTCCCGGGGCGCCCTTCGAGCGGGTGTCGAGCGGCGCTGAGCGCCGCTGAGCGAACCTCTCAGCCGTTCTTGATGCGGTTGGTGAGCTCGGTGACCTGGTTGTAGATGGAGCGGCGCTCCGCCATCAGCGCGCGGATCTTCCGGTCCGCGTGCATCACGGTCGTGTGGTCACGGCCGCCGAACTGCGCCCCGATCTTCGGCAGCGACAGGTCGGTCAGCTCACGGCACAGGTACATGGCGATCTGCCGGGCCGTCACGAGCACACGGCTGCGCGAGGAACCGCAGAGGTCCTCGACCGTGAGGCCGAAGTAGTCGGCGGTGGCCGCCATGATCGCGCCGGCCGTGATCTCCGGCGCCGAGTCCTCGCCGCCGGGGATCAGGTCCTTGAGGACGATCTCGGTCAGCCCCAGGTCCACCGGCTGCCGGTTGAGGCTCGCGAAGGCCGTCACCCGGATCAGCGCGCCCTCCAGCTCACGGATGTTCCGCGAGATCCGGGAGGCGATGAACTCCAGTACCTCCGGCGGGGCGTTGAGCTGCTCCTGCACCGCCTTCTTGCGCAGGATCGCGATCCGCGTCTCCAGCTCGGGCGGCTGCACATCGGTGGTCAGGCCCCACTCGAAGCGGTTGCGGAGCCGGTCCTCCAAGGTCATCAGCTGCTTGGGCGGCCGGTCCGAGGAGAGCACGATCTGCTTGTTCGCGTTGTGGAGCGTGTTGAAGGTGTGGAAGAACTCCTCCTGCGTCGACTCCTTGCTCGCGAGGAACTGGATGTCGTCGACGAGCAGGATGTCCACATCGCGGTAGCGCTTGCGGAAGGTGTCGCCCTTGCCGTCGCGGATCGAGTTGATGAACTCGTTGGTGAACTCCTCCGAGCTCACGTAGCGCACGCGCGTGCCGGGGTAGAGGCTCCGCGCGTAGTGCCCGATGGCGTGCAGCAGGTGGGTCTTGCCGAGGCCCGACTCCCCGTAGATGAAGAGCGGGTTGTAGGCCTTCGCGGGCGCCTCGGCCACCGCGACGGCGGCGGCGTGCGCGAACCGGTTCGAAGAACCGATGACGAAGGTGTCGAAGAGGTACTTGGGGTTCAGCCGCGCGTGCTGCTCGCCGGGCGCGCCGGAGCCGGAGCCCTGGCCGGGGGCCGAGCCGGTGCTGCCTCCCGTGTGGCCCGGCATCGGACCGCCGTGCCCGCCGTGTCCACCGGGGCCGCCCGGGCGCGGGCCGTGGCCGGTGCCCGGCCGCGGCGTGTCGGGGAGCTCGGCCCGCTCCGGCCGCTGCGGCTGGTCGTAGGCCGACGGGCGCTCGTCGTAGCGGGGCTGCTGCGGCTGCTGGGGGCGCGGACCGGTGTACGGGTCGCGCTCCTGGTAGCCCCCGAGGCGAGGCTGCTGCCAGGAGAGGTCCTCCTGGGTACGCGGCCAGGAGCCCGGGTCCGGGCGCTGCTGCTGGTAGTCCGGGTAGGCCGGGCGCGCGGTGGGCAGCCCGTCGTCCGGCATCGGCCGGTGCCCGTAGCCGTCGTACTTGTCGTACGAATCCGCCGGCGGCCGCTCGTCGTAGCGCGGCTGCTGCTGGACCGGGGGCGCGGGCGGGGTCGGCTCGCCGACCGAGTCGTCGACCGTGATCGCGATCCGGATCGGGCGGCCGCACTCACGGCTGAGGGTCTCGCTGATGAGCGGAGCCAGTCGTCCTTCGAGGACCCGCTTGCCCCATTCGTTGGGGACGGCGAGCAGTGCGGTGTCGGCCACCAGTGCGAGAGGCTGGCAGCGCTCGATCCACTGCTTGTCCTTGGGCTCGATGCCCTGCTGGCCTTCGCCGAGGAGTTGCTCGAGCACGCGTGGCCACACTGCGGCAAGATCGGCAGGTACGTCAGCCACAGGGCACGCTTCCTCGCAGGTCCCACGAATGTGTGGTTCTCGGGACGGTGGGTCGAAGTCCATCTGGACAGGTAAGGACAGAACGGAAAAAAGTTTTAGGAGTCCAGCCACGGTAGTCGCGGCGGCTGACCTCGTTCAAGTCGTTGTCCACAGCCTGTGCACAATGGACCCCGGTGATCGGTCGGTTTGACCGGATGGCGTAGCCGCGCGTACCGTAACGTGGTCGAGTTGTCGATGGCTGCTGCCGCCTGCCTCCGATGGGCAAAGATCACGGTCTGTGATCGTGAAGCGGTGCACTCGGGCGTATTGCGAGCTACTCGTGGGCGCACGGTGACAGCCAGGCGATGTCCCGCCATCTACGAATCATTTCTGGAGCCCCCGAGTGAGCAAGCGCACCTTCCAGCCGAACAACCGTCGTCGCGCCAAGACCCACGGCTTCCGCCTGCGGATGCGTACGCGCGCCGGTCGCGCCATCCTGGCGAACCGCCGTTCCAAGGGTCGCGCGAGCCTGTCCGCCTGATCCGCTTAAACAGGTCATGACGTGCTGCCTACCGAGAATCGGCTGAGGCGGCGCGAGGACTTCGCAACCGCGGTACGCCGAGGGCGCCGGGCCGGTCGCCCGCTCCTCGTCGTCCACCTACGCAGCGGTGCAACGGACCCGCACGCGCCTGGGGAGAGCGCTTCCCAGGCACGTGCGGGTTTCGTCGTGAGCAAGGCCGTGGGCGGTGCGGTCGTACGCAACCAGGTGAAGCGACGCCTGCGCCATCTCGTCCGCGAACGACTGTCCGAGCTGCCCCCCGGTAGCCTGGTGGTCGTACGGGCGTTGCCCGGAGCCGGTGACGCCGATCACGCACAGCTGGCCCGAGACCTTGACGCCGCTCTTCAGCGGCTCCTGGGAGGGGGCGCGCGATGAAGTACCCGCTGCTGGCTCTCATCAAGCTGTACCAGTGGACGATCAGCCCGCTTCTCGGGCCCGTCTGCCGGTACTACCCGTCGTGTTCCCACTATGGATTCACGGCCATCGACCGGCATGGCGCGATCAAGGGCACTGCCCTGACCGCCTGGCGCATCCTGCGGTGCAATCCGTGGTCGCCCGGCGGCGTGGACCACGTACCCCCGCGCAAGCGTCCGCGCTGGCATGAACTGCTGCGGAACGCACTGCGCGGAGACAAGGGCGGGTCCCCCGCCGAGACGAGCCCGGCCGCAGAGACCCCGCCCAATGCTCAAGGAGCCTGATTAGTGGACACGATTGCCAATTTTTTCAGCTTCATCACCACCCCTGTCTCATGGGTGATCGTCCAGTTCCACAAGCTGTACGGGGCGATCTTCGGCCCTGACACGGGCTGGGCCTGGGGCCTGTCGATCGTGTCCCTCGTGGTGCTGATCCGTATCTGTCTGATCCCGCTCTTCGTGAAGCAGATCAAGTCGACGCGGAACATGCAGGCGCTCCAGCCGAAGATGAAGGCGATCCAGGAGCGCTACAAGAGCGACAAGCAGCGTCAGTCCGAAGAGATGATGAAGCTGTACAAGGAGACGGGTACCAACCCGCTCTCCTCGTGCCTTCCGATCCTGGCGCAGTCGCCGTTCTTCTTCGCTCTGTACGCGGTGCTCTCCCACATCGCCGAGGGCAAGACGATCGGCGTCATCAACCAGTCGCTGCTCGACAGCGCGCGGCAGGCGCACATCTTCGGCGCCCCGCTGGCGTCCACCTTCACGGACAGCGCCGCCGACGTCGCCGCTCTCGACGCCTCGCTGACCTCGGTGCGCATCGTCACCGCGATCATGATCGTCCTGATGTCGGCCTCGCAGTTCTACACGCAGCGCCAGCTGATGATGAAGAACGTCGACCTTTCGGTGAAGACGCCGTACATGCAGCAGCAGAAGATGCTCATGTACATCTTCCCGCTGATCTTCGCCGTCATGGGCATCAACTTCCCCGTCGGTGTCCTCGTCTACTGGCTGACCACCAACGTGTGGACCATGGGCCAGCAGATGTACGTGATCAGCCAGAACCCCACCCCGGGCAGCAAGGCCCAGGACGCCTACCTCCAGCGCCTGCTGAAGAGCGTCGGGTCGCACGGTGAGGTTCGCGGTCGTCGTCGGAAGAACGTGGTCAAGGCCATCGTCGCCAAGGGCGCGGATCGCAACGAGAACGAGCGTCGCTTCTTCTCCGGTCTGGCCAAGGCCGGCTTCGCCGCCCAGGCCGACGGCACCGTAGCCAAGAGCGACACCGTCGCCGCCGAGGTGGAGGGCGGTACCGCGGCCAGGCGTCAGCAGCCCAAGCGCCAGACCAAGGCGAAGCGGCAGGCCGCGGCCCAGCACTCCACGGCGAAGAGCGCCGAGGACGCCGCCGAGTCCGAGACTCCGGACGAGAAGCCCGACGACAAGCCCACCCCCTCGCTGGAGAAGAAGCCGCAGGGGCAGGCCAAGGACACGGCCAAGGACTCGGAGCAGGGCGACCAGCCCACGCGGCCGAGCCGGGCCAACTCCGGGGGTTCCCGTCAGGCCAAGTCCGGCCAGGCCAAGTCCGGCCAGCGCAAGGGCCAGCAGCGCCCGAAGCACCCGTCCTCCAAGAAGTAGAAGGAGTCCATCCGTGACGGAAGGCACTACCTCCGCCGCCGACGCCGTCGACGCCGCCGAGGGTGGCGACACCCTGACCCGCCTGGAGCAGGAGGGTGAGATCGCGGCCGACTACCTCGAAGGTCTGCTCGACATCGCCGACCTGGACGGCGACATCGACATGGACGTCGAGGCGGACCGGGCTGCGGTCTCGATCATCAGCGACTCGAGCGGCCGTGATCTGCAGAAGCTCGTCGGCCGTGACGGCGAGGTGCTGGAGGCGCTCCAGGAGCTGACCCGGCTGGCCGTGCACCGGGAGACCGGTGACCGCAGCCGGCTGATGCTGGACATCGCCGGTTTCCGCGCCAAGAAGCGTGCCGAGCTCGCCGAGATCGGCGCCAAGGCCGCGTCCGACGTGAAGTCGACCGGTGCCCCGGTCAAGCTGGACCCGATGACGCCGTTCGAGCGCAAGGTCGTGCACGACGCGGTTGCCGCCGCCGGTCTGCGCAGCGAGTCTGAGGGCGAGGAGCCGCAGCGCTTCGTCGTCGTACTCCCTGCCTGACCCCTCTCGCAGTGTCGGCCCCGTCTGCTCGCAGGCGGGGCCGATCTTGTCAGCCTGATAGTCAGCCACCACAGTGCGCGCGCACCCATGGGTGCGGTGCGGAAGGACGGTTCCCGTGACGGAGGCAGCGGAGCTCCCCCCTGCGCCCGAACAGGCGCGGACGGTATTCGGCGAGTACTTCCCGGAGGCCGTCCGGTACGCGGAGCTCCTCGCGGACGCCGGCGTCAAGCGCGGGCTGATCGGCCCGCGCGAGGTTCCCCGCCTGTGGGAGCGGCACCTGCTGAACTGCGCGGTGCTCTCCGAGGTGGTGCCCGAGGGCGTCACCGTGTGCGATGTCGGCTCGGGGGCCGGACTGCCGGGTATCCCCCTCGCCCTCGTGCGCCCGGATCTGAAGATCACGCTCCTGGAGCCGCTGCTCCGCCGGACGAACTTCCTCCAGGAGGTCGTGGAGCTGCTGGGTCTGAACCATGTGACCGTGGTTCGGGGCCGTGCCGAGGAGATGCTCGGAAAGCTCCCTCCGGTCCATGTCGTGACGGCGCGCGCCGTGGCGCCGCTGGACCGGCTGGCCGGCTGGGGCGTTCCCCTGCTGCGTCCGTACGGGGAGATGCTGGCGCTCAAGGGCGACACGGCCGAGGAGGAGATCGACGGCGCCCGTGCCGCGCTCTCCAAGCTCGGTGTGGTCGCCACCTCCGTGCTCCAGGTCGGCGAGGGCATCGTGGACCCGCTCTCGACTGTCGTACGGGTGGAGGTCGGGGAGAGCCCGGGCGGTGTGAGATTCGCCGCCAAGCGGGCCAAGGCCGCCCGCCCGAGCAGGGCCCATCGCCGCCGCTGAAGCCGTCAACGCGGCGCATATGAGCCGTCAACGCTGCGCAACTGATCCGTACAAGCTGCCATACGTACGTATTTCGGAGTGTCGAGCGGTCCTACGTCGGCGGCGAGTGCATCGTGTTTCACGTGAAACGTCGCTCACTGCTGCAGGGGATCATCAGCCGCGGCCGCGCGGCTGCCACGCCCCGGGACCGCAAACCCCTCGCGAAACCCCTCGCGAGGGGGACAGGATTGTCCACAGAGGTGGATTCATCCACAGAACCACGGGCCTCGCTGGTTCACGACCCCGAAAGCATGGCAGGCTCTGTTCATCGCGAGCCTGAAGCCGAGGAGAGTGAATCCTTGCGGTCCGACGCCAACATCGCGGGACCGATGACCGATCCGGTCCCCGGTCCCCGAACCGAATCGGCGGGGGAGGATGTTTCACGTGAAACACCGCCCCCGATGGACGACACCCCCATTGGTCGTGCTGCCCAACTGGCAGTAGAGGCGCTGGGGCGTGCCGGCGAGGGTCTTCCCCGGCCTGCCCAGACACGCGTGATGGTGGTGGCAAACCAGAAGGGCGGAGTGGGCAAGACGACCACGACGGTCAATCTTGCTGCTTCCCTGGCGCTGCATGGTGCCCGTGTCCTGGTCATCGACCTCGACCCGCAGGGCAACGCCTCGACGGCCCTCGGTATCGACCACCACGCCGAAGTTCCTTCGATCTACGACGTACTCGTGGAGAGCAAGCCTCTCTCCGACGTGGTCCAGCCCGTCCAGGACGTCGAAGGCCTCTTCTGTGCGCCGGCCACCATCGATCTCGCTGGTGCGGAGATCGAGCTCGTCTCGCTGGTGGCACGGGAGAGCCGGCTCCAGCGAGCGATCCAGGCCTATGAGCAGCCCCTGGACTACATCCTCATCGACTGCCCGCCCTCGCTCGGACTGCTCACGGTCAACGCCATGGTGGCGGGTGCCGAGGTGCTGATCCCGATCCAGTGCGAGTACTACGCACTGGAGGGCCTGGGGCAGCTCCTGCGGAACGTCGACCTGGTGCGAGGGCACCTCAACCCCGCGCTGCATGTCTCGACGATCCTGCTCACCATGTACGACGGCCGGACCAGGCTTGCCTCCCAGGTCGCCGACGAGGTGCGCAGCCATTTCGCTGAGGAGGTGCTGAGGACCAGCATCCCGAGGTCCGTGCGGATCTCGGAGGCGCCGAGCTACGGACAGACGGTCCTCACGTACGATCCGGGCTCCAGCGGTTCGCTCTCCTATCTGGAGGCGGCCCGTGAGATCGCGCTGCGGGGCGTCGGCATCAACTACGACCCGCAGCACACCCCTGTGGGCCTTCAGAACAACCAGCACAGCATGTCGGAGGGGATCCAGTGAGCGATCGACGTAGGGGGTTGGGGCGTGGGCTCGGTGCGCTGATCCCCGCTGCTCCCCAGGAGCGGCAGGCACCCGCTGTCGGTCTGGGGGCGGGGTCCGCCTCGCCCGGCGCCGTCCCGGCGCTCGCCTCGGACCGGGGGGTGGCCGCCGCGAAGGTGGCGACCCTTCCGCAGAGCCCGCAGTCCCCGGACTCCGTGGTGCCTGTGGTCGAGGCCGAGGTGGTCGTGGAGACGGAGTCCCCCGCCGGCGCGCACTTCGCCGAGCTGCCGCTGGACTTCATCACGCCCAACCCGCGGCAGCCGCGTGAGGTCTTCGACGAGGACGCTCTGGCGGAGCTGGTCACCTCCATCAAGGAGGTCGGTCTGCTGCAGCCCGTCGTCGTACGACAGCTGGCCACCGAGCGCTACGAACTGATCATGGGTGAGCGCCGCTGGAGGGCTTGCCGTGAGGCTGGTCTGGAGCGGATCCCCGCGATCGTCCGGGCGACCGAGGACGACAAGCTTCTCCTGGACGCGCTCCTGGAGAACCTCCACCGGGCGCAGCTCAATCCGCTGGAGGAGGCTGCCGCCTACGACCAGCTCCTCAAGGACTTCAACTGCACCCACGACCAGCTGGCCGACCGGATCGGACGGTCGCGTCCGCAGGTCTCCAACACGCTGCGTCTCCTGCGTCTGTCTCCGCCGGTCCAGCGTCGTGTCGCCGCCGGTGTGCTCTCGGCCGGGCATGCGCGTGCGCTGCTCTCGGTGGAGGACCCGGAGGCTCAGGACAAGCTGGCGTACCGGATCGTGGCCGAGGGGCTCTCGGTGCGTGCGGTCGAGGAGATCGTGACACTGATGGGCTCCGAGCCCTCCGCCTCGACCAAGCCGAAGGGCCCGCGCGCCGGAGCACGTGTCTCGCCGGCACTCACGGAGCTGGCTTCGCGCCTCTCGGATCGTTTCGAGACCCGGGTGAAGGTCGACCTGGGGCAGAAGAAGGGGAAGATCGTCGTCGAGTTCGCCTCGATAGACGATCTGGACCGGATCCTCTCCTCCCTGGCGCCCGGCGAGGGACGTGTGATGGATCAGGTGAACTCCGAGCAGAGCGAGGACGACGAGAGCTGACCCTTCGTCGGTGTCTCCGCGACCTCAGGGCGGGCCGTGATCCGGTGAGAACCGGAACACGGCCCGCCCTTTGCCTGCGAGCGGTATCGCCCTGATCGCCCCATCGATACGATTCTGGGAGGTCGTATCCGTGCTGCGATGGCCGTGGGAAGCGAGGGAACAGCCGTGGGGCGTCGGCTAGTACCGCTCACGCTGGACAATCTTCCGGACCTCCCCAAGCGATGTCGCTCCTGCGTGTTCTGGGAGCTCGACCCGGTGAGCGGGGAAGCCGCGGTGAAGGCGGGCCGGCCGGAGTTGGAGAAGGAGGCGTGGATCTCGGCGGTGCTGCTGGAGTGGGGATCCTGTGGCCGCGTGGTCTATGTCGATGACGTGCCCGTCGGCTTCGTTCTGTACGCGCCGCCCGCGTATGTGCCGCGGTCCATGGCCTTTCCCACGAGCCCGGTCTCCGCGGACGCGGTCCAGTTGATGACGGCCTGGATCATGCCGGGCTATCAGGGACAGGGCCTCGGCCGGATGATGGTGCAGACCGTCGCCAAGGACCTCCTGCGGCGCGGCTTCAGAGCCATCGAGGCCTTCGGGGACGCCCGGTGGAAGGAGCCGGCCTGTGTGCTGCCGGCCGACCATCTCACGGCGGTGGGCTTCAAGACCGTACGGCCGCACCCTGCCCATCCACGGTTGCGGCTGGAGCTCCGGACGACGCTGTCGTGGAAGGAAGACGTGGAGCTGGCGCTGGACCGGCTCCTGGGCGCCGTCCAGAAGGAGCCGGCGCTGCGGCCTCTCTAGGCCGCCCTCTCTCGTTCCGTCCTGGTGGACGACGAACGGCCCGCCTCCGGAGGGGAGGCGGGCCGTTCGTGTTTCACGTGAAACAGGGATGTCAGGCAGTGGCCTGGACGAAGCCCTCGAGGTCGCGGAGGATCGCGGCCTTCGGCTTCGCGCCGACGATCGTCTTCACGACCTCGCCGCCCTGGTAGACGTTGAGCGTCGGGATGGACATGACGCCGTACTTGGCGGCCGTACCCGGGTTCTCGTCGATGTTGAGCTTCACGATCTCGATCTCACCGTGCTCGGCCGCGATGGCCTCCAGCGACGGGGCGATCTGACGGCACGGACCGCACCACGCGGCCCAGAAGTCCACCAGGACGGGCTTGTCGCTCTTGAGGACGACCTCGTCGAAGTCGGCGTCGGTCACGTTCTTCAGGGTGCCGGCCACGGCAACCTCCCTTAACTATGCGGGGTGTGGGTGGTGGAGTCAGACCGCAGGGGTCTCGGCGAGCTTCTCGCTGTCGGCGAGGGCCGCGAGGAAGCGCTCGGCGTCGAGCGCGGCCGAGCAGCCGGTGCCGGCGGCGGTGATCGCCTGGCGGTAGGTGTGGTCGACGACGTCACCGGCTCCGAAGACACCGGCGAGGTTCGTCCGCGTCGACGGGGCGTCGACCTTGAGGTAGCCCTCGCCGTCCAGCTCCAGCTGGCCCTTGAAGAGCTCCGTGCGGGGGTCGTGGCCCACGGCGATGAAGAGGCCGGTCGCCGCCAGCTCGCTGGTCTCGCCCGTCTTGGTGTTGCGGAGGGTCAGACCGGAGAGCTTCTGGTCTCCGTGGATCTCGGCGACCTCGCTGTCCCAGGCGAACTTGATCTTCGGGTCGGCGAACGCGCGCTCCTGCATCGCCTTGGAGGCGCGCAGGGAGTCCCGGCGGTGGACGATCGTGACGGACTTGGCGAAGCGCGACAGGAAGGTGGCCTCCTCCATCGCGGTGTCGCCGCCGCCGACGACGGCGATGTCCTGGTCCTTGAAGAAGAACCCGTCGCAGGTCGCGCACCAGGAGACGCCCCGTCCGGAGAGCACGTCCTCCCTGGGGAGGCCGAGCTTGCGGTGCTGGGAGCCGGTCGTGACGATGACGGCCTTCGCGCGGTGCACGGTGCCGGCGGTGTCGGTGACGGTCTTGATGTCGCCGGTCAGGTCCACGGCGACGATGTCGTCCGGCACCAGCTCGGCGCCGAAGCGCTCGGCCTGGGCGCGCATGTTGTCCATCAGGTCGGGGCCCATGATGCCGTCACGGAAGCCGGGGAAGTTCTCCACGTCGGTCGTGTTCATCAGAGCGCCACCGGCGGTGACGGCACCCTCGAAGACCAGGGGCTTCAGCGACGCACGCGCCGTGTAGAGCGCTGCGGTGTAACCCGCGGGCCCGGAGCCGATGATGATCACGTTACGGACGTCGCTCACGGGTTTCTTCCTCGTCTCTGCAGACTGCCTACTGCCTACGGGGCGGTCAGGTTCCTGACTCTCACCCCACCCAACGGATCCTACGGGGCAACCATTCCCGAGGCCGCCGCGCGGCACGGCGAGGAGTCAGGCGCGAGGGTAGGTGTGCGTCAGCAGAACCTCGGCCTTGCCCTGTCCGGCGTTGTCGGCGCAGGAGGCATCCAGGACGTAGGCCTGCACGTGAGTGCCCTCGGTCCCCTTCGGGAGCAGGAGGAGATAGGCAGGCTTGCCCTCGTAGTCGCCCCGCTGGAAGGCAAGCACTCCCTCGGGGCGGCCGGTGCCCGCCTTGACGCACTCAGGCAGGGACTCGGCGGTGTTCCGTTGGTTCGGGGTGTCACCGCCCTCGGCGGTGAGGGACTCTGGCTGTGTCTCCCCGGGAGCCTTGAAGGTGTCCGGCCGGAGCATGTCCTGAACCTGGGCTTCCACCGGCCGGCCGTCGAAGCGGTCGTTGGAGACATCGCTCGCGGCTGTGCTCCTCTTGTCGGCCGACTCGTCTCCGGTGAGCGTCTGCAGGCCTCCCTGGGTGAGGAAGAGGCTCATGCCGAGCGCTGCGGCGCCGAGGACCGCACCCAGGGCTGCGATCCGGCGACGCCGGGGCCGGGGGCGGCCAGGACCTGTGGTGGCGCGGGGGTGGCCCGCCGGACGGCCCGTGGGCGGTGCGGGCTCCGCGGAAGGGCGGGCGTCGGAGTGGCCGCTCGTTGTTTCACGTGAAACATCGGGGCCGATTTCGGGGGTGGTGGCGTCGAGGAGAGCCTCGGCCGCCAAGGCGGCATCGATCCGGCCGGCGATGTCTGCAGGCATGCGGGGCGGTCCCGGGAGGGTGCCGAGCAGCCCGCGGATCTCCGCCAGGGAGGTCCGGACGTCCTCGCAGAGGGAGCAGCCCTCGATATGCCGACGGACGGCTGCCGTACGGGAGGGGGAGAGCAGCCCCTCGGTCAAGTCGGAGATCTCCGAGACGTCCGGGTGCTGTGCTGTGTCGGCCTTGCCGGTCGTGGAAGTCACGCGCGCCCACCTCCGCCCTTCACAGCAGCCGGGCCATTCGGTCCGGTATCCGATGGCCCCGACACCGGTGGGACGGATGTCCCCGGCGTCCGGTTCCTTCCCCGGTCGGGGCCCTCGTTACCCACGGTGTCGGCGCGCAGATGGCTGACCATGGGCAGCAGCCTGGCCCGCCCGCGCGAACAGCGGCTCTTCACCGTTCCGGTGGGGACATCGAGGATGCGTGCGGCTTCCGCCACCGGGTACCCCTGCATGTCCACCAGGACCAGTGCGGCTCGCTGGTCGGCGGGGAGCGTGGCGAGGGCGGCCAGCAGCTCTCGGTGGAGGTCCTGGCGCTCGGCGGGGGCCTCGGCCGACTCGGCGGGCTCGAGGAGCTGCTCAAAACGCGCGGTGTCGTCCATGGGGGAGGTCTTGCGCGAGGCGGCCTTGCGCGCACGGTCGAGACAGGCGTTCACCGTGATGCGGTGCAGCCAGGTTGTGACGGCCGACTGCCCACGGAAGGTATGCGCGGCCCGGAAGGCGGACACAAGGGCGTCCTGGAGGGCGTCAGCGGCCTCCTCGCGGTCCCCCAGGGTCCGCAGGGCCACCGCCCACAACCGATCGCGGTGGCGCCGCACGAGCTCACCGAAGGCGTCGGGATCGCCGGCGACATGGCGCGCCAGAAGATCCTGGTCGCTGGTGCCGCTGCCTATGGCTTCGTCCAACGGTGAGCCCCCTCCCCCGATGCCGTCAGCTGGTGATCTTGATGTCCGTGATCTTGCCGCGGTAACCCTGTCCACTGCCGGGCAGGTCGGTCAGCCAGACCAGAACGTAGCGCGTCTTCACGGGCTTGTCGGCCGTGAGTGCGACCTGGGCACCTGAGTCCGAGTCCACGGTGGTGAAGGCGTCCGCCGACGTGGGCTGGGACGAGGCGCTCTCGGGCGCCGTCCGCAGCTGCACCGACGTGACGCCCTGGAAGGCGACCTCCACCTTGGAGATCTCCTGGACGGTGCCGAGGTCCAGGACGAGGCCCACGCCTTCCTTCAGCCTGCCGAAGTTCGAGTACCCGTAGTAGATCGATGTCTGCCAGGACGTGGAGGGGTTGCCGTCGAAGGCATTCCCTATCTCCGACGGGGTCTCGGTGCCGTCGCCCTGCGGGTCGAAGTCGCTCGCACCGGCGATCGTGACCGGCTTGCCCGCCTCGGGCTGCTTCTCGTCCTCGCTGTCCTGCGGCTGCGTGGTCTGCGGGGTCTCCTTCTTGTTCTTGCCCTGGTCGAGCAGCCGGTCCGCGATCTGCCAGCTGCCCAGACCCAGGGCGGCGATCAGGAGAGCCGACACGGCCCACTTCAGGACCCTGCCGGTGCGGCTCTCCAGCGGTGCCGGAGGCGCCATCACGGGCTGTGGGACCTGGACGCCCGGGCGGGGCTGCGGGCGACCGTAGGTGCCCTGCTGGTACGTGGTGCGCTGGTAGTCCGGCGGAGTGGGGAACTCGGGCTCCGGCGGGCGGATGCGAGGCATCGCCGCCACGGCCTTGGCGAGCTCGTCCGGGGTGGTGCAGGGCGGCTCCTGGCGCGAGGCGGTGGCGCCGTCGTTGGCCAGGGCGCGCATCGCGATCTCGGACAGACCGCGGTGGACCCCGGCGCGCACCTGGTCCGGAGCGAGCAGCCCGACACCCTTGGGCAGCCCGGAGAGGCCGTAGGCGTCACTGTCGTACGGCCAGCGCTGGGTCAGCGCCGCGTAGAGCAGGGCGCCGATCGCCTCGGTGTCCGTGCGCTGAGGGCGCTCGGCGCTGATGCCACGCAGCGCCGCGTTCACGGCCAGACCGCGAATCCGGTACTGCCCGGTGGAGCTGCGCAGGACGGCGCTGGGGGTGAGACGGAGATGGGCCAGGCCTTCGCGGTGCGCGGCGGCCATGGCCTGGGAGACCTGGCTGACGAGCTGGTAGGCGTCGTGAGGCTCCAGCGGACCGGCGGCGAGCAGCGTCGTCAGCTCGGTGGAGTCGGGAAGCCACTCGTGCACCACGTACACGAGGTCGTTCTCCTCGACGGCGTCGAGGACCTGGACGAACCTGGGGTCTCCGAGCAGCGCCGACGAGCGGGCCGCCGCGAGGACCGACCGGGCCCTGGGGTGGTCGGCCGGCAGAAGATGGACGCCGACGGCACGCCTCAGCTTCTCGTCGACGGCACGCCAACTGCTGAAACCGTCCAGACGAGTGACGCACTCCTCCAGGCGGTAGCGCCTGGCGAGTTTGTGCCCGCTGTGCAGCTCGGGAGTCTCGATGGAGGGCTGTTCGCCGTTCTGCCGCTTACCGGCCTTGTCCTCTGCGACCTCGGCGGACTGCTCCGCCGTGTCCTGCGCTTCCGCCACCCCGTCGGTCGCGGCCGAGTCCGCCTTGGCGGTCAGCGGGTCGTCACCGCTGTTGTCGGCCACGTCGACGGCAGCCGTGCTACGTTCCGCCACCGTCGTTCCTGCCTCCCCATCCGTTGCGCCACATCCAACAGCCATGCCAATTGTGCCCACAGTCGGCCGCTATGCACGACACGCGGCGGCCGACGATGGTTGTGCGGGGACGGATTCCTACCGTCCCAGGCGCCCACGGACCATACCGACCATGGAGTTCAGCTCCGCGATCCGCATCCGCTTGGCGGCCACGAAGAAGACGCCGAGCAGGACGGCGCCGCCGACGAGAAGAGCCACGAGCGAGCCGAGGGCCCCTTCGCCGAGGAGCTTCAACAGGCCGAAGCCGACGGCGCCGGCCACGATCGCGGCAGGCAGCGAGGCGAGGCAGAGACGGGCGTAGGTCCGCATGATGTGGGTGCCGTCCAGGTCGCCGCCGAGGCGGTTGCGCAGTCGGCGCCAGGCGACACCGACGCCGACCGCGTAGGCCAGACCGTAGGAGGCGGCCATGCCGACGACGGCCCACTGGGCCGGCAGCACGAAGTAACAGGCCGCCGAGGCAGCCGCGTTGACGGCGGCGACGATGACGGTGTTGTAGAACGGCGTCCGGGTGTCCTCGTAGGCGTAGAAGCCGCGCAGGACGACGTACTGGACCGAGTACGGGATCAGGCCGAGGCCGAAGGCCATCAGGATGAAGCCCATGCCCTGGGCGGCCTGGACGCCGCTGGAGGCGTAGAGCAGGGTGCACATCGGCACACCGAGCGCCAGGAAGGCGAAGGCGACCGGGACGATCGCGACGGCGGAATTCCGCAGGCCCTGCGAGATGTCGTCGCGGACGGCGCCGGGGTCGTCGTCGTGGGCGGCGCGGGAAATGCGGGGCAGCAGGGCGGCCATGACCGAGACGGTGATGATGGCCTGCGGCATGCCCCAGATCAGCTGGGCGTTGGAGTAGGCGAGGAAGCCGGCGCCGTTCTTGCCGGACGCCTCACCGGCCGCGGTGGCGAGCTGGGTGACGACCAGGACGCCCGCCTGGTTCGCGAGGACGAACAGCACGGTCCACTTGGCGAGTTTGACCGTCTTGCCGAGGCCGTGGCCCTTCCAGTCGAAGCGGGGCCGGAAGCGGAAGCCCGTCTCGCGGAGGTAGGGAACCATCGCCAGCGCCTGGACGACCAGGCCGAGCAGGGTGCCGATGCCGAGCAGGCGGATGCCGTCGTCGGGGATCGTCTGAACACCCATGTGGGATTCGGCGGAGGTGCCGTAGACCCAGATGAACAGACCGAACGTGACGATCATGACGATGTTGTTGAGGACCGGGGTCCACATCATCGCGCCGAACTTGCCCCGGGCGTTGAGGATCTGACCCATCACCACATGCACGCCCATGAAGAAGATCGTGGGCAGGCAGTAGCGGGCGAACGTGACGGCGACGCTGTTGGCCGCTGCGTCGTCGGCGATGGTGTTCGACATCAGCCGGATCAACACCGGGGCGGCGAAGACGGCGGCGACGACGATCGCGCCGAGCGCCACCATGACCAGGGTCAGCAGCCGGTTGGCGTAGGCCTCGCCGCCGTCCTCGTCGTTCTTCATCGAGCGGACGAGCTGCGGGACGAAGACCGAGTTGAGGCCGCCGCCGACGGTGAGGATGTAGATCATCGTCGGCAGGGTGTAGGCGATGGTGAAGGTGTCACCCAGCAGGGCGGCGCCGAGCGCGCCCGTGATGACCAGGCTGCGGACGAAGCCGGTGAGGCGGGAGACCAGGGTGCCGGCGGCCATCACCGCGCTCGACTTCAGCAGGCCGGAGGCGCGGCCGGACTTCTTCGGGGCGGGGGCGGGCATGGGGTTCGGCTCCGGAGCGGGCGGGGGCACCTGGCCGGGAGTCTGTTGGTCCCGGTAGAGGTGGGCGAAGGCGTCCGGTTCGGGCGTGTCGTCGCCGGCCCGGGTCACGAGGTCGTCCACGCCGGTGAACTGGACCGTGCGGGCGTCGTCGCCGTAGGGCAGATGGCGCGACGGACCGTCCGGCTCGGGGGCCGGGGTCTGGGCCCACACCCGGGGGTCCGGGGCGTGCTGGGGCGCCGCGGGCTGCTGGTAGAGCGGCTGCGGCTCCTGGTAGGTGCCCGGCGGGGGCGGGGGGTGCGCGGCGCGGTCGTAGAGCGCCTCGGTCACCGGGTCCTGCGCGGACAGATCCCGAGCCTGAAAGGGATCGTGGGTGTAGGCGTCCTGGACGTAGGGGTCCTGGGCGTACGGGCTCTGGGCGTACGGGTCGGAGGCGGGCTGCTGCGGTGGCGGAGCCGACGTCTCGCCGGGTCCCGGGGCCGCCGCGGGCGTTCCACCGGACGGCTCGGTGCCGCCCAGGCCGTGCCCGCGGTCACCGTCGTACGGCGCGTTCATGGTTACCCCACCTCATCGTCCCCGGCCGACCGGCCACGACATCGCTCAACGGTCCACTTTCTCACCCGGGCCAGACAGGTCGCCGCTTTCGTGGGCGGTGTCCGGTGTCGGGTCACTCGGCTGCTCGGGATCGTCGTCCTCCGCGGCCTCCGCTTCGGCGTTCCGGGCGGCCGCGCGCTTGCGCTGGGTGTACATCCGCGCTCCGGCGACGACGAGGAGCAGCACGCCGCCGGCGATGACGAGCATCACGGTCGGGGTGATCTCGGAGACCTTCACGGTGAAGGAGATGGGCTGTCCGTACGGCGTGCCGTCCTTGGTGAACAGCTGGGCCGTCATGGGCACCGGACCGTTGGCGTTGGCCGAGGCGTTGAACTTCACGGACTGGCTGTGACCGGCGCCGATCTTGACGGGGAGTTCGGCGACGGCCTCACCGTCGAGCTTCAGGCGGGTCCTGTTGCCGGACGTCAGCCTCAGCACGAGGTCGTCCACGCCCTGCAGCAGCTTGTTCTGGACGGTCACCGGGATGGTGGCGCTGCGGCCGGAGAGCGTGAGGTCCGACTTCTCGACCAGCTGTACCTCGCGGGTGAGGCTCTTGAGGTACTCGTGCACCGTGATCCGGTACAGGGAGGCCGCGGGGGCCTGGCCGCGCCAGGACGTGGACATCTCGCGGCTGATGGCGTTGCCGAAGGGCGTCACCACGCGGTCGGGCTGGGTGAGGATGACCTTGAAGTCGTCCAGATCCGCGCGGGTGTCCTTCATGTCGCGGAAGGCCTCGACCGGCAGCTCCTGCTTGCGCAGCTGCTGCGGATAGCGGGAAGCGCTCGGCACCTTGGTGCTGGCGTCAGGGTCCGGCTTCACCGCCGCGGCCCCGATCAGATCGAGGGGCTCCGTCCAGCGCCCGGCCGAAAGGCCGCGCAGCGCGGTCGCCATGGTCTGCGCCTGCGAAGCGCTCGGCATCCGCTGAGGCGCGACCACGATGCTGCGCTGCCGGTCGGGCTGTTCCAGGGTCACGGCGAGCGACTGGGCGAGGAACTCCTGGACGGCGAGGGTGGAGCTCCCCGCGGGGAGCATGTCGCCCTCGAAGGTCGTCGAGAGATAGGCGTCGCTGACGACGGCGGTGGTGCCACCGCCGATGGGGCGAGCCGCCGTCGGCGTGTACGGGAGGTCGTCCTGGAAGCTGTCGCTGCGGGCGATCACCTTGTGGGCGCCGGCCGAGGTCGCGACATCCATGATCGAGGGGTCGACCGCTCCGTCCACGGGCCAGGAGAAGTCGGTGGACGGCTTCACATGGAGGATCGTCTCCACGGTCGTCCCGGCCAGCTCCGTCGCAGGCCGGAGGTGGCTCAAGGAGCCGGGGACGTCCTTGCCGCGGTGGGCGAGCGAGGCGATGTCCGGGTCGGCGAAGGGCAGGGCGACGACCTTGCGGCCCACCACGGCCTTCTGCAGGGCGTCCAGCCACCGCTCGGCGACGGCCTGGTTCTTACCGGGGACCGTGCCCGTGCCGTCCTTGACCTGGTAGCTCCGCGTCATGGCGTCGACGGTCGCCAGCAGGTCCGGGTCGATCACCCAGGTGACGGGGAGCTCCTTGCCCAGCGTGACCATGTGGTCCAGGCGCCCGCCAGGGGCGAGCTCGGCGGCCAGGTCGTCGTTCTCGAAGACCGGCGTCTGCTGGTCGTCGGTGCCGGTCTGGGCCGACACATGGGCCGAGGAGATCAGCGGCCAGAGGTAGGTGAGCTGGGTCTTCTTCTCCGCCGCCTCGGGCTGGTAGGGCAGGAAGGTCCGCTCGATCCCGAGCACGTGATGCGAGGGCTGCGAGGAGGTCTGCCCCGAGAGGGAGACGCCCAGCTGGTAGACGCCCGCGTCGTCGAGTCCCAGCTTGTCGACGGGTACGGAGAGCTTGAACTCCTGGCTGAGCCCCGCCGCCAGCCGCGGGATCTTGACCGTGTAGCCACCACCGAGGGGAGAGGGGTCGCTCCCGGGCCGGTAGCCGGTACGGCCCGAGACCTGCTCGATCTCGCTCCGGCTCGTCATCCGGGGGCCGACCCTGACGTCGACCGTGGCATCGGTCACGGTCTGCTTGCCCCCGTTGGTCACCGTCCCGGAGAGGGTGACCGTGTCACCCTCCACCGGAGCGCTCGGCGAGAGCGTGTCGAGAGACACATCGACGGTTCGTGATCCGGTGGCGTCCTCGGCCGCGAGAGCCGGTGGGGCCACGGCGCCCTGAAGGAGCCCTGCGAGCAGCGGTGCGCCTGCAAGGAGGGACGCCGTCCGCCGCAGCCACCGACGGGCAGGTGAGGGAAGGGTCCCCTGGTTGTCTGCCGCCTCGGCCACGCGTTCGCCCGTCCTCGTCGTATCAGTGGTGTCGGTGGTTCCCCGTTGCTGTGTCCACGCATGGTAACGAGGCACGCCGGGGGCAAGTGCCGGGGACTGCTCCAGCCGATGGGGACAAGGTGGCCGGTCCCTGGGAAAACGGGGACGCTGCGCTGGGCCGGGGCACGTACCCTTTTCTGTTGTGCCGAACGCCAACGAAGACACCCCGACTGCACTGAGCCAGGTGCAACGCCGCGCGGTCAGTGAACTACTGCGCGTATCCCCTGTCGCCGACGACCTCGCCGTCCGATTCCAGGACGCAGGGTTCAGCCTCGCGCTGGTCGGCGGCTCGGTGCGGGACGCGTTGCTCGGACGGCTCGGCAATGATCTCGACTTCACGACCGACGCCCGGCCGGAGGACGTTCTCAAGATCGTCCGCCCGTGGGCCGACTCTGTCTGGGAGGTCGGGATCGCCTTCGGCACGGTCGGCTGCCAGAAGAGCGGCTACCAGATCGAGGTGACGACGTACCGCTCCGAGGCGTACGACCGCACCTCGCGGAAGCCCGAGGTCTCCTACGGTGACTCCATCGAGGACGACCTCGTCCGGCGTGACTTCACCGTCAACGCCATGGCCGTGGCCCTGCCGGAGAAGGAGTTCGTCGACCCGCACGGTGGCCTCGACGACCTCGCCGCGCGGGTGCTGCGCACCCCCGGAACGCCGCAGGAGTCGTTCTCGGACGACCCGCTGCGCATGATGCGCGCCGCTCGCTTCGCGGCCCAGCTCGACTTCGAGGTGGCCCCCGAGGTCGTCACGGCGATGACGGAGATGGCAGGCCGTCTGGAGATCGTCTCCGTGGAGCGGATCCGTGAGGAGCTCAACAAGCTGCTGCTCTCCGCCCACCCCCGCAAGGGGCTGGGTCTGTTGGTCGACACCGGCCTCGCCGCGTACGTACTGCCGGAACTGCCGGCGCTGCGGCTCGAGAGCGACGAGCACCACCGGCACAAGGACGTCTACGAGCACTCCCTGACCGTCCTCGAGCAGGCGATCGACCTGGAGGAGGACGGGCCGGACCTGGTGCTGCGCCTTGCCGCACTGCTCCACGACATCGGCAAGCCGCGTACCCGTCGCTTCGAGAAGGACGGTCGGGTCTCGTTCCACCACCACGAGGTGGTCGGCGCGAAGATGACCAAGAAGCGCATGACGGCCCTGAAGTACTCGAACGAGATGATCAAGGACGTATCGCGTCTGGTGGAGCTGCACCTGCGCTTCCACGGATACGGGACCGGTGAGTGGACCGACTCCGCCGTCCGCCGCTATGTCCGGGACGCGGGTCCTCTTCTCTCGCGACTCCACAAGCTGACCCGCTCGGACTGCACGACACGGAACAAGCGCAAGGCCGGCGCTCTCTCGCGCGCCTACGACGGACTGGAAGAGCGGATCGCGCAGCTCCAGGAGCAGGAGGAGCTGGACTCGATCCGGCCCGACCTGGACGGCAACCAGATCCAGGAGATCCTCGGTATCCGTCCCGGCCCGGCCGTGGGGCAGGCGTACAAGTTCCTGCTGGAGCTGCGTCTGGAGAACGGGCCGATGGAGCACGAGGCGGCCGTCGCGGCGCTCAAGGAGTGGTGGGCGACCCAGGGCTGAGTCGGGGCGGTCGATGTTTCACGTGAAACATCGACGAGGTCGCGTGAGGGAGGGGTGATGTTTCACGTGAAACATCACCCCTTCTGCCGTTGGCGCCCCAGCATCAGCGCGGTCGAGGCGTACACGACGGCGACCATCACGACGACAGGGACGGACCGGCCGTCGGGCGGCAGCATCAGCGCTGCGACCGCCGCCGCGCCCACGAAGGCGACGTTGAAGAGCGTGTCGTAGAGGGCGAAGACCCGTCCGCGGTAGGCGTCGTCCACGGACATCTGGACGACCGTGTCCGTCGCGATCTTGGCGCCCTGGGTGGCGAGCCCCAGGAGGAAGGCCGCGATCAGTAGAGGGGTCTGCGCGAAGGGCAGTCCGAGCGCGGGTTCCAGAACAGCTGCCGAGGCCGCGCAGGCGGTCATCCAGCCGAAGGGTCCGAGCCGCCCGATCGCCCAGGGCGAGACGAGGGCGGCCACGAAGAAGCCGGCCCCGGAGACGGCGACGGCGAGCCCCAGCAGCGCGAGTCCCTCGGACTCCGTGGAGCTCCAGGCGTAGCGGCAGAGCATCAGGACGGTCACCGTGAGCGCCCCGTAGCAGAAGCGCATCAGCGTCACCGCCGCCAGCGCGCGGGCGGCGGGCCGTCGCTCGGCCAGATGGCGCAGCCCGTCCATGAGACCACGGGCCGTCGAGGCGAGGGCGGCGCCCAGCCGGGGCTGGACCACCTCGGGGTCGGGGCCCAGGAGCTCGCGGGGCATGCGCAGGGAGGCCAGGGCGGAGCAGAGATAGAGGAGAGCGCCGAACAGGACGACGGCGGAGTCGGAGTCCTCGGAGAGCAGCCGGATCCCGAAGGCCAGGCCACCGCCCACCGTCGCGGCCACGGTGCCGGCGGTCGGGGACAGGGAGTTGGCGATGACCAGCCGCTCGTCGTCCACGACCCGGGGCAGCGCCGCCGAGAGCCCGGCGAGGACGAAGCGGTTGACGGCCGTCACCGACAGGGCGGAGGCGTAGAAGAGCCAGTCGGGAACGGAGGCCAGCATCAGGACGGCCGTGCTGCAGGCGAGGAGCGTCCGCAGCAGATTTCCGTACAGGAAGACCTGACGGCGCTGCCAGCGGTCGAGGAGGACGCCGGCGAAGGGCCCGATCAGGGAGTACGGAAGGAGCAGCACGGCCATCGCGGAGGCGATGGCGGCGGGAGAGGTCTCCTTCTCGGGCGAGAAGACGACGTACGTGGCCAGCGCCACCTGATAGACGCCGTCGGCGCACTGGGAGAGCAGACGGACGGCGAGGAGACGGCGGAAGTTCGTCAGGCGCAGGAGTACGCGCAGATCACGTACGACGGGCATGGCAGCAAGACTCACATACGAAGAGGGCCCCCGGGCGAAAGACCGGGGACCCTCGATCGGCGAAGTGGATCAGAGCTTTAGCGCTCGACCTCGCCCTTGATGAACTTCTCGACGTTGGCGAAGGCCTCGTCGTCGAAGTACTGCACCGGCGGGGACTTCATGAAGTACGAGGACGCGGAGAGGATCGGGCCACCGATGCCCCGGTCCTTGGCGATCTTCGCGGCGCGCAGCGCGTCGATGATGACACCGGCCGAGTTCGGGGAGTCCCAGACCTCGAGCTTGTACTCGAGGTTCAGCGGAACGTCACCGAAGGCGCGGCCCTCGAGGCGGACGTACGCCCACTTGCGGTCGTCCAGCCAGGCCACGTAGTCCGAGGGACCGATGTGGACGTTCTTCTCGCCCAGCTCGCGGTCGGGGATCTGCGAGGTGACGGCCTGGGTCTTCGAGATCTTCTTCGACTCGAGGCGGTCGCGCTCGAGCATGTTCTTGAAGTCCATGTTGCCGCCGACGTTGAGCTGCATGGTGCGCTCAAGACGGACACCGCGGTCCTCGAACAGCTTCGCCATCACGCGGTGCGTGATGGTGGCGCCGACCTGGGACTTGATGTCGTCGCCGACGATCGGGACACCGGCCTCGGTGAACTTGTCCGCCCACTCCTTGGTGCCGGCGATGAAGACCGGGAGGGCGTTGACGAAGGCGACCTTGGCGTCGATGGCGCACTGCGCGTAGAACTTCGCGGCGTCCTCGGAGCCCACGGGCAGGTAGCAGACGAGCACGTCGACCTGCTGGTCCTTGAGAACCTGCACGACGTCGACGGGGGTCTCGGCGGACTCCTCGATCGTCATGCGGTAGTACTTGCCGAGCCCGTCCAGGGTGTGGCCACGCTGGACCGTGACGCCCGTGTTCGGGACGTCGCAGATCTTGATGGTGTTGTTCTCGCTGGCGCCGATGGCGTCGGAGAGGTCGAGGCCGACCTTCTTGGCGTCGACGTCGAAGGCGGCGACGAACTCGACGTCACCGACGTGGTACTCGCCGAACTGGACGTGCATCAGGCCGGGCACCTTGGTCGCCGGGTCGGCGTCCTTGTAGTACTCGACGCCCTGCACCAGTGAGGCGGCGCAGTTGCCCACGCCGACGATGGCTACGCGAACCGAACCCATTCCGGTTGCTCCCTGTGTGATCGTGGAAGCCCTGCGGGATGCAGGGATTCACTTGGCGGTGTCGTCGGACGGATCCGGCCGGGTACTGCCCCCGTGCCGGGGCAGGCCGCCCGTTTCTCCAGATTCGTTGTCGTGCTGAGCGGCGCCCTCGTGGGCGTCGGGACCGGATCGCTGATCCCGTCCCGCCCGCTCGCTCTCGATGAGCTCGTTCAGCCAGCGCACTTCGCGCTCCACGGACTCCATTCCGTGGCGCTGCAGCTCAAGGGTGTAGTCGTCGAGGCGTTCGCGCGTGCGGGCCAGAGAGGCGCGCATCTTCTCCAGGCGCTCCTCCAGCCGACTGCGGCGGCCTTCCAGCACCCGCATCCGCACCTCCCGCTCGGTCTGGCCGAAGAAGGCGAAGCGGGCGGCGAAGTGCTCGTCCTCCCAGGTGTCCGGGCCGGTGTGGGAGAGGAGCTCTTCGAAGTGCTCCTTACCTTCGGCCGTCAACCGGTAGACGATCTTGGCGCGGCGTCCTGCGAGTGAAGCGGCGAGAGCGTCCTCGGGGGCGCTGCCCGGCTCTTCGATCAACCAGCCGCTGGCGACGAGCGTCTTGAGGCAGGGATAGAGGGTCCCGTAGCTGAAGGCCCGGAAGATGCCCAGCGAGGTGTTGAGCCGCTTCCGCAGCTCGTACCCGTGCATCGGAGCTTCACGGAGCAGGCCGAGGACGGCGAACTCGAGGATTCCCGAGCGTCTGCTCATCCGTCGCCCTCCTCTGCTTCGGGGTGCCTTATGCCGTGCTGATGTATCGACTCGATACATCCAGACGATAGAACGGCCACACTGCTGCGACAAGTGGGGCCACGGTGACCGGCGTCACATCGTCAATTCACAGCAATCGACTTGCCTGATTTGGGGTGAACTTCGGCCCTAGGTGGGTTTTGGCCGTGCGTAGTCTTGCGGCATGCAGAACACCGGGAACCGTGCGACGCCGCAGTGCGTCAGTGATCCGGGTGATCGGCTGCGGTACGGAGGGGCCTTTGGTGAGGTCCGGCCGTGCGCATTTCGGGGGGACCGGAACTCAACTGCCGCTTCCAGGCGTACGCGCCTGCCCGAGGAGTAGTCGTTCGATGAGCGAGCATCGTCGCAAAATGCCGCAGTCGCAGCCGCCGAGTGGCGGCCGCGCGGCGGCCCGGCGCGCTGCCCAGCAGCCCATGGGCCGCCGGTCGGCTCAGGGACGGGACGTCAGCACCGGCTCCCCTTCGTCGGGGTACGGAGAAGAGGAGCGCCCCTACGGTGGGCGTGCCGAAGCTCGCCGTGCCGCCCAGCGCGGAAGCCGTCGGCGTGCGCCCGACGGCGGCGCGGGGGGCCACGGTGGTCACGGTGGTGGCCGGCGTGGTGGCGGTGGCGGCGGCCAGGGCGGTGGCCCGGGTCGCGGCCGCGGTGGTGGCCGCCCGCCGGGTAAGAAGCGGCTGATCGACTACCCGCGCCACAACAAGTACGGCTGGCGCCGCTGGGTGCCTTCCTGGAAGCTCGTCTCGGGTCTCTGCCTGGCCTTCCTCGGCCTCCTGATGGGCGCGGCGACGTTCGCGTACTCCCAGGTGGCGATCCCGAAGGTGGACGAGGCCGCCACGGCGCAGAACAACGTGTACTACTGGTCCGACAAGACACAGATGGCCGCCACCGGCGGTGAGGTCAACCGGCAGATCGTCGGCATCGGCGACATCCCCATGGCCATGCAGAACGCGGTGATCTCGGCAGAGAACAAGACGTTCCGTGACGACTCGGGCATCGACCCGATGGGCATCGGCCGTGCGGTCTGGAACATGGCCAAGGGCGGGCAGACGCAGGGTGGCTCCACCATCACCCAGCAGTACGTGAAGAACAGCCTGCTCAACGATCAGTCGCAGACCTTGTCCCGTAAGGCCAAGGAGCTCTTCATCTCCATCAAGGTCGGTGCCGAGATGGAGAAGCCCGACATCATGGTGGGCTACCTGAACACCGCGTACTACGGGCGTGGTGCCTACGGCATCCAGGCCGCGGCCCGGACGTACTTCGCCAAGGACTCCAAGCACCTCAACCCGAGTGAGTGCGCCTTCCTCGCCTCTCTCCTCAAGGGCGCGACCTACTACGACCCCGCCGGCTCCACCGAGATCGACCCCAAGGCGACGCCAGCGGCGAACCTGCAGCGGGCCACGGAGCGCTGGACGTGGATCCTCGACGAGATGGTCAAGGACGGCCACCTCCCGTCGACGGAGCGTGCGAAGTACCCGGCCTTCCCCAAGGTGCAGCCGCCGAAGAAGAACGCGCAGCTGACCGGCCAGATCGGCTACCTGGTGAGCACGGCCAAGGCCAACTTCATCAACAACACCCCGGGGATGGACGAGAAGCAGATGGCCCGGGGTGGCTACCAGATCTACACGACCTTCGACAAGCACAAGGTCAAGGCGCTCGAGGACTCCATCAAGAAGGTCTACGCCGAGCACATCGATCCGAAGAAGCGGCCGAAGACGGACACGCACGTCCAGTTCGGCGGTGCCTCGGTCGACCCCAAGACCGGTGAGATCGTCGCCATCTACGGTGGTGCGGACGCCACCAAGCACTTCACCAACAACGCCGACCAGACCGGTGCGCAGGTCGGATCGACGTTCAAGCCGTTCGTCCTGGCCGCCGCCATGGAGTACGGCGTGCGGGACCCGAAGGGGCCCGAGGAGCAGGACTCCACGACCCGGACGATCGTCGACCCGAACAAGAGCCGCTACTCCGGCAAGAACGAGCTGCGGATCAAGAAATACGACGGCACGGTCTGGACCAACGAGAAGGGCGATGAGTGGCTGCAGGTCAACGACGATGACGCCAACTACGGCCCCATGAGCCTGCGCGAGGCGATGATCCGCTCCGCCAACTCGCCCTATGTGCAGCTCGGCATGGACATCGGCATCGATCAGGTCCGTGACACGGCCCGCAAGGCCGGTCTGCGTGACAGCTCACTGGTCCAGGCCGACGTCCCCTCGTTCTCCCTCGGTATCTCCGACCCGAGCGCGATCCGGATGGCCGGCGCGTACGCGACGTTCGCGAACAACGGAGAGCGCAACGACCCCTTCTCCGTGAGGGAGGTCAAGCGCAACAGCGAGACGATCTACAAGCACGAGGGGAAGACCGAGCGGGCCTTCTCCTCGGCGATCGCCAGCAACGTGACCGACGTCCTTCGTGATGTCGTCGAGCACCCGAAGGGCACTGGCCGTAAGGCCGCCATCCCTGGTCGGGACGTGGCCGGCAAGACCGGTACCACCGATGGCAACAACTCCGCCTGGTTCGTGGGGTACACGCCGAACCTGTCGACCGCGATCGACATGTACCGCTTCGACGACGACGAGACCAAGCAGGGTCGCAAGTTCGAGTCGATGTTCGGTACCGGTGCCCAGCCCAAGATCCACGGTTCGTCCTTCCCCTCGCAGATCTGGAAGGACTACATGACCGACGCGCTGAAGAACATGAAGGTCGAGTCGTTCCCCGAGCCGGAGGACCTGGACGCGGAGCCCGTCTTCGGTGGCGGTGCCTCCAGCCCGACCCCGACGCCGACGGAGACCCCGTCGCAGTCGCCGTCGGCGACCGTGACCCCCTCGCAGACGCCGTCGTCGACGCCCAGCAGCACGCCGAGCTCGGGCAAGACCTGCGACGTCTGGGACTGGCCGTGCAGCGACAACGGCGGTCAGAACGGTGGCCAGGACGGCGGACAGGACGGTGGCTCGACCGGGACACCGACGGCCCCGACGACACCGACGTCACCGACCCCGACGGACACCGCCACCGGCAGACCCAATGGCGGCGGAAACGGCTGGCTGGGCAGCGACTGACCCGCCCGCCGGGCTCCGCCCGGTAAGGCCCTGAGGGCCGTCGTATCCGGCACGTACAGACATGTACGGCGCCGGGTACGGCGGCCCTCTCCGTTTCTCAGGGACGTACGGCAGGATGTCCCCCATGCCGAGCCTCCACAAGACGAGTCCGCAGCAGGACCGGCCGCAGGACACCGCGATGGTGTGCCCCACCCGTCGCGACGAGGTCGCCGCCGCGGGCAGCGAACTGATCGGCGGGCCCGTCGGCCGACGAGCCCTTCTCGGCACCGGTGCGATCACCCCGGTGCGGGTGATCGCACTGGTGGCCATCGGGATGTTTGCGCTCGGCATGGTGCAGAAGATCCCCTGTTACGACTGGGCCTGGTTCCGGGGCTCGACGTCGCAGTACACCCACGCCTGCTACTCCGACATCCCGCACCTGTTCGTGGGACGCGGGTTCGCCGAGGGCCTGGTCCCGTACTTCGACCGGCTGAGCGGTGACATAGAGTTCCTGGAATACCCGGTCCTGACCGGGCTGTTCATGGAGGTCGCGTCCTGGCTCACGCCCGGTGGCGGCGACCTCGTGCACCGCGAGCAGATCTACTGGATGGTCAACGCGGGCATGCTCATGGTCTGCGCGGCCGTCATGGCCGTCGCCGTGGCCCGTACGCACCGCCGCCGGCCCTGGGACGCCCTGCTGGTCGCCCTGGCCCCCGCGTTCGCGCTCACGGCCACCATCAACTGGGACCTGCTGGCCGTGGCGCTGACCTCCGTCGCCGTACTGATGTGGTCACGCCGCCGCCCGCTCGCCTTCGGCATCCTGCTCGGCCTCGCGATCGCCGCCAAGTTCTATCCGTTCCTGATCCTCTGGCCGGTGCTCCTGCTGTGCTGGCGCGCGGGGCGATGGCGGGAGTTCGGTACGGCGCTGATCGGCGCGGCCGGGGCGTGGCTCGTGGTGAACCTGCCGGTCATGCTGCTCGCGCCCGAGGGGTGGAAGCAGTTCTACACGTTCAACGAGGAGCGGAACGTCGACTTCGGCTCCCTCTGGCTCCTGATCAGCCAGCGCTCCGGTGAGCAGATCACGCCCGGCAGCGCGAACACGTACACGATGCTGCTGATGGTGCTCGTCGGTGTGGGCCTCGCGGCCCTGGCGCTGACGGCGCCCCGCCGGCCCCGGTTCGTGCAGCTGGCGTTCCTGATCGTGGCCGCGTTCGTGCTGACCAACAAGGTGTACTCGCCGCAGTACGTGCTGTGGCTCATCCCCCTCGCCGCCCTGGCACGGCCGCGCTGGCGGGACTTCCTGATCTGGCAGGCGTGCGAGGTCATGTACTTCCTCGGCATCTGGATGTACCTGGCCTTCACGACCAGCGGCAACAAGCAGGGGTTGCCGACGGACGGCTACCACTTCGCGATCGTCCTGCACCTGCTCGGCACGCTGTACCTGTGCGTCATGGTCGTACGCGACATTCTGGCGCCCGAACGGGACGTGGTGCGGCAGGACGGCTCGGACGACCCCTCCGGGGGCGTCCTGGACGGCGCCGAGGACGTGTTCGTACGCGGCAGGGCGGCCCATCCCGCCCGGCACGCGGCCCCGGCCGTGGAGGGGCCGCGCGTGGAGTGGGGGGTCTCCCGACTCCCCGGGGACGCATGGCCCGGGGAGCGGCAGGAGGACTAGGCCCTAGCGCTCGACGAGCCGGTCGAACTGCGTGGTGGTGTGCCGCAGATGGGCGACCAGCTCGTCGCCGACCTTCGGCTCCTGGGCGTCGGACGGCACGAACAGGATCGAGACCTGCATGTGCGGGGGCTCGGCGAACCAGCGCTGCTTGCCGGCCCAGACGAACGGAGAAAGGTTCCGGTTCACGGTCGCCAGACCGGCGCGGGCCACGCCCTTGGCGCGCGGCATCACGCCGTGCATCGCCTTGGGGGCCTCGAGGCCCACCCCGTGCGACGTACCGCCGGCGACGACCACGAGCCAGCCGTCGGAGGCGGCCTTCTGCTGGCGGTAGCCGAAGCGGTCGCCCTTGGAGACGCGGGTGACGTCCAGGACGGAGCCGCGGTACTCGGTGGCCTCGTGGTCGCCCAGCCAGAGCCGGGTGCCGATGCGCGCGCGGAACCGGGTCTGCGGGAACTGCTGCTGGAGCCGGGCCTGCTCCTGTGCCCGCAGGTGGCTGACGAACATGGTGTTGAGCGGCAGCCTGGCGGCCCGCAGCCGGTCCATCCAGCCGATGACCTCCTCGACCGCGTCGGTGCCGTCCGTGCGGTCCAGGGGCAGGTGCAGGGCGAAGCCCTCCAGCCGTACGTCCTCGATGGCGGCGTGCAGCCGTCCCAGGTCCTCCTCGAGGACACCGTGGCGCTTCATCGAGCTCATGCACTCGATGACCACACGGGCGCCCACGAGGGCGTGCACGCCGTCCACGGACGACACGGAGCGGATCACCCGGTCCGGCAGCGGCACCGGCTCCTCGCCCCGCCGGAACGGGGTGAGGACGAGCAGGTCGCCGCCGAACCAGTCCTTGATCTTCGCGGCCTCGTACGTGGTGCCCACGGCGAGCATGTCCGAGCCGAACCGCGAGGCCTCGTCGGCCAGCCGCTCGTGGCCGAAGCCGTAGCCGTTGCCCTTGCAGACCGGAATCAGTCCGGGGAACTGGTCGATCACGGACTTCTGGTGCGCTCGCCAACGAGCGGTGTCGACGTAGAGGGAGAGCGCCATGGCCGGCCCGGAACCTTTCTGGTGGCTGCGGTGTATCAAAGGTATGTACGAGACCTACGAGATTACGTACGAGGTTACGGGCGTGGAGCCCGGGCCGTCAGCGGCGCGACATGTAGATGTCGAGCGCCTTGTGCAGAAGCTTGTTGAGCGGGAAGTCCCACTCGCCGACGTACTCCACCGCCTCGCCGCCCGTGCCGACCTTGAACTGGATGAGGCCGAAGAGGTGGTCGGTCTCGTCGAGCGAGTCGGAGATGCCGCGGAGGTCGTAGACGGTCGCGCCCATCGCGTAGGCGTCGCGCAGCATCCGCCACTGCATCGCGTTCGAGGGCCGGACCTCGCGGCCGATGTTGTCGGAGGCTCCGTAGGAGTACCAGACGTGTCCGCCGACGACGAGCATGGTCGCGGCGGAGAGGTTCACACCGTTGTGGCGGGCGAAGTACAGCCGCATGCGGTTGGGGTCCTCGTTGTTGAGGACGGTCCACATGCGCTGGAAGTACGAGAGTGGGCGCGGGCGGAAGTGGTCGCGGACGGCCGTGATCTCGTACAGCCGCTGCCACTCGGCGAGGTCCTCGTAGCCGCCCTGGACGACCTCGACACCGGCCTTGTCGGCCTTCTTGATGTTGCGGCGCCACAGCTGGTTGAAGCCCTTGAGGACGTCGTCGAGCGAGCGGTTGGCCAGCGGCACCTGGAAGACATAGCGGGGCTGGACGTCACCGAAGCCGGCGCCGCCGTCCTCGCCCTGCTGCCAGCCCATCTTCCGCAGCCGGTCGGCGACTTCGAAGGCACGCGGCTCGATGTGCGTGGCCTCGACGTCCTTCAGGCGCTTCACGTCCGGGTCCTGGATGCCGGACTTGATGGCGGCCGAGTCCCAGCGCCGGATGACGACCGGCGGACCCATCTTCACGGAGAAGGCGCCCTGCTGCTTGAGATGCGCGAGCATCGGCTGCAGCCAGTCGTCGAGGTTCGGGGCGTACCAGTTGATGACCGGGCCCTCGGGCAGATAGGCCAGGTAGCGCTTGATCTTCGGAAGCTGGCGGTAGAGCACGAGGCCCGCGCCGACGAGTTCGCCGGACTTGTCGAACCAACCCAGGTTCTCCGAGCGCCACTCGGTCTTCACATCAGCCCACGCCGGGACCTGGCAGTGGCTCGCCGCGGGCTGGCTCTGGATGAATGCCAGATGCTGCTCACGGCTGATGGTCCTCAGGGTCAGGCTCATGCGGGGCGCTCCTCGGCAGGTGTGTCCCCATCGGTCAGGGGCTCCGGCTCTCGCGCCGAAGCCTACTGTGACCGGGGAGCGCCCCGATGGGACACGTGTCCCTCGGGCCGGCGTGCGACCCGGACGCCTCAGGCGAGGCCGCCGTGGAACATGCCGAGGTAGAAGCCCACCGCCGAGGCGCCGAGCCCGACGATCAGTGCGAAGCGCTCCCTGGTCGTCACGGAGATGAACTGGCCGAACGCACCCGTGAGGATTCCGAGCAGTCCTGCCCAGGAGCTCAGCACGTGCAGGTGGTGGAACATCGCGGTGATGAAGGCCAGCACACCGAGGACGAGCGTCACGGCGACCAGGGTGTCCTGGAGGACGTGAGGCTTGCCGTCGGTGGCGAGGAGGGAGTGTCCGGGGTCGGGTTGCATTGCCTGTGCCATGGGGCACCTCCTGGCGTGCCTGCCGGACGGCGGCGCATCGTAGCGCCGCCGACATCCGTTGTGTACAGATTGCGTCCCCCCACCACCGGATTTCAACCGGAAGCCGGTGTGCGGGTACTCTGTACGGTCTGCACCGGTGTCTGCCCAGGTCCACCCTGGACCCCGACGCCCTCCTCGCTCGTCGAGGGGGTTTGTCAGTGGTGGCCGATACCGTTGCTTACGCATCACGACCCTCCTGCCACGGAACGACCGTGGCCGCTGAGTCCAAAGGAGGTGGGTTCCACATGCGTCACTACGAGGTGATGGTCATCCTCGACCCCGATCTCGAGGAGCGCGCTGTCTCCCCGCTGATCGAGAACTTCCTTTCTGTCGTCCGTGAGGGCAACGGAAAGGTCGAGAAGGTCGACACCTGGGGCCGTCGTCGTCTCGCCTACGAGATCAAGAAGAAGCCCGAGGGCATCTACTCGGTCATCGACCTGCAGGCCGAGCCTGCGGTCGTCAAGGAGCTCGACCGACAGATGAACCTGAACGAGTCGGTCCTCCGGACCAAGGTCCTCCGTCCCGAGACCCACTGAGCATCTAGCTCAGAGGTCATCGGGTTCGAGTAGCAGTAAGCAGCCAGAAGCAATCCCGCCGAGAGGTTCATCCAATGGCAGGCGAGACCGTCATCACGGTCGTCGGCAATCTTGTCGACGACCCCGAGCTGCGCTTCACCCCGTCGGGTGCGGCGGTCGCGAAGTTCCGTATCGCGTCCACCCCCCGCACCTTCGACCGTCAGACCAATGAGTGGAAGGACGGCGAGAGCCTGTTCCTGACCTGCTCGGTCTGGCGTCAGGCGGCGGAGAACGTCGCCGAGTCCCTCCAGCGCGGCATGCGTGTCGTGGTGCAGGGTCGTCTGAAGCAGCGGTCCTATGAGGACCGCGAGGGCGTCAAGCGCACGGTCTACGAGCTGGACGTCGAGGAAGTCGGCCCCAGCCTCAAGAACGCCACGGCCAAGGTCACCAAGACCACCGGTCGCGGTGGCCAGGGTGGCTACGGCGGCGGCCAGCAGCAGGGCGGCAGCGGTGGTAGCTGGGGTGGAAACTCCGGCGGTGCCCAGCAGGGTGGTGGCGGTGCTCCCGCCGACGACCCGTGGGCGACCAGCGCGCCGGCCGGCGGCGGCCAGCAGCAGGGCGGCGGAGGCAGCTGGGGTGGAAACTCCAGCGGCGGCGGCTACTCGGACGAGCCCCCCTTCTAGGGCACTCCCCTGGAAGGCAGCTCGTACCCAAACTTCTTGATCACACAGGAGAAACACCATGGCGAAGCCGCCTGTGCGCAAGCCTAAGAAGAAGGTCTGCGCGTTCTGCAAGGACAAGACCGCGTACGTGGACTACAAGGACACGAACATGCTGCGGAAGTTCATTTCCGACCGCGGCAAGATCCGTGCCCGCCGCGTTACCGGCAACTGCACGCAGCACCAGCGTGACGTCGCCACGGCCGTGAAGAACAGCCGTGAGATGGCGCTGCTGCCCTACACGTCCACCGCGCGATAAGGGAAGGGTGACCGAAAAATGAAGATCATCCTGACCCACGAGGTCTCTGGCCTCGGCACCGCCGGCGATGTCGTCGACGTCAAGGACGGTTACGCTCGCAACTACCTGGTCCCGCGTGGTTTCGCGATCCGCTGGACCAAGGGTGGCGAGAAGGACGTGGCGCAGATCCGCCGCGCCCGCAAGATCCACGAGATCGCGACCATCGAGCAGGCCAACGAGATCAAGGCCAAGCTCGAGGGCGTGAAGGTGCGTCTGGCCGTTCGCTCCGGCGACGCCGGCCGCCTCTTCGGCTCCGTGACCCCGGCCGACATCGCCACGGCGATCAAGTCCGCGGGTGGCCCCGACGTCGACAAGCGTCGCGTCGAGCTCGGTTCGCCGATCAAGACCCTGGGCTCGCACCAGGTGTCCGTGCGTCTGCACCCCGAGGTTGCCGCGAAGCTCGGCGTCGAGGTTGTCGCCGCGTAACGCTGCTCTCAGCAGTACGGAAGGGCCGCACCCCTCGGGGTGCGGCCCTTCCGCCGTTTCACGTGAAACACGGCGTTTCACGTGAAACATTCACCGCGTGGCGCCGGTGACGATCCAACGGCCGGAGCGCGAACGCAGCCAGAGGGTCAGCAGGCGGACGGTCATCATCAGCGTCATCGCCCACCAGAGCGCCGTGAGCCCGCCGCCGAGCACGGGAACGAGAAGCGCGACCGGAGCGAAGATGGCCAGGGTGACCAGCATGGCCCAGGCCAGATACGGGCCGTCACCCGCACCCATCAGGACGCCGTCGAGGACAAAGACCACTCCGGCGATCGGCTGGGAGACGGCGACGACCAGCAGAGCCGGGAGCAGGGTGTCCTGAACTGTCGTATCGCCGGTGAAGAGCGGGATGAAGAGCGGGCGGGCGATGACGAGGAGTGCGCCCAGAACGACTCCGGAGACCACACCCCACTGGACCATGCGACGGCAGACCTGTCTGGCGCCGTCGGCGTCGTCGGCGCCGAGGTAGCGCCCGATGATGGCCTGGCCTGCGATCGCGATCGCGTCGAGGGCGAAGGCCATCAGGCTCCACAGGGACAGGATGATCTGGTGGGCGGCGACCTCCGCATCGCCCATCCGGGCCGCGACGGCGGTGGCGATCATCAGGACCGCACGCAGCGAGAGCGTGCGGACGAGGAGGGGGACGCCCGCCTGGGCGCTGGCGCGGATACCGGCAGCGTCGGGGCGCAGGGAGGCGCCGTGGCGCCTTGCTCCCCGTACGACCACGACGAGGTACACGGCGGCCATGGCGCACTGGGCGATGACCGTGCCCCAGGCCGAGCCGGCGATGCCCATCCCGGCGCCGTACACAAGGCCCACGTTGAGCAGCGCGTTGACCGTGAAGCCACCGATGGCGACGTACAGCGGTGTACGGGTGTCCTGGAGGCCTCGCAGGACACCGGTGGCGGCCAGGACCACAAGCATGGCGGGGATGCCCAGGATGGAGATCCGCAGATACGTGGTGGCGTACGGGGCGGCCGTGTCGGAGGCTCCGAAGATGTCGACCAGCCAGGGGGCCGTGGGCAGCGTGGCCGCGACGACCGCTGCTCCCAGGAGGAGGGCGAGCCAGATGCCGTCCATGCCCTGCCGGATGGCAGCCTTGACGTCACCGGCTCCTACGCGGCGGGCGACGGCGGCCGTGGTCGCGTAGGCGAGGAAGACGAAGACGCTGACGGCAGTGGTGAGCAGGGCGGCGGCGATGGCGAGACCGGCGAGTTGAGGGGTTCCGAGGTGGCCGACAATGGCACTGTCGACCATCAGGAAGAGTGGCTCGGCGACGAGGGCGCCGAAGGCCGGCAGCGCGAGGGAGACGATCTCGCGGTCATGCTGCCGACGGACGGCCTTGAGGGTCGGGGGAGCCTGGGTCATGGGATCAAATCTAATCTTCCACAGGTAAGAGATGCAATGCAGTAGTGATCCTTACTTAAGCTCGGCGTGGAGCCTGGGGTGTGCGCCGTTTGTTCTGATCTTGGTCCGGAGGGGAAAGTTTTTCTCCCCCACAGCCCGTGGACGGAAGACGTGCAGGTCAGGGCGGTGCTGTGGGGTGCGCTATGAGTTTGTCCACATGGCTGTCCCCCGGTCCGTGCACAGGTTCGGCGGGGTTCTCCACAGCATCTGGTCCTTCACCCACAGGCCCTGTGGATAACCAGATTGGCTGACGGTGCCCGCGGGCCTACCGTGGTCCGGCGCCCGACGCGCCAGAAGCGGAGTCAAAGCCTCTTGTTTGTCCGAGCCGTGGCGTAAGAAAGAGTGGCACGGCTAGGTCCGCGGAGCGGACGGGAGGAGGTGGCTTGGTGAGCATTCCCGAGCCCTTGGACGACCCCTGGGCCGACAGCGGACCGAGCGACCGGCTGCCCGTCGCGCGACCCCGCGGCGAAGGCCGTGGGCGGGGTCGGGGCCGTGACGACCAGCACGACCGCGGCAGCGACAGCGGCCCGTGGGACGGCGGCCTGTCCGGCTTCGAGCGGGTACCCCCGCAGGACCTCGACGCCGAGCAGTCCGTCCTCGGAGGCATGCTGCTCTCCAAGGACGCCATCGCGGACGTCGTGGAGATCATCAAGGGCCACGACTTCTACAAGCCGGCCCACGAGACGGTCTACGCGGCCATCCTCGACCTGTACGCGAAGGGCGAGCCTGCCGACCCGATCACGGTCGGCGCGGAGCTCACCAAACGCGGTGAGATCACGCGCGTCGGCGGTGCCTCGTACCTCCACACGCTCGTCCAGTCGGTACCGACCGCGGCCAACGCGGCGTACTACGCGGAGATCGTCCATGAGCGCGCCGTGCTGCGCCGCCTCGTCGAGGCCGGCACCAAGATCACGCAGATGGGATACGCGGCCGACGGCGATGTCGACGAGATCGTGAACTCGGCACAGGCCGAGATCTACGCGGTCACCGAGCAGCGCACGACCGAGGACTACCTGCCGCTCGGCGACATCATGGAGGGCGCGCTCGACGAGATCGAGGCGATCGGCTCGCGCAGTGGCGAGATGACCGGTGTGCCGACCGGCTTCACCGATCTCGACCAGCTCACCAACGGTCTGCACCCGGGTCAGATGATCATCATCGCGGCCCGACCCGCCATGGGTAAGTCGACGCTCGCGCTGGACTTCGCGCGGGCCTGCTCCATCAAGCACAACCTCCCCAGCGTCATCTTCTCCCTCGAAATGGGCCGCAACGAGATCGCGATGCGCCTGCTCTCGGCGGAGGCCCGGGTCGCGCTGCACCACATGCGCTCCGGCACCATGACCGACGAGGACTGGACCCGGCTGGCGCGACGGATGCCGGACGTCTCCCAGGCCCCGCTCTACATCGACGACTCCCCGAACCTGTCGATGATGGAGATCCGCGCCAAGTGCCGTCGGCTCAAGCAGCGCGCCGGGCTCAAGCTCGTGGTCATCGACTATCTCCAGCTGATGCAGTCCGGCGGCAAACGGTCCGAGAGCCGGCAGCAGGAAGTCTCGGACATGTCGCGAAACCTCAAGCTCCTGGCCAAGGAGCTCGAACTGCCGGTGATCGCGCTCTCCCAGCTGAACCGTGGCCCCGAGCAGCGCACCGACAAGAAGCCGATGGTCTCCGACCTGCGTGAATCCGGCTCGATCGAGCAGGACGCGGACATGGTCATCCTGCTGCACCGCGAGGACGCCTACGAGAAGGAGTCACCGCGCGCGGGCGAGGCGGACATCATCGTGGGCAAGCACCGTAACGGCCCGACGGCGACGATCACGGTGGCCTTCCAGGGCCACTACTCCCGCTTCGTCGACATGGCGCAGACGTGACGGTGCCCCCTGCGTCCGGGCGATCCCGGACGCAGGGGGCAGGCGTGGCCCTAGCCGACCTTGCCGACCGGGCTGATCTGGAGCGGGCGGTTGGGGGAGTCCGGGTTGTCGACCGGGAGGGTGCCGGCGGGCCAGGTGAGGGTGACGGTCTTCGTCTCGTTGGGCGGGGTGACGAGGATCTTGGCCACGCGCACACCGGAGCCGCCGGAGTTGTTGACCGGGAACGTGATGTTGAAGGCGGCGGACTCGCCGTCCTTGATGACGGCGCGCACGGGCTTGTCGCCGTTGCGGGCGACGGACAGGGTGTCGCCCGCCGCCGTCTTCAGGTCCACGCCGGCGAAGCCGTTGATGGTGCAGTCACGGCCGCCGCCGTTCTTGAACTGGACGGTGACGATGCCCTCCGACGTGTCGATCGTGTTGTCGACGGCGCTGATCTCCAGCTCGTCGCTGCGGCAGATGCCGGTCGGCTTCCCGGTGTTGGAGCCCGTGCCCGCGGTGGTGCCCTCGCCGCTGCTCTTGCCGCTCCCGTCGGAGCTGTTGCCCGCGGTGGTGCCTGCGGTGCTGCTGCCGCTGGAGGGCTTGTCCGAGCCGCCGTTGCCGCCCGTCGTGGCGCTGGACGGGGATGCGGAGGACGTGCCGTTCGCACCGGTGGTGTCGCCGTTGCAGGCGGTCAGGGAGAGGGTGCTGACCAGTGTGAGGCCGGCGAGGAGCGACTTGGTGGCGTGCGTGAGCTTCATGGGGTCCCCCGTACTGAGACTGATGGAGATGCGCGGCCGGTCGGCGTTCCGTCCGGCTCGGCAACAGACAATCCGTTCCAGGACGGCGGGGGCAAGGAGGCGCGAGGCATCAGGGATGCTGGGATGCCGAGACGAGTCTGACCTGCGGGAACGCCATCGCCTGGGATGCGGTGGTGGGACACGTCGGCGGACTTCCGCGCCCTGAGACGGTGAGCGAGGGGGCTGCTTCGGTGCTGAACTCGCTTCTCGCCGCGCGGGTATCCGACGGGAAATGTGGTCGACTCGCGCGCGCTCGCGGCGTTGGATCGGTCCATGACCTCACCCTTCGAAGCTCTGCTGCCCAGTACCGAGCGGGCCCTGCTCCACCGCGTGGCCGTCGCCCAGTCCGAGGGGCGCTCGCCCTCGCTCGTCGCGGCCGTGGCCCGCGACGGGAAGATGGTGTGGAGCGGAGCCCGTACTTGTGTCGACGGGCACGCCCCTGACGCCGACACGCAGTACCGGATCGGGTCCCTCACCAAGGTGTTCACCGCCGTCCTGGTGATGCGCCTTCGCGACGAGGGACTGCTCGATCTGAACGACCCGCTGGACAAGCACCTTTCGGGAACGGGCGTCGGAGAGGTGACCATCGCTCAACTCCTCGGGCACAGCGCCGGACTCGCGGCGGAGGCCCCCGCGCCGTGGTGGGAGCGGACGCCCGGGACCGTACGGCCCGAGTTGGCCGATGTGCTCGGTGGCGAGCCGTTCCGCCACCCGGTGGGACGCCGCCACCACTACTCCAACCCCGGGTACACCCTGCTCGGTTCACTGATCGAGGCGGTGCGTGGGGTCTCCTGGGAGGAGGCGCTGCGCATCGAGATCCTGGAACCGCTGGGCCTGACGCGGACGAGCGTCCGACCGGTCGCTCCGCACGCCGGCGGCTGGGCCGTGCACCCGTGGGCCGATGTGATGCTGCCCGAGCCCTCCGAGGACCTGGGGCTGATGGCGCCGGCCGGTCAGCTCTGGTCGACGGCCGAGGACCTCTGCCGCTTCGCCGGCTTCCTCGCCCAGGGCGACGACCGGGTCCTCGGCGCGGCTTCGGTCGAGGAGATGCGTACGCCGGCGGTGGCGCCTGGCGCCGGTGACCGGGAGGGCGGTTACGGTCTTGGCGTTCAGCTGCTGCGCTGGGACGACCGGATGTTGATCGGCCACACGGGATCGTTGCCGGGCTTCGTCGCCTGCCTCTGGGTGAGTGTCGAGGACGGGGTCGCGGCGGTCGCGCTCGCCAATGCCACCTCAGGGCCGCAGATGGCGGCCGTGGCCGGCGAACTCGTACAGATCGTGGCGGAGGCCGAGCCCCGCTTCCCCGAGCCGTGGCGCCCGCTCCCTGAGGCCGAGGTGGACCAGGAGCTGCTGGAGCTGACCGGACCCTGGTACTGGGGGACGTACATGTTCGGGCTGCGCCTCGGTGCGGATCGGAGTGTGACGCTCGAACCGCTGCGCGGTCCCGGCCGGCGGGCGACGTTCCGGGCCTTGCCCGACGGCGGGTGGGTCGGTCTCAACGGCTACTACCTGGGGGAGACACTCCGGGCCGTGCGGCGCCCCGACGGCTCGGTGAGCCATCTCGATCTGGGGTCCTTCGTCTTCACCCGGGAGCCGTACGAGCAGGGCGACGCAGTCCCGGGCGGAGTGGACGAAGCCGGGTGGCGCGGGCTCTGAGCCCGGATGTTTCACGTGAAACGCCGTGGTCGAGGCCGCGTTCTCGGCCACGGCCCTCCGCAGCCTTCCACCGCTCCCGCGATCAGAGGTTCATCTTGAAGCCCAGATGGGTGGCCTCGAACCCGAGCCGCTCGTAGAAGCGGTGGGCGTCCGTGCGCGTGGCGTCGGAGGTCAGCTGGAGGAGTTGGCAGTTCTGACGGAGGGACTCCTCGACGGCCCACTCGATGAGCTGCGTTCCCAGGCCGCTGCCCCGCTCCTGCGCGTGGATGCGGACGCCTTCGATGATCGACCGGGTGGATCCACGGCGGGAGAGCCCCGGAATGATCGTGAGCTGGAGGGTGCCGACCACCGTGGCGCCCCGCACGGCCACCACCAGATGCTGGTGGGGGTCCCGGGCCAGCCGCTCGAAGGCGGCGGTGTACGGAGTGAGGTCGTCGGGGGACTCCCGCTGGGCGCCCAGCGGGTCGTCGGCGAGCATCGCGACGATGTCCGGCAGGTCGCCCGTGGTGGCGGGCCGTATCTCAAGATCGCTCATGAGGCGCAGCGTACGCCTCGCCGCTCGCCCGACCGGCCCCGACGGGAGCCGGTCGGACGAGCCGGTCAGGCGGGAACGTGAAGGCCTTCGACGACGCGGACCAGGGGGGCCAGCTCCGGGTTCTTCGCCGCTTCGTCGAGGGCCTCGCGCAGGGCCCCGTCATTGGTGGGACGGGCCTCCGCGAGCAGCTTCATGCCGGGCTCGGTGACATCCGTGTAGATGCCGCGCCGGTCCGTGGCGCACAGGTAGCGGGTGAGGAGACCTCGGTCCTCCAGGCGGGTCACCAGGCGCGTGGTGGCGCTCTGGCTGAGGACGACGGCGTCCGCGACCTGCTTCATCTGGAGGTGCCCGCCCGGACCGCTGTGCTGGCGGCTGAGCACATCGAGCAGGGAGTACTCGCGCACGCTCAGTCCGTGCTGGGACTCCAGGGCGCGCTCGATGTGGGATTCGATCCTGCCGTGCAGCAGCGAGAGGGCGCACCAGCCCTGGGAGAGGGCGGTGAGGGCGGGGTCGGTCGCGGTCATGGTCTCTCCTCGGTCCGGAGCGGCTTCTCCCAGAGTAGACGAAGAACGCAAAAGCCCGCGTGTGCAATTACCCCGGCTTTATCCCGCTGCCACGGTCAGAGGGGCGAACCGGCGGCTCCAGTCACCCGGAAGGTCGGGCCTGGAGCGCACCATCACCGCGTTGAACATGATCGGCGCGAGCCCGTTCGCCTTGAGCCAGCTCACCAGGGCCGTGTGACGTACGTCGATGTCCGTGCGGAGCGGGCGGTCCGTGGCGGCGGCAAGGGAGGCGACGAGGGCCTGCGCGGTGGCCGTGTCACGGGCGATCAGGGGTCCGACGACATGGGTGCTCATGTTCGGCCAGGCCGCCGCGAAGCCGATGATCTCGCCACCTTCCTCGGCGACGCGGATCTGGTCCGCGAAGGCAGGCAGGCGGGTGAGCATGTGGGTGCGGTCCAAGCCGAAGATCTCGGTGTCCAGGCGGAGGATCGTCTGGAGGTCCTCGGCGGTGGCGGCGCGGGTCGGAATCTCCGGGGCCGGCTCCGCGGCCGTGAAGTGGCCGCTGAGCATTTCGGCGCGGCCTGTCTGGACGAAGCCCAGCTGCTCGTAGAGCGGCTGCCCGTTCGGGGTCGCGTGGAGCGTGAGCGGGGTGTCTCCGGCCTCCGCGATCACATGGCGCATCAGCCGGCGCCCCACGCCCTGGCGGGCGTAGCGCTCGGCGACCAGCACCATGCCGATCGCGGAGAGCTCGGGGCCGTACGAGGTGACCACCGAGGCCGCGACGAGCCCCTTGCCGTCCGGGTCGTCGATGCCGTAGCCGGTCCCCGCGGTCAGCAGGAGGTTCCACTTGTGCTCCTCGCGCTGCCACCCCCGGTCCGCCGAGAGATCGGCGCAGGCGGTGAGGTCCTCGGCGGTGAGGGCCCGGATGGGGAGCTGGTCGAGCGGGGGGAGCGACGTCGGCATGGCGCTCAGGCTGTCTCACGCAGTGATCGTCCGTCCACCGCTTTACGGGAACTGACCGATACCCGCAGCCGACGCCCCCGGCGCGTCAGCCCCCAGGGCTTCAGGACCGAGATCGCGGTCATGAAGAGATAGGCCGCCGTCGACACCGTCGGCGCCGCCACCAGGCTCGCGTCGGGCACGCCTGCTGCCGCCGCTTGCGCGATCTCCGGACGCAGGGCGAAGACGGTCGCGGCCGCGGTGGCCAGGGTGACCCAGAACTTGATCCAGACCCAGCGGTGCCGGGCCAGTCCCCAGGGAGTGCCCAGGGAGAGCACCAGTCCGCTCACCAGCGTCACCACGGCGACAGGCGCGAGCAGCCAGTCCGCGAAGACCTTCATCGCCCGGTAGGCGGCTTCGGTGAGCGAGGGGTCGCCCGTCGTGTAGGCCGTGATGCCGAGCGTCAGCAGTCCCACGCTGAGCCCGAGCCACGCCACGGAGACGGAGACATGGACGACGAGGAGTGCCCGCCGAGCGGGCCGCTGGAGATGTTTCACGTGAAACACCGTGCCGTCCCGCCCCTTCGCTCCGCGTCTGACCGCGGGAGTAACCCCACGTACTAGCCTCGGCGTACATGACGAGTTCCACGGGCAGAGGCAGGCTCCATCTCTTCGATCTCGACGGCACGCTGATCCGTGGGTCGGCGGCCGCGATCGAGATCTCGCGCCAGCTCGGTCTCACCGAGGAGATCGCCGCCCTGGAGCGGGGTTTCCTGGTGGACGGCATGACGCCCGACGAGTTCGCGGTCCAGGCCCACGGGCTCTGGTCCGCCCTCACGCCGGAGCAGGTCACGGCCGCCTTCGAGGGTGCTCCCTGGCTGGCGGGCATTCGCGAGGTCTGGGCGGACATCCACGCCGAGGGCGGGCGCTGCGCCGTCATCTCACTGTCGCCGGACTTCTTCGTCGAGCGGCTCCTCGACTGGGGGGCCGATGCCGCCCATGGCTCCCGCTGGCCGTCGGTACCGTTCACCGCGCCCATCCACCGGCCGGGCATTCTCGACGCGGCGGCGAAGGTGAGCATCACGCGTCGACTCTGCGCGGAGTACGGGCTGGGCCTGGCCGACTGTGTGGCCTACGGCGACTCGATGTCCGACGCGCAGCTCTTCGCCGCCGTTCCGGTCGCCGTGGCCGTCAACGCCGACCGGCACCTGGAGGGTCTTTCGCGCCACTCCTACACCGGGGGCGACCTGCGGGAGGCCTACGACCTGGTCCGAAAGAGCGCAGCCTAGCCGCAGTCGCGGGGTAATGCCCGAGAATTCCACTTTCTGTCCGAACCGGTGGTCGAAGCTGTCAAGCTGCGACGACAAGAGCCGCAGGCGTGAGGCGAGGCAGACGATGGAAGAGGCCGTGCACGACGACGGCGAGGCACCGCCCCGGATAGCTCCAGGACCCTCCGCCGACGCGATCCTCGTTCGCCGCACCCTGGCCGAGATCGCCCCCGTCGCCGACAAGGTGACCTCCTACTTCTACGCCTTGCTCTTCGTCCGCCACCCCGAGCTGCGCGCGATGTTCCCCGCGGCCATGAATACCCAGCGCGACCGCCTCCTCAAGGCGCTGCTGACGGCGGCCGAGCACATGGACAACGTCCCGGTCCTCACCGAGTACCTCCAGAACCTGGGCCGTGGACACCGCAAGTACGGGACCCACTCGACCCACTATCCGGCCGTCGGCGAGGCACTGATCGGCGCGCTGGTCCGGTACGCAACCCTGACCTGGAACGAGGAGACCGAGGCCGCCTGGGTGCGGACGTACACGACGATCTCGCAGATCATGATCGACGCGGCGGCCGAGAACGAGCTCCACGCGCCCGCCTGGTGGCAGGCCGAGGTCGTCTCCCACGATCTGCGGACCCCGGACATCGCGGTGATCACCCTCCGCCCCGACCAGCCGTACTCCTTCCTGGCCGGGCAGTACACGACGCTGGAGACCCCCTGGTGGCCGCGCATATGGCGGCACTACTCCTTCGCCTCTGCGCCACGGCCCGACGGACTGCTCTCCCTGCACGTCAAGGCGGTCCCGGCCGGCTGGGTCTCGAACGCCCTGGTGCACCACGCGCGACCCGGCGACGTCCTGCGCCTCGGGCCGCCCGCCGGCTCGATGACCGTCGACCACTCCACGGACAACGGGCTGCTCTGCCTGGGCGGCGGCACCGGCATAGCCCCCATCAAGGCGCTGGTCGAGGACGTCGCCGAGCACGGGGACCGGCGCCCCGTGGAGGTGTTCTACGGGGCGCGCAATGACCACGACCTGTACGACATCGACACGATGATGCGGCTTCAGAAGACGTACCCCTGGCTGTCGGTGCGGCCGGTCACCGAGGACCAGGGGCAGCTGCCCGACGCCGTGCGTCGGTACGGCCCGTGGAACGAGTACGAGGCCTATCTGTCGGGCCCGCTCGGCATGATCCGGCGCGGGGTGGACACCCTGCGGGGGATCGGCATCCCGGCGGAGCGGATCCGCCATGACTTCCTGGCGGACCTCGCCTCCAGCCGGGCTTCAACGGACCTGGCCTCTTAACCGAGTTTCGCGGACCTCGCCCTCCTAGCCCAGGTCAGGGGCGTGCATGGCGCGGACGCCCTCGATGTTGCCGTCCAGGTAGTGACGCAGGGAGAGCGGCACGAGGTGGACGGCCGCGATGCCCACGCGGGTGAACGGCACCCGGACGATCTCGTACTCGCCCACAGGTTCGTCGATCTCGGGGCCGTGCCGGAGCGAGAGGTCCATCGATTCGAGTCGGCAGACGAAGAAGTGCTGGACCTTCACTCCCGAGACACCGCCGTCGACGATGTGCTCGACGGTGTCGACGAAGCAGGGGACCACATCGGTGACCTTGGCGCCGAGCTCCTCGTGCACCTCGCGGTGCAGGGCTTCGACGACGGTCGTGTCGGAGGGCTCGACCCCGCCACCGGGCGTCAGCCAGTAGGGATCGACCCCCGGCTTCGTGCGCTTGATGAGGATGAGGTCGTTTCCATCGAGCAGAATGGCGCGTGCGGTGCGCTTGACCACAGGACGTTCGGTCATGGGAAGAAAATGGCCCGCCGCGGGTGTCCTGAAACTCACCAGTCCGCAGAGGCTCGCAGGAGCCACTCGTGGGCCCTCGCGAGGTGCGGGAGGGCGAGCGTCCCCGCGCGGACGACCAGGAAGTAGGTCCGCAGCGGCGGCACCGGCGGATCGAGCAGCGCCACCAGGCGGCCCTGCTCCAGCGCCTCTTCGCACAGATAGCGGGGCAGGACGGCGAGGCCCGCCCCGGCGGCGGTGGATTCAAGGACGGCCCGCAGGTCGGGTGCCACGACGGTGGCGGCCGCGGCCGGCTTGGTCTCGAAGACGGCCGCCCAGTAGCGGGAGACGAAGGGCAGCGACTCGTGCACCTCCACCACCGGCAGCTGTTCCAGGACCACGGCGCCCTTGCGCAGCAGCATGTCGGGTGCCAGCCGGGCCGCCCAGCGCGGCGCGGCGACCAGCACGTGCTCCTCGTCGCAGAGGGGCGTGGAGCCGAAGAAACCCCCGCGCGGGCGGGCGGTGGCGATGGCGAGATCGTGGTGGCCGGCGGCGAGACCGTCGAGGATCTCCTCCGTCGTGGCGGGGAAGGAGGCCCGTACGGCGAGCCCTTGGGAGACCAGCGGGGTGAGGGCGGGCAGGGCGCGCGCCGAGGTGAACTCGGGAGGCCCGGCGAGATGGAGGGTGCGGACCCCGTTGTCCTCGTCGAGCCCGGTCTCGGCGATCTCCACGAGCGCGTCCAGATGCGGGGCTGCGCGGTGGGCGAGCTCGTCGCCGATGGTGGTGGGGGTGACCCCACGGGCCTGTCTGAGGAAGAGCGGCCGGCCCAGCTGCCGCTCCAGGGTGCGGATCTGGCTGGTGACAGCGGGCTGGGAGAGTCCGAGAAGCGCCGCAGCGCGGGTGAAGGAGCCGGCCCGGTGCACCGTGACGAAGGTGCGCAGCAGGGCGAGATCCATGTCCGCCCCCTCCCGGCCGGTGCGGCCGTTCGACTCAGGCGGTCGGCTGACGGCGCCTCAGGACCGTCCAACTATAAATAAGTCGATAGGTCTCTGTCGCTACCGTGATTGGACACTGACGCAGAGTCAACTAGCCTTGTTCAGGCGGTTCTCCGCGCAAGGAAGACGGGGCGTTCCGAGCCACGAGGGGGGAGGCTCGGAGCGCCCCGACTCCGCGTGCGCGCTCAGCGGACCGAGGTTGCGTGCTCAGTGAATCGGAAGCCGCCTGCTCAGCGGACCGCGCCCCTCTCCGCCGCGTCGAGGGCGCGCAGCACATCCGCGATCAGATCCTCGGGGTCCTCCGCCCCGACGGAGAAGCGGATGAAACCCTCAGGAACGGCGTCGCCGCCCCACCGCCCGCGCCGCTCGGCCGTCGAGCGCACCCCGCCGAAGCTCGTCGCGTCGTCCACCAGGCGCAGCCCGCCCAGGAACCGCTCGGCCCGGTCCCGGTCGGGGAGCACGAAGGACACCACGGGCCCGAAGCGCCGCATCTGGGCCGCCGCCACCGTGTGCGAAGGGTCGTCCGGCAGCCCGGGATACCGCAGCCCGGTCACCTCACCCCGCTTGCCCAGGGCCTCCGCGAGAGCCAGTGCGGAGGAGCACTGCCGGTCGATGCGGAGCTGGAGCGTGGCCAGGGAGCGGTGGGCGAGCCAGGCCTCCATGGGGCCGGGGATCGCGCCGACGACCTTGCGCCAGCGCCGTACCTCCGCCGCGCGCAGCGGATCACGGCAGCTGACATGGCCGAGGAGGATGTCGCCGTGCCCGGTCATGCCCTTGGTGTCGCTGGCGACGGAGAAGTCCGCGCCGAGCTCCAGGGGGCGCTGACCGAGCGGTGTGGCCAGGGTGTTGTCGACGGCGACCAGCGCCCCGCCCTCGTGCGCCGCCCGCACCAGACGGCGGATGTCGCAGACGTCGAGCCCCGGGTTGGAGGGCGTCTCGATCCACAGCAGCCGCGCGCCCTCCAGTACGGACAGTTGGGCATCGCCGCCGGTCGGCGCGGTGCGGACCTCGATCCCGTACGCCCGGAGCTGCTCGTGGAGCAGCGGCAGCGCCTGGTAGCCGTCCTCCGGCATGACGACCGCGTCGCCGGACTTCAACTGGGAGAAGAGGACGGCGGAGATGGCGGCCATGCCCGAGGCGAAGACGAGGGTCTCGACGCCCGGCTCCCCCGGCGCCTCCAGCTCGCCGATGGCACGTTCCAGATGGGTCCAGGTGGGGTTCTCGTCCCGCCCGTACGTATAGGGGCCGGTGGGGTCGCCCGGCAGATGGAAGTGGGCGGCGAAGACCGGCCCCGGCAGCGTCGGTTCGTACTTCACGGGCTCGGGAAGTCCCGCCCGCACCGTCCGTGTCCCGTCGCCGACGGCGCCGAGGTCATCGGCGCCGTCGAACGTGTCCGTGCTCATACCGCCCGTTCCTCCACACTCTCGCGTACGGCGGCCAGCAGTCCTTCGCTCGCCGCCTCCACCATCTCAAGGCACTCCTCGAAGCCGTCCGTCCCGCCGTAGTACGGGTCCGGCACGTCGAGGTCCTCGGCCGCCGGGTCGTACGAGCGCAGCAGCCGCACCTTCGCCGCGTCCTCGGGCGTCGGGGCGAGCCGCCGTAGCGCCCGCAGGTGCCCCTCGTCGAGGGCGACGACCAGGTCGAGCGCGGGGAACCAGGAGGCACGGAACTGGCGTGCGGAGTGCCCCGAGGCGTAGCCGTGGTCCTCCAGGACGGCGACGGTACGCGGGTCGGCGGCGTCGCCCTCGTGCCAGCCGCCCGTGCCCGCGCTGTCCACCTCGACGGTGTCCGCCAGGCCGGCCTCCTCCACGCGGGCGCGGAAGACGGACTCGGCCATCGGCGAGCGGCAGATGTTGCCGGTGCAGACGAAACAGACGCGGTAGGTCATCGTGCGCACTCAGTCCCTGTCGGGGAGCACGACGTTGAGCGCCCAGGAGACGACGGAGATGATCAGGCCGCCGAGGACGGCGGTCCAGAAGCCCTCGACATGGAAGCTCAGGTCGAGCTTGTCGGCCAGCCAGGAGGTGAGCATCAGCATCAGGGCGTTGATCACCAGCGTGATCAGGCCGAGGGTGAGGATGAACAGCGGAAGCGAGATCAGCTTGACGATCGGCTTCACCACGACGTTCACCAGCCCGAAAACCAGGGCGACGAGGATCAGCGTCCAGGCCTTGTTGGCGGTGCTGTCACCGGTCAGGGTGATGTCCTGGACCAGCCAGATGGCCACTCCCAGGGCGCCCGCGTTCGCGAGTGTCTTGACTACAAAATTCATCATGTGTCTGATCGTGGCAGACACGATCGGGCCAAGGGCAGGGGCGAACGCACGATGAAGGCATTCCGGCTGGACGAACTCGAGGCGGAGCGCGCCGCCAACGACGGCGCGTACCTTCAGTTCCTGCGGGAGCGGAACATGTCCGTCGGTCTGTACGCGCTCGACGCCGGCTCGCTCGACCCCCAACAGCCGCACGGTCAGGACGAGGTGTACTTCGTCGTCAGCGGGCGGGCCGCGATCACGGTGGGGATGGAGACGACGCAGGTGGCGCGGGGCAGTGTCGTCTACGTGCCGGCCGGGGTGGCCCACAAGTTCCACCACATCACCGAGGACCTGCGAGTCATGGTGGTCTTCTCGCCGCCGGAGGCCTGAATTCCCCTAGGGGGTGGATCAGGGGAGAGCAAGGGCTCCGAAGCCCCCGTGGCACAGGTGCCGCACCTAGCATCGAAGGTGTCCGGCGCAGAGTGCGCGGGACGGACTCTTCGGAGATGAGGTAAGCGCGATGGCGGTACGAGAGATTCTCGCGGGGATGCCCTGGTGGGTGAAATGGGTCGCTATACCCGTCATCGCCCTGTTCGTCTTCGGTGGACTGATCACCAGCATCGCGACGCTCGTGATCGGACTGCTCTTCAAGGTGCTGGTCTTCGTCGCCCTCGTCGGTGGACTGGTCTACGTCGTACGGAAGTTCATGTCCTCCTCGACCTCGCGCGAGGACTGGTAGCACGTACTACCGACCGGTATGGGCCGGGCGGCCGGGCGTTAGCCCGGCCGAGGGACGCGGCGCTGGAAACCACGGTCAGGCCTGGGAGCTGCCATTAGGGTGGAAAATCTCTGCCGCCCCGGGGAAAACCGGCCAGCCTTCCGCGCTGATCCGTGGATGTCCCACCTGTCCCGGGCGGGTCCGCCATCGGACCCCACCGGTTTCCCAGGTCGCGGCGGGCGCGGGGGCGGCCCCCGCGGGCGGGTGTACGACACCCGTCGTCACGCCTGGGGGTGACCTTTGGCCACGGCTACGCAGTCCGCCGTTCCTACGCTGATCGGCTCGGTACAGCGAGCGCTGAGACTATTGGAGGCCGTGGGCTCCCACGAGGACGGGGCCCCTGCCAAGCAACTGGCGCGTGAGGCCGGACTCCCGCTGCCCACCGCGTACCACCTGCTCCGCACCCTGACGCACGAGGGCTATCTGCGCCGTGAGAAGGGTGTGTTCGTCCTCGGCGACGCAGCCGGGCGTCTCGCCGGTGGCGGAGTTCTGCAGAATCGTCGCACCAAGATCGAAGACTCCCTCGCGCACTGGCGCGACGAGATCGGGGTCCCCGTCTACTTCGCGATCTACCGCGAGGGCGAGATCGAGCTCGTCGCCGTCGCCGACACCCCCTCGGCGCCCGCCGTGGACGAGTGGGCCGACTTCCGCGAGACGGGGCACGCGCATGCGATCGGGCAGTGCCTGCTCAGCCAACTGGATCTGAAGAGTCGTCAAGACCACCTCGACCGCCATCCGGTGGAAGCCATCACGCCGTATACGGTGCGTAACCGGAGTGCGCTTTTGGATCGTTTGGGCGGTATGGGGCGAATGGAGCCCCTGGTGGAGCGTCAGGAATATGCGCTCGGCACGGTCTGTGCCGCGATCCCCATCACCGCGGGGTCCACGGCGGCCGCGATGGCGATTTCCCTCCCCCTTCACCAGGAAGAACGGTTGCTGCCCGCAGTCGATCGGCTACGCAATGAGATCGGAAGGCTCCTCAGCTCCTTCGCGTTCTCTATCAGTATCTGAAAAATCACTCCTTGTGATCTGCTAGCCCTTCCAGCACGATTGCGTCAAGAGGGCCATGGGGGATCATTCCTGGCCGTTTTAAACACAGCTTTCAGCAGCCGTGCTTACACAACTGCTTCATCGACTGCGGGGTACATGATGCGAGAGTCGGTTCAGGCCGAGGTCCTGATGAGCTTCCTCGTCTCTGAGGAGCTCTCCTTCCGGATCCCCGTGGAACTGCGTTACGAGGCCCGGGATCCCTACGCGGTGCGGATGACCTTCCACCTTCCCGGGGACGCGCCCGTGACCTGGGCGTTCGGCCGGGAGCTGCTGCTCGACGGGATCAACCGACCGAGCGGGGACGGCGATGTGCACATCGCGCCGACCGACCCCGAGGTCCTCTCGGACGTCGCCATCCGGCTTCAGGTCGGCAGTGACCGGGCCCTGTTCCGGGCCAGCGCTCCGCCGCTCGTCGCCTTCCTCGACCGGACGGACAAGCTGGTTCCGCTCGGTCAGGAACGGACACTGGGCGACTTCGAGGACAACCTGGAGGCGGCACTCGGTCGGATTCTTGCGGAGGAGAACGCCGGCTGACCGGCCCCTGGGCTCTGGGCCCCGGCGCCAACCTGGCCCAGAGCCCAGAGCCCAGAGCCCGCAACCCGGCCTCGCGCCCCGTCACTTCGCGCGGCGGCGGCGCCCACCCTTGGACGGCCTCGACGGCCTGGATGAACGCTTCTCCAGCGAGCCCGACGAGCCCGGCGCGCCCAGCGGGCCCGGCCGGTCCGCCGAGACGACGAGCGCGGCGAGAACGGTCGTGACCGGCACCGAGGCGACAAGACCGATCGATCCCACCAGCGTGCGGACGATCTCCTCCGCGACCAGTTCGCTGTTGGCCACCGTCCCCACACTGCTCTGCGCGATGGAGAAGAGCAGCAACAGGGGCAGGGCCGCACCGGCGTACGCGAGGACCAGCGTGTTCACCACGGACGCGATGTGGTCGCGACCGATCCTGATGCCCGCCCGATAGAGGCCGCGGGGCCCGAGCTTGGGGTCCGCCTGGTGCAGCTCCCACACCGCCGAGGTCTGTGTCACCGTCACATCGTCGAGGACACCCAGCGAACCGATGATGATGCCCGCGAGCAGCAGACCGGACATGTCGATGTCCGGGTAGAGGCCGTGGATCAGGCCGGTGTTGTCGTCCGTGTTGCCGCTCAGCGAGGCCCAGCCGATGAAGAGCGAGCCGAGCAGCCCGATCAGGAGCAGCGAGATCAGGGTTCCGAGCACCGCGACCGAGGTGCGGGCGGAGAGTCCGTGGCACATGTAGAGCGCGATCAGCATGATCGCGCTCGATCCGACGACCGCCACCACCAGCGGATTCGATCCCTGGAGGATCGCCGGCAGGATGAAGAAGGTCAGGATCATGAAGCTCACGGCGAGCGCGATCAGCGCCATCACCCCGCGCATCCGGCCGACAAGCACGACCGCCACGGCGAAGATCAGACCGAGCACCGCCAACGGCACCTTGCGGTTCACATCCGTCACCGAGTACTGCAGGTCGCGCGGCGCATCCGGCGCGTACGCCACCACCACGCCCTGCCCGTCGTCCAGTTGGCGGGGCGCGTCCGGCTGCACGATCTCGACGAACGTACGGCCCTTGTCCGGACCGCTCGTGACCTCGATCGTCGCCTTCTCGCACTCCCCCTGCTGGGCGTTGGCCGCCTCGCGTCCCTCGGGCGTCGAAGGGTCGGCGGTCGGCGGGACCTGAGCGGCGTTCACGTCCTTGCAGTCGATCTTCTCCACGGAGACGACCTCGCCCTGGTACGTCTGCCGGTCGAAGCCGACGCCGGTGCGCTCGTGCTCGGGAGCGCCGCCCGGCCACAGGACCACGAGCCCGACCACCACGGCCGTGGCGAACGGGATCAGGACAGCGGCGATGACCCTGCGCAGATGCCGGGAGACGGGCGCGGCCGGCCCATGGCTGTGCGAGTGGGCGTGCCCGTGGCCCCCGTCGCCAGGGGCGCCGTGGCCGTCATGACCGTCGGGTTCTGGGGTCTGCTGCGAGGAAGTCACCGACCGATCATCGCAAGAACGGCGGGGGCCCACTGTTCAGCACGGCCGGATTGACGCTAGCGTGGTGACACCTTTGCACACGCGGGAGCTCGGAGCACCGGGCTGAGAGGGCGCTGATCACCGTACGCGCGTACTGGATGTACGTACGGGAAGAGGCTGCGCCGACCGCCGAACCTGTTACCGGGTAATGCCGGCGTAGGGAGATCGGTCTCATGACCATTCAGGATGCACGCACGCCTGCCACCAGCCAGGACGAGCGCAAGCCGGGCTGGCACAAGGGATACGTCGAGGGCTCGCGCCCCGACCTCCGGGTGCCCGTCCGCCAGGTGCACCTCACCAACGGCAAGGACGTGACGCTGTACGACACGTCCGGTCCGTACACCGACCCCACCATCGACACCGACGTTCGGCGGGGCCTGCCGCCGCTGCGCGAAAACTGGATCATCGGGCGGGGCGACACCGAGGAGTACGCGGGCCGCCCGGTCCGCCCCGAGGACGACGGCATCAAGCACACCTCGCCGCGCGGCGGTGGGCTGAAGAACCTCGACGCCGTCTTCCCCGGCCGCCCGCGGCTGCCCCGCCGGGGCCGCGGTGGCAAGGCCGTGACCCAGCTCGCGTACGCCCGCCGGGGCGAGATCACGCCGGAGATGGAGTACGTCGCGATCCGCGAGAACGTCTCCGCCGAGGTCGTACGGGAGGAGATCGCGGCGGGGCGGGCCGTACTTCCGGCCAACGTCAACCACCCGGAGATCGAGCCGATGATCATCGGCAAGCGGTTCCTGGTGAAGGTCAACGCCAACATCGGCAACTCCGCCGTCACCTCCTCCATCGAGGAGGAGGTGGAGAAGATGACCTGGGCGACCAAGTGGGGCGCCGACACGGTCATGGACCTGTCCACCGGCCGCAACATCCACACCACCCGCGAGTGGGTGCTGCGCAACTCTCCCGTGCCGATCGGCACCGTGCCGCTCTACCAGGCCCTGGAGAAGGTCGACGGGAAGGCCGAGGAGCTGACCTGGGAGATCTACAAGGACACCGTCATCGAGCAGGCCGAGCAGGGCGTCGACTACATGACGGTCCACGCCGGCGTGCTGCTGCCGTACGTGCCGCTGACCGCCCGTCGCAAGACCGGCATCGTCTCGCGCGGCGGCTCGATCATGGCCGCCTGGTGCCTCGCGCACCACAAGGAGAACTTCCTCTACACGAACTTCGAGGAGCTCTGCGAGATCCTGGCGACGTACGACGTCACGTACTCGCTGGGCGACGGTCTGCGCCCCGGCTCGATCGCGGACGCCAACGACGAGGCGCAGTTCGCGGAGCTGCGCACGCTCGGCGAGCTGAACACGATCGCCAAGCGCCACAACGTGCAGACGATGATCGAGGGCCCGGGGCACGTCCCCATGCACAAGATCAAGGAGAACATCGACCTCCAGCAGGAGATCTGCGAGGAGGCGCCGTTCTACACCCTCGGCCCGCTGACCACGGACGTCGCCCCTGCCTACGACCACATCACCTCGGGCATCGGCGCCGCGATGATCGCCTGGTGGGGCACGGCGATGCTCTGCTACGTGACGCCCAAGGAGCACCTGGGCCTGCCCAACCGAGACGACGTGAAGACCGGCGTCATCACGTACAAGATCGCGGCGCACGCGGCCGACCTGGCCAAGGGGCACCCGGGGGCGCAGGAGTGGGACGACGCGCTCTCGGACGCGCGGTTCGAGTTCCGCTGGGAGGACCAGTTCAACCTGGCGCTCGACCCGGACACGGCCCGTGAGTTCCACGACGAGACGCTGCCCGCCGAGCCCGCGAAGACCGCGCACTTCTGCTCGATGTGCGGTCCGAAGTTCTGCTCGATGAAGATCTCGCAGGACATCCGCCGGGAGCACGGCGGCGACCTCAAGTCGGAGGAGATCTCGGCCGGGATGGCGGAGAAGTCCAAGGAGTTCGCGGCGTCCGGCAACCGGGTGTACCTGCCGCTGGCGGAGTAGTCGGCCGGCGCTCGGCGTACGGGCCCGCGACCCACGGGGGGATCGCGGGCCCTTCGGCGTTCCCGTCGCCGTTCCCGCAGGCGGCCGGACTCGGCAGACTGACGGCATGACAGCGAGTTCCCTGAGCAAGGGCGCCAACCTTCCGGTCGGCTCACCCGTCGTGCGTGCCGTGCTCTCCTGGTCCGCCGGGGCGGGGGTGCCCGACGCCGACGCCTCGGTGCTGCTGCTCACCGGGGCCGGACGGGTGCGCGACGACAGCGACTTCGTCTTCTACAACCAGCCCACCCACGCCTCCGGGGCCGTACGCCACCTGGGAAAGCGGCCCGAGGCGGGCGCGACGACCGACACCGTCGAGGTCGATCTGCGCGGGATCGAGCCCGCCGTCGACCGGGTGGTTCTGGCCGCGTCGGCGGACGGCGGGACGTTCGGCCAGATGTCCGGCCTTACGCTGCGGCTGCTCGACTCCGGTACGGGGGCCGAACTGGCCCGCTTCGAGATGGCGGCGACGACCGAGACCGCGTTCATCGGCGGCGAGCTGTACCGGCGGGCGGGACAGTGGAAGTTCCGGGCGATGGGGCAGGGGTACGCCTCCGGGCTCGCCGGTCTCGCCACCGACTTCGGGATCAGCGTCGACGAAGAGGAGCCGGCGGCGCCTCCGTCCCCGGCGCCCGTACCCGCCCCTGCCCCCACACCCACACCCGCCCCGGCTCCCGTACGGCAGGCGTCGGTGGCCGACCGGCCGCGGTTCGAGAAGGACGTGGAGCGGCTGCCCGTCGACATGCGCAAGCGGCTGTCGCTGCGCAAGGAGCAGGTGGCGGTGAGCCTGCGGAAGCACGGCGCGGCCGGGGTCACCGCCCGTGTCGTCCTCGTCCTCGACGCCTCCGGCTCGATGTCCTTCCTCTACTCCAAGGGCATCGTGGCCGATGTAGTGGAGCGGATGGCGGCCGTCGCCGCGCAGTTGGACGACGACGGTGAGATGCAGGCCTGGACCTTCGCCTCGAACGCCGCCCGGCTGCCCGATCTGCGCCTGGGTGACCTTCCGGACTGGCTGCGGCTTCATGTACGGGTCGGTGAGCTCGGCCTCTTCCGGCGGCGGAGGCCCCGGAACGGTCTCGTGCCCGGTCAGCTCGACATGCGGGACGTCGGCATCCAGAACGAGGAGCAGAAGGCGATCGCCCAGATCCGGGCCTTCGTCCGGGAGAATCCGGCGGCCGCTCCCACGCTCGTGCTCTTCTTCTCGGACGGAGGCGTGTACCGCAACGCGCAGATCGAACGGGAGCTGCGGGAGGCCGTCGAGGAGCCGATCTTCTGGCAGTTCGTCGGTCTGGGACGGTCCCAGTACGGGGTGCTGGAACGCCTCGACACCATGACGGGGCGACGCGTCGACAACGTGGGGTTCTTCGCGGTGGACGACATCGGCAAGGTGCCGGACGCGGAGCTGTACGACCGGCTCCTGTCCGAGTTCCCGTCCTGGATCACGGCTGCCCGGCGAGCCGGGATCCTCTGAGCCGGACCGCTGACCCCGACCTTGCGGGGCCTGGACTGAGCCGCGGCAGAGTCCGGACTGAGCCCGGCCGAGCCCGGCTCAGTCCGGCCGGCGTTCGGAAGGACCGAGTTCCGGGCCGGTGTAGTCGGGACCGGTGAAGTCGGGACCCGTGTAGTCCGGGCTGGTGAAGTCGGGGCTCGCGAACGTCGGGCGCATCCCGGACGAACCCTCGTTCGGGCTGGAGAAGTCCGGTCCGCTGTAGCCGATCTTCGGTATGCGGTCGGTGCGGGGCGGCGGCACGGACTGCGGGGCAGCCGGCGGTCCCGGCGTGGCCAGGGCCTCGCGCAGGAACGGCAGGATGCCCCGCTCAAGGAGGGCGCGGCGCCAGGACTCCCGGGCGCGGGACAGCTCGTCGTCCGCTTCCGTACGGGGTGGATCGTTCGCGGCCACTTCCGTGGAGCGGTTGCGCAGCGCCGTGACCAGCAGTCCGACGGCGGCGCAGAAGAGGCCGGCGGCGGCGACGGCCCCGAAGAACCAGCCGGCCGTCAGCAGGGTGTCGGCGACGGTGATCGAGGGATCGAGCACCTTGAGCACGGCTCCGACCAGCAGGAATATCAGCGCGGCCGGGCCGGCGAGGACCGGCGCGAGAACGGTGACGATCGCGACGATGCCCGCGCCAGGGCCGCCGCTCGCCCCGTCGCCGTCCGCCGTCAGGACGGCGTCCATGACGCTCGTACCACTCGGTGACCGGACCTCTTCGCGGACTTTTACGAAGTGGTCGTACTCGATCGCCGCCGCGGCGGTGATCAGGGCCGTCGCGCTCAGCGCCATCGTGCGCAGTTGCCCGGCCGTGAGCCGTTTCCCGATCTCGGCGAGATCTGGATGGTCGTACGCGTTGCGCAGTGCGTCGTCGAGGAGGCGCTCGTACTCGGCACGGTCCTCGGTCAGCAGGTGCGGAGCCACGTTCATGTGCATCCCCCGATGCTCCGTAGGGCCGTATTGACCGTGGGATACGGCCAGTTGGGCGGAAACGGAGGAGAGCCTGCTACGGATGATCCGATGGTATTGCGGTTATGGCACAGGGTGACAGGGGGTTTCCTGAAATCGCCTTCCCCGGATGCGCAGCGTTATGCGTCAGCCATGCAGGGGGAGTTGGACGACCAGCAGCTTTCCGGCCATGGTCACACCGCCGTCCATGGCGATCGCCAGTCCGTCCGCGTACACGTGCGGACCGTCGACGACCGGGTCCGAGCCGCCCTCGTCGTCCTCGGTGCCGACCTGGCCCAGGAGGTACGGGATGGGGCTGTGACCGTGCACGACACGGTCGCCGCCATAGGTGGCGAGCAGCTCCTGGACGGCCTCGGGGCCGCCGTCGTCGCGGAAGGCGAAGCGCTTGGTGAACTTGCGGAACAGGTCCCAGACCTCGTCCGCGTCGTTCCGGTTGATGGTCTCGTGGACGGTCTCGTTGACGTCCTCGATGGTGCTGCCGTAGTCCAGGTAGGCGGTGGTGTCGGAGTGCATCAGCAGGTGCCCGTCCTCCTCCACCATGGCGTCGAGCCGGGACATCCACTGCAGGTGGACGTCCTGGAGCCGGTCCATGTCGTGCTTCTGGCCGCCGTTGAGCAGCCAGGCGGCCTGGAAGGTGGCGGTGCCGGCGCCGGAGTTGACGGGGGTGTCCCCGAAGCGCTTGGCGCCGATGAGCAGCAGCTCGTGGTTGCCCATCAGGGCCTTGCAGTAGCCACCGGCGGCGGCGGCCTCCGCGGACAGGCGCATGACGAGGTCGATGACGCCGATGCCGTCGGGACCGCGGTCGGTGAAGTCGCCCAGGAACCAGAGGCGGGCGTTGCCCGCGGCCCAGGCGCCGTTGTCGTCGATGAGGCCCTGCGCGCGCAGGGCGGCGAGGAGCTCGTCGAGATAGCCGTGGACGTCGCCGACCACGTAGAGCGGGCCGGGGCCTTCGCCTGCCGGGGCGGGCGCGGGGGACGGCACCGGGTCCTCGACGCGGACCTGGACGGTGTCCCCCCGGTTGATCACCGGGAGATTGCGCTCGGTGGGGGTGTAGCCCTCGGGGATGTCGCCGTCCGGGAAGGCGTTCCCGGGGTGCCCGGGAACGGCGGCGGAGAGCGAGACCGGGGGCGTGAAGGAGGACCTGGCGGAAGCGCCGAGTCCGAGGTGGAGGGTGGGATCGGCGACGGGCCGGAAGGACTCGTCGGGTACGACGGGATGTCCTGCCGGGGGTTCCAGGGGCTGGCCCTGTACGGGCACCCGGGCGTACGGCGGTACGCGGAAGTCACGCAATGTCGCCGTGCGCACCACGGGTTCCTGCCCGGCCCCCTGAGTCATCGACCCCTCCACCACCGTCGCGATGCCCTGCACATCGCGGACCGGCCTGGTCGGGGTGGTCCGCGATGTCGTGCGCCCATCATAGGAATGAGGGTCCGCCTGTGTGACGCACCAGGGGTGGTGAATCCGGGTCCACTCCGGGTTCACCGGTTGTTTCGCCCGAATTGAGAAGGTCCGGTCCAGGGTCGGAGCAGGGCCGGGGCGGAGTTTGGGTCCGGCACGGCTCCGGAGCCGACCCTCAGTCCTTCGCGGGGGACCGGGGCGGGCTGACCGTCGTTCGCGGCGAACGCCTCTGGGAGGACGTCCGGACGATGAGTTCGGTCGGTATCACCTGCTCGACCGGTCCGTCGGTGTCGATCCCCTCGATGGCGTCGATGAGGAGCTGGACGACGGCCGTGCCGATCCGGCGCGGTTTGAGCGAGAGGGTCGTGATGGGCGGTTCGGTGTTGGCGTAGACGGTCGACTCGCTGCAGCAGACCAGCAGCAGATCGTCCGGTACGCGCAGTCCGTAGCGGCGGGCGGCCGCCAGCAGATCGGTTCCGTTGGGGTCGAAGAGTCCGTAGACGGCGTCGGGTCGGTCGGGGCGGGCGAGCAGCCGGTCGGCCGCGACGGCGCCCGCGCACGGATCGTGCGCCGGATAGGCCTCGTAGACGGGGTCCTGGCCGACCCGCTCGCACCAGTTGAGGTACGCGGTGGTGGACAGGCGGGTGTACGTGTCGGTGGTCGTGCCGGTGAGAAGGCCGATCCGGCGGGCGCCGGCGTCGGCGAGGTGGTCGAGGAGGTCGAGGACGGCGGCTTCGTGGTCGTTGTCGACCCAGGCGGTCACCGGGAGGGTGCCGGCGGGGCGTCCGTCGGAGACGACGGGCAGGCCCTGGCGGACCAGCTCGGTGACGACCGGGTCGTGGTCGGAGGGGTCGATGACGACGGTGCCGTCGAGGGCGACGTTCGACCAGACGTCATGGCGGGAGGTTGCGGGCAGGATGACCAGGGCATAGCCACGGGCGAGCGCTGCCGATGTGGCGGCTCTGGCCATCTCCGCGAAGTACGCGAATTCGGTGAAGGTGAAAGGTTCATCCCCGTAGGTCGTCACGGTCAGGCCGATGAGGCCCGACTTGCCGGTACGGAGCGTGCGGGCCGCCGCGGATGGGCGATAGCCCAGCCGGTCTGCGACCTCGCGGACGTGGCGGCGGGTGGCGTCCGGGAGCCGGCCCTTGCCGTTGAGCGCGTCGGAGACAGTCGTGATGGAGACTCCGGCGGCGGCGGCCACATCCCGGATGCCCGCCCGCCCCTGCCGGCTTCCCCGGGTCTGTGCCCGGCTCACCTGGTGCTTCCCTGCTGCTGTCATGGCGAGCCGATAGTAGGGCGAGGGCGGGTGGTTGGGACGCCCGCATATGCACTCGTTGACAGGCACGTTTCTGCATGATCAAGAGCGGTCAATTGCCTGTGAAAGAAAGGGAGTTAGGGGTCCCCGAGAGTGATCTTTGGTTGTCGACCGGGACGGGCCTGCCAAGGAGACTATGTCTCGAAGAGGTCTCAACTCACCTCTACGGGCGACGCGCGCCACGGCGCCCGCCACCAGCGCACGCCACCCAATCGCGCGCTCCCCCACTTGTCCACAGCATCCGCCATCCGTTGTCCACAGCCCATTCGCAGCGGAGGCGAATCCTCATAAGGTGAGGAGCATTGGTGGTACGGACGGTCGAGGAGGACCATAGTGAGCGCAGTGAGCGACACCGCCGGAGCGGGCGGAGCCGGCGGTACGGGCGGGGCGGGCGCGGGCGGACCGAAGCTGCGCGCCGTGCTGGACAGCATCCCTACCTACAAGCCGGGCAAGCCGGCCGCCGCGGGCGGTCCGGTCGCCTTCAAGCTGTCCTCCAACGAGAACCCGTATCCGCCGCTGCCGGGTGTGATGGAGAGTGCGGTGGCCGCCGCCGGCGCGCTCAACCGGTACCCGGACATGGCCTGCACCGGTCTGATGAACGAGCTCGCCGACCGCTTCGGGGTGCCGCTCGCGCACCTGGCCACCGGCACGGGCTCGGTGGGCGTGGCCCAGTCGCTGATCCAGGCCACCTCGGGCCCGGGCGACGAGGTCATCTACGCCTGGCGGTCCTTCGAGGCGTACCCGATCATCACGCAGATCAGCGGGGCGACCTCGGTGCAGGTGCCGCTGACCGACGGCGAGGTGCACGACCTCGACGCGATGGCCGAGGCGATCACCGACCGCACGCGGCTGATCTTCGTGTGCAACCCGAACAACCCCACGGGCACCGCGGTCCGCAGGGCCGAGCTGGAGCGGTTCCTGGACCGGGTGCCCTCCGACGTCCTTGTGGTGATCGACGAGGCGTACCGCGAGTTCGTCCGCGACACGGAGATCCCGGACGGCATCGAGCTGTACCGCGACCGGCCGAACGTCGCGGTGCTGCGTACCTTCTCCAAGGCGTACGGCCTGGCCGGGCTGCGGGTCGGCTTCGCGATCGCCCATGAGCCGGTGGCGGCGGCGCTGCGCAAGACGGCGGTGCCGTTCGGCGTGAGTCAGCTGGCGCAGGACGCGGCGGTGGCCTCGCTGCGGGCGGAGGACGAACTGCTCGGACGGGTCGGCTCGTTGGTGGCCGAGCGCGAGCGGGTCCACGCGGGGCTTGTGGCCCAGGGCTGGACCGTGCCGGACACCCAGGCGAACTTCGTCTGGCTGCGGCTCGGTGAGCGGACGCTGGACTTCGCGGCGGAGTGCGAGCGGCACGGCGTGGTGGTGCGACCGTTCGCGGGCGAGGGCGTGCGCGTCACGATCGGTGAGACCGAGGCGAACGACCTGTTCCTGAAGACGGCGGAGGGCTTCCGCCAGGAGGGCTGATCGGGCAGGGCAGGAGCGTGCCGAGGGCGGCCTGGACGGCGGCCGGTCGGGTGGGCGGGGTGGCCGGTCGGTCGGGTGGGCCGGTGTGGCCGTCGGGCCCCGTCAGTCCTCGGCGCGCTCGACGCGGATGGGGTCGCCGTCCCTGACGGTGGCCAGGACGCGCGGGTCTCCGTCCAGCGAGCCCAGCAGGTTGCACGGGCTCGCGAGCCGGCATTCGTCGCCCCGGGATATGGGGGTGGGGCCGTAGGGGAGCGCGAGGGCGTCGCCCTCGGTCCAGAAGGCGACCGTGCCCGGCTCCACCACCTGCCGTGCGTCGGCCTCGACGGCGGTGGAGACCGGAGTGTCGAAGTAGACCTCCTCGCCCCAGGTGTGGGCGGTGGAGGCGATCGGGAGAGCCCCCACGAGCGCCTTGCTCGTGGGGGTTTCGTCGAGGGTCGCCGTGGTGTGTCCGGCGGGCCAGGAGATGCGAATCCGAAGGGTCATGCCCCAGATTCAACAATATGTTGAAGGCCTGGGGAAGGGGTGACCTTCGAGTAGGGGTACCCCGGTCTTACGTACGGATTTCGTATGAGCCATAATGCTTGTGAATGTGAACGCGTTCACAAGCGTGTCCCTGTTCATCCCTTAATAGGTGGGATTAAAGGGGCAAACTGCCGTTGTGACCACGGCGATGTAAGGAGAATGACGACGTGGACCTAGCTCTGGCGCCCGAGACTCTGGCGCGATGGCAGTTCGGCATCACCACCGTCTACCACTTCCTCTTCGTCCCGCTGACGATCTCCCTCGCCGCGCTCACCGCCGGTCTCCAGACCGCCTGGGTGCGGACGGAGAAGGAGAAGTACCTCAAGGCGACGAAGTTCTGGGGCAAGCTCTTCCTGATCAACATCGCGATGGGTGTCGTCACCGGCATCGTGCAGGAGTTCCAGTTCGGCATGAACTGGTCCGACTACTCGCGCTTCGTCGGTGACATCTTCGGTGCGCCTCTCGCCTTCGAGGCGTTGATCGCGTTCTTCTTCGAGTCCACCTTCATCGGTCTGTGGATCTTCGGCTGGGACAAGCTGCCGAAGAAGATCCACCTGGCCTGCATGTGGATGGTGTCGATCGGCACCATCCTCTCCGCGTACTTCATCCTGGCGGCCAACTCCTGGATGCAGCACCCGGTCGGATACCGGATCAACGAGGAGCGCGGGCGGGCCGAGCTCACCGACTTCTGGCTGGTCCTGACGCAGAACACCGCGCTCACCCAGTTCTTCCACACCATGACGGCCGCGTTCCTGGTCGGCGGAGCCTTCATGGTGGGCATCTCCGCCTTCCACCTGGCCCGCAAGAAGCACGTCCCGGTCATGCGGACCTCGCTGCGGCTCGGCCTGATCACCCTGATCATCGCCGGGCTCGGCACGGCCATCAGCGGCGACCTGCTCGGCAAGGTCATGTTCAAGCAGCAGCCGATGAAGATGGCCGCCGCCGAGGCGCTCTGGGACGGCGAGGCACCCGCGCCGTTCTCGATCTTCGCGTACGGCGATGTCGACAAGGGTCACAACAAGGTGGCCATAGAGATTCCGGGGCTGCTGTCGTTCCTGGCGAACGACGACTTCAGCTCGTACGTCCCGGGCATCAACGACATCAACAAGGCCGAGCAGGAGAAGTTCGGTCCCGGCGACTACCGGCCCAACATCCCCGTCGCGTACTGGGGCTTCCGATGGATGATCGGCTTCGGCATGGCCTCGCTGGCCATCGGCATGCTCGGCCTCTGGCTGACCCGCAAGAAGTTCCTGCTGTCGCCGGGGATGCGGACCGGTGAGGACGAGGTGCCGAATCTCGTCCTGTTCAAGCGGAAGGCGCTCAGCCCCCGGTTCACCAAGTGGTACTGGATCGTCGCCCTCTGGACCATGGCCTTCCCGCTCATCGCCAACTCGTGGGGCTGGATCTTCACCGAGATGGGCCGGCAGCCCTGGGTCGTCTACGGCGTGCTGCGCACCAGGGACGCGGTCTCCCCCGGTGTCTCGCAGGGCGAGGTCCTCACCTCCATGATCATCTTCACCCTGCTCTACGCGGTCCTCGCCGTGATCGAGGTCAAGCTGCTGGTGAAGTACGTCAAGGCCGGACCGCCCGAGCTCACCGAGGCCGACCTCAACCCGCCCACCAAGATCGGCGGGGACCACCGTGACCCCGACCGGCCCATGGCCTTCTCGTACTGAGGCTCAGGAGATCGAGGCATGGAACTCCACAACGTCTGGTTCGTACTCATCGCCGTCCTCTGGATCGGCTACTTCTTCCTGGAGGGATTCGACTTCGGGGTCGGCGTTCTCACCAAGCTGCTCGCCCGCGGACGCACCGAGAAGCGGGTCCTGATCAACACCATCGGACCCGTCTGGGACGGCAACGAGGTGTGGCTGCTGACCGCCGGCGGCGCGACCTTCGCCGCCTTCCCCGAGTGGTACGCGACCCTCTTCTCGGGCTTCTACCTGCCGCTGCTGATCATCCTGGTCTGCCTGATCATCCGCGGTGTCGCCTTCGAGTACCGGGCGAAGCGGCCGGACGAGAACTGGCAGCGGAACTGGGAGGAGGCCATCTTCTGGACCTCCCTGCTCCCCGCCGTGCTGTGGGGCGTCGCCTTCGGCAACATCGTGCGCGGGGTGAAGATCGACGCGGAGATGGAGTATGTCGGCACCTTCGGGGACCTGCTCAACCCGTACGCGATCCTCGGCGGCCTGGTCACCCTCGCCCTCTTCACCTTCCACGGCACGGTCTTCGCCGCGCTCAAGACGGTGGGGGACATCCGGGTCCGGGCGCGGGCGCTCGCGCTGAAGCTGGGTCTCGTCACGGCCGTCCTCGCCCTGGGTTTCCTGATCTGGACCCAGGTGGACAAGGGCGACGGCTGGAGCCTGGGCGCCATGCTCGTCGCGGTGGTGGCGCTGGTCGGCGCCATCGGGGCGATCAAGGTGGGGCGCGAGGGCTGGTCGTTCGCGCTCTCGGGCATCACGATCGCCGCAGCGGTGGCGATGCTCTTCTTCACCCTCTTCCCGAACGTCATGCCGTCTTCGCTCAACCCTGAGTGGAGTCTTACGGTGACGAACGCGTCGTCGAGCCCGTACACCCTGAAGATCATGACCTGGTGCGCCGCGATCGCCACTCCGCTGGTGCTGCTCTACCAGGGCTGGACGTACTGGGTGTTCCGCAAGCGGATCGGCACGCAGCACATCGCGCCTGACGCCGCTCACTAGTGGGGGATGTTTCACGTGAAACCGATCGATCCGCGTCTGCTCCGGTACGCCAGGGCCACCCGCTTCTTCCTCGGAGCGGTCGTGGCGCTCGGCCTGGCCGGGGCGGCGCTGGTCGTCGCCCAGGCGATGCTCATCGCCGAGGTCGTGGTGGGCGCCTTCCAGAAGGGCCTGTCGGTTTCCGACCTGACCACGCCCCTGCTGCTGCTCGCCGGAGTGGCGGCGGGGCGGGGGCTGGTCTCCTGGCTGACCGAACTGGCCGCCCATCGGGCCAGCGCGGCGGTCAAGTCCGAGCTCCGGGGCCGGTTGCTGGCCCGGGCGGCCGCGCTGGGGCCGGGATGGCTCAGCGGGCAGAAGGCCGGCTCGCTCGCCGCTCTCGCGACGCGCGGAGTCGACGCGCTCGACGACTACTTCTCGCGCTATCTCCCCCAGTTGGGGCTCGCGGTGGTGGTTCCGGTGGCGGTCCTGGCCAGGATCGTCACCGAGGACTGGATCTCGGCGGCGATCATCGTCGTGACTCTGCCGCTCATCCCCCTCTTCATGATCCTCATCGGCTGGTACACGCAGGCCCGGATGGACCGGCAGTGGAAGCTGCTGTCGCGGCTCTCGGGCCACTTCCTCGACGTGGTGGCCGGGCTTCCGACGCTCAAGGTGTTCGGCCGCGCCAAGGCGCAGGCGGAGTCGATCCGCGCCATCACGTCGGAGTACCGGCAGGCGACGATGAAGACGCTGCGCATCGCCTTCCTCTCCTCCTTCGCCCTGGAACTCCTCGCGACGCTCTCGGTGGCGCTGGTCGCGGTCACGATCGGTATGCGGCTCGTCCATGGAGAGCTCGATCTGTACACCGGTCTGGTCATCCTGGTCCTGGCGCCCGAGGCCTATCTGCCGATCCGGCAGGTGGGGGCGCAGTATCACGCGGCGGCGGAGGGACTGGCCGCGGCCGAGGAGATCTTCGAGGTACTGGAGGCCTCGGCGAACGAGCACGGCACGGGCGCGGTGCCGGCCTCGACCCGTATCGAGCTGGAGAACGTGACCGTGCGTCACGCGGGGCGCTCCGAAGCCTCTCTGGACGCGGCCTCGCTGGTCGTGGAGCCCGGGGAGACGGTCGCCCTGGTCGGACCGAGTGGCGTCGGCAAGTCGACGCTGCTCGATGTGGTGCTGGGGTTCGCCGCGCCCGAGCCGGGCGGATCGGTGCGCGTCGGGGGCGCGGAGCTCGCCTCCCTGGACGTGGAGGAGTGGCGGTCGCGGATCGCGTGGGTGCCGCAACGGCCCTATCTGTTCGCGGGCACCATCGCAGAGAACATCCGGCTTGCCCGTCCGGACGCCTCCGACGAGGCGGTACGGGAGGCCCTGCGGGACGCCGGAGCGGACGGGTTCGTCGGGTCCCTTCCGGGGGGTGTGGACACGCTGATCGGCGAGGACGGCGTGGGTCTCTCGGCGGGCCAGCGCCAACGCCTCGCTCTGGCCCGCGCGTTCCTGGCCGATCGGCCGCTGCTGCTCCTGGACGAGCCCACGGCGGCGCTGGACGGGGAGACGGAGGCGGCCGTGGTCGACGCGGTCCGCCGCCTCACGGTGGGCCGTACGGTCCTGCTGGTCGTCCACCGCCCGGCCCTGCTCGCGGTCGCGGACCGTGTGGTCGAGCTCGGGCGGGCGAGCGCGCCGAACGCGCGGCGACAGCCGGAGACAGCTGGGCCGGAGGCCTGGTCGTCCGTGGTGCCGGAGCGGACCGAAGGGGAAGCGCCTGCCGGGCCCCAGACGCTTGGCGGCCCCGAGCCGCGCGCCGCGCGGTCGGTCTTCGGGCGCGTACGTGCCATGGCCGGGGGGCTGCGTGGGCGGATGGGGCTCGCGCTGCTGCTCGCCAGTCTGGCGCTGGGTTCCGCCGTGGGGCTCATGGCGGTGTCCGGCTGGCTCATCTCCCGGGCCTCCGAACAGCCCCCGGTGCTCTACCTGATGATGGCCGTCACCGCGACGCGGGCGTTCGGCATCGGCCGGGCCGTGTTCCGGTACGCCGAGCGGATCGTGTCCCACGACGCCGTACTGCGGATGCTCGCGGAGCTGCGGGTCGCCGTCTACGGGCGCCTGGAACGCATCGCCCCCGCCGGACTGCGCCGCAGCCGGCGCGGTGACCTGCTTTCCCGGCTCGTCCGGGACGTCGACGCGCTCCAGGACTACTGGCTGCGCTGGCTGCTGCCCGCGGGCGCGGCCCTCGTCGTCGGCGTGGGCTCCGTCGGGTTCACCGCCTGGCTGCTGCCCGAGGCCGGCGCCGTCCTCGCCGTGGGCCTCCTGGTCGCGGGGGTGGCCGTGCCGCTGTTGAGCGGGGCGATCGCCCGACGGGCCGAGTGTCAGCTCGCCCCCGCCCGCGGAGCCCTCACCGTCACGGTCGTCGACCTGCTGCGCGGCTGCGCCGAACTGACGGTTGCCGGAGCGCTGAAGGACCGTATCGGCCGGGCCCGCGCGGCCGACCGTACGCTCACCTCCATCTCCTCCCGGCAGGCCGCCGCGACCGCGATCGGGGCCGGGCTCTCCGCGCTCGCCTGCGGTCTGACGGTCGCCGCGGCCGCCGTCGTCGGCGTCCAGGCGGTCCGCGACGGCCGCCTCGACGGTGTCGCGCTCGCCGTCGTCGTCCTGACTCCGCTCGCCGCCTTCGAGGCCGTCACCGGACTCCCGCTCGCCGTGCAGTACCGCCAGCGGGTCAAGCGCAGCGCCGAGCGGGTGTACGAGATCCTGGACGCCCCCGTCCCCGTGCACGAGCCCGAGCGGCCCGCCGCACCGCCGGTGAGCCCGTTCCCGCTGGAGGTCACCGGCCTCTCCGCGCGCCACGCGGGCCAGCGGGGCGAGGCGCTCGGCGACTTCGCGCTGACCCTGGAGGCCGGGCGGCGCGTCGCCGTCGTCGGCGCGTCCGGTTCGGGCAAGACCACCCTCGCCCAGGTGCTGCTCCGGTTCCTGGACGCCGACTCCGGTTCGTACCGGATCGGCGGAGTGGAGGCGACCGCGCTCGAAGGGGACGAGGTCCGCCGCCTCGTCGGGCTCTGCGCCCAGGACGCCCACATCTTCGACAGCTCCATCCGCGAGAACCTCCGCCTCGCCCGTACCGGCGCGAGCGACGACGAGCTGCGGGCGGCACTGGGCCGGGCGCGGCTCCTGGACTGGGTGGACGGCCTGCCGGACGGCCTCGACACCTTGGTCGGCGAACACGGCTCGCGGCTCTCCGGCGGACAGCGGCAGCGCCTCGCGCTGGCTCGCGCGCTCCTCGCCGACTTCCCCGTCCTCGTCCTGGACGAGCCCGCCGAGCACCTCGACCTGGCCACGGCGGACGCGCTCACCGACGACCTGCTGCGCGCCACCGAGGGCCGGACGACGGTCCTGATCACCCACCGGCTGCACGGCCTCGACGCCGTCGACGAGGTGGTGGTCCTGGACGAGGGCCGGACGGTGCAGCGCGGACCGTACGCGGAGTTGGCGCGGGCCGAAGGACCGCTGCGGCGGATGCTGGAGCAGGAACGGGCGACGGACCTGCTGCTGGCTCCTTGAGGGCCGAGGTCGGGCACGCGGCCGGTCACGGAGCCGGTCCGGGGCCGGCTGCGGGACCGACTCCCGAGCAGGCGTCGAGTCCGGCATCGGAGTGCCCGACTTTTCTCGCCAAATAGGACTTACTAGGCTCAGGTTCATGACCGCCGCCGTGCCCGATCTCCCGGACCCCCTGGAAGCCGCCACCGAGGCCACCCGCAGCCTCCAGGGCCTGTCCACGGAGCTCACCGCACGGGTGCCACAGCTCCTGGAGGCCATGCGCTCGGTCGGTACCGGGCTCGAGCTGCACTCCACGCTCGACCGCATCTGCGAGACGGCGGCCGAACTCGCCGGCTCCCACTACGCGGCGATCGGAGTCGTCGACGAGGAGGGCAAGGGCCTCTCCGACTTCGTCACGTACGGCGTCGACGAGGAGGTCGCCCGACGGATCGGGCGGCGCCCCGACGGACACGCGGGGCTGCTCGGCGCGCTGATCCGCGACCCCCAGACGATCCGGCTCGCCGAGCTGTCCGACGACCCCCGCTCCGCCGGGTTCCCGCCGGGGCACCCTCCGATGCGGACCTTCCTCGGGGTCCCGATCCGGGTCCAGGGCGAGATCTTCGGAAACCTCTACCTCGCGGAGAAGATCGACGGCGGCGAGTTCAACGACTACGACGTCCACATGGTCCGGGTCCTCGCGACCGAGGCGGGCATCGCCATCGGCAACGCCCGGCTCTACGAGGCGGCCAGGCAGCGCGAGCGCTGGATCGACGGCTCCGTGGCCGTCACCACCGCCCTGCTCTCCGGCGGCGACGCGGACGACGCCCTGACGGTGGTCGCCGAACAGGCACGCAGGCTGGCCGACGCAGCCGCCGGGATCGTCCTCCTGCCCGCCGAGGAGGGTGGTCTGGAGATCGTCGCCGTCTCCTCGGACCGGCCGTCCAAGTCGCTGGGCATGGTGATCCCGCCGGAGAGCGCCGTGGTGGACCGTCTTCTGGACGGCGACGCGGTGTTCGTGGACGACGCCTCCAGCGACCCGCGCATGATCAGCCGCCTCGCCGCCCAGTACGGCCCCAGCATGCTGCTGCCCCTGCACAGCGGCGGGAAGGTGCTCGGCGCGCTCGCCACGCCACGCGCGCGTGGCGGCCGGCCGTTCACGGAGGCCGAGCGGACGCTCGCGACCCAGTTCGCCTCGCAGGCGGCGCTCGCCCTGATGATGGCCGACGCCCAACGCGACCGGGAGCGGCTGGCGGTCTACGAGGACCGTGACCGGATCGCCCGTGACCTGCACGACCTGGTCATCCAGCGGCTCTTCGCCACCGGGATGATGCTGGAGAGCGCCCAGCGGAAGTCGATCGTGCCCGCGGTGCGCGAGGGCGTCGGCAAGGCGGTCGACGAACTCGACGTGACCATCCAGGAGATCCGTACCGCGATCTTCGCCCTCCAGCAGGGACCCGCCGAGGCCCCGTCAGGGCTGCGCACCCGCGTGCTGCGGGAGATCAACATGGCCGCCGTGCCGCTCGGCTTCAAGCCCGCGCACCGCTTCCTCGGGGCGATCGACTCGACGGTCGGCGAACTCACCGGCAAGAACCTCATCGCGGCCCTGCGCGAGGCCCTGTCCAACGCCTTCCGGCACGCGCAGGCCACCAGGATCGAGGTCGTCGTCGACGCAGGTGCCGAACTCCCGGACGGCACCGCCGGCGTCCGGCTCTCGGTCGCGGACGACGGCGTCGGCATCCCGGAGGGCGGGCGGCGCAGCGGACTGCGCAACCTGGCGCGGCGGGCGGAGTCCCTGGGCGGGTCGAGCTGGAGCGGCCCGGGCATCGGCGAGGACGGCGGCGGTACGACGGTGGTGTGGCAGGCGCCCCTGTAAGGGCCCTCCGGAGGGCCCTACGGGACGTCCGTGGCGGAGCGGTCAGTCGTCGATCGTGCCCGCGAGGATCCGCTCGATGACGACGGCCACGCCGTCCTCGTTGTTGGCGACCGTATGGCCGGAGGCGGCGGCGATCACGTCCGGGTGGGCGTTGGCCATCGCGTACGAACGGCCCGCCCAGCTGAGCATCTCGATGTCGTTGGGCATGTCCCCGAAGGCGACGACCTCCTCGGCGGAGATGCCGCGCTCGGCGCAGCAGAGGGCCAGGGTGGAGGCCTTGGAGACGCCGAGGCCGCTGATCTCCAGGAGGGCGGTCGGGCTGGACCGGGTGAACGAGGCCAGGCTGCCCGCTGCCGCCCTGGCCGTGGCGAGGAAGGCGTCGGGGTCCAGGTCCGGGTGCTGGGCGAGCAGCTTGATGACCGGCGGTGCGGCGCCCGGCTCCTCCTCGAAGAGGAGCTTCTCGGCGGAGGCGACGGTGGCGCCCGGGTCGAGGAAGAACGGCGGGTACAGCGGCTCGTAGTGGATGCCGGTGGTCTGCTCGACCGCGAAGGAGACGCCCGGGGTGGCGGCGCGCAGCGCCGACACGACGTCGAGGGCCACCTCCCGCGCCAGCGGGCGTACCTTCACGAACGTGCCCCCGGAGTGCAGGTCGACGACGGCCGCGCCGTTGGCGCAGATCGCGAGGCCGTGGCCGTGGACGTGGGCGCTGACGACGTCCATCCAGCGGGCCGGGCGCCCGGTGACGAAGAAGACCTCGATGCCGGCCCGCTCGGCGGCGGCGAGCGCGGCGACCGTGCGTTCCGACACGGACTTGTCGTCGCGCAAGAGGGTGCCGTCGAGGTCGGTGGCGATCAGTCGGGGGGCCGGGGCGGCGGGGCGCGCGGAGTGGGGTGAGGTCACCGGACCATTGTTCCGCACTCCGTGCACGGGCGTGCGAAGGGGCGCACATCTGAGAGGGCCGCGGCCGGCCCTCTCAGCTCCGCGTCACATGATCGGTTCCGCCGTCAGGCGAGCTGGGCGGCGGCCTCGGTGGCGATCTGCTCGAAGACGCGCTGGTCGGCGGCGAAGTCCGAGTCGGGGATCGGCCAGTGGATCACGATCTCGGTGAAGCCGAGCTCCTGGTGCCGTCCGGCGAAGTCGACGAAGGCGTCCAGGGACTCGAGCGGCCGGCCACGGTCGGGCGTGAAGCCGGTGAGCAGGATCTTGTCGAGCTCGGCCACGTTCCGGCCGGTCTCCGCGCACGCCTTGCCGAGCTTCTCGATCTGGCCGCGGATGGCCGCCACGGACTGCTCGGGCGTGCCCTCCGCGTACAGCTTCGGGTCACCGGTCGTCACCCAGGCCTGGCCGTACCGGGCGGCGAGCTTCAGACCGCGCGGCCCGGTCGCGGCGACGGCGAAGGGCAGGCGCGGGCGCTGGACGCAGCCGGGGATGTCACGGGCCTCGACGGCGGAGTAGTACGTGCCCCGCTCGGTGACGGCGTCCTCGGTGAGCAGCCGGTCGAGCAGCGGCAGGAACTCGCCGAAGTGGTCGGCCCGCTCCTTCGGCGTCCACGCCTCCTGGCCGAGCACGGTCGCGTCGAAGCCGTCGCCGCCGGCCCCGATGCCGAGCGTGACCCGCCCGTCCGAGATGTCGTCGAGGGAGATGAGCTCCTTGGCGAGCGTCACCGGGTGGCGGAAGTTGGGCGAGGTGACCAAGGTGCCGAGGCGGAGCCGCTCGGTGGCCGTCGCGGCGGCGGTGAGCGTGGGCATCGCGCCGAACCAGGGTCCGTCGCGGAAGGTCCGCCAGGACAGGTGGTCGTAGGTGTAGCCGGCGTGGAAGCCGAGCTCCTCGGCACGCTGCCAGCGCTCGCGGCCGCCGTCGTGCCAGCGGTGGACGGGAAGGATCACGGTGCTCAGGCGCAAGGTCATGCCCACGAGCCTACGGCGGTGCGCAGGCCCGGTGCAGGCCCGGACCAGGGCGGCGGAGGGCGGCGGAGGCCCTGCCGGCCGGGGCCGGCGGCCGTCAGCGGACCTTTCGGCTCAGCCAGGGGGTGAGGGTGTCGTCCAGGACGAGTTCTTTGTACGTCTCGTCGCCGGGCAGGGGCACGATCAGCCACCAGCCGGGCGGGAAGAACCTGCCCTTCACGTACGCGAGCCCGCCGTGGACGGAGCGTACGAAGGCGGGCACGGAGTCACGGGGGACGTCGTGGAACTCCACGCCGTCGACCACGATCTTCGCGTCGTCCTCGGGGAAGAGCTGGACGGTGACCGAGGGGGAGCCGCCGAGCTCGACGAAGGCCTCGTGCGGGAGCGAGCCGTCGGCGTCGAGGACGGTGAAGGCGCCGGAGGAGGTCCGGCGGGAGGTCTGGTCGGCACCGATGTCGTCGGTGACGGCCATCTCCAGGTTGAACTCGCGGGCGATCTCGCGGAGCGCGGTGACGGCCGATTCGGTGGTGGGCAGCTGTGGATGGGCCATGGGAACGATCATGCCCGAGGGTGGGCGGTTCCGGGTGGGTCGGCCTGGGAACGGGTCCGGCCGGGTGGGGTCAGCCCCGGGTGGGTCAGTCCGGGAACGGGCCGGCCCCGGATGGGTCAGCCCGGGAAACGGAGGAACTCCGGGGGGACGGCGTCGGTCAGCCAGACACCGTTGGCGCTGACGTGGAAGACATGGCCGGCCCGGTGCATCGCGCCGGCGTCCACGCTCAGGACCACCGGGCGGCCCCGTCGGGCGCCGACCCGGGTCGCGGTCTCCCGGTCGGGGGAGAGATGGACGTGGTGGCGGGCCATGGGGCGCAGGCCTTCGGCCCGGATGGCGTCCAGCCGGGCGGCGACCGTACCGTGGTAGAGGTACGCGGGCGGCTGTGCGGGCGGCAGGTCGAGGTCGACCTCGACGGTGTGGCCCTGGCTGGCGCGGATCCGGGTGCCGTCGATCGCGAAGCGCTTCTTGTCGTTGGAGGCGACGACATGGTCCAGCTCGGCGTGGGTGATCGGGAAGCCGTGCTCGGTGGCCGCTCGGAGCAGGGCGTCGATCTCGGTCCAGCCGTTCGGGTCGAGGGCCAGGCCGATCCGCTCGGGTTGGTGCCGCAGGTGTTTCGAGAGGTACTTGGACACCTTCACGGTGCGTCTCTCGTCCATGGGTCCGTTCATGGCGACAGCATGACGGAGCGCGGATCCGGCGACCAATGATTTCGGTTCGGATGTTTGATCCACAGCCAACTTGAGTTATCCACAGGGGAATTGGCGATTCTGTGGACAACGGCCATGCGTTATCGAGGCACTTGACCTATTTCGCTGATTTCAGAGTGATTTGATGCGAGTGCATCCAATGTGCGTGTCTGTACCTCCCGTTCGGTGGCGGCTGCGACGAACGCCGCCACGTTCTCCGCGCCAACCAGCTGCTGTACGGCCCGAATCGTCCCGGCCGGGAGCGCCACCGGACGCGCCTCGTCGTCCCGGGGTTCCCGGAGAGGCGGAGGCTCCGGCGACAGATGGTGCTGAAGGTGACGGGTGGCGAACAGACGCATCGCGCGCGCGAGTTCCGCGTCCACGGTCTGCTGGGCGAGCGGCCGCAGCCGGCGCACCATCGCCGCCGCCTCGGAGGCATCGGCGTCCGTGGGCGGCCGGTGCTCCAGATAGCGCGCGAAGACGTGCTCGGTCGTGAACTCCAGGAAACGCGAGGCGATGTGCTCGACCTGGACGCGAAGTTCCCTCAGGTGGCCGGAGATAGCGGTCAGCGGGACCCCCGCCTCGTACAACTCCGCCGCCACGGCCAGCTCTTGCGGGCTGGGCACCAGGAACTCGTCGTCCCGGTCCGGGATCCGCTCCAGGACGCCGAGCTCGATCGCCTCCCTGATCGCGTCCTCGTCGGGCTTGCCGCCGAACGTGGCGTCCAGATCCGCGCGGGAGATCCGGTCGGCCTCCTCGTCCGTCCACGGCCCGTCGACCTCGGCGACCAGACCCAGGACGCCGCCGAGGCCGCGCCCCGCGTCCCAGGCCTCCAGGAGCTCCTTGATCGAGGCCAGGGTGTAGCCCCGGTCGAGCAGGTCGGCGATCTGCCGGAGCCGGGCCAGATGCGTGTCCCCGTACACATTGGACCTGCCCCGGCGCTCGGGGCGGGGGAGCAGACCGCGGTCCTGGTAGGCGCGGATCGTCCGGACCGTGGCGCCGCTGTGGTGGGCCAGGTCCTCGATCCGGTACTCCACGGGGGAGGCCTGCGCCGAAGGCGCCCCCTGTGCCGTCTGCTCCGACAAACCCACTCCACCCACTCCCACCGCTAGCTCCTGCTGCCCGATCGCGGTCCCGCGCGGGGCCCGTCCGTCCGCCAGGGATCGTACGGCCCCCTACACCGCCCGTACGACCCTCACGCGGGCGGCTCCAGCCGGGCTATCGCGCGCAGGGCCCTGGGCGCGAGCCGGGACAGGGCGTGGGCGCCGCGCGCCTCCGGGGTGACGGGGACGACGGCCTCGTTGCGCACCACGGCGCGCAGGATCGCGTCCGCGACCTTCTCCGGCGGGTAGTTGCGCAGCCCGTACAGCCGGGAAGCCTTCTTCTGGCGGCGGCTCTGCTCCTCCTCGCCGGCTCCGGCGAACCTGGCCGTCGCCGTGATGTTCGTGTTCACGATCCCGGGGCAGATCGCCGAGACACCGATGCCCTGGCCCGCCAGCTCGGCGCGCAGGCACTCGCTCAGCATCAGCACGGCCGCCTTGGACGTGCTGTACGCCGGCAGGGCGCGGGAGGGCTGGAAGGCCGCCGCGGAAGCGGTGTTGACGATGTGGCCGCCCTGGCCGCGCTCGGCCATCTGCCCACCGAAGATCCGGCAGCCGTGGATGACACCCCAGAGATTGACGTCGAGGACCTTCTTCCAGTCCTCGCTGGTCGTCGCGAAGAACGAGCCCGAGAGGCCGATGCCCGCGTTGTTGACCAGGACGTCGACGACTCCGTACTCGCTCGCGACCTTCGCCGCGAGCTTCTCCACGGCCTGCTCGTCACTGACGTCGACGATCTCTCCCCAGGCCTCCGGGGCGCCGATCAGCCGGGCCATCTCGGCCGTGCGCGCCGCACCCTCGCCGTCCCGGTCGACCGCGACGATCCTCGCGCCGGCCTCGGCGAAGGCGAAGGCGGTGGCCCGGCCGATGCCGCTGGCCGCTCCCGTGACCAGGACCAGCTGGCCGCCGAACCGCTCGGCGTACACGGGGTCGGCCGTGCTCTTCGCGGCCGTGACCGGGGCCTTCGTCGCCGGGTCCTCGTTCACCCGGACGAACTCGGTGATCCAGGCGGCCAGTTGGTCGGGCCGCGTGCGCGGGACCCAGTGCTTGGCCGGGAGGGAGCGTCGGGTCAGCTCGGGGACCCAGGAGGCGAGATCGTCGTAGAGCCGCTCGGACAGGAACGCGTCACCGGTGGGAGTGATCAGCTGCACGGGCGCGTGCGCGAACGCGTCGGCGCGCGGCCGGCTCAGCCGCGAGCGGACGTTGTCCCGGTACAGCCAGGCTCCGTGCGCCGCGTCGTTCGGCAGCGAGGGCGTCGGATAGTCGCCGGCCGGGATCTTCTCGACCCGCTCCAGGAGCTTCGGCCACCGCTTGCCGAGCGGGCCGCGCCAGGCCAGCTCGGGCAGGACGGGGGTGTGCAGCATGTACACGTACCAGGACTTGGCGCCCTGGCCGAGAAGCTGGCCGACCCTGCGCGGGGTGGGCCTGGTCATGCGCTGCTTGATCCAGTGCCCGAAGTGGTCCAGAGAGGGGCCGGACATCGAGGTGAAGGAGGCGATGCGGCCCTCCGTGCGGGGGACGGTCACGAACTCCCAGGCCTGCACCGAACCCCAGTCGTGCCCGACCAGGTGCACCGGCCGGTCAGGGCTCACCGCGTCGGCCACGGCCAGGAAGTCGTCCGTCAGCTTCTCCAGCGTGAATCCGCCCCGAAGCGGTGTCGGCGCCGTGGACCGGCCGTGGCCCCGGACGTCGTACAGCACGACGTGGAACTGCTCGGCGAGCCGGTGCGCGACCTCCGACCAGACCTCCTTGGAGTCCGGGTACCCGTGCACGAGAAGGACGGTCGGCCGCTCGGCGTCGCCCAGCTCGGCGACACACAGCTCGATCCCGCCCGTACGGACCCAGCGCTCCCGCGCCCCCGTCAGCCCCGTGCTCATGCCGCCCCCTCTTCGTTCCAGCGCCGCACGTGCGGCAGGTCGTCGTCCAGCCAGAAGGCGCTCTGCTCCGGGTCCTTCGAGTCGGTGACCACGAGGATCTCCTCGAACTTCGCGCCCGTACCCCGGAATCCGAGGTGCGGTTCGACCGCCCACAGCCCCGGCTGGGGCGGGTGGTCGGAGAACGTGTACGGCGACCAGAGCGGCGACCAGCCGTCGCGGTGGCCGTGGATCGCGTCGCTCGCCAGGCCCTTGAGCGACTGCGTGCCGAAGCCGAAGAGCGTGGGCGACCAGCGGCGCTCCTTGACCCGGTCGATCTTGTGGGCGATCACGCCGAAGGGATACGCGCGGTGCCGGTTGGCGTACCCCTGGCGGACCATGAGCCGGTCCACGTCCTCGTAGATCTCGCGCAGCGAGCGGCGCTCGCGGACCTCGGTCAGGATCAGCTCGCGGTGGGCCCGCAGATCGGCGAGCAGCTTGTCGTGGACCGGGTTGAGGCCCAGGCAGCCGGAGTAGCCGATGTCCGAGGTGTAGCCCTTGTACACGGGCGCCATGTCGAGGATGAACGGCATCCCCGCTTCGAGGCGCCGGTTCGTGGGGAAGAACTGCAGCGGGATCTTGAAGTCGACGAAGGCCGTGCGGTCGCCGAACCAGGCGAAGGGCCGGTGGAACCAGTCCCGCACACCCCGCTCGTACAGCCAGTCACGCTGCATCTTCGCGGCCTCGCGCTCGGTCACCCCCGGTCGCAGCTGCGCCGCGACGGCTTCCGCGCACGCGTACGACAGGCGCTGCACTTCTCTGAACCCGCGCAGTTCCGCGGTGAGTTCGCTTGCCACTGCTGAGGTCATGCCACCCGTCCGTCCCGTGAACATCCGTGTGCGCTACGTGCCCGTAACGTGACACTGATGAATGTGACAATGCCTGGCGGCTGCGTCAAGGGGTGTGCACGAGACCCTGTGGAAAACCCGGCCGGCGCCGTCGCCGAACGACTTTGGTCTCGACTCCCCTACGGGCTTGTACTCCTGGAGTCGGATACGGATCGAGCCGTTGGTCTGACGACTGCTGTGGCGCACGCCACTACCTTCGAAGCGTGACTGTGATCGCTACCGAAAGCCTCAGCAAGCGGTTCCCCCGGGTGACCGCTCTCGACCGGCTCTCCCTGGACATCGGGCCCGGTGTGACCGGACTTGTGGGTGCCAACGGAGCCGGCAAGTCCACGATGATCAAGATCCTGCTCGGCCTGTCCCCCGCCACGGAGGGACGCGCCGAGGTCCTGGGTCTCGACGTCGCCACGTCCGGCGCCCAGATCCGCGAGCGCGTCGGCTACATGCCCGAGCACGACTGCCTCCCGCCGGACGTCTCGGCCACCGAGTTCGTCGTCCACATGGCGCGGATGTCCGGCCTGCCCGCCGACGCCGCCCGCGAGCGGACCGCCGACACCCTGCGCCACGTCGGCCTGTACGAGGAGCGGTACCGCCCCATCGGCGGGTACTCGACGGGCATGAAGCAGCGGGTGAAGCTCGCCCAGGCGCTGGTCCACGACCCGCAGCTGGTCCTCCTCGACGAGCCGACCAACGGCCTCGACCCGGTGGGCCGCGACGAGATGCTCGGCCTGATCCGCAGGGTCTGGACCGACTTCGGCATCTCCGTGCTCGTCACCTCCCACCTCCTCGGAGAGCTGGAGCGGACCTGCGACCACGTCGTCGTCATCGACGGCGGGACCCTGCTGCGCTCCAGCTCCACCAGTGACTTCACGCAGATGACCACGACCCTCGCGGTCGAGGTCACCGACTCCGACACCCACCCCGACGGCACGGAGGCGCTCCGCACGGCCCTCACCGCGGCGGGTGTGACGCTCCACGCGAGCGAGGAGGAGGGTCTGCCCGGCGCCGGCCACATCCTCCTCGTCGAGGCGGCGGGCGAGGAGACGTACGACCTGGTCCGCGACACCGTCGCCGACCTCGGCCTCGGCCTCGTCCGGATGGAACAGCGTCGCCACCACATCGCCGAGGTCTTCCGGCCCGACGCGCAGCCGCAGCAGCAGGAGGAGGTGTCGGCGCGATGAGCACCCCGGCCCCCGAGACCACGCAGATCCACAACATCGGGTACCGCAACTACGACGGCCCCCGCCTCGGCCGCGCCTCCGCGCGCCGGGCGCTCTTCTCGCAGTCCCTGCGCGGCTCCTACGGCCTCGGCCGCAGCGCCAAGTCCAAGGTGCTGCCGATGATCCTCTTCACCGTGATGTGCGTCCCGGCACTGATCATCGTCGCCGTGGCGGTCACCATGAAGGCCAAGGACCTGCCGGTCGACTACACCCGGTACGCGATCATCATGCAGGCCGTCATCGGGCTCTTCCTGGCCTCCCAGGCGCCCCAGTCGGTCTCCCGCGACCTGCGCTTCAAGACGGTCCCGCTGTACTTCTCGCGGCCGATCGAGCGCATCGACTACGTCCTCGCCAAGTACAGCGCGATGGCCTCGGCGCTGTTCATCCTCACGGCGATCCCGCTGCTGATCCTCTGGATCGGCTCGCTGCTCGCCAAGATGAACTTCGCCGACCAGACGCAGGAGTTCGGCCAGGGGCTCGTCTCCGTCGCCCTCCTCTCGGTGCTCTTCGGCGGCATCGGGCTGGTCATGGCCGCGCTCACCCCGCGCCGCGGCTTCGGCGTCGCCGCCGTCATCGCCACCCTGGTGATCTCCTACGGCGCGGTCTCGACCCTCCAGGGCATCGCCTACAGCTCGGACAACGCCGACGTCATCCAGTGGCTCGGCCTGTTCTCCCCGATCACGCTGATCGACGGCGTGCAGACCGCGTTCCTCGGCGCCGGCACCTCCTTCCCCGGAGGGGAAGGTGTCGGACCCGGCGCCGGCGCCGGAGTCGTCTATCTGCTGGTCGTCCTCGCGCTCATCGTCGGCTCGTACGGAGTCCTGATGCGCCGCTACCGAAAGGTCGGGCTGTGACAACCCTGAACATCGACCACGCCTCTCGGTGGTTCGGCAACGTCGTCGCCGTCAACGACGTCACGATGACGATCGGCCCCGGCGTCACCGGCCTCCTCGGCCCCAACGGCGCCGGAAAGTCCACCCTCATCAACATGATGGGCGGCTTCCTCGCCCCTTCCACGGGCACCGTCACCCTCGACGGCCGGCCGATCTGGAAGAACGAGTCCGTGTACACGCAGATCGGCGTCGTTCCGGAGCGGGAAGCGATGTACGACTTCCTCACCGGCCGCGAGTTCGTCCTCGCCAACGCCGAGTTGCACGGCCTGGGCGCCAAGGAGGCCCAGCACGCGCTCGCCACGGTCGAGATGGAGTACGCGCAGGACCGGAAGATCGCCACGTACAGCAAGGGCATGCGGCAGCGCGTGAAGATGGCCTCGGCCCTCGTCCACGAGCCGTCCGTGCTGCTGCTCGACGAGCCGTTCAACGGCATGGACCCGCGCCAGCGCATGCAGTTGATGGACCTCCTGCGCCGGATGGGCGCCGCGGGGCGCACGGTGCTTTTCTCCTCGCACATCCTGGAGGAGGTCGAGCAGCTGGCCTCGCACATCGAGGTGATCGTCGCCGGCCGGCACGCCGCCTCGGGCGACTTCCGCAAGATCCGCCGGCTGATGACGGACCGGCCGCACCGCTATCTCGTCCGCTCCAGCGACGACCGGGCGCTCGCGGCCGCCCTCATCGCCGACCCGTCCACGGCCGGCATCGAGGTCGACCTCGCCGAAGGCGCCCTGCGCGTCCAGGCGGTGGACTTCGGGCGGTTCACGGAACTGCTGCCCCGGGTCGCCCGGGCGCAGGGGATCCGGCTGCTCACGGTCTCGCCCTCGGACGAGTCCCTCGAATCGGTCTTCTCGTACCTCGTAGCGGCCTGAAAGGAGCCTGACCGATGTATAACCCCACAGTCGCCCGGCTCACCTACCGGGCCCTCCTCGGCCGCCGACGGGCGCTGATCCTCTTCGCGCTGCCCGCCCTCCTGCTGCTGATCGCCACCGCCGTACGCCTGTTCAACGGCGCCGACGACCAGATCGCGGCCGACGTCCTCGGCGGTTTCGCGCTCGCCACGATGGTGCCGCTGATCGGCGTCATCGCCGGAACGGGCGCGATCGGACCGGAGATCGACGACGGTTCGATCGTCTATCTGCTGTCCAAGCCGGTGAAGCGGCCGTCGATCATCTTCACCAAGCTGATCGTGGCGATCGCCGTGACCATGGCCTTCTCGGCCGTGCCCACGTTCATCGCCGGCATGATCCTCAACGGCAACGGCCAGCAGGTGGCGGTCGCGTACACGGTCGCGGCGCTGGTCGCCTCCATCGCGTACAGCGCCCTCTTCCTCCTGCTGGGCACCGTCAGCCGGCACGCGGTGGTCATCGGGCTCGTGTACGCGCTGGTCTGGGAGACGCTGTTCGGCTCCCTGATCGACGGTGCGAAGACGCTCAGCGTGCAGCAGTGGGCGCTCGCGGTCGCGCAAAAGGTCAGCGGCGAGGGGCTGGTCACCTCGGACGTCGGTCTTCCGGTGGCGGTGTCGCTGCTGGTCGGCGTGACGGTCGTGGCGACCTGGTACGCGGGCCAGAAGCTGCGGACGCTGAAGCTGGCGGGCGAGGAGTAGGACGACGGTCCCGGCGCCCCGCGAAGGGGCCCCTCGCGGCCACGGCCTCAGACCTTGCGGTCCCTGGCCGCGAGGAGCCCCACCCCCAGGGCCGCCGCGCACACGCACAGCACCAGGACGATCGGCACGGTCCACGAGCCGGTCGCCTGGTGGACCGCGCCGGCGGCCAGTGGCCCCGCGGCCGCCAGCAGATAGCCGACGGTCTGGGCCATCCCCGAGAGCCGGGACGCCGTCACCGCGTCGCCCGCCCGGAGCACGATCAGGGTGAGGGCAAGGCCGACCGCCCCGCCCTGTCCGACGCCGAGGAGCGCGGCCCAGAGCCAGGCCCCCTGCACGGGCGCGGTCAGCAGCCCCGCGTAGCCCGCCGCGACCAGCGTCGTGACGAGGACGACCAGCGGACGCTGGCTCCGCATCCGGCCGGCGAGCAGCGGCACCGCGAACGCGCCGGCCACCTGCGTCAGGTTGTTGAAGGCGAAGATCACGCCCGCCGTCGAGCGGCTCATGCCGTGGTCCGTGAAGATCGTCGGCATCCAGGCGATCAGGACGTACGTCCACAGGGACTGCATGCCCATGAAGAGGGTCACCTGCCAGGCGAGCGCCGACCGCCAGACGCTCCGCGTCGCGGGCACCGACGGCACGGCGGCGGCGCGCACCTCGTGTCCCGTACGGCCCACCTGTCCCGTACGGCCCACCTGTCCCGTACGGCCCACCTGTCCCGTACGGGACACGTGTTCCGTACGTCCGACTCCGTTACGGCCCCGGCCCGTACGGCCCCTGGCGCGCAGCACCTGCGGCAGCCAGGCCGTCGCCGCGAGCGCCGCCAGCAGCGACCAGAAGGCGAGCGACGCCTCCCAACTCCCGCCGAACGCCTCCTCCAGCGGCACCGATGCCGCCGCGACGAGCGTGGCGCCCGCGATCATCGCGCCCGTGTAGAGCGAGGTCATCGACGCGGCCCGGTCGGGGAAGTCCCGCTTGATCAGGCCCGGCATCAAGACGTTGAGCAGGGCGATCGCCGTACCGACCAGGACACCGCCGCCGTACAGCGCGTACACCGACGGCAGGACCCGTACGAGGATGCCGGCGCCGAGCAGGACAAGGGCTGCCAGCAGCACCGCTTCGGGGCCGAAGCGCCGCCCCAGCCACGGCGCGACGATCGCGCCCGCGCCGAGGAAGAGCACGGGCACGGACGTCACCAGCGAACTGGCCGTCGACGACAGGCCGAAGTCCGCCGCGATCTCGCCCACCAGGGGCGCCACGCTCGCGAGGGCCGCCCGCATGTTGAGCGAGGCCAGCACGATCGCGGCCATGAGCAGCAGCGGATGCGCGAACCACGCCCGGCGCCCCGCCGTCCTGTGGCCGGCGGGTACTGCCTCCGCCCGCGCGTCGAGAGCCTGGGCACTGCCGGTCGCCGGCGCGCCGGTCGCCACCGAGCCCGAGGCCTGAGCGCCCAACCCCGGCCCGCCGGTCTCCACCCCGCCGGTCTCCACCCCCGCTCTCACCGCGTCTCCCCCGTCAGCGTCGCCACCGTCTCCATCGGCACCCGCAGCAGCTCCCGCGCCCCCGCCTCCGCGGCCTCCGCGTCGCCCGACTCGATCGCCGCGACCAACGCCTCGTGCGCGTCGATGTCGACCGGCGGCATCTCCCGGTCGCCGAGCGCCTCCACGAGCACCTCGTGGACCTGGGTGGAGAAGAAGCGGTACACCTCGGTGAAGGCCGCGTTGTGCGTGGCGGAGACGACCGCCAGGTGGAAGGCGAGGTCCGCGTCCGCGTCGCGGTCGCCTTCCTCGCGCAGGGTCGTGAGCGCGGCCCGTAGCCGCAGCAGGTCGTGGGTGTCGCGCCGTACCGCCGCGAGGCGCGCCGCCTCCGCCTCAAGGGCCACCCGCAGCTCCAGGACGTCCCGCGCGCCCGCGTGCCGCATGCCGCGCAGTACGGCCGCGGGGTCGGCGGTCGACCGGACGAAGGTGCCGTTGCCCTGCCGCGACTCCAGAAGTCCGGCATGGACCAGGACCCGGATCGCCTCGCGGACGGTGTTGCGGCCGACGCCCAGCTGCTCGGCGAGCTCGTGCTCGGTCGGGATGCGGTCGCCGACCGACCACTCGCCCGCCGCGAGCTGCTCCCGCAGCTGCTCGACGACCGAGTCCACCAGCGAGGTCCGTCCCGCCGCCTTCAGCGCCATGAGCACTCCGTCCCACCATCATTCGCCCGGTTGCCCAGTCATCCTACAACTGGCTCTCGGGCGTCGACCAGCTACCCGGGCTCGCCGAGGAACGCGGGACTACTGTGGGCCCGTACGGGACACGAACACCCTCACCACCCTCGGGAGTCAGTCATGTCAGACCGCTTCGACGTCGTCGTACTCGGAGCTGGCCCCGGCGGCTACGTCGCCGCCATCCGCGCCGCCCAGCTGGGCAAGCGGGTCGCGGTCGTCGAAGAGAAGTACTGGGGCGGTGTCTGCCTGAACGTCGGCTGCATCCCCACCAAGGCGCTGCTGCGCAACGCCGAGCTCGCCCACATCTTCAACCACGAGGCGAAGACCTTCGGCATCAAGGTCGACGGCTCGGTCTCCTTCGACTACGGCGAGGCGTTCCGTCGCAGCCGCACCGTCGCGGACGGCCGGGTCAAGGGCGTCCACTTCCTGATGAAGAAGAACAACATCACGGAGTTCGACGGCAGGGGCACCTTCCTCGACGCGAACACCCTGCAGGTGAACAAGGCCGACGGCACCTCGCAGACGATCCAGTTCGACAACTGCATCATCGCCACCGGTGCCACTCCGCGCCTGCTGCCGGGCACCGCCCGCAGCGAGCGCGTGGTGACGTTCGAGGAGCAGATCCTCGCCGAGGACGTGCCCCAGTCGATCATCATCGCGGGCGCCGGCGCGATCGGCATCGAGTTCGCGTACGTGCTCCACAACTACGGCGTGAAGGTCACCATCGTCGAGTTCCTCGACCGGATCGCGCCGCTGGAGGACGCGGACGTCTCCAAGGAGCTGGCCAAGCAGTACCGCAAGCTCGGCATCGACGTCCTGACCTCGACCCGCGTGGAGACGATCGACGAGTCCGGCCCCCAGGTCCGCGTCACCGTCACCGGCAAGGACGGCGCGCAGAAGGTCCTGGAGGCCGACAAGGTCCTGCAGGCCATCGGCTTCGCCCCGAACGTCTCCGGCTACGGCCTGGAGAGCACCGGCGTGGCGCTCACCGAGCGCGGCGCCATCGAGGTCGACGGCCGCTGCCGCACCAACGTGCCGCACATCTACGCCATCGGTGACGTGACCGCGAAGCTGATGCTCGCGCACACCGCCGAGTCCATGGGTGTCGTCGCCGCCGAGACCATCGGGGACGCCGAGACGATGGAACTCGACTACCCGATGATCCCGCGCGCCACCTACTGCCAGCCGCAGATCGCCAGCTTCGGCTGGACCGAGGCGCAGGCGCGGGAGAAGGGGTACGACGTCAAGGTCGCCAAGTTCCCCTTCACCGCGAACGGCAAGGCGCACGGCCTCGGCGACTCGACCGGCTTCGTCAAGATCATCGCCGACGCGCAGTACGGCGAGATCGTCGGCGCCCACCTGATCGGCCCCGACGTCACCGAGCTGCTGCCCGAGCTGACGCTGGCGCAGCAGTGGGACCTGACGGTCAACGAGGTCGCGCGGAACGTCCACGCCCACCCGACCCTGGGCGAGGCCGTCAAGGAAGCGATCCACGGTCTCGCGGGACACATGATCAACTTCTGAGGTGGTTTCTGCCGGCTCGGGGTGATAGGCACGGAATGTGCCGAGTGAACCCCTCCCCGCTGCCGTACCTGGTGGCGAGCCGGGTGGCGAACCGTCCCGACCGGTCAGGTCGTGGGTGCGTTCGTCACCCGGTACGCATCTGTGGCTGCTCGTCATCGCGATCACCAGCCTGGTCATCGCGCTGTCCTCCGACGGCCTGGAGCACTACCTCCTCCATCGCAACAGCAGCAACCTCCACCAGCTCTCGCACCACCCGGTCCGGGCGCTGCTCGGCAGCGCGTTCTGGATCGAGAACCCGGCGGACTTCGCCCTGTACGCGGTGCTGTTCGAGGCCTTCCACGCGCCGGTCGAGCGCTGGCTCGGCACACTGCGTTGGTTCGTCGTGGTCGCCACGGCGCACATCGCGGCGACGCTCATCAGCCAGAAGGTCGTCCTGGAGGCGATCCAGGACCACGACGTGCCGCGCAGCATGGCGCACGTCGTCGACATCGGCGTCAGCTACGGACTCGCGGCCTCCATCGGGATCCTGACGTACCGGATCCCGCGGCCGTGGCGATGGCTCTATCTGGCGGGGGCGGTGGCCTTCTTCGCCGTACCGCTCTGCACGAGTCATACGTACACGGATCTGGGGCACGCGATCTCGCTCGCCATCGGCCTTGCGTTCTGGCCGCTGACGCGGGGCGTCGGCCCGCGCGGTAAATCATTGGCCTACGAAGCTCCGTCGCCCGCACACTGGTTGAGCGGGAGACGCCCGCCACAAGGCCGGGGAGGAGCGCGACGATGACCGACACCAGTTCGAGCCGGAGTTCGAGTCCGTCGAGCTCCCTGCAGGGCGGCGCCCCCTAGCGCCGCCGGGGCGGCCGCTTCGAGCGCGCGGGTTCTCCGCGCGAGGCCGCCCACCCGGAGGATTGGCCGAGTGGTAAGGCAGCGGCTTGCTAAGCCGTCGTCGGGGTCACCCCCCGCGCGCGTTCGATCCGCGCATCCTCCGCCGTACAGCGACTTCCCGTACAGCGACTTCCCGTACAGCAACTCCCCGTACAGGAACTCCCCGTACAGGAACTCCCCGTACAGAGATTCCCTACGCCGCCAGCAGGCGCTCCAGCACCACCGCGATGCCGTCGTCCTCGTTCGAGGTCGTCACCTCGTCCGCGACCGCCTTCAGGTCGTCGTGCGCGTTCGCCATCGCCACGCCCCGCGCCGCCCACCCGAACATCGGGATGTCGTTGGGCATGTCGCCGAAGGCGATCGTGTCGGCCGCCTTCACACCGAGACGGCGCGCGGCGAGCGACAGGCCGGTGGCCTTGCTCAGGCCGAGCGGGAGGATCTCCACGATCCCCGGGCCTGCCATGACCACGTCGACCAGGCTGCCTGCCGTCAGCCGGGCGGCCCCCGCCAGCTCGTCGTCGGACAGGGTGGGGTGCTGGATGTAGACCTTGTTCAACGGGGCGGCCCACAGCTCCGCAGGGTCCTCGAACGGGACGTACGGCAGCGGCCCCTCCTGCACCCGGTACCCGGGGCTGATCAGCACCTCGCCGTCCAGGCCGTCGCGGCTCGCGGCCAGGGCCAGCGGGCCCACCTCGGCCTCGATCTTCGACAGCGCGAGGCCGGCCAGCTGCCGGTCCAGGGTCACCGAGGTCAGCAGCCGGTGCTCGCCCGCGTGGTAGACCTGCGCGCCCTGACCGCACACCGCGAGCCCCTCGTAGCCGAGGTCGTCGAGGATGTGCCGGGTCCAGGGGACGGACCGGCCGGTGACCACGATGTGCGCGGCCCCCGCCGCCACCACGGCGGCGAGGGCGTCACGCGTACGGTCCGAGACCGACTCGTCGGCGCGCAGCAGCGTGCCGTCGAGGTCCGTCGCGACGAGCTTGTACGGGAAGGGGCTCACTTGGAGATCGGCTCCAGGACCTCGCGGCCGCCCAGGTACGGCCGGAGGATCTCCGGCACGCGCACCGATCCGTCCGCGAGCTGGTGGTTCTCCAGGATCGCCACGATGGTGCGCGGTACGGCGCACAGGGTGCCGTTCAGCGTCGCCAGCGGCTGGACGACCTTCTTGCCGTTCCGCTCGTCGCGCATCCGGACGGACAGGCGGCGGGCCTGGAAGCCGTCGCAGTTCGACGCGGAGGTCAGCTCGCGGTACTTGCCCTGCGTGGGGATCCACGCCTCGCAGTCGAACTTGCGCGAGGCGGAGGAGCCGAGGTCGCCGGTGGCCACGTCGATGACCTGGAAGGGCAGTTCAAGGCTGGTCAGCCACTGCTTCTCCCAGTCCAGGAGCCGCTTGTGCTCGTTCTCGGCGTCCTCGGGAGCGACGTACGAGAACATCTCGACCTTGTCGAACTGGTGGACCCGGAAGATGCCCCGGGTGTCCTTGCCGTACGTACCGGCCTCGCGGCGGAAGCACGGCGAGAAGCCGGCGTAGCGCAGCGGCAGCTTGTCGGCGTCGATGATCTCGTCCATGTGGTACGCGGCGAGGGGGACCTCGGACGTGCCGACGAGGTAGAAGTCGTCCTTCTCCAGGTGGTACACGTTCTCCGCGGCCTGGCCGAGGAAGCCGGTGCCCTCCATGGCGCGCGGGCGGACCAGCGCCGGCGTCAGCATGGGGATGAAGCCGGCCTCGGTCGCCTGCGCGATCGCCGCGTTGACGAGGGCCAGTTCCAGCAGGGCGCCGACGCCCGTGAGGTAGTAGAAGCGCGAGCCGGAGACCTTGGCGCCCCGCTCGACGTCGATGGCGCCCAGCGCCTCGCCCAGCTCCAGGTGGTCCTTGGGCTCGAAGCCCTCGGCCGCGAAGTCGCGGATGGTGCCGTGCGTCTCCAGGACGACGAAGTCCTCCTCGCCGCCGACCGGCACGTCCGCGTGGACGATGTTGCCGAGCTGGAGCAGGAGGGCGCGCGCGGTCTCGTCGGCCTCGTTCTGCTCGGCCTCGGCGGCCTTGACGTCGGTCTTGAGCTGCTCGGCCTTCTGCAGGAGCTCGGCGCGCTCCTCGGGGGAGGCCTTGGGGATCAGCTTGCCGAGCGCCTTCTGCTCGGAACGGAGCTCGTCGAAGCGGACGCCGGACGACCTGCGCCGCTCATCGGCGGAGAGCAGGGCGTCGACGAGCTCGACGTCCTCTCCACGGGCGCGCTGGGAGGCGCGAACACGGTCGGGGTCCTCACGGAGCAGGCGAAGGTCAATCACCCCACCAGGCTACCGGTGCGGGCTCGCGCCACCCCACCCGATATAGCCGTGCGTGTCGCTTTGCCCGAATTGCCGGTATTCGGAAATGCTCTCCCTATTCGTCAATAAACGGTGCAGGGTCCCCCGAAAAGGGGCGGATCGGTGTGCGGTCCTTGACCGAACCGCCCTGTGGATCAAGGGACTTCTTCGGGCTTCTCCACAGCAGGAGCGAGGGCCGTGGAGTTTTCCACAGGCTGTGCGGAACTTCTGTGGATCGTGAACGAATTCCTGGGCGTAATCATGATCAAACCTGCCGCGCGCACTCGTCCGAGTGGGAATTCCTCGCTCTAAAGAGTTGATCAATGGAACGGGGGTGACGGGGGCTGATCTGCGCACTGTGGGTGAACGGAAGCCGAGTGGGGCGATTTGTCGACCTTGGCGGACCGCCGTATCGACTTGTCCCCAGGACGGGAAGGGAGCCTGTGGATAACTCTGTGTGGGAGTCGAAAATATGCAGGTAGGACAAGTGGTTCGGGCCTGTGGACGACCGCCCCCGACGGAGGGGGCGGTGGGGCACGATCGGGTCAGGCCCGACCGTCCTGGGCCCTCGCCAACCAATCGGAGGCCGCCATGAACTCCGCGTCCGACGTCCCGCGCCGCAGCGCGCCGACATCCTTCACCGCGACACCCGCCCGCGGGTACGACCCGAGGAACCGCACCTTCGGGCAGATCCGCTTGAGCCCCATCAGCGCCTCGCCCACGCGCCGGTCCGAGATATGGCCCTCGGCGTCCACGGCGAAGCAGTAGTTCCCGATGCCGGCCCCCGTCGGACGGGACTGGATCAGCATCAGGTTCACCCCGCGCACCGCGAATTCCTGGAGCAGCTCAAGGAGGGCACCCGGATGGTCATCACCCAGCCACAGCACCACCGACGTCTTGTCCGCCCCGGTCGGCGCCGCGGGCCGGGCAGGCCGGCCCACCAGGACGAACCGGGTCTCGGCGTTCTCCGCGTCGTGGATCTCGGTGACCAGGGCCTCCAGGCCGTAGGTCGCCGCCGCGAACTCGCCGGCGAAGGCCGCGTCGAACCGGCCCTCCTGCACCAGCCGAGCACCGTCCGCGTTCGAGGCCGCCGACTCCCACAGGGCGTCCGGCAGGTGGGCCCGCATCCAGTTCCGTACCTGCGGCTGCGCCACCGGGTGACCGGTGACCGTCTTGATCTCGGCGAGCGTGGTGCCCGGCCGCACGAGCAGGGCGAAGGCGATCGGCAGGAGCACCTCGCGGTAGATCATCAGCGGTTCGCCCGAGGCCAGCTCGTCCAGGGTCGCCGTGACCCCGCCCTCCACCGAGTTCTCGATCGGTACGAGCGCGGCAGCCGCCTCCCCGTTGCGTACCGCGTCCAGGGCCGCCGGGACGGAGACCATGGGGACGAGTTCCCGGGTCGCGGCCTCGGGCAGCGTACGCAGCGCGGCCTCCGTGAACGTGCCTTCGGGGCCGAGATACGTATACCGGGTGGCTGACATACGGTCACCCTAATAGGCGCGGCGCTCTCAGGACTCCAGAAGCCGCTGACCCACGTACTCACCCTCCGCCGCCCCGCCTGGTACCGCGAACAGGCCACTCGCCTCGTGCCGGATGAAGGGGGAGAGCGCGTCACCCCGGTCCAGCTTGCGCTGCACGGGGACGAAGCCCCTGAGCGGATCGGCCTGCCAGCAGATGAAGAGCAGCCCGGCGTCGGGTGTGCCGTCCGGACCGATGCCGTCGTGGAAGGAGAAGGGGCGGCGCAGCATGGCGGCTCCGCCGTTCTGTTCGGGGGCGGAGATCCGGGAGTGGGCGTTGTCCGGGATGACGAGCTTGCCGTCGGAGCCGGTCTTGTTCAGATCGAGCTCGGTCGTCTCCGTCCCGCCCGTCAGCGGCGCCCCGTCGGATTTCCGCCGCCCGATGATCTTCTCCTGCTCGTTCAGCGGGAGCCCTTCCCAGTCGTCGAGCAGCATGCGGATCCGGCGGACGACGGCGTACGAGCCCCCGGCCATCCACTCCTGTGCCCCCGAGGCGCCCTGGGGGACGAAGATCCGCCGGTCGAAGTCGGGCTCGGACGGCTTCGGGTTGCCCGTGCCGTCGACCTGGCCCATGAGGTTGCGGGCCGTCATCGGCTTGGCGGTGGCGCCGGCCGAGCGGTTGAAGCCGTTCATCTGCCAGCGGACCTTGGCCGCCGCGCCGGCGTCCTTCTGCAGGGCGCGCAGGGCGTGGAAGGCGACGAGGGCGTCGTCGGCGCCGATCTGCACCCAGAGATCGCCCTCGGACCGCTGCGGGTCGAGCGCGTCGGCGGAGAAGGGGGGCAGTGCGTCTAGCTGCGAGGGGCGGCGGGCCGTGAGTCCCGTACGCCCGAAGAAGGAGTGGCCGAAACCGAAGGTGACCGTCAGAGAGGAGGGGCCGGCGTCGAGGGCGATGCCGGTGTCGTCGGTCGAGGGCTCGCCCGCCATCAGGGCCTTGGCCGTCGTCGACCAGCGGCGCAGCAGGGCGGCGGCTTCCTTGCGGCCCGCGCCCGGCGCGAGGTCGAAGGCGATCAGATGGCCGCGCGACTGAAGCGGAGTGGTGATCCCCGCCTGATGTTTCCCGTGAAACATCGCCTCCGTCGCGCCGACCGTCGTCAGCGCGGTCGCACCGCCCGCACCACCCGCGCCGGTGGTCGAGGAGCCGGAGTCGGTGGTGGCCGCGTACACCCCGGCGCCGCCGGCGGCACCGAGCGCGAGGCCGGCGGCGCCCGCAGCGCCGACGGTGCCGAGGAGGCGCCGCCGGGAGATCTCGAGGGAGGCGTCGTTGCTGTTGTCGTCGTTGCTCACGAAGGTCAGCCGATCTTCACGTTCTTGTCGATGGTCGTCTGGTCGATGTCGGAGGTACGGACCGTGACCTGGATCTGCCACTCGCCCGCCATCGGGATCTGCACCCCGTTGGCGCTCCAGTGACCTGCCTGGATGCGGTCGGGGACGACCGGCAGCGGGCCGATGTCCTTCGCCTTCAGGGTGAAGGCGACCTTCAGCTCGGGAACGTCCAGGGGACGGTCGTCCGGGCCGTCGACGAAGACGTGCAGCGCGTTGGCGCCGGTCCGGCCCGGGTCGAGGCTGAGCCGTATCGTGCCCTTGCCGTTGACGCCCCCGGTGTCGAAGGGCAGCCGGATGTCCACGGGCCGCTCGGGCACGGCGGTCGAGCCGGAGGCGGACTGCGAGCGCCCCGCCTCTTCCTCCGTACGGCCGGGCTCGGTCGAGGTCAGGACGGTCGTCACGGCGAGCAGCACCACGGCGACGACGGCTTCGGTCAGGACGGAGCGGCGCAGACCGGTCCGCTCGGGGTCGGCGTCGCGGTCCCGCTTCGTACGGGCGGTGGCGACGGCGGCCCGCTGCCGCGCGAGCTGGGCGGCCCGCACGGGGTCGACGTCGTCCTCGGCGTCCTCGGCGGCCCCGGCGGCCGTCTCGGCCGTCTCGGACTCTTGGTCCGTCCCCTCCGTCCCCTCCGTCTCTTCTGTCTCGTCTTCCTCGCGTTCCTGGTCCTGCTTCGGGGTGTCCGCCGGTGCTCCCAATCGCTGGGTCCAGCGGCGCGATATCCAGGCGATGCCGAGCAGGACGGCCACGAGACCGACCTTGACCAGGAGGAGCTGTCCGTACGCCGTGCCGGTCAGGGCGGACCAGGAGCCGACCTGCCGCCAGGACTGGTAGAGCCCGGTCGCCGCCAGGACGACCACCGAGCCGAAGGCGATCTTCGAGAAGCGTTCCACGGCGGCCCGCTCGATGCCGGGTGCCCGGTACAGCGCGACGAGCAGCGTGGTGAGGCCGCCGAGCCAGGCGGCCACCGCCAGCAGGTGCAGGAGGTCGACGGGCATCGCGATCCCCGGCTGGATGCCGGTGGAGGCGTGCTCGGCGAGGGCCCAGGTGCCCGCGATCCCTGCGGCCACCACCGTGCCGCCGATCGCGAGCCCGAAGGTGAGGTCTTTCTTCTCCTTCTCGTCGGTCCGCTTGGTGTACGCCCCGAAGAGCACGGCCACGAAGAGCGCGGCCGCGCCGAGCAGCATCAGCCGGGAGATGAGCGCGGCGCCGGTCTTCGTCTCCAGGACGGACTTGAGACCGCCGAGGTCGAAGGCGTCGCCGAGTTCGCCGGAGCCGGTGTACGGGTTGCGCAGCAGCAGCATGACGACGGTGGCGGCGGTGAGCGTGAGCCAGCCCCGGACGACGAGCCGCTGGATCGGCCGGACGCTCGCGCCGCGCGGCCAGCAGGCGAGGACGAAGGCGCTGCCGCCGACGAGGACGGTGAAGGCGGCGTACGAGAGATAGCGGGCGATGCCGTAGAGCGTGCCGACGAGTCCGCCGCCGACGGTCCTGTCGGGGAGGGCGACGGAGGTCTCGGAGGGGGCGCCGACGGAGAAGGTGAAGGCGCCGGCGACGGGGTGGCTGTCGGCGGAGACGGCCTGCCAGGCCACGGTGTAGGTGCCCTCGGGCAGTCCGGAGCGGAGGCCGACCCCGTACCGGATGATGCTGCCGCTGCACAGGTCGCGGATCTCTCCGGTGTCGACCCGGTTCCCCGCGGGGTCGAGGACCCGGATCGAGTCGCCGCCCATGGCGACCTGTTCGGAGAAGGTGAGGTTGACGTCCTTGGGGGCGGTGGCGACCACCGCCCCGTCCTGCGGGTCGCTGCCGGTCAGCGCCGCGTGCGCGGACGCGGGGGCGGCGCCGGCGAGCAGCGCGCCGAGGAGCGCGGCCGCGACGAGCAGCAGCCGTGCCAGGGCGGTTCCGAGGCGCGGGGCGGTGGTGGTGGGCATGTGTGTGTCAGTCCCTCAAGTAGCTCAGTGCTGCTTCGGGTTGTGGGTGGCAGCCTCGACGGGCAGGTCGACCTTGATGGGGTCGGCCTTCTCGAAGTGCAGCTCGATGCTGACCTTCTCCCCCTGCTTCGGCTTGGTCTTCAGCCCCATGAACATGATGTGGCTGCCGCCACGTTCGAGGTCGAGCGCACCGTTCGCGGGGATGTCGAAGGACTTCACCTGCTGCATCTTCTGGTTCTTCGTCTCGTGGATCTGGACGTCGTCCGAGATCGGGCTCGTGACGGAGGTGAGCTTGTCGGCGGTGTCGCTCTCGTTCTTGATGGTCAGGAAGCCGCCGGCCATGTCCATCACGGGCTGCGGCATGAACGCGCCGCTGACCTTCAGTTCCGGCTTGCCGTCCGTCCCGGCGGCGCCGTCGGCGGAGCCGTCGGACGAACATCCCGACAGGGCGAGGGCGGCCGTCAGGGCGAGGGCGGCGGTGGCGGACAGGACGGTGGTGCGGCGGTTCACGGGTTCTCCCCCTTGATGAGCTTCGGCAGGTCCTTGGCGTAGTCGTCGACGGTCGTGTCCTCGCCGTACAGGACGTAGCCCTGGTCGGTCGTGGGCGAGAACGCGATCACCTGGGCTCCGTGCATGGAGACGACCGAGCCGTTCTTCTCCTTCTTCGCCGGGGAGATGCCGATGCCCATCTTCAGGGCGCCCGCCTGGATCGTGGAGAAGTCGCCGGTGAGGCCGACGAACGACGGGTCACCGGCGGCGGGCAGCCACTTGGCCAGCTCGGCCGAGGTGTCCCGCTCGGGGTCGGTGGTGACGAAGACGACCTGGAGCTTGTCCTGGTCGGCCTTGGGGAGCTGCTTCTTCGCGACGGCGATGTTGCTCATCGTCAGCGGGCAGACGTCAGGGCAGTGCGTGTAGCCGAAGTAGATCAGCGTCGGCTTGCCCTTGGTCTGCGCGCGGAGGTCGAACTTCTGGCCCCTGGTGTCCGTGAGGACGAGGTCGGGCTTGGTGAAGGGGCGGTCGAGGACGGTCGCCGCCTTGGTGCTGTTGCCGCCTTCGGCGGAGACCTCGGCGACGGTTCCGTTCCCGGATCCGCCGGCCTTGTCGTCTCCGCCGTTGAGGCCGACCGCGACCGTCACCGCGAGGGCGGCGACGACCGCGACGGCGGCGGCGATCAGGGGTGCGCGGCGGCTGGGCCTGGCCTGCTCGTCGGTGGCCGGGTCGGCCGATTTCTGGACTGACATGGAACGTGCTTCTCTCGTGTCTCTCTGCGCTCGGCGCCGTGCGCTGCGCGCTCTGGACTCTGGGGTCTGGCTCTGGGCCTGGGCCCTGGGCTCTGGGCTCCGGCTGTCGGTTCAGGCAGAGCGGCGACGGCCCGCGAGCAGACCGAAGGCGACGCCGGCGACGCCGACGAGGATGCCGACGACACCGAGCACGCGCGCGGTGGTGTCGCTGGAGTCGGAGGAGGCGGCCTCGGTGTGGCCCTTCTCGCCCTTGGCCTTGTCGTCCGCCTTGTGGTCGTGACCGGCCTTCTCGTCGGCCTTCTCGTCCGTCGTCGCGCCGCCGCCGTGGTGGTCGTCCTTGGCCGCGGAGAGCTTCAGGACGGGGGCGGGGTGCTCGGGCTCCTCGGCGCCTTCCTTGGCCTCCTCGATCCAGCGGACGACCTCGTCGTTGTCGTACGTCTGGATGGCCTTGATGACGAGCTGGTCGGTGTTCTCCGGCAGCTGGCCGAGGGAGAGCGGGAACTGCTGGAACTGGCCGGGGCCGATCTTCGCGCCGCCCTCGGCGGTCCAGGTGACCTTGGTGACGGCCTCGTTGATGGTCTTGCCGTGCAGCTCCAGCGGCTTGGCGAGCTTGGACTTGGTGACCTCGGCCTTCCAGCCGGGGACGGGCTGCGGCATCACGGAGGCGAGCGGGTGGTCGGCCGGGAAGTTGACCTCGACCTTGACGGTGGAGGCGTTGTCGCGCTCGTTGGGGACCTTGACGTTGACGGTCGCGTAGCCACCCATCGCGGCCTCGCCCTGCGGCTGCACGCCGACGTGGGCGAAGGCGGTGCCGGAGAGCAGCACGACGGAGGAGAGGGCGATGCCGCCGGCGACGGCGATACGGGAAACGTTCATGGCAGAAGACACTCCAGCTCGGGAGAGGGGTCGGGGTTCCGGCACGCCGAGGACCGAAACGTGCGATCCGGGTACGGGTACGTACGTGTGCGTACGGGCGTGTACGGGTGCCGGTGGTACGGGTGCCGGTCGTACGGAACGGGGGGATCCGGGGAGCATGGTCCGCGCCTGCGGAGCACGGCCTGTGCCTGTGGTGCAGCGCAAGTGCGGTGCGGCGTGCGGTCGGATCGGATCCGGGTTCGGCGTACGAAGAGCGACGGTTCCGCTCTCGATTCCTGGCCTGCGGTGCTCGGTGCTCAGTGCTTGGTAAGCGGTGAGCGGTAAGCGGTGAGCGGTCCGCGTCAGGCCGCGAGAGCGAGGGTGGCGGCCGGCGGCCCGCGCCGGATCACCGTGTGCTGGAGTGCCTCGGCGCCGGTCGGCGGTGAGGCGTCGTGCCCTGTCCGGGCGAGCCGGCGCGGCGCGGCCGCAGGGAGCCCGGGAAGGCCGGCGAGCAGGGCCCGTACGAACGTCAGCGCGGCGCGCAGCGAGCGTACGAGGGCGCATGCGGCGAGCTCGGTCGCCCCGTGGGTGGAGAGCCGGGCGAGCCGGCCGAGGGCCAGGTCGCCGTGGCGCAGCAGCCAACCGGTGACGAGCGCGGCCAGCAGGTGGCCGAGCACCATCGGCAGGTCGGGCAGGAGGTCGCCGCCCTGCGCGGCCCCGGTCGCCAGATGGGCGGCGTGGCCGGGGTGCGCGTGGGTCGCGGCGGCGGTCGGGTCGAGACCGGCGTCGGTGAGGATCCGGGTGGCGTCGGCGGCGCTCATGGAGGCCGGCCCGGCGCCGCAGACGATCTTGGCGGCCATCCGGATCAGCGCGTCGTCGGCGGCCGGTCCGAGGGAGCCGGCCGTGAGCGGTCGCTGCCCGAGCCCGAAGAGGACGTGCAGTCCGAGCTGTCCGCCGGCCAGGGCCGCGACGATGACGGGCAGCGAGCGTTCCCGTCCCGCGAAGAGGACGGTGACGCCGAAGATCAACAGGAAGCCGGCGACCACGGTCCACAGGGCGATCCCCGCACAGGCGGCGATCGCGTGCCCGAGCCCGGACAGCACGACGCAGACCGCGGTGAACACCGCGGCCCTCAGCAGGCGTGGCGCGAGCGCGGGGGCAGACATGGCGGGCCCATCATCGCACCAGGCCCCCACCCTCCATGAGGCAGGTCCGTAAGATCACTTTTCAGCCTCTTCGGGCGCGACATACACCGGCGCACGGTGTGCACACATCCGCCGAACGAGCGCTCTTCTGGCTCCCGGGGGCTTACGGACCCCTCGGCGTGGCAATAGGTAACGGTATGTCGCGCCGCAGCATGTCGAGCCGCAGCCAGGAGGCTGGAGCATGAGCATCTGGTGGTCCCTCCATCTGAGGCGCGAGGCCGCGAGCGTGCCGCTCGCCCGACGGCTGTTGCTCGGCACGATGGAGACGGCCGGGGTCGATCCGGATGTCTCCTACGACCTGTCGGTGGCCCTGACCGAGGCGTGCGCCAACGCCGTGGAGCACGGCGGCGGCGACACAGGATCCGGCCCGGCCTCGGAGGCGTACCGGGTCACGGCCTATCTGGACGGTGAGACCTGTCGTATCGAGGTCGCGGACGCCGGACCCGGCTTCTCGGGCGCCCGGCTCCCCGCAGCCGCGGCCGCCGACGCCGAGAACGGGCGGGGACTGCGGCTGATCGAGGAGCTCGCGGACCACGTCCACTTCGGCCGTACGGGCCGGGGCGGGGCGCTCGTCAGCTTCGACAAGATCGTGAAGTGGCGGGCGGACGCGCCGCTCGCGCTGACGTGAAACGTACGTCGTCGCATACGGAGTTACGGAAGGGCCCCCACCGACGGTCGGTCGGCAGGGGCCCTTTCCCGTACGTGTCTCAGACTCAGCCCTTCAGGCCGGCCATCCACGCCTCGACCTCGTCGGAGCGGCGCGGCAGCGAGTCGGAGAGGTTCCGGTTGCCGTCCTCGGTGACGAGGATGTCGTCCTCGATCCGGACGCCGATGCCCCGGTACTCCTCCGGCACGCTCAGGTCGTCGGCCTGGAAGTAGAGCCCCGGCTCGACGGTCAGGCACATGCCCGGCTCAAGGGTGGTGTCGACGTACGCCTCGGTGCGCGCGGCGGCGCAGTCGTGGACGTCCATGCCGAGCATGTGGCCGGTGCCGTGCAGGGTCCAGCGGCGCTGGAGGCCGAGCTCCAGGACGCGGTCCGCGGGCCCCTCGACCAGGCCCCACTCGACGAGCTTCTCGGCGAGCACGCGCTGGGCGGCGTCGTGGAAGTCGCGGTAGGCGGCGCCCGGCTTCACCGCGGCGATGCCCGCCTCCTGCGCCTCGTACACGGCGTCGTAGATCTTGCGCTGGAGCTCGGTGTAGCGGCCGTTGATCGGCAGCGTGCGGGTCACGTCGGCGGTGTAGAGCTCGTTGGTCTCGACACCGGCGTCGAGGAGCAGCAGGTCGCCGGAGCGGACCGGGCCGTTGTTGCGTACCCAGTGGAGGGTGGTGGCGTGCGGGCCCGCGGCGCAGATGGAGCCGTAGCCGACGTCGTTGCCCTCGACCCGGGCGCGCAGGAAGAACGTGCCTTCGATGTAGCGCTCGCTGGTCGCCTCGGCCTTGTCGAGGACCTTGACGACGTCCTCGAAGCCGCGGGCGGTCGAGTCGCAGGCCTTCTGGAGCTCGGCGATCTCGAACTCGTCCTTGACGAGGCGGGCCTCGGAGAGGAAGACGCGCAGCTCTTCGTCGCGCTCGGCGGTGACCTTGTCGGTCAGCGCGGCCTCGATGCCGGCGTCGTGACCGCGGACGGCGCGGACCGGTCCGGTGGCCTCCTTGAGGGCGGCGGTCAGCTCGCGGACGTCCTTGGCCGGGATGCCGAGGAGCTGCTCGGCCTCGGTCAGGGAGTGGCGGCGGCCGACCCAGAGCTCGCCCTGGCCGTCGAGCCAGAACTCGCCGTTCTCACGGTTGGAGCGGGGCAGCAGGTAGATCGTCGCCTTGTGGCCGGTCTTCGTCGGCTCAAGGACGAGGACGCCGTCCTCGGTCTGGTCGCCGGTGAGGTAGGCGTACTCGGTCGAGGCGCGGAAGCTGTACTCGGTGTCGTTCGAGCGCGTCTTCAGGTTGCCCGCGGGGATCACCAGGCGCTCGCCCGGGAAGCGCGCGGACAGCGCGGCGCGACGGGCGGCGGTGTGCGCGGCCTGGGCGATCGGCCGCAGGTCGTGCAGCTCGGTGTCGGCCCAGCCGGACTTCATGTTCTCGGTGAGCTCGTCGGACACGCCCTGGTACAGGCCGTTCTTGCGCTGCTTGATCGGCTCTTCGGTCTCGTCCGGGGTTTCCGGGGTGAGCTCGTCTGCCACGGGGGGTCTCCTTTGGTACGACACTGAACCCACTCCATCGTACGGAAGTACGGAAGTGGGCCCAGGGCCGTAAGACCCGTCACCGCTGCGTCACGCGGGGGCTACGCACGGCGTACGAAGCGCGACGTGTCGTCGTCGTACGCGTCGTACGCGCCTTGCCCGTCCCGTGCCGCCCGTCCCGTGCCGCCCGTCCCGTCCGCGTCACTCGAAGCGGGCCGCGAGCAGGACCACGTCCTCACCGTCGACGTTCTGGTCCAGGCCGTCCGGCAGCATCGTGCGCAGGACGTGGTCGGCGATGGCCCCGGGGTCGGCGCGGTCCGCCCTCGGGACGCTCGCGGCGGCTGCGTGCAGCCGGGCGAAGGCCCGGTCCATGGGGTCGCCGGTCCGGCGGAGCAGTCCGTCGGTGTAGAGCAGCACCGTTTCTCCGGGGGCGGGAGCGATCTCGACGCTCGGCGCCTCCCAGCAGGCGAGCATGCCGAGTGGTGCCGAGAGCGAGGTCTCCACGTACTCGGTCCGGTGCTCGCCGATGATCAGCGGCGGGGTGTGGCCCGCGCCGGCGAGGACGAGTTTGCGCTGCTTGGGCTCGGAGTACGCGAAGAGCGCGGTGGCCGAGCGGGCGGGCTCGGTGAGCCGGAGGAGGAGCTCCAGGTCGGAGAGGACGGCGACCGGATCCTCGCCCTCCATGACCGCGTACGCCCGCAGGGAGGCGCGCAGCCGGCCCATCGCGGCGAGCGCGCTCGCCCCGGTACCGGAGACGGAGCCGACGGCGAGACCCAGGGCGCCCTCGGGCAGCGGCAGCGCGTCGTACCAGTCGCCACCGCCCTGGGGGCCGGTGCGGTGGCGCGCGGCGAGCTGGACGCCGGGGACCCGGGGGAGGCGGCTCGGCAGCAACTCCTCGGCGACGGTGGCGACCTGGGCGCGGGCGCGCTCGAGCTCCAGGAGGCGGGCGAGGTGCTCGGTGGCGTAGCGGCCGTAGAGACCGACGAGATCACGTTGGCGTTCGACGGGTTCGGCGGGCTCGTCGTAGAGCCAGACGACGGCGCCGAGCTTGCCCGCGGCCTCGGTGGCGAGGGGGAGCGCGTAGCTGGCCGCGTAGCCGAGCCGGGCGGCGACCTCGCGCTGGCGCGGGTCGAGCTCGGGCTCGCCGAGCAGGTCGGGGACGGCGATGGGGTCGGGGATGGGGCCGGGGCCCGGGCCCGGGGACGGGGCCGTGGCGGGAGCCGTGGCCGTTGCCGATGCCGGGGTCGGGGCCGCTCGGGGGTCGGCGGGGTCGGCAGGTGCTCTCGACCCCGCCGGTTCTGGGAGACCGTCGAGGATGCGGCCGTACGAGGTGGCGCTGCGCGGCACCGTCTCGATCGTGCCGAGTTCGGCGTGGGCGAGCCCGAGTCCGACGGTCGAGGCGGGGCCGCGGCCGTCGGCGGGTTCGAAGACGGCCATGCCGCGGCGCGCGCCGACCAGGGCGGCTCCGGCGCGCAGCACCTCACGCAGGGCTTCGTCGAGCGAAGCGGTCCTGATCAGGCGTTCGGTGAGTTCGTGGAGGGTGGTGAGGTCGGAGACCCAGCCGGCCAGCCGGTCCTGGATCAGTGCGCCGGGGATGCCCGGGAGGGCCCCCGCGGAGGTATTTACGGGCGGGACGGGCGCGGTAGTGTGCGCGGGCGAAGGAACCGTGGAATCGATTCCAGCCACTTTCGGCAGGTGTGGGGCGCTCATGTCGGCCGGCTTTCCGACGGGTGCGTTTCGCTCAATAGCATCGCAAACCCCCATGTCAATCTGCGCCGCTAGCAATGCATCCACATGTACACGCACAAGAGGAGCGATGTCCAGCATTGTCCCCACGGGACTTGTGGTGTCCGTGGGGTTTGGCAGAAGGGTTGAAGTGCAGGCCAAGTTGGCTGAAAATTACCCCCTCAGTGCACCATTTGCGGTCGACTGGCGTCGTTTGAAAGCGCGTTGATTTGAACGTGACGGGTACGTAATCGGTGATGGCCAGGGGCAGTTGGAACGGCCCCGGAACCTGGCAGGGTGCCTGGGCGTCCTCACCGCCGCAGGCCGCGCCCCTCGAGTGGACGACGAGCCTCAGCTCGACCCCTCCCGCCCCGCACACGGGGCGGTGAACCGGCGACCTTGTACGCGCTGCTACGCACGGTGAAGTGATCCGCACATGGTGTGATGTGGATTCGGCGTTCAACGGAAAGGAACGAGCGCTCATGCGCGAGATCCTCGGAAGGCGACGCAGGTTCCGGCTTCGGCGCAGGGAAAGGACCGTCCAGCTCGACGCGGCGCTCGTATGCGCCACCGAGTGGGACTGGCCCGTCCTGCCCGGCGTCGGGCTGAAGGCGACGACCCGTACGTCCAGAGGGGCTGGCTGCGCCTGCCCCGACCCCGGGTGTGTCGTACCCGGCGCACACCCCTTCGACCCCGGACTGCTCGCGGCCACCACCGACGAGCGCATGATCCGCTGGTGGTGGGCGCGGCGCCCGGACGCCCCGATCGTCCTGGCCACCGGAGGCCGCGCGCCCTGCGCGGTGAGCCTGTCGGCCGTCGCGGGGGCGCGCGCACTGGTCGCCCTCGACGCGATGGGCATGCGGCTGGGTCCGGTGGTGGCGACGCCCACGCGCTGGTCGCTGCTGGTCGCTCCGTACGGCCTCGAACAGCTCGGCGAACTCCTCTACGCGAAGGACAGCGTGCCCAGTTCGCTGCGGTTCCACGGCGAGGGCGGCTATCTGCTGCTGCCCCCGTCGGTCGCGGGCACGGGGCCCGTGCGCTGGGAGCGCGCGCCGCTCGCAGGGTCGGCCACTCCCTGGCTGCCGGACGTGGAGGCGGTCGTGGACGCGCTGGTCGAGGCGAGCACGGGCGCGCCGGAGGGCGGCAGCAGACTCGCGTACTGACGGGTCTGTGGCTGATCCCTGGCTGATCTCGGGCTGATCTCTGGCTGGGGGCTGGCTCGTTATGGCTGGTCCTGGCGGGGCGGCCGGCAGGGACGGGTCTGCCTGGCTACGGGCGTCGGGGCGGGGGGCTGCCTCACCCATACGGGTGTGAGGCTGTCCGACTTGTACGGGAAATGGGCGCGCGGCGCACAACGCGCCGCCGGTCCGCCGATATCTTCGGCGGACCGTTCGCGAGTCGTCGTGAGTCGCGGCCAGTCGGGCAGGTGGGTCCCATGAATCTCCGCATGATCGGGCTCGGGGCCGCCGTGGTGTGTGCCACGCTCCTGCCGCTCGTCGCCCTCGCCGGAGAGGCGTCCGGCCCCGGCCCTGGGGCCGGTCCGGGCAACGGCGGCGGCGACGGCGACGGCGACGGCAAGCCCCGGGCGGACGGAGGTCTGCTGCCGGGGCTCGGCCTCGGCGGGCGCGGGCCGGAGTCCGCGTCGGAGGTCACGCCCCCGAGCGCGCCCCCTGGCTCCCCCGAGACCCCCTCGGGCACCTCCCCGAAGACCTCAGCGAACTCCTCCGGGAACCCCTCCGGGGACACTCCTCCTGCGCGCACCTCGCACTGCGGCCCCGAGCTGACCTCCCCCGACGGGATCGAGGCGCAGACCTGTGTGCTCACGGAGGGGCCCGACACCTGGGGGCGTACGTACTACCGCAACGCCGGCGGCCAGCGGCTCGACGCCGTGCTCACCCTGATGGGGCCCGCGGGGCGCACCGTACAAGTGCGTTGTGCCGTCGTGGCGCGGGATGAACCGGGGGCGTGCGAGACGCCTAGGGAGCGTGCGCGGGGCGCTGTATCGGCATATTCGGCTGTCGCGGAATTCGCCGGTGCGGGAGAGGGATCCAGTACGCCGCTGCTGCTGCGGGCCGGGAGCAACACGGCCGGTGCGAGCGGAAGTTGAGGTTCCGGACGGGATCCGTCCGGACATGAGAAGACCCGGTCGCTGGCGACGGGGGATGCACCAGCGACCGGGCTTCTAGAACGGTAACAAGAGATCTGCGGTTCGCAAATTCGATCTCGGTTATTCGGACAGGGATTTACCTGACCGCACGGGGAGTTGTGGCGGATGTCACCGACTGGTCGGTCTGTCAGTCAACACCGTCACCACAGGCACCACGCGTTTCAGCTGAGAGTGACCTGCCGGTTGGTGAGACCGCCGCGGGCCCGGCGCTCCTCCGGGGTGAGCGGGGTGTCGGTGGCCAGCGCCGCGGCCAGTCGCTCGGCGAACTCGGCGGCGGGCTTCTCGCAGTCCTCGGCGCTCATCGATGTCGGCAGGTCCCAGACCGGGACCATCAGGCCGTGGGCCCGGAAGGAGCCGACCAGACGCGTGTTCTCGCCGAGGGACGAGGTACCGGCGGCGTGCAGGCGGGCGAGCGCGTCGAGGAGCTTTTCCTCGGGGTGCGGCATGACCCAGCGCAGGTGGTTCTTGTCCGGGGTCTCGCACCAGTAGGAGGAGTCCACACCGGTCAGCTTGACCGTGGGGATCGCGGCGGCGTTGGCGCGCTCCAGGGAGGCGGTGACCTCGGGGTTGGAGTTGTCGGCGGACTCCGGAATCCAGAATTCGAAACCGGTGTGCACGACCGGCGAGAAATCGCCGTTCGGGTCGAGCAGCTCCTGGAGGCGCGGACCCTCGGCCGGCACGCGACGGGGGGTGACCGGCGAGCCCGGCTCCGTCTCCAGGGCGCGCTGCAGGGTGTCCGCGAGGTCGCGGGCCAGGTCGCCGGAGGAGGAGTCGTTCTGGAGGGCGAGGAGGACGGAGCCGTCGTCGCGGCGGAGCGCGGGCCATGCCATGGGCAGCACCGTCGCGAGCGTCACGGACGGGACGCCCTCGGGGAGCCCGTCCTTCAGCGTGAGCGGGACGGTGGCGGCGGGCACCAGCTCGCGCAGCGCGACCCAGTCGCACTCGCCGGGCAGTCCCTCGAAGGGACGCTGGACCAGCTCGGTCACGGCGTGCGCGGCGGCTCGGCCGTGGCACGCCTTGTAACGGCGACCCGACCCGCAGGGGCACGGCTCGCGCGCACCGACGACCGGGATCTCCCCGTTCGTGACCTGTGCCTTGGCGGCCTTCGTCTGGGGGCGCTTCTTGGCCATGGTGTGGCTTCTCCCGATAGCGGCAGTGCTGTGGTGCAGGGCCGTGCATGGTGCACGGCTCTGTGTCGGGCGAGCCTAGCCGTACGGGAGCGCCGAGGGACTCAAGCGGGGACGTTCACCGCCTGCGGACCCCGCGGGGGTGCCGGGCGGACGCTGAGCGCGCGCCGAGCGAGGCGGCCGCGGAGCCGACCGTCATACGCGTACGGCAGCGACCGTCATACGCGTACGGCAGCCCCGGAGCCGTGGCCGACATCGGACCACCGGCGCCCGCTCTCGACCCTCGGCGGAACCGCAGGCGACCTCGACCGAACCTTGGGCGAGGCCGGGCCGATCTCGGCCCGACCTCGCCCAAGGTCGACGGCCGTCGGCCAACGTCGACGGCCCATGGCCACCTCAGCCTGCCTCGACCGCCCGCAGTCGACCTCGGGCGATGTCGAGTGATCTCGCGTGATGTCGCGGCGTGATCTCGCTCCGGACGCTCCAGACCGGCCCGTGCACGTCAGTCCAGATCGTCGTACGCGTCCAGGAAGTCGAAGCCCGAGCCGCCGCCGACCCGCGCGGCGAAGTCCTCGCGGCGATGGCCCTCGGTGACCACCACCCAGACCGTCACCTCGCCGGACGCGTCGTCCCGTACGCCCCAGTCCTGGGCCAGGGCGCTGATGATGTTGAGCCCGCGGCCGCCGCGCGCGGTGACCGAGGGCGTCGACGGAACGGGCCGGGTCGGACCACCGCCGTCCGTCACCTCGACCGTCAGGCCACCCGACGGATCGACGCGCCAGGCCGCACGGACATCCCCGTCGCCCACTTCCGCCCGCCCCAGCGGCCTGCCGTGTCGGCAGGCATTGCTGAGCAGTTCGGAAAGGATCAGTACCGCGTCGTCGACGACCGATTCGGACATTCCGCTGCGGATCAACTGCTCCCGCATGCGGTGTCTCGCCTCACCCACGCCCGCAGGGCCATGGGGTACGGCCATGCTCGACGACGTGGGCACCTCCTGTGCCACCACCAACGCCACCCCCGAGACCTCCTTTGCCCCACGCCACGGTGTGAATGCCCCAATGGCCTGGACCGGAAACCGCCCCATGAGCGTGCGGTGACGCACTCGTGACGATCGCGTACGGACCGAACGCGCCGGTGCACTCCCTGTAAGCCCTGGGACGGATGGGGCGGAGGGGACGAGAGAGCACGGAGAGAGGACGGGGACGGGGCGGGAAAGGGCGGGGAAGGGGTGGGGAGAGGGCGGGGAAGGGGTGGGGAGAGGGCGGGGCAGGGGTCAAAGGCGGCCCAACTGGGACAGCACCTGCTGAGGCCGGTTGGTGATGATCGCGTCGACACCGAGCCGCTCGCAGAGTTCGACGTCCTCCGCCTCGTCCACCGTCCATACATGGACCTGGTGTCCGGCCTTCTGGAGCCGCAGGATCACGGCCGGGTGGTGGCGGACGATCCGGATCGACGGACCGGCGATCCGCGCACCCGCCGGCAGCCTGCCGTCGCGCAGCCGGGGGCTGACGAACTGCGAGAGCGAGACGGTGGGGAGGGTCGGCGCGGCGGCCGCGATCCGGTGCAGGGAGCGCGCCGAGAAGCTCATGACCCGTACGGGAGACTCCTCGGGGGCCGCCGGTTCCGCGAGGTTGAACCGCTTGAGCAGGTGGAGCAGCCGCTCCTCGACCTGGCCCGCCCAGCGCGTGGGGTGCTTGGTCTCGATGGCGAGCTCGATACGGCGCCCGGCGTCGGAGACCAGCTCCAGGAGGCGTTCCAGGGTGAGTACGGAGGTGAGTCCGGGGTCTTTCCAGTCCGGGCTCTCGCGCGCTTCCTCGCGCCCCTTCCAGGTGCCGAAGTCCAGGGCGGCGAGGTCGGCGAGCTCCAGGGCGGAGACGGCGCCGCGGCCGTTGGAGGTGCGGTCGACGCGCCGGTCGTGGACGCAGACGAGGTGGCCGTCGGCGGTGAGCCGGACATCGCACTCGAGGGCGTCGGCGCCGTACTCGATGGCCTTCACATAGGCGGCGAGCGTGTGCTCCGGGGCTTCCTCGGAGGCTCCGCGGTGGGCGACCACCTGGACGGGGGCGGGGTTCGTGTGCGGCCGGGGGTGCTGCCGTGCGTGGGTCACCGCGTCATGGTGCCATTGGCGGGGCGGGCGTACCGGATTGTGTCCGTTCTGTCCGTATATAAAGAGTGGGGTGCGGATGCACAGCTCCGCCTTACAGTGGCCTGACGTCCTGTGGGAAAAGCTGTTCGCAGCACCCTAGTGAGGCATCCACCCGCGCAGTGAACGAGGAGAGAGCCGTGAGCACCGAGAACGAGGGCACCGAGGTTCCGGCGGACCCGAGTGCCCCGTCCGCCCCTCCAGCCCCTCCCACGCCACCGGCTCCCGCCGCACCGCCGGCCGCGCCCGCGTCTGCGCCCGCGGCGTCCGTGGGCGGCGAAGGCCAGGAGCCGACGACGGTCGGAGCCCCGACGCCTCCCGAGCCGCAGACGCAGCCGCAGCCGCAGCCGCAGATCCAAGCGCAGGCTGAGGCTCAGACTCAGGCTCGCGCGCAGGCCCAGACTCACGCGCAGGCTCAGACCCAGGCTCACGCGCAGGCACCGGCACCTGCTCCGGCACCGGCCGGTGCCGGAGGCTGGCCGCCGCCTCCCCCGGCCGTGCCGGCCTGGGGCGCGTCCGTCCCGCCCGTCCCGGAGACTCCGCGGAAGCGGACCGGTGGCCTGGTGGCGGCGGTCCTCGTGGCGGCTCTCGTGGCCGGCGGTGTGGGCGGCGGCATCGGTTACTGGGCGGCCGAGCGCGGCGACGCCGGGATCAGCTCGACGACGGTCTCCGCGGGCGACTCCCCGGCGTCCTTCAAGCGCGACCCGGGCACGGTCGCCGCGGTGGCGAACAAGGCGCTGCCGAGCGTGGTGACCATCCAGGCGAAGTCCGGTGGCAGCGGCGGCGAGAGCGAGGGCGAGGGCGGCACGGGCACCGGCTTCGTCTACGACAGGGAAGGCCACATCGTCACCAACAACCACGTGGTGGCGTCGGCGGCGGAGGGCGGCACGCTCTCGGCGACCTTCTCGAACGGCAAGACGTACGACGCGGAGGTCGTGGGCCGCGCGGAGGGCTACGACGTGGCCGTCCTGAAGCTGAAGAAGGCACCGGACGGGCTGGCTCCGCTCCCGCTCGGCAACTCCGACAAGGTGGCGGTCGGCGACTCGACGATCGCGATCGGCGCTCCCTTCGGCCTGTCCAACACGGTGACGACGGGCATCATCAGCGCCAAGAACCGCCCGGTGGCCTCGGGTGACGGCTCCGGCGGCAACAACTCGTACATGAGCGCCCTGCAGACGGACGCCTCGATCAACCCGGGCAACTCCGGCGGCCCGCTCCTCGACGCGAGCGGCGCGGTGATCGGCATCAACTCGGCGATCCAGTCGACCGGCAACGGCTTCGGCCAGTCCCAGGCGGGCTCGATCGGCCTCGGCTTCGCCATCCCGGTCAACCAGGCCAAGAACGTGGCCGAGCAGCTGATCAAGACGGGCAAGCCGGTCTACCCGGTGATCGGCGCGACCGTGAACATGACCGACAAGGGCGCGGGCGCCACGATCGCCGCCGAGGGAGCGGGCGGCACCCCGGCGATCACCCCGAACGGCCCGGCGGCGAAGGCCGGCCTGAAGCCGGGCGACGTGATCACCACCCTCGGCGACCGCCAGATCGACAGCGGCCCGACGCTGATCAGCGAGATCTGGACCCACAAGTCGGGCGACACGATCAAGCTCACGTACGAGCGCGACGGCAAGCCGACCACGACGACGGTCACCCTCGGCGAACGCACGGGCGACAACTGACCGGCTAGGCTGTCCCCCGCGCCACCCCGAACGGGATCCGGCGCGGGGTGGGTTGCCCGAGCGGCCTAAGGGAACGGTCTTGAAAACCGTCGTGGCGCGAGTCACCGTGGGTTCAAATCCCACACCCACCGCTTGCAGGTCAGAGAAACAGCACGTCAGAGAGCGCGCTCCCGGTTCGGGGGCGCGCTTTCGGTGTTCTGGGTCAGGCGGGCCGCCGATTGGATGGTGGTGCGGGCCTCGTGTTCGGTCAGGCCCGTGTGGACGGCCGCCGTCATGAGGGCTTCGGTGAGGGAGTCGCCGAGGCCGTTCTCGTAGGCGCGGCAGGCCGCCCAGAAGAGGCGCGTGTTGCGTTGGCCCTCGTGGGCGGTGCGGACGAAGTGGACCAGGCCGCGACCGTGGCCATGGCCGGCGGGTCGGCTGTGGCGCGGGGGTGGTGTGGGGGGTGCGATCAGGGCCAGGAGGGGGCGGGGGCAGGGGGCCGGGTCGAGGTACTGGCTGCCCGGAGCCAGTCGGTACGCGCCCTTGGCCGTGACCGAGCCCGGTCCCACCAGGTAGCCGCCGGCGCCTCGGATGTCGATGCCGGGGGCCAGGCGGCTCGCCGAGTTCGGGACGACGACGTCCGGCGGGCCGGTCAGCCACAGGTGACGGCCGCCGCTCGGGGTGAGCACGGTGACCGTGGGCGGCAGCGTGAAGAGGTGCTCCAGCGCCAGGTGGCGCAGTTCGGCCGTGACGTCCGCGGGCGCGTCCGCGTGCTTGACGTCGAGGTCGACGCCGATCAGGTGGTGCGGCGGACGCCCGCAGGCGATGCCGTAGCCGGTCGCCCAGGGCGCGGCGGCGAACAGCGCCCGTACCCCTACGGGGTCGGTGGTGGCGTCGTGCACGCCGTGTCCGGGGCGGCCGCACTCCCCGTGGCAGACGACCGGGTCGGGGTCGTCCCGGTGGGGGGAGCGGAGGGCGGGGAGCTTGGTGGCGGACAAGGGGATGACGGGGAGCCCGCGCTCTGCCGCGGACAGCGCGTGGGCGAGGGCCAGGGTGGCGGAGCGCCGGTCGAAGGTGGCCATGCGGCTATTTTCGTACACGCGTTCGAAGAAGGGAAGGGGGCGGGGCGGGGGGCGCGGGAAGGATTGGCTGAAAATCTGCCGGAACGCTTCATCCCATGCGGCGCCCCGCTTCGGGTGGCGTGAGGTTGCCATCACCGGGGTGAGCTGTGCCTTTGGGTGCGTGAAGGTGGTTTATCGACTTGTCCTCACGCTTGAGGGGGAATCGGCCGCTGAGGGGTGGTTCGCCGGGGATTGTGTGGGCAACTCTGGAGTCGCGACGTCGAGCACAACGACCGAGGCGGTCGGCCAACTGCCTTGGGAACAGCCGTACTTCAGTACTTCAGTACTTCAGTACTTCAGTGCTTCAGCACTGCACAGCTTCAGCTCAGCTCACGGAGGAAAAGACATGGCAAGCATCCGTACCGCCCGCGTTCTCGCCGCCGCCGCCGCGCTGCCTCTGGCCGCCGCACTCTTCACCGGCGTGGCCCAGGCCGACAATGGTGGCTTCGCGGACGACGGATCGAACACGAGCGTCGCCTCCATCATCGGCAGCGGCGTGGGTGGCGACAACTACGGCAACTCGACCACCACGCAGCAGGTGGCCACCGGCTCCGGTGCCTCCAACCAGAACAACACCGCGAGCGTGAACGGCTCCGCCTTCACCAACATCGAGCAGTCGAACGCGACGGTGAACTTCTACCCCTGGTGGTTCTAGCCCCACAGCTGGGGTCCGGCCCGACGGGGGGAACGACCGAGGGGTGAAGGGCGGCCCGCGTGACGGTGCTTCGGCGCCGACACGCGGGCCGCTCCCGTGTGTGCGGGTGCGCCGGTGCGGGGTGCACCCGTGTGTGCGTGCCGGTGCGGTGTGCTCCCGTGCGCGCGTGCCGGTGGGTGGGGTGCTCCCTCGCGCGGCCGCGTCCGTGACCTTGACAGGCTCCCGGTATCTGACGGACAGTCAGAAACCTTAGTCGTACCCCCGGGAGGCCGTCGCCGTGCACCTCGCCCCGACCGAGCGGCAGCTCCGGCTGCGCGCCGAACTCCGCGCGTACTTCCGTGACGTGATGCCCGACGGTCCACCACCCCCCGCCGACACCGCCGCACAGCGCGCGCTGCTGCGCCGGATCGGCGGCGACGGCATGCTCGGGCTCGGCTGGCCGCGGGAGTACGGAGGCCAGGGTCGCGGCCCCGACGAGCAGTTCGTCTTCTTCGACGAGGCGTACCGGGCAGGTGCCCCCGTCTCCATGGTCACGCTCAACACCGTCGGTCCGACCCTGATGAAGTACGGCACCGAGGAGCAGAAGGCGTACTTCCTGCCCCGGATCCTGCGCGGCGAGACCGTCTTCGCCATCGGGTACAGCGAGCCGGAGGCAGGCACCGACCTGGCCTCGCTCCGTACGAAAGCCGTACGGGACGGGGACTCCTGGCTGATCGACGGGCAGAAGATCTTCACCTCGAACGCCCAGAACGCCGACTGGATCTGGCTCGCCTGCCGCACCGACCCCGAGGCCCCGCAGCACCGGGGCATCTCCATCGTCCTGGTGCCGACCGACGACCCCGGCTTCTCGTGGACCCCGATCGAGACGGTCGGCGGGCTGACGACGACGGCGACGTACTACGACGGCATCCGCGTCCCCGCCGGGAACCTGGTCGGGGAGGAGAACGGCGGCTGGGGGCTGATCACCAACCAGCTCAACCACGAACGGGTCGCCCTCGCCGCGATCGGTATGCAGGCCGAGGACTTCTACGCGGCGGCGCTCCGCCGGGCGCGCACACCCGATCCGGTGACGGGGCGGCGTCGTGTTGACGAGCCGTGGATACGGATTCGAGCCGCCGAGGCGCATGCCAGGCTCGCGGCAACGCGCCTGCTCAACTGGCGTTTGGTGGGGGATGTGGGGGCGGGCCGGCTGGCCCCCGGGGACGCGAGCGGGGTGAAGTTCGCGGGAACCGAATCGGCGGTGGAGGTGTACCGAATATGTCAGGAGATCGCGGGCGGAGCGGGACTGGTGAGGGCGGGGTCGCCGGGGGAGTTCGACGGCGGTGAGCTCGAGCGGATGAACCGCGCCGCGCAGATCAACACCTTCGGGGGAGGGGTGAGCGAGGTGCAGCGCGAGATCGTCGCGACGATGCGACTCGGCATGAAGGGGAGGGGGCGGCGATGAAGGACGGCAAGGACGGCAAGGACGGCTTCGGCAGTGAGGGCGACCGTGACGGCCAGGGCAACTACGACGGCTACGACGGCACGGATGGTCTGTACGGACGGCTGAAGGCGTACGAAGGACAGCCCGCCGCCACCGCGGCCGCCGGCAAGGACCTGGTCAACGAGCCCATGATCAGGCACTGGTGCGAGGCGATGGGCGACACGGACCCGGCGTATCGCGGGCCGGACGCCGTCGCGCCGCCGACCATGCTCCAGGCGTGGACGATGGGCGGTCTGTCAGGCCACAGCGACCGATCCGGGCCGTACGACGAGCTGCTCACGCTCCTGGACGAGGCGGGATGCACGTCCGTGGTCGCCACCGACTGCGAGCAGGAGTACCTGCGGCCGTTGCGGCCGGGCGACGCGATCACCTTCGACGCGGTCATCGAATCGGTGTCGGAGCGCAAGACCACCAAGCTCGGGACGGGGCACTTCGTCACGACACGGATGGACATCCACGCCGACGGCGAACTGGCGGGCACCCACCGCTTCCGCATCCTCAAGTACGCGCCGGCGGCACCGAAGCCGAAGGTGGAGGATCCGAAGACGAACAGTGCGCCCAAGGCCCGGCGGCCCCGCCCGGTCATCAACCGGGACAACGCCGGGTTCTGGGAGGGCGTGGCCGCGCACCGGCTGCTCGTCCAGCGCTGCACCGGCTGCGAGACCCTCCGCTTCCCCTGGCTGCCGGGGTGCAACGCATGCGGATCGCAGGACTGGGACACCGTCGAGGCGAGCGGGGCCGGGACCGTCTTCTCGTACGTGGTGATGCACCACCCGCCCTTCCCGGCCTTCGACCCGCCCTACGCCGTCGGACTGATCGAACTGGCCGAGGGCGTACGGATGATCAGCAACGTGGTCGGGGTGCCGTACGACAAGGTCCGGATCGGGATGCCGGTCCGGCTGGAGTTCCTCCGTGTGGACGAGGAGCTGGAGCTGCCCGTGTTCCGGGCGCAGGACGGCGGGGAGGGCTGACATGGACTTCACGCCCACGGAGGAGCAGTGCGCGGCCCAGGAGCTGGCGGCGCGGATCTTCGGCGACCTCGCCACGCACGAGCGGCTCGCGGCGGCCGGCACGGGTACGGACGCCGAGCTGTGGAAGGCCTTGTGCGCGGCCGGACTGCCCGGGGCCGTCGAGGAGATCGGGCTGCTCGGCCTGGTGCTGCTCGCCGAGGAGCAGGGGCGTACGACGGCGCAGGTGCCGTTCGCCGCGAGCTGTGTGTTCGGCCTCCTCGCCGTGGCCCGGCACGGTACGGAGGAGCAGCGGGAGCGGCTGCTGCCGGGGCTCCGGGACGGTACGACGGTGGTGACCGGGGCCTTCCCGCCCACCGGACACGTACGGGCCGGAGCGGCGGACGGGCTGCTCACGGGGGTGGTGGAGTGGGTGCCCTGGCTCCGGGACGCCACGCACGTTCTCGTGCCGGACCGGGAGGCCGCGCTCTGGCTCGTCCCCACGGCGGACGCCCTCGTGGAGCCCGTCGAGCTCACCGCGCCCTGGGCGGCCGGGCGGCTCGTCCTCGACGGCGCGCGCGGGGAGCGGCTCGGGGGCACGGGGGCCCGTACGGAAGCCCGTACGGAAGCCCCGGAGGGCACCCGCAGGGAAGCCCCGGACGGCACCCGTACGGAAGCCCCTGCGGGTCCCCGCACGGACCCCGCAGCGGACGTCCTCGCCATGGCCCGGATCGTGTTCGCGGGGCTCCAGGCCGGGGTCTGTGCGGGGTCGCTGGCGCGGGCCGTGGCGTACACCTCGGTACGGGAGCAGTTCGGGCGCCCCCTCTCCACCCACCAGGCGGTCCAACTCAGGGCCGCCGACGCCCACATGGACACCGAGGCGATCAGGGTGACCGCCTACGAGGCCGCCTGGCGCCACGACGAGGGCTTGCCGGCCGCCGAGCACGCGCTGACCGCCGCCTGGTGGGCGTCGGAGGCGGGCAAGCGCGTCGTGCACGCGGGCCAGCATCTGCACGGCGGCATGGGGGCCGATCTGGACCACCCCGTCCACCGGTACTTCCTCTGGGGCAGACAGCTCGACGCGTATCTCGGCTGCGGCACCGAACTCCTCGCCGAACTGGGCGACCTGATCGCGAACGGAGAGCCCTCATGAAGCCCGGGTACGAACTGGCGCCGCTGGCCGTCCCGATCACCCGCACCCTGATCGTCGCCGGGGCCGTCGCCTCCCGGGACTACCAGGACGTGCACCACGACGCGGAGCTGGCCAGGGCGAAGGGCTCCCCCGACATCTTCATGAACATCCTGACGACCAACGGTCTTGTGGGGCGGTACATCACCGACCGGCTGGGCCCGGGGGCGGTGCTGCGCAAGGTGGCGATACGGCTCGGTGCGCCCAACTACCCCGGAGACACGATGACGTTGACGGGAACGGTCACTGAGGTCGACGGCGCCACCGCGCAGGTGCGGGTGGTCGGTGCCAACGGACTCGGTCACCACGTCACCGGCACGGTGACCGTGACGCTGCCGGAGCCGCGCCGGCAGCAGCCCGAGTCGCAGGAGCAGGAGCAGGAGCAGGAGAAGGAGAAGGAGAAGGAGGTGGAGGCATGAGCATCAGGAGGGCCGACCTGCTTGGGGGCCGTGCGGCCATCGCAGGGATCGGCGCGACCGAGTTCTCCAAGGACTCCGGCCGCAGCGAGCTCAAGCTCGCCGTGGAGGCGGTGGGGGCGGCCCTCGACGACGCCGGGCTGACCCCGGCCGACGTCGACGGCATGGTCACCTTCACGATGGACACCAACCCGGAGATCACCGTCGCCCAGGCGGCCGGCATCGGTGAGCTGTCCTTCTTCTCCCGCGTTCACTACGGAGGCGGGGCCGCCTGCGCCACCGTCCAGCAGGCCGCCCTCGCCGTCGCCACCGGGGTCGCCGAAGTCGTCGTCTGCTACCGGGCGTTCAACGAACGCTCGGGGCGCCGCTTCGGCTCGGGGGTCCAGCAGCGCGAGCCCTCCGCCGAGGGCGCCGCGCTCGGCTGGCAGCTCCCCTACGGGCTGCTCACCCCGGCCTCCTGGGTCGCCATGATCGCCCAGCGGTATCTCCACACGTACGGCCTGACCCCGGACGCCTTCGGTCATGTCGCCGTCACCGATCGCCGGTGGGCCGCCACCAACCCCGCCGCGTACTTCCACGGCAAACCGATCACGCTCGCCGATCACGCCGCCTCACGCTGGATCGTCGAGCCGCTCCGGCTCCTCGACTGCTGCCAGGAGACCGACGGCGGCCAGGCGATCGTCGTCACCTCCGCCGAGCGTGCCCGCGACCTGCGCCACCCGCCCGCGGTGATCGTCGCCGCCGCGCAGGGAGCCGGCCGCGCCCAGGAGGCGATGACCAGCTTCTACCGCGACGACCTGACGGGCCTGCCCGAGATGGGCGTGGTGGCCAGGCAGCTGTGGCAGACCTCGGGGCTCGCGCCAGGCGACATCGACGTCGGCATCCTCTACGACCACTTCACCCCGTTCGTGCTCATGCAGCTGGAGGAGTTCGGGTTCTGCGGACCGGGCGAGGCGGCCGACTTCGTCGCGGCGGACGCACTGCCGCTGAACACGCACGGCGGTCAGTTGGGCGAGGCGTACCTCCACGGGATGAACGGCATCGCGGAGGCGGTGCGCCAGGTGCGGGGCACGTCCGTGAACCAGATACCCGGCGCGGCCAGGACGCTGGTCACGGCGGGCACCGGGGTCCCGACGTCCGGCCTGATCCTGGCGGCGGACGGCTGAGGGCGGATGGGCAGGGGCGGCGGCAGCGGCGGGTGCACCCTGACTCGGGCGGCGACCGCCCTCCACCTTCAGGAGGTCCAGTTGTCCCCACCCCTACAACCTGAGGGGGAGTGCGGTTCGGGACCTGGGGCCGATCCGCCGCCCAGGTGCCCGCTCCTAGCGTGGAGGCATGACTCCGCCACCTTCCGGCCCCGTCTGCGTCGGCGCCTCCACGGCCGCCGCCGGCTACTCGTCGACCGCGGTCGGCTACCCGCCGGCCGCCGCCGGCTACCCGTCGTTCTCGTCCTACGTGCGGGCTCGCGGGCCCGTGCTGCTGCGTACCGCGCGCTCGCTGACCGCGAACCCGGCGGACGCGGAGGACCTGCTGCAGACCGCGCTGACCAAGACGTTCGTCGCCTGGGAGCGGATCGAGGACCACCGCGCCCTGGACGGTTACGTCCGGCGTGCGCTGCTGAACACCCGCACCTCGCAGTGGCGCAAGCGCAAGGTCGACGAGTTCGCGTGCGAGGAGCTGCCGGAGCCGGCCGGGCTGCCCGAGCCGGACCCGGCCGAGCGGCAGGTGCTGCACGACGCCATGTGGCGTGCGGTGATGAAGCTCCCCGACCGCCAGCGGGCGATGGTCGTCCTGCGGTACTACGAGGACCTCAGCGAGGCCCAGACGGCCGAGGTGCTCGGCGTCTCGATCGGCACGGTCAAGAGCGCGGTGTCGCGGGCGCTCGGCAAACTCCGGGAGGACCCGGAGCTGTCCCCGGTCCGCTGACGGCAGCCCCCGACCGTATCGGCCTGGCAGGCCGCCCCCAGCCCCGGCCGCCCCGCCCAGCCCCCTGTCGCCCTGCCCAGCCCCCGCCGCGCCCCGCCCAGCCCCTGCCGCCCCCCTGTCGCCCCGCCCAGCCCCTGCCGCCCTGCCCAGCCCAGCCCCCGCCGCCCCCCCCAGCAGCCCCAACCGCCACCCCTGCCAGCGATCACTGGCAATTTCCGTACTCCCGGGTAGTGACATACCGCGCGGTACGTGCGCAGAATCGGCACACCTCTACTACTGCCACGTAGCGCCCACCGGGAGGACGCCGTGCTGAGCACGATGCAGGACGTACAGCTGACCGTGACCCGCATCCTGAACCACGGGATGACGATCCACGGAAAGTCCATCATCACCACCTGGACCGGGGAGCCCGAGCCGCAGCGTCAGACCTTCGCGGAGACGGGCGCCCGCGCGACCCAGCTGGCGAACGCCCTGCGCGACGAACTCGGGGTCACCGGCGACGAGCGCGTTGCGACGCTCATGTGGAACAACGGCTTCCATGTCGAGGCGTACTTCGCGATCCCCTCCATGGGCGCGGTCCTCCACACCCTCAACCTGCGGCTTCCCCCCGAGCAGCTGGTCTTCATCGTCAACCACGCCGCCGACCGCGTGGTGATCGTCAACGGTTCGCTGCTGCCCCTCCTCGCCCCGCTCCTCCCCCACCTGCCGACCATCGAGCACATCGTGGTCGCGGGCCCCGGCGACCGTTCCGTCCTCGACGGCGTGACGCCCCGCGTGCACGACTACGAGGAGCTGATCGCGGGCCGCCCCACCACCTTCGACTGGCCCGAGCTCGACGAGCGTTCGGCCGCCGCCATGTGTTACACCTCGGGCACCACGGGCGACCCCAAGGGTGTCGTCTACTCCCACCGTTCGATCTACCTGCACTCCATGCAGGTCAACATGGCCGAGTCGATGGGCCTGACGGACCGCGACACGACCCTCGTCGTCGTCCCGCAGTTCCACGTCAACGCCTGGGGCCTGCCGCACGCCACGTTCATGACCGGCATCAACATGCTCATGCCGGACCGTTTCCTCCAGCCCGCCCCGCTCGCCGAGATGATCGAGCGCGAGAAGCCGAGCCACGCCGCCGCCGTCCCCACCATCTGGCAGGGCCTGCTCGCCGAGGTCACCGCCAACCCGCGCGACCTCACCTCCATGCGGCAGGTCACCATCGGCGGCGCCGCCTGCCCGCCCTCCCTCATGGCGGCGTACGACCGGCTCGGCGTCCGCCTCTGCCACGCCTGGGGCATGACGGAGACCTCCCCGCTCGGCACCATGGCCCACCCGCCGGCCGGTCTGTCCGCCGACGACGAGTGGCCCTACCGCGTCACGCAGGGCCGCTTCCCGGCCGGCGTCGAGGCCCGCCTGGTCGGCCCCGCCGGCGAACGGCTGCCCTGGGACGGCGAGTCGGCCGGTGAGCTGGAGGTGCGCGGCACCTGGATCGCGGGCTCGTACTTCGGCGGGATCGACGGCGAACCGGAGCGTCCGGCCGACAAGTTCAGCGAGGACGGCTGGCTGAAGACCGGCGACGTCGGCGTGATCAGCCCCGACGGCTACCTCACCCTCACCGACCGCGCCAAGGACGTCATCAAGTCCGGCGGCGAGTGGATCTCGTCGGTCGAGCTGGAGAACGCGATCATGGCGCACCCGGAGGTCGCCGAGGCCGCCGTCGTCGCCGTGCCGGACGAGAAGTGGGGCGAGCGGCCGCTGGCGACCGTCGTCCTCAAGGAGGGCTCGACGGCCGACTACGTGACGCTGAGGGACTTCCTCGCCGAGTCGATCGCCAAGTGGCAGCTGCCCGAGCGCTGGGCGATCGTTCCGGCGGTGCCGAAGACGAGCGTCGGCAAGTTCGACAAGAAGGTGATCCGCAAGCAGTACGCGGACGGTGAACTGGACGTCACCCAACTGTAGTTCGTACGAAGGAGGGGGAGCGGTCGTCGGACCGCTCCCCCTCCTTTCCGTCGGTACCGATCCGTCGGTGCCGATCAGTTGGTTCCGATCAGTTGGTGCCGATCTTCGCGAGCAGGTCGACGATGCGCGACTGGACCTCGGCGCTCGTCGACCGCTCGGCCAGGAAGAGGACCGTCTCGCCCGACGACAGCTTCGGCAGCTCCTCCTCGTCGAGCCCGGCGGAGGTGTAGACGACGAGCGGGGTGCGGTTCAGCTGCCCGTTCGCGCGCAGCCAGTCGATGATCCCGGCCCGGCGGCGGCGCACCTGCATCAGGTCCATCACCACCAGGTTCGGCCGGATCTGCGCGGCCAGCGCGACCGCGTCCGTGTCCGCCGCCGCCCGCGCCACCTGCATCCCGCGCCGCTCCAGGGTCGCGGCGAGCGCCTGCGCGATGTCCTCGTTCTCCTCGATGAGCAGCACGCGCGACGGGTGCTGCTCGCTGTCGCGGGGCGCCAACGCCTTGAGGAGTACGGCGGGATCGGCGCCGTACGCCGCCTCCCGGGTCGCCTGCCCGAGCCCGGCCGCGAGCAGCACGGGCACCTCGGCGGCGACGGCGGCCTGGCGGAGCGACTGGAGCGCGGTACGGGTGATGGGCCCGGTCAGCGGGTCGACGAAGAGCGCGGCCGGGAAGGCGGCGATCTGGGCGTCGACCTCCTCGCGGGAGTGGACGATCACCGGACGGTAGCCGCGGTCGCTCAGCGCCTGCTGGGTCAGGACGTCCGGCGCGGGCCAGACGAGCAGCCGGCGCGGGTTGTCCAGGGGCTCCGGGGGCAGCTCGTCGTCGACGGGCCGGGGCGGCGGCTGGTTGGAGACCTCGACCGCGCCGCCGGGACCGTCGAGCGGCTCGGGGCCCTCGGCGGAACCCTCGGCGGGGGCTCCTATCGCGTACGCGCGCCCTTCGGGGGCAGCGGGGGCCAGCTTGTGCTGCGAGTGCTGCTTGGCGGCGGGCACGGGCTCCGCCGGCGCGGCGGGCGTCGCGAGGGGTGCCGTGGGGGTCGCGGTCGCGGGTGCCGGGCGGTCGCCCTCGGGCGGGGTGGCGAGCTTGCGCCGCCGCCCGGACCCGTTGCTCGTGGCGTTCTGCTGGGCGCCCGTCTGCTGAGCGCCCACCTGCTGGGCGAAGGGCACCCCCTGCCCGAGCGTCCGCACGCTGAACGCCCGCCCACCCAGCGACCCGTCCTTCGGCGCGGCGGCCGGGGGTGCGGTGGGCGTGGCGGGTGCTGCGGGTGTGGCAGGCACGGCAGGCGCGGCGGGCACCTCCGGCGGCAGCGGTACGGACCCGGTACCCGTACCGGTGCTCGCGGCCGTACCCGTACCGCTACGGGTCTCCTGCGGCGATCCTGCGCCCGCGACCGGGTTCCGGCGGCGGCCGGTGGGCTCGGGCAGCGGGTGGGGCTGCGGCGGCGTGTGGTCGGCGTCCGGCGCGGACCGTACGGCGTCGTGCCGTCCCTCGTCGTCCACCGACATCGGCATGGGCATGGCCATGGCCATGGGTACGGGCATGGGAGCCGGCACCGGCATGGGCATGGACATCGGCGTGGCCGCCTGGGACCCCTGAGGTCCTTGGGACCCTTGCGGCCCCTGCGGCCCCTGGGGTCCTTGCGTTGCCTGGGGCTCCGGCGCGCGGTCGGCGTCGGCCGGGGGCAGCGCGAACGGCGTACGCGGCCCCGAATCGGCGGCCGCGTTCCGTTCCTGCGCCGCCAGCGCCCGGCGGGCTCGCCGCCCGCTGGGCTGCCGGCCCGGGTCCTCGTCGCCCGGCGCGGCGGGCAGGGCCCTCGCGAGCGCGGGAGCGTCGGAGTGGGCGCCCTGCGCCGGTACGGGTACGGGTACCCCCTGCGGGGGCACGGTGTCGCCGAGCGCGGCCCGGCCCTGCGCGCCTTCGGCGGCGGTCACCACGGCGCCCTCGGCGGGCCGTCCGCGCCGACGCCCGGTCGGCTCGAGGGCGGCAGGCGAGTCGGACGTGACGGGCGTACCGGACGTGCCAGGGGCGGAGGCGGGAGGGGCCGTCGGCCCCGCGTTCTGGGCCGGGATCAGTTCGGCTGGGCCGGCAGGGGTCTCGTCCGTACGCCCACGACGCCGCCCGGTCGGCTCGACGGCCGCACCGGTACCAGTACCAGTACCCGAATCCGTACCCGTACCCCCGCCCATCGGGCTCTCCAGGAAGGCGTCGGTGGAGGCGCGTCGGGCGCGGCGCCGGCCGCTGCCGTTCGTGTCCGAGGCCTGCGCGGGCAGCGCGAGCGCCGTCCCTTCGGGAGAGGGAGCCGCCGGTTCCGCCGCCGGGGGAGGCGCGACGGTGCCCCTACCGGCGCCGAGCGGCACCTCCAGGACGTACGCGCTGCCGCTCATCCCCGGCACCTCGTGCGTCTGTACGACCCCGCCGTGCGCGCTCACGATGCCACGCACGATGGGCTGGTGCACGGGGTCGCCCCCGGCGTACGGGCCCCGGACCTCGATGCGTACGACGTCACCGCGCTGCGCGGCGGCCACGACGATCGTCGAGTCGGCGTACCCGGCGCCCGGTACGACCCGGGCCTTGCCGGTCGAGTCGACCCCGGCCACGTCCGCGACGAGATGGGCGAGCGCGGTCGCGAGGCGGCCCGCGTCCACCTCGGCCTCGATCGGCGGGGCGTGCACGGCGAACTGCGCCCGGCCGGGCCCGATGAGCTCCACGGACCCGTCGACGCCCGCCGTGACGACCCCGTCGAGCAGGACGACGGACTTGGCGAGCGACTCGGCGCCGGCGTTCAGCCGCTGGTAGCCCAGGACGTTGTCGACGAGGGTGGTCATCCGGGCGTAACCGGCGGCCAGGTGGTGCAGGAGCTGGTTGGCCTCGGGCCACAGCTGCCCGGCGTCGTCGGCGGCGAGGGAGGAGAGCTCCGTACGCAGCTCCTCCAGCGGCCCGCGCAGCGACTCGCCGAGGACGGCCGTCAGCTGCTCGTGCCGGGCGGCGAGCGACTCGTACCGCTCCTTCTCGCCCTTCGCCCGCTCTTCCTGGCTCTTCTTCAGCTCGGCGAGTTCGGCGGCGTGCTTCTTCGTGAGCGTGGTGAGCTCGTTCGTGTGCTCGTCGGTGAGCTGCTCGTACGGCCGGCGGTCGGTGAAGGTCATCACCGCGCCGACGAGCTGGTCCCCGTCCCGTACAGGCGCGGTGGTGAGGTCGACCGGCACCTGGGAGCCGTTCTTCGCCCACAGCACCTGTCCGCGGACCCGGTGCTTGCGCCCGGACTTGAGGGTGTCGGCGAGCGGCGAGCCCTCGTACGGGAACGGCTCGCCGTCCGCGCGCGAGTGCAGGATCAGCGGGTGCAGCTCCTTGCCGCCGAGATCGCTGGCGCGGTAGCCGAGGATCTGCGCGGCGGCGGGGTTGACGAGGACGACCCGCCCGTCGGTGTCCGTACCGACGACGCCCTCGGCGGCCGCGCGCAGGATCATCTCGGTCTGGCGCTGGGAGCGGGCGAGTTCGGCCTCGGTGTCGAGCGTGCCGGTGAGGTCGCGGACGACGAGCATGAGCAGCTCGTCGCCGGTGTAGGAGGTGTACGAGTCGTAGGCCTCGCGGCCGTCCTCCAGGCTGGCGCTGGTCACCTCGACGGCGAACTCGCTGCCGTCGGTCCGGCGCGCGATCATCCGGGTGGGCTTCGTACGGCCGTGCTCGTCGGTGCCCTCGGGGCGGCGCATGGAGCCGGGGATCAGGCGCGAGTCGAACCCGGGGAGCAGATCGAGCAGCCCGCGGCCGACGAGTGCGGTGCCGGGGGTCTCGAACATGCCGAGGGCGATGGTGTTGGCGTTGACGACCGTGCCGTTGCAGTTGACGAGCACGAGGCCGTCGGGGAGGGCGTCAAGTATGGCTGCGAGGCGAGCAGCGCCTCGGGATGGCCTGCTGCTCACGACGACGCTTCCTCCCTGACCCACTGCACCTTGCCCACTGCACCTTGCCCGGCTGGCCGGCCCGCCCCATCTTGCCCTTCGGGCCGCAGCCTGTCACTGAGGGGAGTCTAAAGGCAGGTCCGAGGGTCGCGGGGGGAGGTCGCATGCCGGGGGCAACATCCGAACGGCATCCTCACCTCATCCCCGCACGTGGGACAGGTGGGGCAGTACGGGCTCGAGGTTCTCCCACCGCTCGATCTCGCAGCCGTTGGCGCGGGAGAAACGGGCGTCGACGGCGCGGCCCTGCCACTCGCCGGTGATGTGCGCGACGGCGGGCCCGCCGTGCTGGAGGGAGCACATCCGGTCCTTCCCGACCGGCGCGAACGGGTCCTTCCCGGCCTTGGCGTACCCGGCGAGCCGCTCACAGGCACCGGCGGCGGCCGGGTGGTCCCCGCGGGCCTTGGCGCCCTTGGCGTCCTTGCCGTCCTTGTCGCCGCACTCCAGCTTGAAGGTGCCGTCGGCGCTCCGGTGCCCGCTCTTGGAGATCGTCACGGTGAGCGCGTCGGGCGCGGACAGCAGGGGCAGGGGCGGCAGCGGCCCGAGCCCACCGACGCCGGCGGCGGAGGTGACGAGGGAGGCGAGGACGAGACGTCGCAACATACGAACTCCAGGGGGCGGGGTGAGGCGGGGCGGGTGTGGGGCGTCCGGGTGGGGGCGGTGCGTCGGGAAGGCTCGGTGCGTCGGTGCGTCGGGGCGGGTGAGGGTGCGGGGGCCGGTCGGATGGGGACGAGGCGGGTTGGGCGGATGATGGGGACGAGGCGGGTTGGGCGGATGGGGGGCCGGTTCGTGCGCGGGCGGAGCCCGTCTCCTCTAACGCTCCGCACTGCCGTTCGTTGCGCAAGCGGGGTGCGCCGACGGGCTTTGCTCTCCGCCCCGGAGGCCTAGTACGGTGAGAAGCGATTGGTGACACCCGGCTCGCCTGTGTCATCATCTGCACGCACCACTCGCGCCCGCGCGACGGTGCGAATGGAGGCGTCGCCTAGTCCGGTCTATGGCGCCGCACTGCTAATGCGGTTTGGGTCTTAAAGCCCATCGAGGGTTCAAATCCCTCCGCCTCCGCACCACCCCGAAGCCCCGGCCCACACGGCCGGGGCTTCGGCCGTTCCGGAACCGTTCCAGCGCCCGCCGAGCACCCTCCGAGGTCACCCGTCCGGCGGTGTCGGTGCGGGGAGGGAGAGACCCCAGGATGGCGTTTCCGCAGGTCAGAGGGGGTCTGGCTAATGGATTTCGCGCTACGCCGCAGGTCATGTAATGTTGTCCACGCAACGCCGACCGGCAAGAAAAAAGCCGAGAAGCACAAGCACTCGTAGCTTAACGGATAGAGCATCTGACTACGGATCAGAAGGTTGCAGGTTCGAATCCTGCCGAGTGCACAGCCTGAGAGGCCCGGACGAGAGTCCGGGCCTCTTGCGTTTCCGGGCCGTACAGCAGCTTGCCGATCGCGGCGCGTACCGCCTCCTCGCTCGCCTGGCGTAGATCTCCATCGTCATGGCGATCTGTGAGCGCCGAAGGATGCGCTGTGTCACCTTCGGGTGGACCGTGAAGGCCACCAGGAGCGAGCTGCACGTGTGCCGGGTGTTGGCACTGGATCTCTGCCAGGACAGCATCGGGATGCCGTTGGTGAAAGCTGCTGGTCATGCCGCCACAGCGGGTCAGGGGGCTGAAGAATCGAGCACGGCGGCGACGGCCTCGATCTCGACGAGTTGGTCCTTGTAGCCGAGCACGGTGACGCCCATCAAGGTGCTGGGGACGTCATGGTCGGCGAACGAGTCCCGGACTACCTCCCAGGCAGCCACCAGGTCCTCCCGCCGGGCCGAGGCGACGAGAACCCTTGTACTGATGACGTCCTGGAGTGACGCACCCGAGGCAGCGAGAGCAGCCCGCATGTTCTCGATGGCTTTCGCAGCCTGGCCCGCGTAGTCCCCGATCGCTGCCGTGGAGCCGTCATCGTTCAGCGGACACGCCCCTGCGAGGAAGATCAAGCGGGACTCGGCAGGCGCCGTGGCTGCGTAGGCGTACTCGGCGACGTCGGACAGGGAGGCGGAGCGGATCAAAGTAATGGCACGAGCCACGGTCCTCGGGTCCTTTCCCATCGGGTGTTGAGCTCGGACATCCTGCCAACGCCCCGTTGGTCCCCGCCTTCCCATTTCTTCGCCGCCCCCACGCGCAGCGCCGCCACTTCTCCTCGACACGTACCTGACTGACCGATGGGACTGGAGCCCCGGCCAGGGGCTGTCGGTACTCGTCCGTCGGCTGGCTGGCATCATCCTCGGACGACCGCTGGTCACGGCGGTGTTCAAGGGAGGGGATCGGCTGTGGTTGTGGGGATTGCGCTGTTCGTATTGGGGCTGGCGGGCGTGGTGTTGGGGGCGATGTTCCTCTTCAACCTGCGGGGCGCGGCGGACAAGGCAGTCGCGCGGCGCAATGCCGTCAGGGCTGTGACCGCAGCGCGGACGCTGAATATGGGGCTTACGGAGCCGTCGCGATTCGGTGCCTGGTTCTTTCGGCTCATCGGCGGCATCGTCTTTCTCGGCTCGCCCGTGCTCGCGCTCGCCGGCCTCGCCATCGCCACGCTCGAATGACAGAGTCCGGGGCCTCTTGCGTTGGGGGGCTCGCTCCGACCGCCTTGGGTGCCGCGTCGCCATCACCGAGCCCGTCGCCAAGCTGGGCGGTGATCCCGTGTGGCTGGGGGAGCCCTGCTGGCCTCTGCACCCGCGCACGGGTGGGCCGCTCGACTTCATCGGGCAGGTCCCCTCCCCGTCGGAGCCGGCGACGAGCCCCGCATGGCGTATCTGTTCCTGTCGTACGAGGACTACGAGACCGGTGGCATGTACCCGGAAGACGGTGAGGCCGTGCTCCTGATCCAGCCCGGCGGGCGGGTGCCCGGGTTCGCCACCGTCGGTTCGGCCGGGACCAAGGGGCGCTGGTGTGCACCGGCGACACCGGACCGTACTTCCTCAACTTCGGGCAAGGCGCTGGATTCGCCTACCTCAGCCCCGACGGCCTGGAAGGTCGTTTCGGCTGGGACGCTGCCTAGGTCAGGGCTTCACTTGTACATCGATATTCTGAAGCCGACCCTCTTGCCGGAGTTGTAGTCGGTGAGGTCATACACCGAGATGCGAGTCTTGCTCTTCAGGGTCAGTTGCAGTACCTCGCTCGCGTTGCTCCAGGTGTAATTGCAGATCCGGAAGTTCCTTTCCGGGGTGGCTTCCAGTTTCTTGTTTCCCCAGCTGCAGTCGCGCGTCGAGTCGTGCTCGCAGGTGGACCAGGCCCGGGCGTACAGCTGGCAGTCCTCTCCGGGCCAGACGTCGATACGGCTCAGCCTGTCGTCGGACGAGCGCCAGGTGCCGCCGAACCCGCTCGCGACACACGAGGCGGATGCCTGTGTCGCCGAGGTGAGCGTCACCACGACCGAGAGGGAGAGTGTCAAGGCGGCCGTCATGAGCAAGGCCATCAACTGGCGCAGGGGACGGCGTAGAGAAGAGGCGTGTGTCATCGCGAACCTCCGGTAGCGGTGGCAGCGAACAGCCCTACAGCAGCGGATTCTCTGGCGGCGCCACGTATGCGGGTCTGCGTCAATACCGTTTGAACCCCTACCTATTCCAGACCAGCACTCTTGAATCCTGACCGCAAGTCGGGATGTTGAAGTCGCACATCTTTCAATGGTGAATGCGATCCATTGTGGATCGGTCAACGAATTGCCCTGCTGCGGTGTTTGGCCGGTTTGGGGCTGTACAGGGTGGGGGTCGGGGTCCGGACCATGACGCGCAGGCGTGCGGTGCTCTGCGGGGGAGGGCCGTCGGGATGGGCGTGAGTGGCATGGGGGACGATCCGTCGCCGCGTGGGGCCCTCAAACCGGGCAACATCGTCCTCGCGGACGACGGTCCGCGCGTCCTCGACTTCGGCATCGCCCGCGCCCTTGCCGAGACCCGGCTCACCACCGACAACATGGTCGTCGGCACCCCCGGATTCCTCGCCCCCGAGCAGGCCCAGGGCCTCCCGGCCAGCGGCGCCACCGACGTCTTCGCGCTCGGCGCCGTCCTGATCGCGGCCGCGGGTGCCTGTGCCTTCGGGGACGGCCGCGCCGTCCACGAGGCCGCGGACCTGGCCGCCCTCCCTCCCGCCCTGCGTCCGCTCGCCGCCGCCTGCCTGAGCAAGGACCCGCGCCTGCGGACCACGCCACGGCAGGTGTTGGAGTGGTGCGTCGCCCACCGCGAGGTCGTCCATCCTCCCGATCCTCCCGGCCCTTCCGCCGGTCCTCTCGGCGGACGACGAACGGACTGGTCGTCAACGAGCTCGGCATCGGCGTGGGCTACATGGGCCCCAGGGTCGTGCGCCGGCGGAGCACCGAGTCCCTGGACCGCGTCCACCACCCCAAGGGCTCGCACCTGACCATCCGCCTCACCGCGAGCAGCCCGCGGCCCCGGTTCTCGCCCCGTCCGACATGGCTCCACGACGACGGGCTCGGCGCCCCGCGGATCCGCGGGGAATCGCTGGCCCCCCGTTCTTCTTTTGGGTGAACGTCCGGTCATTCCATGACATTTGAATATGCCATCGGCCTAGCTTCCCTGCTGGAGGTGATGCTCGATGGACGAGTACCAGCACGAGTACGGGCGTGACGAGGACGGCGAGAACGAGTGCGCGCAGCGGGACGCCATCGACATCGGTGACTTCGTGTTCGCCGCGACCGGTACGCGCGTGCGGCGGCTGACGATGCCGGACGGGACGCACTGGTTCCCCGCCGTCGAGGTCGCCAGGCAGTTGGGGTACGCCAACGCCCGGCAGGCGGTCCTCGCGCATGTGGAGGGGGCGCGGCAGCGGGTTCTCGGTGAGCTCGTGCGCGGTGTCCGTGGAGCGGACGTCGCGCGCGAGCTCGCCGGGCGCGGGCTGCGGAAGTCCGTGAAGATGGTCGACCTCCAAGGGCTCGTCCAGCTCGTCACCGCCGGCACCAAGCCCGCCTGCGCGCCCTTCAAGGCCTGGGTCTCCGAGGTCGTCGCCGCCATCCAGCGCGACGGGTCCTACGGGCTCGAACCCTCGCCCGCGCACTGGGGGTACGTCCTTCCGCCCGAGATCGTCGACATCGTCGTCCGGCTGGAGGCGAGCGATCTCGTCCCGCCGGGAGCGGGGCCCACCGTCCCCCCGCAGCGCGACGGCCACCACCTCTCGGCCCGCGCGCTCCTCGCCTCCTGGCAGGCCGACCATCTCGCCCCGGTCGCAGACCAGCCCGAAGACCAGTCCGCGGATCAGTCCCCAGACCAGCCCGAAGACCAGTCCCCAGACCAGTCCGCGGATCAGTCCCCAGACCAGTCCCCAGACCAGCCCGCCAGCCGGTCCGGACGCGTCGACGTGCGCGACATGCGCGACGTTCACGCCGTCGCCGCCTGTCTCGCCCCCGCGCTCGTGCGCGGCGGTGCCCGGTACCGGCTGGAGGAGATCGCCCGGCGCACCGGGCTCGCCGTCGAGCGCGTACGGGACTGCGTCGGGCTGCTCGTCGAGCGCGGGTGCGTCCGGGAGAGCCCCGTCGCCGCCGACGGGGCGCGGATCTACCTGCTGCCGTAGCCGGGGACCGCCACCACCTGGTCCGCGTCCGCGTACACGATCCGGCCCGGCGCCGGGGACTCCAGGCGTACGCAGGGGACCCCGTGCGCCGACAGGATGTCCAGGTACGGGAGGACCCGCGTCAGCAGGCCGGTCGCCGTCGAGCGGAACCAGGCCGCCGCCCCCGGGTTCAGCGTCGCGTCGTAGACCGACGGGTCGACCGTCGTCGGGTTCGTGACGTGCGTGTCGTACCAGTCGTTCGACGCCCGCCACACCGCGTGCTCCGACGCCGACAGCCTGCCCTCCCGCGCCAGCCCGTTCGCCAGGGCGAAGACGCCGGGGAAGTGGCCCCGTGCGCTACGGGTCGGGGACTGGAAGCGGACGTAGAGGAGACTGGGGAGTCCGGGGAGACTGGACACCCGACGAGAGTATGAGGAGCGCGCGCGTGGTGTGGCGGTGTGCCGGAATGCGGTGGAGCGGGGGCGTGCCCGGGCTTCGGTGGGAGGGCGGACGTGTGTCCCGGCTCTCGTACGGGCAGCGGCTCGCCTTCCGTGCCGTCGGGTCGCGGCTCTGTCCCGGCGCCCGCGGCAACCCCTGCCCGCTCGCCGCGACCGTCCCCGCCCGTGCCACCGGCGGCCAGTGCCCCGAGTGCGCGCGGCTCGACCGGGCCCACTCCGTCGCCGCCGACACCCTCGCCGACGACCCCCGGCCGTACCGCGTGTACCTCGCGTGGTTCGGGCCCGGCATGACCAAGGTCGGGATCACCGCCGAGGAGCGCGGTGACGCCCGTCTCCTGGAGCAGGGCGCCGTCGCCTTCTGCTGGCTGGGGCGCGGGCCGCTCATGGCCGCCCGTCGCACGGAGGAGGTGCTGCGGCACGCCCTGAAGGTGCCCGACCGGATCCCGTACGACCGTAAGCGCGCCGTCCGGCACGACCTGCCCGTCCCCGACGCGCGCCGCCGCGAGATCGAGGAGCTGTACGGGCGGGCCACCGCCCTCGCCGGGTGGACCGAGACCCTGGAACGGCTGGAGTTCCGCGCGTACGACCACGGCGAGGCGTTCGGGCTCGACGGCCTGCCCCCGCTCACCGGCACCGTCACCGAGCTCGTCGACGACGGGGTCGTCGCCGGGCGCCTCCTCGCCGCCGCCGGTCCCGACCTGCACCTTCTCGACTCCGAGGGGCGCTGCCTCGCCCTCGACACCCGACTCGTGCGGGGGTGGGCGCTCGTGAACCCGGGTACCGAGACGGCCTCCGTCACGGTGCCTGTGAGGAGCGTCGACCTCGACTTCCAGGAGAGTCTCTTTCCGTCCTGACCCTCCGGAGTAAAGACTTGGATCCCTTCCGGCGGCCCGTATTTACATGCGCACCCCGCCCGGCGGAGGGTGATCCACATGACCCCGAACCTGGTGGCGGGCCTCGAACCGCCCTACTACACCGCTGTCTTCACCTCGATCCGTCCCGAGGCCCCCGAGGGGTACGCCGAGACCGGCGCCCGTATGCAGGAGATCGTCAGCGGCCTCCCCGGCTTCCTCGGGTACGAGTCCGCCCGCACCCCCGGCGGCATCGCCATCTCCGTCGCGTACTTCCGCGACCTGCCCTCCCTCGACGCCTGGCGGGACAACGCCGAGCACCAGGCCGCGAAGCGGCGCGGCCGGGAGGAGTGGTACGAGAGCTACAGCCTCCACATCGGCAAGGTCGAGCGGAGCTACGGCTTTGAGCGCTGAGACAGCACAGGAGGGCGAGACGCCACGGGAGTTCGCCGTACGGCTCGGTATCCCGGGGCTCGTCGACGTCCACACGCACTTCATGCCCCAGAACGTCCTCGACAAGGTCTGGGCCTACTTCGACGCCGTCGGCCCCCCGACCGGCACCGAGTGGCCCATCACCTACCGCGAGGAGGAGGACCGCCGGGTCGCGCTCCTGCGGGAGTTCGGTGTCCTCGCCTTCACCTCGATGCTCTACCCGCACAAGGCCGGCATGGCCGAGTGGCTCAACAGCTGGGCCGCCGACTTCGCCGCCCGCACGCCCGACTGCCTCCACACCGCCACCCTCTACCCCGAGCCCGGCGCGACCGGATACGTCCGCCGGGCGGTCGAATCCGGCGCCCGCGTCTTCAAGGTGCACCTTCAGGTCGGCGACTTCGATCCGAACGAGGAGGCTCTCGACGACAGTTGGGGACTCCTCGCCGACGCCCGCGTGCCCGTCGTCATCCACTGCGGTTCCGGGCCCGCCCCCGGCAAGTTCACCGGGCCCGGGCCCGTCGGACGGCTCCTCGCCCGGCACCCCCGGCTGCGGCTCGTCGTCGCCCACATGGGGATGCCGGAGTACACCGACTTCCTCGACCTCGCCGAGCGGTACGACGGCGTCCTTCTGGACACCACCATGGCCTTCACCGACTTCAGCGAACGCCTCGCGCCCTTCCCGGCCGCCGAGCTTCCCCGGCTACGCGAACTCCAGGGCCGCATTCTCCTCGGGTCCGACTTTCCCAACATCCCCTACCCGTACGTCCATCAGCTCCACGCACTCGAACGCCTCGGCCTCGGCGACGACTGGCTGCGGCGCGTCCTGTACGAGAACGGGGCCGCGCTGTTCCCCGATCTTTCTCAGGGGCCCGATGTTCCCCAGGGTCCCGATCTTTCTCAGGGAATTCACAGGTAACGGAAAGGGAGATCTCAGTACGTCCCTCCAGCGTGGTCGTATGACCGCGACCAAGCCCCAGGGGCGTACCGACATGCTCCGGCCCGACGGTTCCGCCGTCCGCGTCCTCGTCGTGGACGACGAGGCCTCGCTCGCCGAGCTGCTCTCCATGGCCCTGCGCTACGAGGGCTGGCAGGTCGACAGCGCGGGCGACGGCGCCGGAGCCCTGCGCGTGGCCCGGGCGTTCCGGCCCGACGCCGTGGTCCTCGACGTGATGCTCCCGGACATCGACGGGCTCTCCCTCCTCGGCCGGCTCCGGCGCGAGCTGCCCGAGGTGCCGGTGCTCTTCCTGACCGCCAAGGACGCCGTCGAGGACCGGATCGCCGGGCTCACCGCCGGCGGCGACGACTACGTCACCAAGCCGTTCAGCCTGGAGGAGGTCGTGGCGCGGCTGCGCGGTCTGATCCGGCGGTCCGGCGCCGCGCAGGCGCGCAGCGAGTCGGTGCTCGTCGTCGGGGACCTGACCCTGGACGAGGACAGCCACGAGGTCACGCGCGGCGGCGACTCCATCCACCTCACCGCGACCGAGTTCGAGCTGCTCCGCTACCTGATGCGCAATCCGCGCCGGGTGCTCAGCAAGGCGCAGATCCTCGACCGGGTGTGGTCGTACGACTTCGGAGGCCAGGCCAACGTCGTCGAGCTGTACATCTCCTACCTGCGCCGGAAGATCGACGCCGGGCGCGCCCCGATGATCCACACCCGGCGCGGTGCGGGCTATCTGATCAAGCCGGGGGAGTAGGCCGTCCGATGTTCCGGTCGCCCCGGTCGTGGTCCCTCCGGACGCGGCTCGTCGTCTCCGCCGTCACCCTCATCGCGATCGTCTCCGCCGTCATCGGGACGGTGACGACGATCGCGTTCCGTTCGTACCTGTACGACCAGGCCGACGGGCAGCTGCAGAACGTCTCCGCGCGCGCCCAGGGCCCGCCGCCCTCGATCCGTGCGACCGGGGACCCGGGCCGTGACCCGCTGGCCTTCGTCCTCGGGCCAGGCGCCCCGCTCGGTACGGTCGGCGCCGTCGTCGTGGACGGCGGCACGCTGGGCGAGGCCGACCGTTCCGTCGAGGTGCAGCAGGCCGGGTACGGGCCGAAGGCCACCAGCAGCCCGCTCGACGAGACGCAGCGCGCCGCGCTCGCCTCCGCGTCGCGCGACGGCCGTCCGCACACCGTGGAGCTGCCGGGGCTCGGGGACTACCGGGTCGTGTACGTCTCCGGTGTCAGCGCCGACGTCCTCGTCGGGCTGCCGCTCGACCAGCTCCAGGGCTCCCTCTCCACCCTGATCCTCGTCACGGTGAGCGTCACGGGCGCCGGTCTCGTCGCCGCCTCGCTCGCCGGGGGCGCGGTCGTCGGGATCGCGCTGCGCCCGCTGCGGAGGGTCGCCGCGACCGCGACCCAGGTCTCCGAACTCCGCCTCCACAGCGGTGAACCGGCCCTTCACCACCGCGTTCCCGAGGCCGATCCGCGTACCGAGGTCGGGCAGGTCGGCGCGGCCATCAACCGCATGCTCGACCATGTCCACTCGGCGCTCCACGCGCGCCAGCAGAGCGAGACGCGGGTACGGCAGTTCGTCGCCGACGCCAGTCACGAGCTGCGCACCCCGCTGGCCTCGATCCGGGGCTACGCGGAGCTGACCCGGCGCGGCCGCGAGGAGTGCGGGCCCGACACCCGGCACGCGCTCGGGCGGATCGAGTCCGAGGCGACGCGGATGACGGGGCTCGTGGAGGACCTGCTGCTGCTCGCCCGGCTCGATGCCGGACGCCCGCTCTCGTACGAGAGCACCGATCTCGCGCCGCTGGTCGTGGACGCGCTCTCGGACGCCCGCGCGGCCGGTCAGGACCACAAGTGGCGGCTCGAACTGCCCGACTCCGCCGTCTCGGTACGAGCCGATGCCGCCCGCCTCCACCAGGTCCTGGTCAACCTGCTCGCCAACGCCCGTACCCACACCCCGCCCGGCACGATCGTCACCGCGCGCGTACGGGCCGAGGGCGACCGGGCCCTCGTCGAGATCGAGGACGACGGCCCCGGCATCCCGCCCGAGCTCCTCCCCGTCGTCTTCGAGCGCTTCGCCCGGGGGGACGCCTCCCGCACCCGCCATGCCGGCGGCAGCAGCAGTACCGGGCTCGGGCTCGCCATCGTCCGCGCGGTGACGGCCGCCCACGGCGGGGACGTGACCGTGCGGAGCCGCCCGGGGGAGACCGTCTTCGCCGTGGCGCTCCCCGTGGAGCCCGCGTAGTTCCGACCGGGTCCACCCCGACCGGGTCCACCCCGACCGGGTCCCCGACCGGGTCCACCCCGACCGGGTCCACCCCGACCGGGTCCCACCCGTCCGGACTCGACTCATAGGCAGGGCACAGGCTCATCACACAGCCGTGACAGCCGCCCTGGCGAGGGTCTGTGCCATGCGAACCCAAACGATCGCGGGCAGCCTCCCCGCCCGGGACCACCTGCCCGTGGGGACGGCAGGGCGGCCCGTCCTCGATGTGGTGATCCCTGTCTACAACGAGGAGAAGGACCTGGAGCCGTGCGTCCTGCGGCTCCACGACCACCTCACCCGCACCTTCCCGTACGGCTTCCGCGTCACGATCGCCGACAACGCCTCCACCGACCGGACCCCCGAGGTCGCGGCCGCCCTGGCGGAGAAGCTGCCGGAGGTGCGGTCCGTACGGCTCGATCAGAAGGGGCGCGGCCGGGCGCTGCGTACGGTCTGGTCGCACTCGGACGCGCCCGTCCTCGCGTACATGGACGTGGACCTGTCCACCGACCTCAACGCGCTCCTCCCCCTCGTCGCGCCGCTCATCTCCGGCCACTCCGACCTCGCGATCGGCTCCCGGCTCGCCCGTTCCTCGCGGGTCGTGCGCGGGCCGAAGCGGGAGTTCATCTCGCGCGCCTACAACCTGATCCTGCGCGGCTCGCTCGCCGCCCGGTTCTCCGACGCGCAGTGCGGCTTCAAGGCCATACGGGGCGAGGTCGCCGAGCGCCTGCTGCCGATGGTCGAGGACACGGGCTGGTTCTTCGACACCGAGATGCTCGTCCTCGCCGAGCGCGCCGGGCTCCGCATCCACGAGGTGCCCGTGGACTGGGTCGACGATCCCGACTCCACCGTCCACATCGTGAAGACCGCGACCGACGACCTGAAGGGCGTCTGGCGGGTCGGCCGGGCGCTCGCCACCGGCTCCCTGCCGCTCGACCGGCTCGCCCGGCCCTTCGGCGACGACCCGCGCGACCGCCAACTGGTGGGCGTACCGGGCGGACTGGCCCGGCAGCTCGTCGGCTTCTGTGTCGTCGGCGTGATGTCCACCCTCTTCTACCTCGCGCTCTACTCGGCCTTCCGGCTCGGCGTGGGCTCCCAATTCGCCAACGCGGCCGCCCTGTTGGTCTCCGCCGTCGCCAACACGGCCGCCAACCGGCGCCTCACCTTCGGCGTACGCGGCCGGGACCGGGCCGTCCGCCACCAGGCGCAGGGGCTCGTCGTCTTCGGCATCGGCCTGGCCCTGACCAGCGGCTCGCTCGCCGCGCTCGGGGCGGCCACCGGCGACCCGGCGCACTCCACCGAACTCGCCGTCCTCATCGTGGCCAACCTCGCCGCGACCGTCGTCCGCTTCCTCCTCTTCCGGCTCTGGGTCTTCCCGGACACCTCCCTCTCAAGGAACACCCGATGACCACGACCACGTACGACACGGCGACACCAGCGGCCCACGGGGCGCACGCCGCGCCGTCCGGCCGCCGCCTCGCCCGCCTCTGGCGCGGCCGGACGGAGGACGCGCCCTGGGTACGCCCCGCCTTCCTCGCCCTCCTCGCCGTCACCACCGCGCTCTACGTCTGGAACCTGAGCGCCTCCGGCTACGCCAACTCCTTCTACTCCGCCGCCGTCCAGGCAGGCGGCGAGAGCTGGAAGGCCTTCTTCTTCGGCTCGCTCGACGCGGCCAACGCCATCACCGTCGACAAGCCGCCGGCCGCGCTCTGGCCGATGGCGCTGTCCGTGCGCCTCTTCGGGCTCGGCTCCTGGCAGATCCTGCTGCCCGAGGTGCTGATGGGGGTGGCGACCGTCGCCGTCCTCTACGGGGCGGTTCGGCGCAGGTTCGGCGCGGGCGCCGGGCTGATCGCGGGCGTGGTCCTCGCGCTCACCCCGGTGGCGGCGCTGATGTTCCGCTTCAACAACCCGGACGCGCTGCTCGTGCTGCTGATGACCGTCGCGGTGTACTGCGTCCTGCGGGCCCTGGAGGACGCGAGGAGCGGCACGAAGTGGCTGGTGTGGGCCGGGGTCGCGTTCGGTCTCGCGTTCCTCGCCAAGACGCTCCAGGCGTTCCTGATCCTGCCGCCGCTCGCGCTCGTGCACGCGGTGTGCGCGCCGGCCGGGCTGGGCCGCAGGCTCGGTCAACTGGCCCTCGGCGGGCTCGCGATGATCGTCTCGGCCGGCTGGTGGGTGGCCGTCGTCGAGCTGTGGCCCTCGGCCTCCCGGCCGTACATCGGAGGCTCGCAGAACAACAGCTTCCTCGAGCTCACCTTCGGCTACAACGGGCTCGGCAGGATCAACGGCAACGAGGTCGGCAGCGTCGGGGGCGGTGGTGCCGGTGGCGGTCCTGGCGGTGCCGGTGGTGGTGGCGGTGGCCGCTGGGGCGAGACCGGCATCGGGCGGATGTTCAACGACGCCGTCGGCGGCCAGATCTCCTGGCTGCTGCCCGCCGCGCTGCTCCTGCTGGTGGCCGGTCTTGTGATCACCTGGCGTTCGTCCCGCACGGACACGGCCAGGTCCGCGTTCCTGGTCTGGGGCGGTTCGCTGCTGATCACGCTGGCCGTGTTCAGCTTCATGGCCGGCATCTTCCACGAGTACTACACGGTGGCCCTGGCCCCGTACATCGCCGCGCTCGTCGGCATGGGCGCGAGCGTCCTGTGGGAGGAGCGGGGCCGGTTCCTCGCCTCCGCGGCCCTCGCGGTGACGGTCGCGGCGACGGCGGTCTGGGCGTACGTCCTGCTCGGCCGGACGCCCGACTGGCTGCCGTGGCTGCGCTGGACGGTCCTGGTCGCGGGTTCGGTCGCCGCGCTCGGGCTGCTGCTCGCGGGGCGGCTCGACCGGCGGATCGGGCTCGGGCTCGCGGGCCTCGGTCTGGCGGCGGGGCTCGCGGCGCCGTTCGCGTACACCCTGGAAACGCTGAGCACCGGCCACCAGGGCTCGATCGTGACCGCCGGGCCTGCGGGCGGGCGCGGTATGGGCATGGGCGGCGGCGGGACGGGCGGTCGCGCGCCGGGTGGTGACGACGGCATGCGGATGGACGGAGGCCGGGGTCAGGGTCAGGGCCAGGGGCAGGGACCGGGCGGCATGGCCCCTGGTGGTCAGGGCCAGCCCCAAGGTCAGACTCCCGGCGGCACCCCGCCCCAGGGCGTGGAGCGCGGAGGCGCCCGTGGCGGTGGCGGCATGGGCGGTCTCCTCGGCGGAGCCTCCGTCGGCTCCCAGGCCAAGGCCGCGCTGCTCGCCGACGCCGACGCGTACACCTGGGTCGCGGCCGCGATCGGCGCGCAGAACGCCGCCAGCTATCAGCTCGCCACCGAGAAGCCCGTGATGGCCATCGGCGGATTCAACGGCAGCGACCCGTCCCCGACCCTCGCCCAGTTCAAGCAGTACGTCGCCCAGGGAAAGATCCACTACTTCATCGGTGGCGGAGGCGGAATGGGCGGAACCGGCGGCGAAACGGCCGGAGGCGGAATGGGCGGAGGCGGCGGCATGGGTGGCGGCATGGGCGGCGGCTCCGAGATCTCCAGCTGGGTCGCGGCCACCTTCCAGGAGGTCACCGTCGACGGCGCCCCCCTGTACGACCTGACGGCCCCGAAGAAGTAATCGCTATACAGCGTATGGGAGACCCTTGTACGGTGTACGAGCTCAAGCCCCGTACACCGTACAAGGAGTGCTGTCCATGACGGCGACGACCACCGAGTCCTCACCCCCAGCCGCCGCAGGCGGCCACCCGCAGCGCTGGCTGATCCTCGGCGTCATCTGCCTGGCCCAGCTCACCGTGCTGCTCGACAACACCGTCCTCAGCGTCGCCATCCCCTCGCTGACCTCGGAGCTCCACGCCTCCACCAGCGACATCCAGTGGATGATCAACGCCTACTCGCTCGTCCAGTCCGGCCTGCTGCTCACCGCCGGAAACGCCGCCGACCGCTACGGCCGCAAGAAGCTCCTCGCCGTCGGTCTCGCGCTCTTCGGCCTCGGTTCGCTCGCCGCCGGACTCGCCGAGTCCACCGGCCAGCTGATCGCCGCCCGCGCCGGCATGGGCGTCGGCGGCGCACTGCTCATGACCACCACGCTCGCCGTCGTCATGCAGATCTTCGACGACTCCGAGCGGGTCAAGGCCATCGCCCTCTGGTCCACCGTCAGCTCGCTCGGCTTCGCCGCGGGACCGCTGATCGGCGGCGTGATCCTCAATCACTACTGGTGGGGAATGATCTTCCTCATCAACATTCCGGTGGCGCTCATCGGCCTCGTCGCCGTCCTCAAGCTCGTACCGGAGTCGAAGAACCCGCAGGGCGACCGCCCCGACCTGCTGGGCGCGCTGCTCTCCACCATCGGCATGGTGGCGGTCGTCTACGCGATCATCACCGGCCCCGAGCACGGCTGGACCTCCGCCGAGGTGCTGGTCCCGGCCGCCGTCGGTGTCGTCGTCCTCGGCGCCTTCGCGCTGTGGGAGCTGCGCATCCCGTATCCGATGCTCGACATGCACTTCTTCCGGAACCAGAAGTTCATCGGTGCCATCGGTGGTTCGCTGCTCGTCGTCTTCGGCATGGGCGGCTCGCTCTTCCTCCTCACCCAGCACCTGCAGTTCGTCCTCGGCTACGAGCCGCTGGAGGCCGGTCTGCGGATGGCGCCGCTCGCGCTGACGATCGTCGGGCTCAACCTGACGGGCCTCGGCCCGCGCCTCGTCGTGAAGATCGGCACCCCGCCCGCGGTCCTGCTCGGCATGACGCTCGTCTCCGGCGGTCTGCTGTCGATCGCCGTGCTCGGCGGCGGCACGGACGGCAGCTACTGGGGCATGCTGCTCGGCCTGGTCCTGATGGGCGCGGGCATCGCGGTCTCCTCCCCGGCCATGGCCAACGCGATCATGAGCGCCATCCCGCCGGAGAAGGCGGGCGTGGGCGCCGGGATCAACGGCACCCTCGCCGAGTTCGGCAACGGCCTGGGCGTCGCCGTCCTCGGCGCCGTCCTCAACGCCCGGTTCGCGGCGCTCGTCACCGTCACCGCCGCCTCGCTGCCCGCGGCCCTCGCGGCGGCCGGCAGCGACGCCGAACGGGCGGAGATCTCCGACGCCTTCGCCTCCGGCCTGCAGACCAGCCAGCTGGTCGGCGCGATCGCCGTCTTCGCCGGTGGCCTGGTCGCCGCGGCGCTGCTGCGGAGGGCGGAGCGGTCGGAGAAGAGGGAGGCGGCTGAATAGCATGGTGGCGACGGATCGCTGACAGGTGAACTCACGGAGGAACGCGATGGTCAAGGCCGCCGATCGGGCCAAGAACCCGGCGCGTTCCAGTGTGTGGCTGGAGCAGCGCGCCCCGCGCAGCGGAGGCGGCCCGGCCGGACTCGACCGCGAACGGATCGTGACGACCGCGATCCGGATGCTGGACGAGGAGGGTCTGGCCGGCCTCTCCATGCGCAAGCTGGCGACCGAACTGGGCGTCACGGCCATGTCCCTCTACTGGTACGTGGACACCAAGGACGACATCATCGAGTTCGCCGTCGACTCCGTCTACGGCGAGATCGACCTCGCCGCCGTCGACGCCGCCGGGGGCTGGCAGGACCGGGTCCGCGTGCTCGCCCTCGACTACCGGCGGATGCTGGTGCGCCATCCGTGGATGTCGCCGCTCGCGGCCCAGTACCTGAACATCGGCCCGCACGCGATCGCCGTGGGCGGCAAGATCCAGGAGGCGGTCCGGGACACCGGCCTGTCCGTCAACCGGCAGCCGAGCGCCATGTCGGCCGTCTTCCAGTTCGTGTACGGGTACGGGACGATCGAGTCCCAGTTCGAGCGCCGGGCGGCCGAGGCCGGCATGTCGCAGGACGCCTTCTACGGCGAGGCGGTCAGCGCCTTCCGCGACGACCCGAACTTCGTGGAGGCGCTCGAACCGATGGCGGAGATCCTCGACGAGCGGGCCTCGCACGGCAGCGTCAGCGCGATCTGGGACCGCGACTTCGACTACGCCCTCGACGTGCTGGTCGCGGGCATCGAGGTGATGGCTGCGCGGGAAGCGAGTCTTCCTGAGGCGTAGGAGGAAATGACGGAGCGGCGGGCCGTCCCCTGCCCGCCGCTCCGTACTCGACCCGGCCGCGCCTCCGCTCGGAGCGCGGCCGGGAGTCTTTTCAGCTCTCCTTGGTGGTGCTGGGGCCGCTGCTGTTGCTCTTCAGGGCGACCTCCTTGATGAAGAGCGTCACCACGAAGGCGAGCAGCGCGAACGGCGCCGAGTAGAGGAAGACGTCCGCGACACCGTGTCCGTACGCGCTCTCCATGACCGTACGGATCGGGGCCGGCAGCTTGTCCATGTCCGGGATCGAGCCGGAGCCCGCCCCGCCGCCCTGGCCCATCGCCGCCGCGGCCTTCGGGCCGAGCGCGGCGATGCCGTCCTGGACGTAGTGCGTGACCCGGTTGCCGAGGACCGCGCCGAGCGCCGAGACGCCGATCGCACCGCCGAGCGAGCGGAAGAAGGTGACGACGGAGGAGGCGACGCCGAGGTCGGCCGGGGCCACCTGGTTCTGTGTGCAGAGCACCAGGTTCTGCATCATCATGCCGAGGCCGAGACCCATGACGGCCATGAAGAGCGCGATGTGCCAGTAGGCCGTGTCGTAGCGGATCGTGCCGAGCAGCCCGAGTCCGCCGGCCGTCAGGGCGCCGCCGCTGACCAGCCAGGCCTTCCAGCGGCCGGTCTTGGTGATGATCATGCCGGAGACGGTCGAGGAGACGAACAGACCGGCGATCATCGGGATGGTGAGGACGCCGGACATCGTGGGCGACTCGTTCCGGGCCAGCTGGAAGAACTGGCTGAAGAAGACCGTGCCGGCGAACATCGCGACACCCACGAAGAGCGAGGCGAGCGAGGCGAGGGTGATGGTGCGGTTGCGGAAGAGGCGGAGCGGGATGATCGGCTCGCTCGCCCTGCTCTCGACGAGGAGGAAGAGCCCGCCGAGGAGGACGGAACCGCCGACCATGACGGCCGTCTGCCAGGACATCCAGTCGTACTTGTCACCCGCGAACGTCACCCAGATCAGGAGCAGGGAGACAGCGGCGCTGATCACGAACGCGCCCGCCCAGTCGACCTTGACCTTGCGCTTCACGACCGGGAGCTTCAGCGTCTTCTGCAGGACGAGGAGGGCGATCAGCGCGAACGGCACGCCGACGTAGAAGCACCAGCGCCAGCCGAGCCAGTCCGTGTCGGTGATGACGCCGCCGAGCAGCGGGCCGCCGACGGTGGCGACGGCGAAGGTGGCGCCGAGGTAGCCGCTGTACCGCCCGCGCTCACGCGGGGCGATCATTGCGGCCAGGATGATCTGGGAGAGCGCGGTCAGACCGCCCACGCCGATGCCCTGGACGACACGGCAGGCGATGAGCATGCCGGTGCTCTGGGAGAGACCGGCGACGACCGAGCCGCCGACGTAGATGATCAGGGCTATCTGGACCAGCAGCTTCTTGGAGAAGAGGTCCGCGAGCTTGCCCCAGAGCGGGGTGGTCGCGGTCATCGACAGAAGCGCGGCGGTGACGACCCAGGTGTACGCGGACTGGCCGCCGCCGAGGTCCTTGATGATCTCCGGCAGGGCGTTGGAGACGATCGTCGAGGACAGGATGGCGACGAACATGCCGAGCAGCAGCCCGGAGAGCGCCTCCATGATCTGACGGTGTGACATGGGTGCCGCACCGTCGGAGGGGTGGCCGCCCGCCTGCGCTGGCGGGGCGGGTGTGGTCGTGGCCATGAACGTCCTTTGCTGTTACGCGTGGTGGGCCCGGCAGTCGCCGAAGGAGTCGCGGAGACGGGCGAGGAGGGTGGTGAGGAGTTCGACGTCGTCGTCGGACCAGTCCGCGAGGTTGCGGGTGAGCATCGCGGTCAGGCGCCGGTCCAGCTCGTCGAGCTTCTCCCTGCCCTCGGCGGTGAGGTGCAGGATGCGGGAGCGCCGGTCGGCGGGGTCGGGCAGCCGCTCGACCCAGCCGCGGTCGACGGCGTGGGAGACGTGGCGGCTGCTGACCGACATGTCGACCGCCATCCGCTCGGCGATCCGGCTCATCCTCATGTCCCCGTCGTGCTTGAGGAGGGCGAGGACGATGGCCGAGCCGCTGGGGCAGTCGGCGGGCAGTGAGCGGGCCATCCCGCGCTTGACCGCGCCGATGGCGCTGACCTGTCGGGCGAGGTTCTCGTACCGGTTCGGCTCGGCCACCACACGTCCCATCTTGTTGCTTAGGGCAACCATAGAGATGGATGGTTGCTCCAGGCAAACTAAATCGGTCAAACCGCGCTAAAGAATCGGTAAAGGTGGGGGTGGGGTGGGTGTGAGGCGGGTGGGGGGACCGGTGGTCGAGCGGTGGCCGACCGGTGCTGGATCCGTGCCGGAACCGGTCGCGGTACGGCCGGGGCTTGGGCGCTCCACCCGGGGTTCGCTAGTGTCCAGGCTCATGGCACACAACCCCCAAGCACCGTACGGCCAGGGCCCCGGCCCCGAGGGCAACTACGACCCCGCCGGCAGCACCCAGATGTTCCGCGCCTTCGTCGACGAGGGCCCCCAGGGCGGTGGCCGGCAGGCCGCCGTGACCCCGCAGTCCTCCGGCCCCCGCGTGGGCCTCATCGTCGGCGTGATCGCCGCGATCGTCGTCCTGGGAGCGGTGGCCTGGTTGGCCCTGGGCTAAGGCCGATGCCGAAGCCCGGCCCTGGTCGGCCGGGACCGACGTGAAACCGGCACCGGAGCCCTCCGCGGGCTCCGGTGCCGGTCGGCCGGGTCGGTCCGCTACGGGCAGCTGTTGCGGAAGTCGCCGGTGTCGGTGGAGCAGGTGTCGAAGCCCGTCCCGCCGTATGCGGCGTCGTTGCCTGCGACGCTGTCCCGGGTGTCGAGGTTGTCGTTGCCCGCGTCGCCGTTGAGGCGGTCGTTGCCGCTCTGCCCGATCAGGCGGTCGGCTCCGTTGCCGCCGTTGACCAGGTCGTTGCCCGGTCCGGCGTACACGGTGTCGTTGCCGCCGCCGCCGTTGACGGTGTCGTGGCCGCTGAGGGCGCAGATGACGTCGTTGCCGAAGGTGCCGTTGAGCGTCTCGAAGTTGCTCGTGCCGATGATCGTGCAGCCGCGGGCGTTGTTCACCGTGGTGGCCGCGTTGGCGTTGTTGTTGGCGGGTACGGGATCGGCCTCGACCGCCGCCGTCGCCACCCAGTCCGTCAGGGTGCCGGTCGCGCGCGGCTCCGCGACCACGGTGATGGTGGCCGAAGCGCCCGGGGCCAGGTTGCCCAACGGGCACGTCATCGTGGTCGGGTTGACGGTGCACGGGCCGCCCTGGCTGGGCGTGGCCGACAGCAGGGTCCCGGAGCCGCCGGTGAGCGTGTCGGAGACCGAGGCCGCGGTGGCCGTCGCCGTCGTGCTGTTGTTGGTCACCCGGATCGTGTACGTGGCCTGGTCACCGATGCTGATGGTGGCGGGCCCGGTCTTGGTCACCGAGACGTCGACGGAGGGCGGGGTCGGGGCGCCCCCGCCGCCTTCGTAACGGGCGACCGCGAAGTCGACGTTCGGCCCGCCGTTGCCGGCCGCGACGATCTTGCCGTCGGACTGCAGCGCGACCGCGCCGGCGATGTCGGCGCCGCCGAACGAGGTGGACACCCTGCCACCGGTCCCGAAGCCGGGGTCCTGAGCGCCGTCGGGGTTGTAGCGGATCAGCCCGAAGTCGCCGCCGTCGCCACCCCTGCCCGCGACGACGATCCTGCCGTCGGCCTGCACGAACCCGTCCCTGGCGGCTCCACCGGCGGTGGTCACCCTGCCGTCACCGCTGAAGCTCGTGTCCAGGCTGCCGTCGGCGAGATACCGGACCACCGCGGCGTCCGCGTCGGTGTTCCCCATGGCGACGATCTTGCCGTCGGCCTGCACCGCCACCTCCTCGGCGCCCTCGTACGCGCCGAAGTCGGTCCGCACCATGCCGTCACCGCTGAACCCGGTGTCCAGGCTGCCGTCGGCGTTGTACCGCATCACCATGAAGTCGAAGCGGGTGGTTCCCACCTCGCCGCCGACGACGACCTTGCCGTCGGACTGCAGGGAGAGGGAGAGGCCCGTGCCGCCCTCCTCCAGACTCGGGGCCGGGTCCGTGGCCACCGTGCCGTCGCCGTCGAAGCTGGGGTCCGGGGTGCCGTCCGTCAGGAGGCGGGCCGCCGCGAAGCGACCGCCGGCGTATCCGGCGGCGACGATCCTGCCGTCGGAACGCACCGCCACGTCCAGAGCCGCCGCGGGCTGGCCGAACGCGGTGAGGAAGGCGATGCCGCCGTCGCCGAACGTCGGGTCCAGACCGCCGGCGGCCGTGTAGCGGGCCACCGTGAACGTGCAGCACTCCTCGAAGCCCGTGGCGGAGCTCCCGACCACGATGATCTTGCCGTCGTCCTGGACCGCGACCGCCTCGGCGGCGTCGGTGAAGCCACCGATGTCGGTGGAGACCCTTCCACCGTCGCCGAAGGTGGGGTCAGGACTGCCGTCCGCGAGGTAGCGGGTGATCGCGAAGTTTCCGAACGAGTCCGGCGCGTCGGTGCCGACGACGACGATCCTGCCGTCGGCCTGCACCACCACGTCGTTGCCCACCTCCTCACCGCCGGCGTCGGTGAGCACCGTGCCGTCGCCCCCGAAGCCGGGATCGAGATCTCCCGGGGCGGCCAGCGCCGCTCCGGGAAGGGCGAGCACCAGCGCCAGACTCGCGACTGCCGCGAGACCACCGCGCCCCAAGGCTCTTCGCAGACCAGTGAATGTGGACATGGAGACCTCTCGGATCGGGCCGTCCTGCGTGACGGTCCACAGACTCCGGCCACGCGCGTCGCCCAAGGCCGACGGCTCGCCCCGCTGAGCTGCTTGGACGGTGTGATCCACCCACCCGGGTGAGCACGTCGGAGCGCCGTCCAGGACAGGGCCGTGACTTTCTCCGCCCGTACCTGTCACACATGCGCGGTGCGCTCCGTCAGTGGGGTGTGCGAGCGGGAAACGCTCGCCGCCACCGAGCCGAGGAGCCCGCCATGTCCACCACCTACATCGTCGTCACCGCAGTCGCCGCGTTCATGGTCGGCTTCTCGGCGCTCTCGATCTTCATCAAGGCCCCGTGGGTCGTCCAGCCGCTCACCGAGTACGGCGTGCCCCGCTCCTGGTGGACCTGGCTCGGACTCGCCAAGGCGGCCGGCGCGGCGGGCCTCGTCGTCGGCCTGTGGGTCCCGGCGATCGGCCTGGCGGCCGGGATCGGCGTGATCCTGTACTTCACCGGCGCCGTCGTCACCGTGATCCGCGCCCGCCAGTACCCGCACGTGGCCTGGCCGCTGATGTACGCGGCCCCGGCCGTCGCCGCGCTCGTCCTTGCCTGAGCTACGGCTCGATCCAGCGCCGGAGCGCGTCGATGGTGCTCTCCGGCGAGGTGTTGAAGCAGAGCCGGATCCCGGGCACGGCCTCGGTGAGGACGTTCACGATCCGCTCGAACAGCACGGTGTGCTCGGGCAGCATCCGTACCCCCGCACCGATCATCGCCAGCCCGAAGTCCCCACCCTTGAGCTCCTCCCGCACGGCGGCCTCGGCGAGGTCGGGGTCGGGGTCGATCAGACAACTGACGGCGTCGAACCCCGCCTCCCGCAGCGCGGCGTTCCCGGCCTGGATCCGGGCGGTGAACGACGCCTCGTCGATGCCGGGCAGCTTGCTGTAGTCGAGCGTCCGGGGGTGCAGCCCGATGGACAGGACCCTCGTGCTCACAGCGAGCTCACGAACGTGTCGTGCATCTGCATGATTCCCGTCCCCTTCGGTCAAGTCACCTGGCAGAGCGGCGAATTCGCGAGCCGACCGTGCATCCGCCCCCGACCCATCATAGGTCGGGGTGGGCAGGAGCAGGACGGGACGGATCGCCTGCCGCGGACCCCGCTACTTCCACGTCGCCGTGACCTTCTGAGTGTCGACGCGCATGCCGAGCGGGACGCGCCAGGAGTCCACGCAGACCGTGTACGTGTGGGTCCGCGCCGCCCCCGGGGCGATGGGGGTCGGCAACGGCTGGGCCGAGTCGATCGTCGCCCAGTCGACGCCGAGCGCGCCGATGATGTGCGTCGCGAAGGTGACCGTGCCCGAAGTGGCCGCCGTGCCGCCCGTGTTGCGGAAGGTCATCGTGACCTGCTCGCACCAGCGTCTGTCCGCGTCCGCAAGGACCGGGGCGGAGAGCGTCAGCGTGGCCGGGGTCGCCGGAGGGGCCGGAGTGGACGGTGGGGGCGGTGCGGTCGTGCCCGGGGCCGGAGCGGTCGCCGTGCGGGGCGGGGTGGTGCCGGGTGGGGCGGCGGGGGTGGCGCCCGGGGTCGTACTCGTACCGGATCCCGTACCTGTACCAGTACCCGTACCTGTACCAGTACCGGATCCCGTGCCCGTGCCTGAGCCGCCGGCCGATGGTGTCGTCCCCGGTGGGCGTGGGGACGGTGAGGACGTGCTCGACGTCGTACCGCTCGCCGATGGCGACGGGGTGCCGTCCAGGGGCAGGGGGATCAGCGTGACCGATCCCGACGGCGCGACCGCGCCCTTCGGGGAGGAGCCCGCGCCGATCGCCGCGTAGCCCTCGTCGTCGTTGCCGCTGCCGCACGCGGTCAGCGCTCCACCGAGGCAGAGCGCGACCACTGTCAGGAGAGACGTCTGTCGCCGCATGGCGCCAGTCTTGCTGACGGACTGTCAGTTGGGAACGCGAACGGCGAATCTCGCCCGAACGATGCCCGGTCCGCGCCGAGTCCGCGAGTCCGCTTTCAGTCCGCGCTCAGTCCGCGATCAGGCCCTGCCGTAGCTGCGCCAGCGTCCGCGTCAGGAGGCGCGAGACGTGCATCTGCGAGATGCCGACCTCCTCGCCGATCTGTGACTGGGTCATGTTGGCGAAGAACCGCAGCATGATGATCTGCCGCTCCCGCGGCGGGAGTTTGGCGAGGAGGGGCTTGAGGGACTCGCGGTACTCGACGCCCTCCAGGGCCGTGTCCTCGTAGCCGAGGCGGTCCGCGAGGGAGCCCTCGCCGCCGTCGTCCTCCGGGGAGGGGGAGTCGAGCGAGGAGGCGGTGTACGCGTTGCCGACCGCGAGGCCGTCGACGACGTCCTCCTCCGACACCCCGAGCACGGCGGCGAGTTCGGGGACGGTCGGCGAGCGGTCGAGCTTCTGGGCGAGCTCGTCGCTGGCCTTCGTCAGGGCGAGGCGCAGCTCCTGGAGCCGGCGCGGGACGCGCACGGACCAGGAGGTGTCACGGAAGAAGCGCTTGATCTCGCCGACGACGGTCGGCATCGCGAACGTCGGGAACTCCACGCCGCGTTCGCAGTCGAAGCGGTCGATCGCCTTGATCAGGCCGATCGTGCCGACCTGGACGATGTCCTCCATCGGCTCGTTCCGGGAGCGGAAGCGGGCCGCCGCGTACCGCACGAGCGGCAGGTTCAGCTCGATGAGGGTGTCACGGACGTACGTCCGCTCGGGGCTGTCCGCGGCAGCGCCGTCGTCGTCCAGGGCGCGGAGCCGGAGGAAGAGGGAGCGGGAGAGCGTGCGGGTGTCGAGGACTTCCGGCGTGACGACGACCGGCGCGGGGGCCTCGACGGTCTCCGCCGACGGCTGGACGGGCATCGACACAGGCATCGACACGGGCATCGGGTCGGACATCGACTCGGACATCGATACCGGCGTCGCCGCGGGCGTGAGCGTGAGCACCTTCGAGCTGCCCTGTTCTGCGGACATGCCACCCCCTTGAGGTCGCGGACGGTCGCGGCGGCCACGACCATCGGAGGAACGCAGCCTCCACCTGAATACCGGAGGCGGGGCTGCGGCAAACGCGGTTCCAGCAGAATGTCACATGTCGGCAACACGCTGTAGTGACTTGTCGACATGGCGTGGGTGAATATCCGCAGGAAACAAGGGGTGTACGGCATTTGGGAGGCCGCGGAACTACTCCGAACCGGTCTACCCGTTTCAGCTACGCTTCGATCCTGTTTGCGGATCTCAAACGGGCGAAGCTCCGGGCGAGGAGCCTTGACACATGCATCTGTGAGACGCCGAGTTCCTGGCTGATCTGGGACTGGGTCAGATTGCTGTAGTAACGGAGCATCAGGATCCGCTGCTCGCGCTCGGGCAGCTGTACGAGCAGATGCCGTACGAGATCGCGGTGTTCGACCCCGGCGAGGGCCGGGTCCTCGTAGCCGAGCCGGTCGAGGAGTCCGGGCAGTCCGTCGCCCTCCTGGGCCGCCTCCAGGGAGGTGGCGTGGTACGAGCGTCCGGCCTCGATGCAGGCCAGTACCTCGTCCTCGCCGATCTTCAGGCGTTCGGCGATCTCGGCGGTGGTGGGGGAGCGGCCGTGGGCCGTGGTGAGGTCCTCGGTGGCGCCGTTGACCTGGACCCAGAGCTCGTGGAGCCGGCGCGGTACGTGCACGGTGCGGACGTTGTCGCGGAAGTACCGCTTGATCTCGCCGACGACGGTGGGCATCGCGAAGGTCGGGAACTGCACGCCCCGGTCCGGGTCGAAGCGGTCGATGGCGTTGATGAGTCCGATGGTGCCGACCTGGACGACGTCCTCCATCGGCTCGTTGCGGGAGCGGAAGCGGGCCGCCGCGTACCGCACGAGCGGGAGGTTGGCCTCGATCAGCGCCCCGCGCACGCGGTCGTGCTCGGGGGTGCCCGGCTCAAGCCCCTTGAGCTGTCCGAAGAGCACCTGCGTCAGCGCCCGGGTGTCGGCGCCGCGCGTGCTCTGGGGCCGGTGGTTCTGGGGCCGGGGGGTCTCCGGTCGGTGGGTCTCAGGTCGGGGTGTCTCCGGTCGGGGGTTCTCGGGGTGGGTGTTCTCCGGCCGGTGGGTCTCTGGCCGGGGGCGCGCGGTGTCCGCCCCGCCGGCCTCGTTCTGGGGCGGGACTTGAGGCGCTGTACTGGCCGGCACGTTCACGCCACCCCTTTTGCTGGTCAACTACGGTCAACTCATCCGTCAAAAGCGGTCATAGCATCACAAGACATGTCCACTGTGTGCAAGCACCGCATAGCAACGTGTTGACGGCGTCGCGACGGACGCGGACGCCAGGAAGGCCCCCCGCCATGACGGCGGGGGGCCTTCCGGAAAGTGAACCGGGGTGCGCTCTAGAACGCGTAGTCCGCGATCACCCACGTGGCGATCTCACGCCACAGGGCGACACCCGCCTGGTGGGCGGGGTGCTCCAGGTAGCGCTGGAGCGCATCGGGGTCCGCGACGGCCGAGTTGATGGCGAAGTCGTACGCGATCGGGCGCCCGCTGATGTTCCAGCCGCACTCCCAGAACGCCAGCTCCGGGATCTCCTTCTCCAGCCCGTCGAACGCCTCGGCGGCGGCCAGGGCACGCGGGTCGTCCTTCGCGATGCCCTCGTTGAGCTTGAACAGGACCAGATGGCGGATCACAGCAGGACTCCTCGTCGGTGGTTCTAGTTGACGAGTTCGGTCATGAACTCGCCGACGCCCTGTGCGGCGGACGATATGCCCTCGAACCCTACCTGGACGAGATCGGCCGCCCTGTCCGGGGAATTGATGATCGTGTACAGCACAAAGACCACCACTGCGTACAGCGCGACCTTCTTCGCTTGCGCCATCTGCCGCGCCCTCCCCTGTCCGTGTCCCTGTGTCCGTACCCCTGCGTGGACGCGTGAGTCTAACGGAGCCACTTCAGCCACTTCACCGGGACTTTATGGACCAAGGGCCCGGAGATCGGGGCCTTTTGCCGCCCCCCGGAAGGGTGACGGCAGAGCAGGATGGATGTCGAGCCCGGCGGATCTGGCAGGAATCCGAAGGGCCGAGGAACCGGCCCTCACTGCGGGGTCCGCGCCGCGAGCTTCCCCCCTGACTGCGGCGCAGGACTTGCAGGACCGGTTCTCATCGGGGGGAGCGGCTTGTCCCCCCGATGCCGCTCCCCCCGTCCGACGAAGAAGGCCCCGGCCCGCGCACACGCGTGGCCGGGGCCTTCCGTCGTCCGCGCACGGACGGGGCACACGCGGACGGGGGGCACAGGGAGTCCGGATACGCCGAAGGGCCCGGTGCGATGCACCGGACCCTTCGATCGAAGCGGTAGCGGAGGGATTTGAACCCTCGGTGACTTGCGCCACACTCGCTTTCGAGGCGAGCTCCTTCGGCCGCTCGGACACGCTACCGAGAGAGAGCTTAGCCCAAACATGCCGCTGCGATGAAATCCGTATCGATCCCCAGGTCAGCGGGTTCGGAAGAAGGCCGTGAGCTGCGCCGAGCACTCCTCGCCGAGGACGCCCTGGATCACCTCGGGACGGTGGTTGAGCCGCCGGTCCCGTACGAGGTCCCAGAGCGAACCGGCCGCGCCCGCCTTCTCGTCGAGCGCGCCGAACACCACCCGCTCGACCCTGGACTGCACGAGCGCGCCGGCGCACATCACGCAGGGCTCCAGAGTCACGACGAGCGTGCAGCCGGTCAGCCGCCACTCCCCGGTCGCCGCCGCGGCCCGGCGCAGGGCCAGGACCTCGGCGTGCGCGGTCGGGTCGCCGGTCGCCTCGCGCTCGTTGTGCCCGACCGCGAGGACCGTGCCGTCCGGGGACAGCACGACCGCGCCGACCGGTACGTCACCGGCCAGCGCGGCCCGGTCGGCCTCGGCGAGCGCGAGCCGCATGGACTCCCGCCAGGGATCCCGTACGGGATCGGCGGCGGGCTCGGGGTCGGTCACGGGGTCGGGTACGGGTGCGGGGTCGGATTCGGGGTCGGTCACCACGTCGGTCACTGAATCGAGTACGGACAGGGGATCGGGTACGGGATCCAGTACGGGTACGCGTACGGGATCGGGTACTGCTTCGGTCACTAGCGAACGGTCTCCAGAACCTCCGCGGCGCCCAGCGCGTCCGCGATCTCCGCGAGGGCGTCGCTGTCGAGCTCCTGCAGCTGGCTCTCGGACATGCCGAGGTCCGCGAGGATCAGCCGGTCGCCGACGGGCGCGGCGGGGACGGCGTCCGCGGACGCACCCGCCTCGTCCTCCTCGTCGTCCTCCCGGTCGAGCGGCTCGCCGTCCTCGGTGCCGTCGAGGTTCAGGTCTTCCAGGGTGTCGGCGTCGTCCAGGTCGTCCCCGAGGATCTCCTTGGTGAGGATCTCCCCGTACGAGGAGCGGGCGGCGGCCGCCCCGTCCGACACGTAGATGCGAGGGTCGTCCTCGCCCTCGACCCGGAGGATGCCGAACCAGGCGTCCTCCTGTTCGATGAAGACGATCACCATGTCGTCGTCGACCGAGGCCTCGCGGGCCAGGTCGGTCAGATCCGACAGGGTCTCCACATCGTCGAGCTCTGTGTCGCTCGCTTCCCACCCGTCTTCGGTGCGCGCGAGCAGTGCGGCGAAGTACACCGTGACTCTCCCACTGATCAGAGGTGTGACGATCCGGCGGCGCGCTCCTGATGCCCCGCCCAATCGGCATCGTGGCAGAAACAGCGGCTTCAGGAGAGGTCTTCGGCTCTTGCGTCGTGCATCAGTCTGATCGACACGCCGACGGCGGGCGTACGAACCCGGCGCACCGGCCCGGCGCACGGCCCCGGCGCACAGGAGGCGCACGCGTGGCGCCGGGCGCCGCCGCCCTCACCAGCGGAAGGTCCGCATCCGCATGGCCTGGCGCATCCGGGCCGCTCGCGCGCGCCGGGGCTGCACGCGGTCGCGCAGCGCCTTCGCCTCGTGCAGCTCGCGCAGGAACTGGGCGCGGCGCCTGCGGCGCTCCGCGTCCGTCTCGGGCGGCGTCTCACCGCCCCGTACGTCCGCCGGGTCTTCCGGGTCGGGCATGGGCCACCACCCCACGACTGGGTCCTTGCCCCCACCTTCCCTCCACGGCGTGGGTTGATGCCAGTGCGGGCTACTGTTGGAGTCATGCGTCTCCACGTCGTCGATCACCCGCTGGTCGCCCACAAGCTCACCACGCTGCGCGACAAGCGCACGGACTCCCCGACCTTCCGCCGGCTCGCCGACGAGCTGGTCACCCTGCTCGCCTACGAGGCCACCAGGGACGTGCGGACCGAGCAGGTCGACATCGAGACCCCCGTCACGCCGACGACCGGTGTGAAGCTGTCGTACCCGCGGCCGCTGGTGGTCCCGATCCTCCGCGCCGGTCTCGGCATGCTCGACGGCATGGTCCGGCTGCTCCCGACCGCCGAGGTCGGCTTCCTCGGCATGATCCGCAACGAGGAGACGCTGGAGGCGTCGACCTACGCGACGCGGATGCCGGAGGACCTGTCGGGCCGCCAGGTGTACGTCCTGGACCCGATGCTGGCGACCGGCGGCACGCTCGTCGCGGCGATCCGCGAGCTGATCAAGCGCGGTGCGGACGACGTCACGGCCGTCGTGCTGCTCGCCGCCCCGGAGGGCGTCGAGATCATGGAGCGCGAGCTGGCGGGCACGCCGGTGACCGTCGTGACGGCCTCGGTCGACGAGCGCCTCAACGAGCACGGTTACATCGTGCCGGGCCTCGGCGACGCGGGCGACCGGATGTACGGCTCGGCCGAGTAGTAACAGCAACCGGCACCGACTCGCGCCGGCCACCAACGGCGTTCGGTGCTCGGCGTCTTCAGCACCTACCGGCGGGCGCGGGCTTGGGCTTGTTCAGAGCGACCAGGGCCGCGTCCGCCGTCGTTTTCGCGTCCAGGGCCTTGAACGCCGTACCGATGATCAGGTCCACGTCCGCCGTCGCGCGGGCGTCCGTCTTCGTCGTGGCGCCCTTCAGCTGCGTCCCGAGGACCGAGAACGCGCCCTTGGTGGCCCCGGGGGCGCCGAGCAGTATCCCGGTGCCGGGGACCTTCTTGTCGTACGCGGCGGGGGCGTTGCCGACCTTGCCGATGACGAAGCCACGCTTCTTCAGCTCGTCGGCGGTGGACTTCGCGAGGCCGCTGCGCGGGGTCGCGTTGTAGACGTTCACCGTGATCTGCGTGGGTTTGGGCAGCGCGGCGACGGGCGCGACCGTCGCCTTGGGGGCCGGCTTGCAGTCGGCGGCCCGGCCGGCGGTGGTCTTCGTCCCGTCGGCGCCACCACCCGAGAACACGTCGATGAGCTGCAGCGTCCCCCACCCGGCGGCGCCGAGCACGACCACGGCGGCTCCGGCCGCGAGGACGATCCTGCGACGGTGACGGGGGCGTCGCATGCGCGGGTACTTGTCCCCCGTGATGCGGTACTTTCCGCCCATTCCGGGGGGAGTGAGCATGCTCATGGACGCAGCGTAATGCCGCTGCCGGAGGATGGATACTGGACGATCATGTGATCGCGTCCGGATGGGCGGGAAGAGCCCCCGAAAGGATCAGCGGAGCGGCGTCCTGAGGCCTGTCAGCAGGGCTTTGACCATTGGTCTGTCACCCCTCGGTCGGCCCTCGGGCTCAGTCCATCTCCAGGACGCGGGCGTGCAGCACCTGTCGCTGCTGGAGCGCCGCGCGCACGGCGCGGTGCAGCCCGTCCTCGAGGTAGAGGTCGCCCCGCCACTTCACGACGTGCGCGAAGAGGTCGCCGTAGAAGGTGGAGTCCTCGGCGAGCAGCGTCTCCAGGTCCAGCTGGCCCTTGGTGGTGACCAGCTGATCGAGGCGGACCGGGCGCGGGGCGACGTCCGCCCACTGCCGGGTGCTTTCCCGGCCGTGGTCGGGGTACGGCCGGCCTTGTCCGATGCGCTTGAAGATCACACGGAAAGCCTACCGGGCGAGCGGCTCCCGGCGCAGCCACGCGGCGCCGGTGGGATGCTGGGGCAAACCGTCACGATTCGGGAACTAGGGGTCCTGTCATGAGCGTGAGCGAGCAGTCTCCGACCGGCGAGATCGCGGCGGGGTACGCCTTCTCCGGGCCCGCGCTGGAACTGGGCGCCTTGCTGTGGGACGGGGAATGTCACCCGGACGCGCGTATCCGGATCCCCCTGCCGATGCTCAACCGGCACGGTCTGGTCGCCGGCGCGACCGGTACCGGCAAGACGAAGACGCTCCAGCTCATCGCCGAGCAGCTGTCCGCGAACGGGGTTCCGGTCTTCCTCGCCGACATCAAGGGGGACGTCTCGGGGATCTCCGCGCCGGGCACGGACGGCGAGAAGGTCAGGGAACGGGCGGGGCAGGTGGGGCAGGAGTGGGTGGCGACCGGCTTCCCGTGCGAGTTCTACGGTCTCGGGGGCATCGGTCCGGGGATTCCCGTACGGGCCACGGTGACCAGCTTCGGGCCCGTCCTGCTGTCGAAGGTGCTCCAGCTCAACCAGACGCAGGAGCAGTCGCTCGGGCTGATCTTCCACTACGCGGACCAGAAGGGTCTGGAGCTGGTGGACCTGAAGGATCTGCGGGCGGTGGTCGCCTTTCTCGTGTCGGACGTGGGGAAGCCGGAGTTGAAGGGGATCGGCGGGCTCTCGACGGTGACGGCCGGGGTGATCCTGCGGGCGATCACGGCGTTCGAGCAGGCGGGCGCCGGCGGCTTCTTCGGGGAGCCTGAGTTCGACACGAGTGAGTTCCTGCGCACGGCGGCGGACGGGCGGGGGATGGTCTCCGTACTGGAGCTGCCGGCGGTGCAGGACAAGCCGCAGCTCTTCTCGACGTTCCTGATGTGGATGCTGGCGGACCTCTTCGGGGACCTGCCGGAGGTCGGGGACGTGGAGAAGCCGAAGTTGGTCTTCTTCTTCGACGAGGCGCATCTGCTCTTCAACGGGGCGTCGAAGGCGTTCCTGGAGTCGATCACGCAGACGGTGCGGCTGATCCGCTCGAAGGGGGTCGGGGTCTTCTTCGTGACGCAGACCCCGAAGGACGTGCCGGGGGACGTGCTCGCCCAGCTGGGCAACCGGGTGCAGCACGCGCTGCGGGCGTTCACCCCGGACGACGCGAAGGCGCTGAAGGCGACGGTACGGACGTTCCCGAACTCCCCTTACGACCTGGAGGAGGTCCTGACGGGCCTGGGGACGGGCGAGGCCGTGATCACCGTACTGAGCGAGACGGGCGCGCCGACGCCGGTCGCGGCGACACGGCTGCGGGCGCCGGAGTCCCTGATGGGGCCGATCGACGCGGGCGCGCTCGAGGCGGCGGTGAAGGGCTCGTTGCTGTGGGGGCGGTACGCGGAGGCGGTGGACCGGGAGTCGGCGTACGAGAAGCTGACGGCGGAGCAGCGGGAGGCGGAGGCCGCGGCGGTCCGGGCGGCGGAGGAGGCGGAGGCGGCGAAGGCGGCGGAGGCGGCGAAGACGTCCGCGCGGGCGCCGGGCAAGGAGGACGCGTCGCTCGCGCAGCAGGTGGTGGGGAGCGGGATCTTCACGTCGCTGGCGCGGTCGATCGGGACGCAGCTGGGGCGGGAGATCAGTCGGTCGATCTTCGGGACCGCGCGGCGGAAGCGGTAGGGCCCGGCCCCCGTGAGGGGACCGGGCCCTGATTTCCGTACGACTTCTTGTTACTCCGTGACCTCGTGGTCGTGGCCGTCGTGCAGGCCGCCGCCGCTGCCGGCGTCGCCCTCCGTCGGGACCGTGGTGACCGGGCGCTTCAGGGAGCTGATGTCGTGGGCGTAGGTGCCCACGGCGTTGGCGATGACGTCGATGTTGGCGTCGAAGGCCTTCATGTTGATGTTCGACAGGTCGTCGCCGGCCGCGTGGTAGTTCACGTCGTACGCGACGCCGGCCGTACCGCCGAACTTCGCCGCCTGGGCGGCCGTCTTGATGCCCTCGGCGCCCGTGAAGGTGCCGCCGGAGGGGATGCCGATCTCGATGAACGGGCCGTAGTCCGAGCGGCCCGTGAAGTCGGTGCCCTCGTGCGGGAGGCCGCGCTTGTCCATGAAGTCGGTGATGTCCCGCTCCAGCTGCGCGGAGCCCTCCGGGCCGGCGCCCGCGCCGACGCCGTCGGAGTTGTCGCCGTCGTAGACGAACAGGCCGTAGTTCGGCGAGGCGATCATGTCGAAGTTGAGGTAGAGCTTGACTTCCTTCTTGTCCAGCTCGCTCATGTTCGCGACGTAGTGCTCGGAGCCGAGCAGTCCGTTCTCCTCCGCGGACCACCAGGCGAAGCGGACCTTGTTGCGGACCTTGTCCTTCGACTCGGCGAGCTCGAGGGCGGCCTGGAGCAGACCGGCGGAGCCCGAGCCGTTGTCGTTGATGCCGGGTCCTGCCGTCACCGAGTCGAGGTGCGAGCCGAGCATCACGGTGTTGGCGGCGTTGCCGCCCTTCGTCTCCGCGATGACGTTGTTGGTGGAACGGTTCTCCTGGAGCTGGCGGATCTCGAAGGAGAGGTTCACCGGGCCCTTGGCCAGGTCCGCGGCGAGCTTCGCGCCCTCGGCCTGGGTGATGCCGCCCGTCGGGATCTTGGCGGAGGCCTGGTCCCCGAGGGTGCCGGAGAGGGTCCCCTCGGTGTTGTTGTAGATGATCGCGCCGACGGCACCGGCCGCCGCCGCGTTCTGCTGCTTGACGGCGAAGGAGCAGGCACCGCGCTTGATCAGCGCGATCTTGCCGGTGAAGGCGCCCGCCGCGAAGTCGGCCGGCTCGCAGCCGTGCGTGCCGTCCGCGTCGAGCGGCGCGGCGACGAGGTCGGCCTTGATGCCGCCGACCGGGGTCGACTTCGTGTACGTCATGGCCGAGATGTCGAAGTCGCGGGCGGCCGGGGAGACCACGGACGCCTTCTCGGCCAGCGTCTGCGTGTAGATGAAGCTGAACTTCTGGTACGAGACGTTGTAGCCGGCCTTCTTCAGCTGCTGGTACACGTACGCCGCCGAGGCGTCGTGCCCGAGCGAGCCGGCCGCGCGGTGACCGCCGGCCGAGTCGGCTATGGCCTGGAACTTCTGCAGGTGCTTGTAGGCGCCCTGTGCCGACGTCTCACGGACCAGCTTCTTGGCCAGCTGCGCGGCGTCACGCGCGGGCTTGGCCGCGGGGTCCGACGTGGCCGTGGCGGGGGAAGCGGCTGCCAGCAGGAGCGGGGTGGCGAGTGCGGCTGCGGCCAGGGTGGCCGCGGCTCTGCGAGAGGATGCGTTCACAGAGGTCCTTCCCGGTGCGAACGAGGTTGAAGGGGAAGTTAGCGATCTCCGGTGCTTCCTGTGAACAGTCTCAGCACAATTCATGTCTGATTTAGCAGGATTGACATCCGGAACGATCAATTCCCGGAGGTTTTGGGATCGTTCGCGGCTTTGGCGGCCTTCGCCGCGCGCTTGGCCTCCTGCTTGAAGGCCCGCACCTTCGCCAGCGACTCGGGCCCCGTGATGTCGGCTGCCGAACGGTAGGAGCCCTGGTCGCCGTACGCGCCCGCCGCCTCCCGCCAGCCCTCAGGCCGTACGCCGTACTGCTTGCCGAGCAGCGCCAGGAAGATCTGCGCCTTCTGCACCCCGAAACCGGGCAGCGCCTTCAGCCGGGCGAGCAGCTCCTTGCCGGACCCCGCGTCCGCCCAGACGGCCTCGGCGTCACCGCCGTACTCGTCGACGAGGAACTGGCACAACTGCTGGATCCGCTTGGCCATCGACCCCGGATAGCGGTGCACGGCCGGCTTCTCGGAGAGCAGCGCGCCGAAGGCCTCGGGGTCGTACGCGGCGATCTGCCCCGCGTCGAGATCGTCCGCGCCGAGCCGCTGGGCGATCGTGTACGGCCCGGAGAACGCCCACTCCATGGGCACCTGCTGGTCGAGCAGCATCCCGACGAGCGCGGCGAGCGGGGAGCGGCCGAGGAGTTCGTCGGCCTCGGGCTGCTGGGCGAGGTGGATCTCGGTGGTCATGCTCCGATGATCTCCCCCGGGAGGGCGGGCCGCACGGCCGGTCACCCGTTACGGTCACGGGTTCCGGTCGGCGGCGCGGGAGAGGGTCCAGACGTAGTACCAGGCGTTCTCGCGGAGCGTGCGCGGGCTGTTGTCGGCCCCCGCCTGGAACGCGCCCCACAGTCCACCGGCCGCCCCGCCGACGACGGCGGTGAGCGCCGACTGGAGGGCGGGGCCGTAGACGGCGACGAGGCTCGCGGTGACCGTACCGACGACCGCCCCGGTCACGGCCACGGCCCGCTTGCGGCGGACCTGGTTCATCTGCGCCTGCATGCCCCGGACTCCGTCCTGCATCCGGAGGCCGATCTTCAGCAGCTCCTTCTGCTGCCCTTCCGCGTCGAGCGCGCTGTCGAGGCCGGCCAGTTCCATGCGCAGCCATCCGCGGTGGGCCCGGTAGGAGTCGAACTCCCCGACGGTGATCCGGCTGAACTCCTCCAGCGAGACGCCGTCGATGAAGGGCAGCTCCAGTTCCTCGATCACCGGGATCACGAGCTGGCTGAGTACGGCGGGGGTGTGGCTCTGGGCGACGACCCGGCGCCCGGTCGCGGCGAAGTCGAGGAGGCTCGGTACGTCGGAGTCCGTGCTCGGGCCGGAGTGCGTCTCGTAGACGGGGTCGATCGGTTCCCCGCCGTAACCGTGGTGGGTGGTGTGACGGGACACCGAGTACGTCGGCAGGTACCAGGCGCAGCCCGCGCGCAGCAGCGGTTCGGTCTGCAACAGCCAGCGGCCGAGCCGGTCCGGATCGGGGCAGTGCATGTACAGGTCTTCGGTCGTGCTCGACCCGGTGGGCAGGACGCCGGAGCGGTCCTCCTCCTCGGTCCGGGGAATGTACGAGCCGCGGTTCGCGAGCTCCCTGACGTGGTGGCGATCGCCCGCGCCGTTGTGGGACAGCAGGAGGGTGTCCGAGACGAGGACGGCCCGCTTGGTCAGGTCGGCGAAGTCGTCCGCCCCGACGCCGATGCCGACGTGGAAGCGGGAGGCGGCGAAGCGCTTCTCGTCCACGAGCCTGCCCCGGCGCCTGTGGAAGAGGTGCTTGCCGTACTCCCGGGCCACCAGTCGGGGGGCTTTACGGGTCTCGGCCGACAGGCCCTTGAAGAAGGTCCGCATCTGCGCGGCGACGACCGCGTTCTCGACCGCACCCCTGGTACGCCACCACATGGCTCGCCACCTTAGGGGGCGGCGGGGAAGACCAGGAGGGGTCCGGGAGCCGTTCCCCCGGGAGGGTGAGGGCACGTGTGGGAGAGGTGGGCGATGGGCGATGGGGGACGGTCATTTCTTCGCGAAGCGCTCCAGGGCGGAGAGGATGAGCGCGCGGGTCTCCCCGCCGCCGAGATGCCCGGCGCGTTCGACCACGTGCAGCTCCGCGTCCGGCCAGGCACGGGCCAGTTCCCAGGCCGTGTCCAGGGGGCCGGCCATGTCCAGGCGGCCGTGGATCAGGACGCCGGGGATGCCGGCGAGCCGGTGGGCGTCGCGGAGCAGGGCGCCCTCCTCCAGCCAGGCGCCGTGGGCGAAGTAGTGGGCGCAGATCCGGACGAAGGCGAGACGGGCGTCGTCGACCCGGTCGGTGTACGGGGTGCCCATCCCCTCCCCGGACAGCACCGCGTCCTCCCAGGCGCACCAGTCCGCCGCCGCCTTCTCCCGTACGGGAAGGTCCGGGTCCTCCATCCGGCGGGCGTACGCGGCGGCCAGCTCGAGGCCCGTCGCGTCCTCCGGCGCGTCGACGCCCGCGCGGAACCGTTCGTGCGCCTCGGGGAAGAACCGGCGCACCCCCTCGTACAGCCAGGCCGTCTCCGAGCGGCGGGTCGTCGTCACGGAGGCGATCACGATCTCGGAGACGCGGGAGGGGTGGGCCTCGGCGTACGCCAGGATCAGGGTGGAGCCCCAGGAGCCGCCGTGGAGCAACCAGCGGTCGATGCCGAGGTGCTCGCGCAGCCGCTCCATGTCCGCGATCAGGCGCGCGGTGGTGTTCACGGACATGTCGGCGGCCGGGTCGCTCGCGTGCGGGAGCGAGCGGCCGCAGCCGCGCTGGTCGAAGAGGACGATCCGGTACTTCTCCGGGTCGAAGACGCGGCGCGCCCTCGGTCCTGTGCCGGAGCCGGGCCCGCCGTGGACGACCAGGGCGGGCTTCCCTTCCGGGTTCCCGGCGACGGAGTAGTGGACGCGGTTGCCGTCACCGACGTCGAGCAGGCCCTCTTCGTACGCTTCGATCTCCGGGAACATCCGGCCGACCCTACCGGGGGCCGAGCCGCGTCGCCGGGTCCTCGCACCACGCGAGGACGGACGGCCACTCCCCGTACCCGGAGTCCGGCGTGAGGTGCGCGCCGCCCGGGATCACGTCCATGTCGAGGCCGAGCGGGGTCCCGTAGGGGACGTCGGCCCCCTCGGGGCAGTAGGGGTCCCCGGCGGCGTACACGAGCCGGGCGGGCGCCTTGAGCCGTACGGAGCCGAGGTCGAGCCCGGCGAGCCGGTCGAGCCCGTCGAGCCCGTCGGCGAAGGCGGCGATCTCGGGGATCGAGGCGGTCACGGCCGGGGAGGGCGGGGCGACCAGGAGGACGCGGTCGACGTCGAGCGCGTCCGGGTCGAGCGCCGCGGCCCGCAGCCACAGGAGCACGGAGAGGCTGTGGGCGACGACGACGAACTCGCCGCCGTCGGCGGGCCGGTGCAGGTTCTCCCGTAGGGCGTCCAGCCAGTCGTCCAGTACGGGCGCGTCCGGATCGGGGAGCTGCGGATACCGGACCTCGTGCCCGCGCTCGGCGAGCTGCCCGGCGAGCCAGTGGTGCCAGTGGCCCGGGGGACGGTGGTTCTGGAAGCCGTGGAGGAGGAGGAAGGTCGCCATGGGGGTGATGGTGCGGGGTGGGGGAGGGGCGGGTCCAGGAGTTTCCAGGGTGTGGACCCACCCCATGGCTCACGGCCTCACGCCGGCCGTCAGGCGCCGACGTACTCCCGCAGATGACGGGCCGTCAGCGTCTCGCCCTTCTCGACCAGTTCGGACGGCGTCCCCTCGAAGATGATCCGGCCGCCGTCGTGGCCCGCGCCCGGACCGAGGTCGATCAGCCAGTCGGCGTGGGCCATGACCGCCTGGTGGTGCTCGATGACGACGACCGTGTTCCCCGCCTCGACCAGCCGGTCCAGGAGGGCGAGGAGCTGGTCGACATCGGCCAGGTGGAGGCCGGTCGTCGGCTCGTCGAGGACGTAGATCGCGCCCTTCTCCGCCATGTGGATCGCCAGCTTCAGGCGCTGGCGCTCACCGCCCGAGAGGGTGTTGAGGGGCTGGCCGAGGCGGAGGTAGCCGAGGCCGACGTCCTTCAGGCGGCCGAGGATCGTCCGCGCCTGACCCTTGGCGGTGAAGAAGTCGTACGCCTCCTCGATCGACATCGACAGGACCTCGTGGATGTTCTTGCCGTCGAGGGTGTAGGAGAGCACCTCCGCGGTGAAACGCTTCCCCTCGCACTCCTCGCAGACCGAGGCCACGCCCGCCATCATCGCCAGGTCGGTGTAGACGAGCCCGAGGCCGTTGCACTTCGGGCAGGCGCCCTCCGAATTGGCGCTGAAGAGCGCCGCCTTGACGCCGTTGGCCTTGGCGAAGGCGGTACGGATCGGGTTCAGCAGACCCGTGTACGTCGCCGGGTTCGAGCGGCGCGAGCCGCGGATCGGGGACTGGTCGGCGACGACGACCCCCTCGCGGCCCGGCAGGTTCCCGTGGATCAGGGACGACTTGCCGGAGCCGGCGACGCCCGTGACGACGGTCAGGACGCCGGTCGGGATCTCGACGCTCACGTTCCGGAGGTTGTGCTGCGAGGCGTCCGTGATGGAGAGCGCGCCGGTCCTCGGCCGCACCTCGGGGCGGAGCTTCGCCCGGTGGGAGAGGTGCTCGCCGGTCAGGGTCCCGGAGGTGCGCAGGCCGGGCACGTCGCCGGAGTAGCAGACCTCGCCGCCGTTGGAACCGGCGCGCGGGCCGAGGTCGACCACATGGTCGGCGATCTCGATGACCTCCGGCTTGTGCTCCACGACGAGGACGGTGTTGCCCTTGTCGCGCAGCCGCAGCAGCAGGTCGTTCATGCGGCGTATGTCGTGCGGGTGCAGCCCGATGGTCGGCTCGTCGAAGACGTACGTGACGTCGGTGAGGGAGGAGCCGAGGTGGCGCACCATCTTCACGCGCTGCGCCTCGCCGCCGGAGAGCGTGCCGGAGGCGCGGTCCAGGCTCAGGTAGCCGAGGCCGATCTCGACGAGGGAGTCGAGCAGTTCGCGCAGGCCGGCGAGGAGCGGGGCGACGGACGGATCGTCGATCCCGCGGATGAAGCCGGCCAGGTCGCTGATCTGCATCGCCGAGCACTCGGCGATGTTGACCCCGTCGATACGGGAGGACAGCGCGGCCCGCGTGAGGCGGGTGCCCTCGCACTCGGGGCAGGTGCGGAAGACGACGGCCCGGTCGACGAAGGCGCGGATGTGGGCCTGCATGGCCTCGCGGTCCTTGACGAGGACGGTCCGCTGGAGCTTCACCACGAGGCCCTCGTAGGTGAAGTTGTTGCTGCCGACCTTCACCTTGCAGGACGGCTTGTGGAGGAAGTCCTCCCACTCCTGATCGGTGAAGTCCGCCAGCTTCTTGTCGGGGTCGTAGAACCCGGAGTGGGCCATGACCTGCCACATCCAGGAGTCGACGGCGTAGCCCGGGACGGTGATGGCGCCCTCGTTGAGGGACTTGGTGCGGTCGACGAGCTCGTCGACGTCGATGTCGGAGATCTGGCCGGCGCCCTCGCAGCGCGGGCACATGCCCTCGGGCAGGTTGAAGCTGAACGCGCCGGAGGTGCCGACGTGCGGGGTGCCGAGGCGGCTGAAGACGATCCGCAGCATCGTGTACGCGTCGGTCGCCGTGCCCACGGTGGAGCGGGAGTTGGCGCCCATCCGCTCCTGGTCGACGACGATCGCGGCGCTGAGGTTGTGCAGGCCGTCGACGTCCGGGCGGCCGAGGGCCGGCATGAAGGACTGGAGGAAGGCGCTGTAGGTCTCGTTGATCAGGCGCTGCGACTCGGCGGCGATGGTGCCGAAGACGAGCGAGGACTTTCCGGAGCCGGAGACGCCGGTGAAGACGGTGAGGCGGCGCTTGGGGAGGTCGACGTCGACGTTCCGCAGGTTGTTCTCGCGGGCTCCGCGGACCTGGATGACGTGGTGGTTGTCCGCTGCGGCGGGGGTGGTCATGGGGTTGCGCCCTCCGATGGTGTGGCCCGTCCGTACCTCGACCACGTTACTCTATACAGCGTATAAAGTAATGGGAGTTAGGTCTGACCTGCGGGAATGGGTGCCATGGCGAACGAGCGGAGCAGCGGGGCGGGGGATCCGGCGCGGACGCTGGAGCTGCTGTGGCGGGACCGGGACCAGGACTCGGATCGGGACTCGGATCGGGACTCGGATCGGGACTCGGATCGGGCGGGGGTGGCCGGCGGTGGGAGGGTCGGTGCCGGGCGGACCGGCGGTGGGAGGGGCGGCGGTGGCCGTCGAGGTCCTCGCCAGGGTCTGACCGTGGACGCGGTCGTCGACGCGGCGATCGGTCTCGCCGACGAGGGCGGCCTCGACGCGGTCACCATGCGCGCGGTGGCGCAGCGCCTCGGGGTGACCCCGATGACGCTCTACACGTACGTCCCCGGCAAGGCCGAGCTGCTCGACCTGATGCTGGACCAGGTCTTCCTGGGGATGGAGCGGGCCCTCTTCGCGCCGGAGGTGCCGTGGCGGGAGCGGGTGACGGCGGTCGCCGACGCGAACCGCGCGCTCTACCTCGGGCATCCCTGGTTGGCGGAGCTGCGGGTCCATCGGCCGCCGCTCGGGCCCGGGGTGATGGCGAAGTACGAGCACGAGCTCGGCGCCTTCGAGGGCCTGGGGCTCGACGACGTGGTGATGGACTCGGCACTGGCGCACGTTCTCGGGTTCGTCCAGTCCGCGGCTCGTACGGAGCTGGACGCGCGGGCGGTGGATCGCGAGAGCGCGATGTCCGACCACGAGTGGTGGGACGCCCACGCGCCGCTGCTTGAGCGGGTGTTCGACGCGGAGCGGTACCCGCTGGCGGCACGGGTGGGGGAGGCGGCGGCGGTGGCGTACCAGGGCATGTACAGCCCTGAGTACGCGTACGGGTTCGGCCTGGCGCGGGTACTGGACGGACTGGGGGCGCTTGTCGCTGGTCAGGGCCCTGGTCCGGGCCCTACGGGTCCTAAGGGTTCTCCGGGCCCTACGGGGCCTACGGGCCTTGGGGGCGGTCCGGGCCCTACGGGTGCTCCGGGTCCGACGGGCCCTACGGGTTCCCCAGCTTGAGGAGGGCGTCGACCCCGGCCTTGAGCGCGTCGGCGGTGAACTCGCGCTCGGCGGTGAGGTGGTTCATCAGGCTCGGTGTGAACGGGGCGAGCAGCATGTGCGCGAGGAGCGCGCTGTCCGTCCCGGGCCTGAGCCGGCCGAGCAGCATGGTCACGTGGGTGTGCATGGCGAGGTACGCGCCGCTGGTGTAGGTCGCGCTGGGGGCGGCGGCCTGGGCGGCGAGCAGGAGTTCACGCTGCTCGATGACACGGTCGACGAGCGCGTCGAGGAAGGCCTGCAGCCGTTCGTCGGCGGGGGCACCGGGGCCGAGGGGCGGCGGACCGCCCATGTACGCCTCCTGGAACTGCACTTCCCGGTCGTCGAGGAGCGCCCACAGGAGCTGGGAGACATCGCCGAAGCGGCGGTAGACCGTGCCGACGCCGATGCCGCTGGCGTGGGCGACCTGGTTCATGGTGACGCCCGCGGGCCCGGTCTCCGCGACGATCCGGGCGGCCGCGTCGAGGATCTTGCGCCGGTTCCGCGCGGCGTCGGCGCGCTCGGGCACGGCCCGTCCGGCGGTCGGCAGCAGGGTGACGTCGGCCGCCCCGGAGCCCTTCGCGCTGATCATGTCCGCCTGCCCTTTCCTTCCGATCCCCCTCGGTCCGTCCCTGCTCACGAGCATAACGGAGCGCTATCCGGTTACCGGATCGGTGCACCGCGTCACGTGATCCGGCTCACGTATGTCACAACCGGCGGCCCTGCGGTGTCCAGAGGGCGAACGAGGTTTTCGAGGCTCACCGAAGCGTGGCGAGGGAGACATCATGACGAGGAACACGACGGGGAGCACGGCGGGCACGGCGACGGGGAGCACGGCGGTGGTCGTGATCGGGGGCGGGTACGCCGGTGTCATGGCGGCCAACCGGCTGACGCGGCGCGAGGACGTGGCCGTGACGCTGATCAACCCGAGGTCGTCGTTCGTCGACCGGATCCGGCTGCACCAGTTCGTGGGCGGGTCGCACGACGGGGTCGTGGAGTACGGCAAGGTGCTGGCCGCGGGCGTCGGGCTCGTCGTGGACACGGTGGCGGAGATCGACGCGGCAGGGCGGAGCGTGGCGCTGGCGTCGGGGGACACGGTCGCCTACGACTACCTGGTCTACGCGGTGGGCAGCGGAAGCGCCGAGGCGCGCGTGCCGGGGGCGGCGGAGTTCGCCCACCCGCTCGGCGGGTGGGAGGAGGCGCAGCGCCTGCGGGCCGCGGTCGCGGCCGCTCCCGCGTCGGCCGCGCTCACCGTGGTGGGCGGCGGGGCGACCGGGATCGAGACGGCCGCCGAGCTGGCGGAGGTGGGCCGGAAGGTGACCCTGGTCTGCGGCGACGTCCTCGCCCCGTCCCTGCACGAGAGCGGGCGGCGCGCGGTCGCCAAGCGGCTGGCCAGGCTCGGGGTGACGGTCGTCGAGGGCGCGGGCGCGAGGGTGGCGGAGGTGACCCGGGACGCGGTGCGGCTGGCGGACGGGCGCGAGGTGGCGAGCGCGGTGACCGTCTGGACCGCCGGGTTCACCGTGCCGGACCTGGCCGCGCGCAGCGGCCTGAGCACCGACTCCCTGGGCCGGCTGCTCACGGACGAGACGCTCACCAGCGTGGACGACGAGCGGGTCGTGGCGGCGGGGGACGCGGCGGCGCCGTCGGACCTGCCGTACCGGATGAGCTGCCAGGCCGCGGTCCAGCTCGGCCCGCAGGCCGCCGAGACGGTCCTCAGCAGGATCGCGGGCGAGCGGCCCGCGGAGGTCGAGGTGGGGTTCGTCAGCCAGTGCATCAGCCTGGGCCGGAGCGGGGGCGTCCTCCAGCTCGCCGACCGTGACGACACCGTCAAGAAGTACTACGTCGGCGGGCGCGCGGGCGCCCTGATCAAGGAGATCATCTGCAAGGCCGTCCCCTGGCAGCTCGGGTACGAGGCTCGCAAGCCGGGCGCGCGCAAGTGGTGGGCCAAGGACGCCAAGCGCGCCGTGCTCGTCGAGCGCGGTGACGTGCGCGCGATCGCCGAGCAGGCGGCCTGACTTGGGTCGCGACGCACGTGTGAATGCCTCCGGCCGACGGGGCCGGGGGCGCGGACGAGGAGCTGAGGCATGAGCAGCGAGCCCGGAGAGCGCACCGTAGACCCGGCGTCGGACCCGGTGACTGACTCGGCGTCAGGCTCGGGGACAGGCCCCGCGCCCGACCTGGCGTCGGGCCTGGCGTCGGACTCCGGGGCAGGCCCCGCGTCCGACCCGGTGCCCGACCCCGGGTCGGACCAGGCCTCCGACCCGGCGCCCGACCCCGGGTCGGACCCGGCCTCCGACCCGGCGACGGAGAGCTTCGTCGCGCACCGCAACCTGCTCTTCACCGTCGCGTACGAGATGCTCGGCTCGGCCGCCGACGCCGAGGACGTCCTCCAGGAGACCTGGATGCGGTGGGTCGACGTCGACCTGGCGGAGGTGCGTGAGCACCGGGCGTACCTGGTCAGGATCACCACCCGCCAGGCGCTCAACCGGCTGCGCACCCTGTCGCGCCGCAAGGAGGCGTACGTCGGCCCGTGGCTGCCCGAGCCGCTGCTCACCGCGCCCGACGTGGCCCAGGACGTCGAGCTCGCCGAGAGCGTGTCGATGGCGCTGATGCTCGTCCTGGAGACGCTGTCGCCGACGGAACGCGCCGTCTTCGTGCTGCGGGAGGTGTTCGACGTCGGCTACGACGAGATCGCGGCCGCCGTCGACAAGACCCCCGCGGCCGTGCGCCAGATCGCGCACCGCGCACGCCGGCACGTCGACGCGCGGCGGCCCCGCGCGGTGGTCTCCGCGAGCGAGACCCGGGCGGCCCTGGAGTCGTTCCAGCGCGCCCTCGCCACCGGGGACCTGCAGAGCCTGCTGGACGTCCTCGCCCCCGAGGTGGTCCTGCTGAGCGACGGCGGCGGCATCAAGCAGGCGGCGCGGCGGCCGGTCGTGGGCGCGGACAAGGTGGCCCGCTTCATCATCGGCGGCACCGGCAGGCAGGAGAGCGCGCTCGCCGTCGGCCTCACCGTGGTCAACGGCAGCCCGGCGCTCGTCATCCACCTGGACGGCGAGATCGACGGCGTCATGGCGGTCCGCCTCGAAGAGGCCCGGATCACCGGCCTGTACTACGTCCGCAACCCGGAGAAGCTGACCCGAGTGGAGTCCGAGACGGAACTGACCCTCCGCTGAGGACCGAAGCCGAGGGTCGGCGCCCCTTGCCCCCTTGCGAAGTGGATGGGTATCCGCTTAACCTCGAGTTCATTGAAACGGAACTGAATCCGCTTAAAGGGGAGCTCGTCATGTCCGTGAACGTCGCTGTCATCTACTACTCCTCCACCGGAAGCGTGCACCAGCTCGCGCAGGCCGTCGCCGAAGGTGCCGAGAAGGCCGGTGCGGAGGTACGGCTGCGGCGCGTGACCGAGCTCGCACCCGAGGCCGCCATCGACGGCAACCCCGCCTGGCGCGCCCACGTGGACGCCACCGGGGACGTCGAGGTCGCCACGTTGGACGACCTGGAGTGGGCGGACGCGTACGCGCTCGGCTCGCCGACCCGGTACGGCAACGTCGCCGCCCAGCTGAAGCAGTTCATCGACACGACGGGCGGCCTGTGGCAGCGCGGCGTCTTCTGGGACAAGCCCGCCACCGCCTTCACCAGCGCCCACAACGTGCACGGCGGCAACGAGTCCACCCTGCTCGCGCTCTACAACACCTTCCACCACTGGGGTTCGGTCATCGTCTCCCCCGGCTTCACCGACGCGGCCGTCTACGCGGCGGGCGGCAACCCCTACGGCGCCTCGCACGCCGGCGCCAACGGCGCCCCGGAGGAGAACGTCCTCCAGGCCGCCCGCTACCAGGGCGAACGCCTCACCAGGATCGCGAAGCGTCTCAAGGGCCTCGCGACGACCTGATCCACAGCCGCCACCGCCTCTACGCGGGACGACACGTGCCCCCGGGGATCACCCCGGGGGCACGCGCGCGTTCAGGTGTCGCGCGGCTCGGTTCAGCCGGCCGCGGGCGCATCCGTGTCTGACCGTTGCCGAGGCGCGCGGCGCTCGAACTGGCCGAGATGCGTGACGACCGAGCCGTAGAAGCGGTCGACCGCGTCGTCGACGCTGCGGATGAAGCCCGACTCCGTGGTGCCACGGCTGCTCCCCATCCCCTTGAAGAGGGAGAGGCGGAAACCCGCGATCGTGCCGCCGTCCTTGGGCAGCAGATCGCCGGGCTCGGGGCGCAACTTCTCCAGCGTGCCGCGTGGTCCGTTCCCGCCTTCGACGAGGGTTTCCACATGGAGGTCGGCAGGAGCCTCCGACAGTACGCGGACGAGTCGCTTGGCCACCGTGAGGGGGTAGCCGCTGCCGGGGGCCGACACCTCCACGGATGTGCGTAGCTTGCCCGTACGGAGATCGGCGGCGATCGAGAGGATGCTGTCCGCGCCGTCGATCCGCACCTCCGCCGACAGTCGGCCTTCCTCGCACAAGCGGTCCGCGAGCGCGGTCCGACGGGACTTCGGGTCCGTGCCGCGCTTGGCGCGCTGGACCGGCAGGGCCTTCTGCCCGAGTTCACCGCCGAGCCGCAGGCAGACCTGACGGATCAACCGTTCCCAGCTCTCGACGACCTCGACCGCGCGCTGATCCCCCTGGCAGAGCGTCTCGGTGTCGATCGCATTGCGCACGGGAACCCAGGAGGGACCCATATTCTGAAATCCGTGACAACCCGAGTTCTCGTGCTGGAGGTAGTGGAGCAGTTCCTCCAACAGCCAGGCGTGGGCCGCGTTGCCCACTCCTTCGTGCCGGATGAGCATCTGGGCCTGGTGAGCCACCTCGGCCCAGGAGAGGTGCCAGAGCGCGACCTTGTGCTTGCGGCGCCCGTCGACCTTGACGTCGACCAGCGGGCTGCCTTCCAGCGCCACGTCGTTGGCGAGCGTGATGACGGCTTCGTAGCCCCGCCGAGCGGCGATGTCCATGTAGTTCTGGACCTGTTCAGCCTTCAGCGGATTGCCGTTGGTCTTCGTCTCGACCAGTGCCGTCCACAGCTTGCCCGCGCGCTCGACCCTGACCACGCCGTCCGGGCGCTTCGGGCTGTCGCCGTGGGGGAGCGAGACCTCTGTGAACGTCTGCATTCGCCCGGCTGGGGCGCCGAACGCGGCGGTCAGCCGACGCCCGAACTCGGGAATCTCGGCCATCACAGAGAGAAGTACGGACGTCGCACGCACCTCCCGTTCCCGGTCGCTCTTGTGCGACGGGACGGGGAAGAGGCGTGCGGGCTTCCAGGAGTCGTTCTCCGCGAGGGACTTCCTCGGTGCCCGGGAGAGCGTGACCTTCTTCTTCGCCGTCCGCGGGCCCCGGCGGCGGTCGGGCGCCGTGGGTGCCGCGGGTGCGGCGGGTGCGGCCACAGCGGACTTCAGCATGGGATCGCCGCGGTCGGCCTGAGCCGGAACCGCGACATCAGGTCGAACGTCCGAAGCGCTCGCTGGGATCGGAGACGTTGCGTCGGTCCCCTTGGGGGCCGTGCCCGCGGGCACGGAGCCGTCGGGCGAGGTGACCTCGGCATCGACGTCGTCGTCCTCGACGACGTCGATGCCGAAGTCGGTGGCGAGGCCGGCCAGTCCCGTCTCGTAGCCCTGACCGACGGCTCGGAACTTCCACTCGTCGTTGCGCCGGTAGAGCTCGCCGAAGATGAACGCGGTCTCCACCGTGGCGTCCTCGATGGAGAAGCCGAGCAGAGCCTCGCCCGAGCGGTCGGAGACGGTCATCCGTAGATCGTCGAGGTCTCCGAAGGTGGCGGAGCCGTACTGACTCGCGGCGATGACGATGTTCGTGACGTCCTCGGGTACGGCGGTGAGGTCCAGTCCGATTCGGTCCTCGCTGCCGTTCTCGGTCGGCGTCTTTCCGAGGAGCTGAACGCTGCCGTCATCGGCCGCGGGGTGGTTGTAGAAGTAGAAGTCGCCATCGCCGCGCACCTTGCCGCTGCCGTCGAGGAGCAGGACGGACACGTCTGCGTCCCCGTCCCCGGCAGCGCTGCTCCAACTCAGGCCCACGAAGACGGAGCTCGCGTCCTCGCTCAGGGCAACCAGGCCGACATTGGCGCCCTTGGACATCTCGTGCATGTGTCCCCCCGGACACGCGGCTGCCGCCGTGGGAGGTGGCGGACGCTCGCGAAGAAAGATGGTTCTGGATGTGTACGCCCCAGAGGAACCGTAGCGTCCGGAGCCTGAGGATGAGGAGGTGATGTGAACATCGGACGCACGATTACGAAGCGAGGCAGATCGCACGTCCACTGACCGAGCTCGACCGAAGGAACACCGAAGGAACTCCGAAGGAACTCGACCGGGCTCAATCGGCCAGCCGGGCGGCCTTTATGCGCAGGTAGTGGCGTTCCGGGAGGCTGAGGGTGAGGCGGGCCGCCTCGTAGTAGGCCTCGCGGGCCGCGGCGCGGTCGCCGGTGCGTTCCAGGAGGTGGGCGCGGACCGCGGACAGGCGGTGGTGGTCCTTCAGACGGGGTTCCAGGGCCGTGAGTTCGGCGAGGCCCGCATCCGGGCCGTGGACCATCGCGACGGCGACAACCCGGCCGAGTTCGGCCATCGGGTGGGGCCAGTCGGCGACCAGGACGTCGTACAGGGCGAGGATCTGCGGCCAGTCCGTGTCCTCGTTCCTGCGGGCCTCGTCGTGCAGCGCGGCGATGGCCGCCTGGAGCTGGTACGGGCCCGGCGGGCCCTCGGTCAGGGCCTCCTCCACCAGCGCCGTGCCTTCGTCGATCGCGGCCCGGTCCCAGAGCGTCCGGTCCTGCTCGTCGAGCGGGATCAGCTCGCCGTGCGGGCCGGTGCGGGCGGCGCTGCGGGCCTCCGTGAGCAGCATCAGGGCGAGCAGACCGGTCACCCTGGCCTCGTTCGGGAGCAGTCGGCGTACGGCGCGGGTCAGCCGGATCGCCTCGCGGGCCAGGTCGGCGCGGTGGAGCGCGGGACCTGAGGTCGCGGTGTACCCCTCGTTGAAGATCAGGTACAGCACCTGGAGGACGGCGGCGAGCCGGGCGTCCCGGTCGTCGGGACCGGGCGGCCGGAACCGGTGGTCCCGCAGCTTCGCCTTCGCCCGGCTGATCCGCTGGGCGATCGTCGCCTCCGGTACGAGATGGGCGCGCGCGATCTCCGCCGTGGTCAGGCCGCCGACCGCGCGCAGCGTCAACGCGATGCGGCCGGCGGGCGCGAGTGAGGGGTCGCAGCAGAGGAAGAGCAGCGTCAGCGTGTCGTCGTCGGACGGCGCCGCCCTGGCCTCGCGGGGTTCGAGGCGCGCGGCCGTCTCCTCCCGCCGGGCCCTCGCCTCGTCCGCCCGCAGCTGGTCCGTGAGCCGCCGCGAGGCCACCCGGATGAGCCAGCCGCGCGGGTTGGCGGGCGTACCGGACTCGGGCCACTGCCGGGCGGCGGCCACCAGGGCCTCCTGCACGGCGTCCTCGGCGGCGTCGAAGTGCCCGTACCGGCGTACGAGCGCGCCGAGGACCTGCGGCGCGTGACGGCGCAGCAGGTCCTCGACGGTCTCCGCCTCGCTCACTCCCGGCTCACTCGCGGCTCAATCCCGACTCACTCCCGGTTCGCGCTCACTCGCTGAACAGCTCGGACTCGGACCGCTCGTCGATCTGGCGGATCACCACCGGGTACTCCGGCGCCCCGGCCGGCTGCGGGCAGCGGGCGACGCGCGCCGCGATCTCGGTGACCCGTTCCAGGCTCGCGCAGTCGAGCACCCAGTAGCCGGCGAGCAGCTCCTTCGTCTCGCTGTACGGCCCGTCGGTGATGACCGGCTGCCCGGCCTTGTCGACGCTCACGTGCCGGGTCAGCCGGGGCTCGACGAGCCCTTGCGCGTCGACCAGCTCGCCCGACTCGGCGAGGTCGTTGTTGATGGACCCCATGTGCTCGAACATCGCCTGCAGGTCCTTCTCACTCCAGGCGGGCCCCTGACCGGGTTCCTTGCCGGCCATGGTGTTGTAGTCGGCCTGGGATCCCTGCACCATGACGAGGTACTTCATGACGTGCTCCTTCGGTGTGGCTGTGCGTGGTGCCTGTCTTTCGTTCGGCCTTTCACAGGGGACGTCGGAGCGGGCTTCCGATTCTCGACACCTCGCCGGGGGCGCGTACGAATTTCTTCGGGATTCCACCCGGGGGAACCAGGAGGGGGCGCGGCGGGGGCCCCGGAGGCCCCTGGCAGGAACCCCGGTCGTCACCCTCCCGGGGCGAGCGCTCCCCGGCCCGCACCTTCCGCCGAGGTGATCCACTCCCCGGCCCTCACCTTCCGCCGAGGTGATCCACTCCCCGGCCCTCACCTTCCGCCGAGGCGATCCACTCCCGGCCCTCACCTTCCCCCCCCAGTTCCCCCCCCCAGGCGATCCACTCCCCCAAGCGGAGGCGATCGGCTCGCCCGCCTCTCACCCTCCCGAGAGCTCCCGCTCCAGCGGCGTACGGAAACGCGGCGTGACCCGCACGTCCCCCACCCACCCGCTCAGCCGCGCCGCCTCCGCCTCGACGGCGGCCCTGGCCTCCGATCCGCCGTCGTCGCTCAGGAACCGGAGGGCGATCTCCCCGTCAGGGCGCTGGGCCCAGCCGCCGACGACGCGGCCGTTCCACCACACCGTCGGGCCGATGTTGCCGCTGCGGTCGAAGAGCGCGGCCTTGTGCGCGGGGTCGGTGTACCAGTCGCGGTACTGCCACCCCATCGCCGTCGGGTCGAGGGCGGGCAGCAGCGCCGCCCAGGGTTCGAGGTCGGCGTCCCCTACGGGGACGGGATCGAGGTCGTCCGGGAGGACGTGCCCCGTACCCTCCGCCAGCTCCACAGGCTCCGCACCGATGGCCGCGAGCGCCTTCCGTACGTCGGTGACCTTCCACCCGGTCCACCACTTCAGGTCCGCCTCGGTCGCCGGACCACAGGCCGCGAGCCACTGCCGTACGAGATCGGCGTGGGCGAACTCGTCCGAGGGATCGGGCTGTTCGGGCGTCGGCGCCCATCGGAAGCGGCTGGAGGTCCATGCGCCCTGCGGACGCCCGCGCGCGATCCGGCCCTCCATGCCGAGCACTCGCAGCAGCCGGCTGGAGAGCGACTGCGGCCCTTCCTGACGGGTGCCGACCCCGTACACGTACTGCGCGCGCAGCCGTGGCACGGCCTCGCCCAACTCGGACCCGGTGGCCTCACCCCGTACCGCGAGCTCGGCCAGGACCTGCCGCTCGGTCTCGGCGAGCCAGGCCCCGTCGTACTCGCTGCCCTTGGCCAGGTCCTTGAGCAGCGTGGCGCGTTCGCGGGTGGCGACGTCGCGGGTGGTCGAGGCGTGCACGGTGGGGACGAGGGCGGTCGGGAAGACGAAGAGCGTGTGCCGCATGCCGTGCATCCGGGTCAGCGTCCGGTCCTCGTACAGGGCCCGCTCAAGCCCCGCCACCGGCCCCGCGATGCCCGGCTGCCCGCCCAGCCGCGCCCCGACGGCGAGGAACACGCTCGCCGGGTCGGTCGCGTGCAACGCCACGAGCGCCCCGGCCACCTCCTCGGCACTCGCCGCCCGCGCCGCCCCGGCCAGCCGATGACGTACGCCCAGCCGGGCCCTGCGCTCGTCCGCCTCGATACGGCGGTGGTGCACCTTGTTCCCCATACGGAAAGCATGGAGCAGCAAGGCCCGGGGGAGGGGCAATCAGCTGACGCGGCCCCGTCACGTGCCCGCGTCGGGCCAGTGCCTGCCCCATCTCACGTACGTACCAGGATGCGTTCCTCTCACCCTCGTGCCGGTCCGGTCGTCCCTCAAGTACGTACAAGAAGTCGGTGGTTGCGTACGGGTGAGCAGGAGAAGGCCCGCCTCTACACGGTCTCGCCCGCCGGCGTGAGCAGGGCGTCCGCGACCGAGGTGCGGGCGTACAGGACGGAGCGGCCGGCGCGGTGCGCGGTGACGAGGCCGGCGTTGCGCAGGGCGGTGAGGTGCTGGGAGACGCCGGCGGCGGACAGGCCGCAGTGGGCGGCGAGTTGGGTGGTGGAGGTCGGGGTGTCGAGCTCGGCGAGGAGCAGGGTGCGCGAGCGCCCGATGACGGCGGCGACCGCCTCGGTGGCGGAGCTGGTACGGGGTTCCCAGAGGGAGCCGATCCCCCGCGCCGGGTAGGCGAGTTGGGGCGGGTCGGGGGCGACGGAGCGGGTGAGGACGCGGGGCCAGGCGAAGGCCGAGGGGACGAGCAGCAGCCCCGAGCCGGCCTCCTCCCGGGTCAGCGCGCAGTGCCGCCGCACCAGGTGCAGGGTGCCGTCGTCCCACCGTACGGTCTCGTGCAGTTCGCCGAGGACGCGCGCCGAACCGTGCTCGGCGACCTGCCGGGCGCGGTGGAAGACGTCGGCTTCGAGGAGCCGGCGGATCCGGGCCCAGTAGGGGGCGAGGGCGATCTCCCAGTAGGTCTCGATCTCGTCGGTGACCTTCTCCAGGGCGACCTCGGGCGCTTCGCGCAGCAGCCGCAGCCGGGAACGACCGGCGGAGGCGGAGGGGGAGATGCGATCGCCGCCCGCCGGTTCCTTCCTCGTGAGGATGCCGATGTCCTGGAGCACCTGCGCGGGCGGGGTGGCGCGGATGGCGGCGAGTTCGGAGGCGAGGGTGGGGAAGGGGGTGGTGGGGGTCGGGTTGAGGAAGTCGGCGAGGAAGCCGTGGCCGGGGATCAGCGCGGCCAGCCAGCCGTTGTCGAGCCCGGCACCGCTGAGCCGGGGCCGTACCTGCGCGGCCCAACTCCGGTGCAGGGGCGGATCGGTGGGCTCGCGGAGCAGCCGGAAACTGGTGACGACCTCCCACATGGGGGAGACCGCGAACCGGGTCTGGGCGAGGTCGGCGGCGGAGAAACTGAGTCCGGATTCCAAAATTCCACCCTGCCTGTAGTGGACATACGGCCATTGGATTCAGCCTGAGCTTAATCAATGGCTGCAGGGGTGGGCGAGGTCCAGTCTCCTCACATGTTCTCCTCCTTCCGCGGCCTCCCGCCCACCGTCTGGACCCTCTTCGCCGGGACGATCGTCAACCGCCTCGGCTACCTGGTCACGCCCTTCCTCGTCTTCTTCCTCGCCGCACGCGGGGTCACGGGGACGGACACCTCGTACGTCCTCGGCGCCCTCGGCGCGGGCAACCTCCTCGGCCCGGCGCTCGGCGGCGTCCTCGCCGACCGCATCGGCCGCCGCCCGACGATGCTGATCGGCCTGCTCGGCGCGGCCGCGGCGCACGGCGCGCTGTTCGTGGCGCCGGGCGTGTGGACGATGGCGGCGGCCGCGCTGCTGATCAGCGCGACGGGCGCGATGGTCGGCCCGGCGGCGTACGCGCTGATGGCCGACGCGGTCGACGCGGAACGCAGGCAGCGGGCGTACGCGCTGTTCGGCTGGGGCGTGAACATCGGTACGGCGGTGGCGGGCGTGCTGGGCGGGTTCCTGGCGGCGCACGGGTACTGGCTGCTGTTCGCGGTGGACGCGGGGACGATGCTGATCTACGCGACGATCGTGGCGACGAGGCTGAACGAGGAGCGCCCGAAGAAGACACAGACGCCTTCCACTTCACCTTCGTCTTCACCTTCGTCTTCGTCTTCGCCTTCGGACGGCGGCATGGGCTACGGGGTGGTCTTCCGCGACCGCCTGGCGCTCGCGCTGCTCCCGCTCCTCGGCATCCAGCTGTTCGTCTACTCCCTCACGGAGGTGGCTCTGCCCCTCGCCATCCATGACAGCGGCCTGTCCCCGGCGGTGTACGGGGCGATGGCGGCGGTCAACGCGATCATGGTGGTCGCGCTCCAGCCCTTCGTCACGGCCCGGCTGGCCAAGCTGCCCCAACTCGCGGTCCAGTGCGCGGGCAGCGTCCTGATCGCGGTGGGCGTGGCACTGACGGGCCTGGCGGACGGGGTGGTCGGCTTCACGGTGTCGGTGGTCGTGTGGTCCCTGGGCGAGGTGGTCGTCGCGGGCATCGCGGCCGCGATCGTCGCGAACCTCGCCCCGGCCCACGCCCGCGGCCGCTACCAGGGCGCCTTCAGCTGGACGTGGGGCCTGGCCCGTTTCGGCGCGCTGACGCTCGGCGTCACCCTGTACACCGGCTTCGGCCCGACGCTCCTGTGGGCAACGGCCCTGGTCGGCGGCGTACTGGCGGCGGCGGGTACGTGGGCCCTGAGGTCCCGGGTCGAGCGCCGCATGGCCCACGCCCTGGCGGCCTGAGGCGCCCTGCGCACGGGCCCGCGAGGAGGAGGCTCCTGCTACGCGGACCGGGGACGCTAGTCGCGCCGGATGTGCTCGGGGTCGACATGCCGGCGCACGAGGGGCAGCGCGGAGACCCCGGCGGCGAGCAGCACGCCGAGACAACAGGCGAGCAGCAGGGGCAACCCACTCCAGTCCCAGTGCACGGCCCCACCCCCGGTGATCAGATAACTCGACTCGGCCAGCCACCCGGTGACCACGGCGGCCCCCAACCCGACGGCGAGCGGCACGACAACCTGCACACACTGCACCACCCGCAAGGTCCCCGCCCGAGCCCCGAGCAACACCAGAGCAGCCACCTGCCCCCGCCGCTCCATGGCCCGATCGGCAACAGAAACGACGAACGCAGCCACACTGATCACAAGCCCGAGCACCATCCCAGCCGCGAGGAGACTCCGGATGACGGTCAACTGCGCGAGCGACTCGACGACGATCCCGACGGGCCTGACTTCGGCCGTGGGGGCGATGGCCCCGATGCCGTCGAGGACGGTACGGACGGTCTGGGGATCTGAGCTGCTCACGAGCGTGAGGGAGGAATTCGGCGGCAGTTCGTCTACACCGACGAGGGACGGGGGGATGAGTAGATCGGTCGAGGAGAAGGCTGAAGGTTGATAGGCGCGGAGGGTCAGCTGATCGTGTGGCACCGTCAGACTGAGCTTCCGCCCACTTTTGAGGGCGAAAGGGAAGGCGCGACCAGGCACTGTGTCATCGCTTGCGGAGCTGGCCAGGTCGTGTAGACGGAGCACCTTCCCATCGATGCAGCCGCGTGAGGCTTCGACGAAGCTCGCGACTTGGGCGCACGTGGCGACGACGCCGTCCACACTGGGCGTGAGAGGGCCGTCGTCCATGCGCGTCAAGGAGGAGAGGGTGACGGCGTGTGCCCGCGTGCCATCCACCCGGGTCATCCTGTCGTACTGCTCGCGGGTGAGTTCGTCCACAGCCACGCGGTACTCCTGCACCGGCGCTGTGCGGCGGCTGACCTGATCGAGCTCGATGAGTACCCCTTGAGTCAGAGACGTGGCGAAGATCAACAGGACGAGCCCGGTCACTACGCGGAGCGAGGCGCCTGGTTCGATTTCGGCACGACGCATTGCGAGCGCAAGCGGAAGTGACCGTGCATTGCGGGCGAGTCGGCGGGCGAGCCACATGGTGATCGGCGGAAGTCCGAAGACCAACCCTGTCCCTGTCAGCAGAACGGCAGCGGGGACGAGGAGGGTGTTAGCTGAGCCCCCAGACGGGTCTTTCCCCAGGACGCTGAGTACGCAATAGCCGCCGATGACACCGAGGCCGGGGACCAGCAGGAGCATGCCGTGCACCTTCGGTGGTTTGTGCTCGGCGGTACGGCGGACGTTGAGTGGGGTGCGCGCAGCCTCCCGCGCACTGTGTCGACCGACGAGCCAGGCGAGAGCCGGACACAGAATCAAGCAGGTGATGAGCGTCGTTGCCTCGGGCCGTCCGTCAACCGGGTACCAGTGGAGTCCAGGCAAGCCGATCCGCGCCATGATCTCGTTGACGACGAGGTATCCGCCAACGCCGAGCAGCACCCCGAGGAAGGCTGCGGCCACGGTCTCACTGGCGTTGACCCGCAGCGTGTCTTTGACGCTCAGCCCTACGAGACGTAGCGCAGCCAGCCTGCGTGCCCGGGACTCGGCGGACAGCCGAGCACATACCGATAGGAAGACCCCCAGGGGCAACAGCGCCACGCAGGTGAGAGTGAATCGCAGAATGTCGAGCGTGGACTCGTCCACCGCGTTGAACACGGGGTGTTCCGACCCGAAATGATGTAGCGGCTGAGCGTTGGCGAGCTGGGGGGCAGTAAGACCGATGTATGCATACAGATCGTCGGGTCCGATCAACCCGTCGGGACCAATAGTGCCGGTTGCTTTGCCCGGCAGCAGTCCAGACAGCCCAGGATGATCCCCTACAACTTCACGCAATCGGGGCGAGAGGATCACTTCGCCAGCGGCAGGGAGACGATCGATGCCAGGCGGAACTGGTGTTGCCCCGGAGACACGGCCGGCGACAAACACGCGACGGAGACGCTCGGACCCAAAGGAATCCTCTCGCGTAGCGAAGGAAATTCCAGTACCAGGCCCGCTGTCCTCTACTCCTGCTGATACTGGCTCACGGGGGGCGGTCCGTGCGTCGTGCCGAGCAAGGATTGTAGGGATCGTGAGAACGGCGGTCAGGCAGGCAACCCCTAGCGAGCAGCCCAAGGTCATCAACAGGAAGCGGGTTCGGCCCCGGGATCCGCCGCGCCAGAGCAGTCGCATTCCAAGGCCGAAGGCATTCATGCTGCCTCCTGGCGCGTCAGCACGCCGTCGGTCATCCTGTACTGGGTGTCAGCGTGCGCGGCCACCGACGCGTCGTGCGTGACGATAACGACGGCGGTGTTCTGATCCCGGGCGAGCCGTAGGAACTCCTTCAGTACGGCCGAGGCGTTGACGCTGTCGAGGGCCCCGGTCGGTTCGTCGGCGAACACGACATCCGGCTCGTGCACGAGCGCCCGAGCGACGGCCACCCGCTGGCTTTGCCCACCGGACAACTGAGATGTCCTGCGGTGCAAGTACTCGGTCATCCCCAATCGCCCGAGTACTTCACCGGCTGCTGTGTGTGCTGGTGCCCTGCGCCGGCCGGCGAGCCGCAAGGGAAGCGCGGTGTTTTCCTCGACTGTCAGCTCGGGCAGTAGCTCCCCATATTGGAAGACGAATCCGAACCGTTCACGTCGCAATGTGCTCAATTCCTCGTCGGTGAGCGTCGAGAAGGCGATGCCATCCAACGAGACGGTGCCACGTTTCGGTGCCAGGACGCCAGCTAGCGAGTACAACAGCGACGACTTTCCTGACCCGCTGCTTCCCATGATGGCTGCTACCTCCCCGCGCATCAGACAGAAGTTCACATCACTGACGGCCTTCTGCGTGCCATAGAAGAGGTCCACGCCCTCGGCGCGGAGAATTTCGTGCATGTCGAGCTAGCTCCTTTGTTTCCGGGAGGCCGTGGAGGCGGCCTCCCGGAATCGAGCGAAGGGAAGCCGCTATCCCCGGCTGTAGTGCTCGGTTTGGGAGCAGTTGTCGGGTCGCAGGGAGCCGCGGTCGCGGCACAGGCGGATCCACGCGTCAGTTGTGAGCTGCGCGGCACCGTCGTAGACCACCTTGTCCAGGGCCACCTTCTTGTTCTGCACGCCCTTGAACGTGTTCCAGCCGTAGCCGTTGACCCTGACCTCCACTGAGACGTTGTGCCCGTCGTTGCCATCTCGGTCTGCCAGCAGCCCCTTGAAGCGGAAACCGCCGTGGTTCCGGCCCTTGGGCTCCCACGTGTAGGCCGCAGAATCGAACGCGGCACCCTTGGTCACCAGGTTCGGGATCTGGTGCCAGCCATCCGCCACCGCCACCCCCGCCCCACCCAGGAACAACCCCGCCGCCACCGCAACCGTCGCCAACTTCCGCACGTTTCCTCCAGCTTGAGAGCACCCCGACTGGGCGTAGCGGAAAGTGTTCCAGTGATCACTGAGCGCATGCGCGGGCGGAACGTCTCTGCCGGTCCGGACCCCTCGAACCGGTGAAATCACCACACCAGTGGGACCATCGGCGCGGCCGGGCAACGCCGAAGGCCCTGACCGGTTCCCCGGTCAGGGCCTTCCACCGTGTGCAGTCTGAGGTGCTGCTCAGGTCCCGTCAGGCGACCAGCTCCGGCGTCGAGGCGGGCTGCTCCTCGGGCTGAGGGGTCGCGGTCGACGTCGGCGCCGGCGCGCTCGGCTTCGCGTCGCGCATCACCACCGCCGCCAGGATCGCCGCCGCCAGGACCCCGATCGCGCTGATCGTGAAGGTCGTCGACATGGACGAGGTGAAGGCCTCGCGGGCCGCGTTCGCCAGGGTGCTGTCGCCGCCCGCCGCCGCCAGCGCGCCGCCGATGGAGTGCTTGGCCTGGTCCGGGGCGTCGGAGGGCATCTCCGAGGCGAAGCGGCTGGAGAGGAGCGAGCCGAGGATCGCGATGCCGAGTGCGGTGCCCGCCTGCTGGATCGTGTCGTTCAGGGCCGAACCCACGCCCGCCTGCTCCTCCGGGATCGTGCCCATCAGCGCGCCGACCGCCGCCGGCATCGCGATACCCGCACCCAGGCCGAGGAGGCCGAGTCCGATCGCGGGGACCGTGAAGCCGGAGGTCGCGTCGACGGTCGTCAGGAGGGCGAACGAGGCGGCCATCACGAGCATGCCGCTCAGGACCAGCACCCGGTAGCCGACCTTGGCGGCCAGTCCGGCGCCGGCGGCGTTGCCGAGCAGGGCGGCGACGGCGAGCGGGACGAAGGCGAGGCCCGCCTTGACCGGGGAGTAGCCGAGCACGAACTGCAGGTACTGGGTGAGGACGAGCAGCAGGCCGCCGTTGCCGATCTGCACCAGAGTGAGGGACAGCGAACCGCCACTGAAGTTGCGGTGCTTGAAGAGGACCAGCGGGACCATCGGCGACGCGGTGACGTTCTCCCAGACCACGAACCCGCCCAGGGCGACGACCGCGACCACCAGCGTGATGAGACCCCGGCCCTCGAACGCGCCGTGCTGCGGGATCTCGATGATCCACCAGATCAGCGCGGTCATACCGACCGCCGACAGGACCGCGCCGAGCGGGTCCGCCTTCTGCCAGGGGCCCTTGGACTCCGGCATGAGGGTGAGCGCGGCGATGACGGCCAGGATCACGACCGGCACGTTGATGAGGAAGATGGACTGCCAGGAGAAGTGGTCGATCAGTACGCCGCCGAGCACCGGGCTGCCGACCAGGCCGAGCATCGACACCGAACCCCACGCGGCCATCGCCTTGCCGCGCTCGTCCTCGTCGAAGACGGTGATGAGGATCGACAGCGTCGAGGGCATGATCAGCGCGCCGCCGACACCCATCGCGATGCGTACGGCGATGACCTCACCGGGGTCGTCGCAGAAGGTCGCGGCCAGTGACGCGAGTCCGAAGAGCAGCAGGCCGATGACCATGACCTTCCGCCGCCCGAACCGGTCGCCGAGGCTTCCGGAGGTCAGCAGCAGGCCGGCGAAGACCAGGATGTAGGAGTCGAGGATCCACTGGATGTCCGTGGCGCTCGCGCCGATGTCCGCGGTCATCGACGGGACCGCGACGGTGAGCGCCATGCTGTCGACGACCAGGACCAGCGTGCTGAGGCACAGCACGACGAGGATCCACCAACGGCGTGGATTGCGGACGGTTTCCATGGGAGTTCCTCTTGTTCTTCTCGGCTACGCACGGTGTTCCTTCGATGCGAACACTGTACGCAGACGCGTACACCGTGCGCAAGACCTCGCTCCTGTACGCTGAATGCGCACGCTGTACGCAGCGCCATGTGCCCCACCCCGCACCACACCGCATCGACAGGAGGCGTCCCCATGGCCGAGAAGCCGAGCCCGAAGCCGAGCCCGAAGCCGAGCCCGAACCCGAGCAACCCGATCCCGTCCGTATGGGCCCGGCAGGCGGCCGCCGCCGATCAGCCCGCGCTCAGCCGCGCCGCGATCGTCCGCGAGGCGATCGTCATGCTGGACGCCGACGGCATCGAGGCGCTCAGCATGCGCAAGCTCGGCGCCCGACTGAACGCCGGCGCCACCTCCCTCTACCGGCACGTCGCCACCAAGGACGAGCTGATGGAGCTCGCCGTCGACGAGGTCTTCGGCGAGATCTCCGTACCGCCCGCCGACAGCCCCGACTGGCGCGCCGCCGCGACCGAGGCCGCCGGCTCGTTCCGCGCGTCGGCCCTGCGCCACCCCTGGCTGGCCTCGGTCCTCGGCCAGGCGGGCCTCGCCTACCTGGGCCCCAACCTCATGGCGTACTCGGAGCGGTTGGCGTCCCTCTTCACCAACGTCGGCTTCCCCGAGCCGAGTCGGGCGATCGAGACGCTCCTGGCGTACGTCATCGGCATGAGTACGACGGAGGCGGCCTGGCTCACGACGGTCGCGCGCTCCGGCGAGACGGAGGCCGACTTCATCGCCCGCCTCGCCCCCGCTGCCCAGCAGGCCGCGTCCGACCACGCCCACCTGAACGAGTCCTACCAGGAGTCCCTGGCCCTCGACCCGGTCGAGATCCGCGACTCCAAGTTCTCGTACGGCCTGGACGTCGTCCTCGACGGACTCGCTCTGCGTCTCGCCCCGTAGGAGTGATCACCGGTGTGGCGGCGTGAACCCGCGCGCCGCCCTCGCCAAGGTGGCGCCCATGCGCCTCCCTTCCCCCCGATCCCTCCCCCGATCCCTCTCCCTCCCCTTCCCGCGCCGCGCCCTGGTCCCTTTCGTGGCCGCCGTCGCACTGCTGGGCACCGCAGGCTCCGCCGTCTCCACAGCGGCGGAGGCGTGCGGCTCGATCATCACCGCCCCGCTCGCCCGGCCCGTCGCCGCCGACGACCCCTGCCCCAGTCCGGACCCGGTCGTCTGCCGGATCCGCGTCCTGCCGATGGACGAGAAGGTCGAGGCCCAGCGGACCCGGATCCGCTACCACGATCTCCTGGAGGACATGCACCGTACGGAGGCCAACATGCGCAAGGCCGGCGCCTCCGAGGAGGAGATCGCGCGCGAACTGGTCGACATGCGCAACCAGGCCAAGGAGATCACCCGTGCGGGCATGACCCCCGAGGAGGTCCGGATCCTGGAGGAGCGCAACATCGCCAAGTACGGCAACCCCCTCGGCCCGACGGCGGACCAGCTCTACGCCAAGTACGGCTCCTGGGAGAAGGTCACCGACGCCTCGATGCGCACCAGTTACGCCGTCGACCGCGAACTGAGCCTCGAGTACAGCCCCTGCCCGGTGTAGTCCAGGACCAGGACCAGGACCAGGGTCAGGACCAGGGTCAGGGCCAGGGTCAGGGTCAGGACCAGGGCCAGGGCCAGGGCCAGGGTGGGGGCGCCGTGCGTGCGCCCGGCGAGTGCGCCTTCGCGCTCCGGCGAACGGGCTAAGCGCCACCCGCGGGCGCCCACCATGATCCATAACCTGACGTCCGGCGCGTGACCTCGCGTCTGAGCGGACAGAAGGTGGGCGACCCGGTGGAACTCCCTACGGTACGGCGGCGCACGGCCGCACTCGCGGTGGCGGCGGCGACCCTGTTGACGGTGCTCGGCAGTGGCCCGGCCGGCGCGGACGGCGCATGGCAGAAGGTCGGCGGCGACGCCCGGAGCGGCGTCAGCGGGCTCGCGTACGAGGGCCGTACGGCGGACAGGAGCGGGGTGAACCTGCTGGCTGTCCACGACAACAAGCGGACCGGGCAGCAGCGGCTCTCCCGGATCACGCACCGGGACGGTTCCGACAGCGTCTCCCCGCTCACCTGGGTGGGCGCGGAGCCGGTGGACCTGGAGGCGATCGAGGCGATCCCCGGGGCGCCGGGGGAGTACGTCGCGCTCGCGGCCCGAGGCATCGTCCACCGCCTCAAGGTCGACGGCTCCACGGCGACGGTCGTCGAGTACGCGCCGCTCCCCGCGATCGGCGAGGGCGACGACTTCGAGAGCTTCGCGCTCGTCGCACAGAACGGGAAGCTCGCCGCACTCTGGGCGGACCGGGGAGCGGGCCCGGACCGCCCCGCCACCCTGTACGCGGCGCCGCTCACCTTCGCCGCGTGGGGCCAGCCGCTGTTCGGCGCCGTCACGCGCCGGCCCTACGGGGCGCCGTACCCGGTCGACGGCGGGACGCGCCACATCTCCGACATCTCGGTGACCGAGGAGGGCCGCATCCTCGTCAGCTCGGCGTCGGACGCGGGCGACGACGGCCCCTTCGACTCGGCCGTGACCGACGCCGGCCGCGTGACGGTCTCCTCGGCGGGCAGGGTCCGGGTCACCCTCGCCACCTCCCCGACCGTCCTCGGGACCTTCCCCCAGTACAAGGTCGAGGCGGTGGAGTGCCTCCCGGACTCCCCCGAGACCGTCCTCGGCACGGACGACGAGAACATCGGCGGGTACGTACGGACCCTGTCGGTCTGCTGAGTACGTACGTGTAGGTACGTGCACGTACGAGACAGCACGAAGAAGGGCCCCACCGCGAACGGTGGGGCCCTTCGACATCGTGCCCGGTGAGGCACTGGCGGAGGATACGAGATTCGAACTCGTGAGGGGTTGCCCCCAACACGCTTTCCAAGCGTGCGCCCTAGGCCACTAGGCGAATCCTCCGCCGCAAACAATACAAGACGCTGAGGGGTGCTCGCGAACGTGATCCAGAAGAGGTTCTCGTGATCGGAAGCGGGGGACCGGGAGGGGCCTGGGATCGGGTACCCTTGGCGGAGCCCCTCACGTGGCGCTATCTGACTGAACTCCCCCAGGGCCGGAAGGCAGCAAGGGTAGGTCGGCTCTGGCGGGTGCGTGGGGGGCGCTTGCGTTCCCGGGCTCCTGCTCCCGGAGGCCTGGGGCCCCGGGCTCCTGCGTTCCCGGGCGATGCTCTCGTGCTGCTGGAGTGCCCGGGTTGTCGGTGGGCGCCTATAACCTCGTATACGTGTCGTCTCTCGCGCTGTACCGCCGCTACCGCCCCGAGTCCTTCGCCGAGGTCATCGGGCAGGAGCATGTCACCGACCCGTTGCAGCAGGCCCTGCGGAACAACCGGGTCAATCACGCGTACCTGTTCAGCGGACCCCGGGGCTGTGGCAAGACGACCAGTGCGCGCATCCTGGCGCGCTGTCTGAACTGTGAGCAGGGTCCCACTCCCACACCCTGCGGCGAGTGCCAGTCCTGCCGTGACCTGGCGCGGAACGGGCCGGGGTCGATCGACGTCATCGAGATCGACGCCGCGTCCCACGGTGGTGTGGACGACGCCCGTGACCTGCGGGAGAAGGCCTTCTTCGGGCCCGCGTCCAGCCGGTACAAGATCTACATCATCGACGAGGCGCACATGGTCACCTCGGCGGGCTTCAACGCCCTGCTGAAGGTGGTCGAGGAGCCGCCGGAGCACCTCAAGTTCATTTTTGCCACGACCGAGCCGGAGAAGGTCATCGGGACCATTCGGTCCCGGACGCACCACTACCCCTTCCGGCTCGTGCCCCCCGGCACCCTGCGGGAGTACCTGGGCGAGGTCTGCGGGCGCGAGGGCATCCCCGTCGAGGACGGCGTGCTGCCGCTCGTCGTGCGGGCCGGCGCCGGTTCCGTGCGTGACTCGATGTCCGTGATGGACCAGCTGCTCGCCGGTGCAGCCGCCGACGGTGTGACATACGCCATGGCGACCTCTCTTCTCGGCTATACGGACGGGTCCCTGCTCGACTCCGTCGTGGACTCCTTCGCCTCCGGTGACGGCGCCGCCGCCTTCGAGGTCGTCGACCGGGTCATCGAGGGCGGCAACGACCCCCGGCGGTTCGTCGCCGACCTGCTGGAGCGGCTGCGCGACCTCGTGATCCTCGCCGCCGTGCCGGACGCCGCCGAGAAGGGGCTCATCGACGCCCCGGTCGACGTCGTGGAGCGCATGCAGGCGCAGGCATCCGTGTTCGGCGCTGCCGAGCTCAGCCGCGCGGCCGACCTCGTCAACGCGGGGCTCACCGAGATGCGCGGCGCCACCTCGCCCCGGCTCCAGCTGGAGCTGATCTGCGCGCGCGTGCTGCTGCCCGCCGCCTTCGACGACGAGCGGTCGCTCCAGGCCCGCATCGACCGGCTCGAGCGCGGCGCCGCGGCCGCCCCCGCCCCCGCCGCCGTCTTCACGGGCGGCTCGCCCGCGCCCGCCATGGGGTACGTGCCCGGGCCCGACGCCCATACGCCGATGGCCCCGCCGCCCCCGCCCCCGGCCGCACCCGTTCAGCAGGCCCCGGCCCCGGCCGCCCCCGCACCCGCACCCGTTCAGCAGGCCCCGGCCGCCCCCGCACCCGCCCCCGTCCAGCAAGCCCCGGCCCCGGCGGCACCCGCACCCTCCCAGCAAGCCCCCGCCGAAGCCCCCCGCCCCGGTGCCTGGCCCGGTGCCGCGACCCCCGGTGCTCCCGCCCCCGGCGCCTGGCCCGGCGCCTCGGCGCCCGCGGCCCCGGCCCCCGCCCCGGCCGCGCCCGTCCAGCCGGCCCCGGCGGCAGCCGGCCCCGCGCCCTCCGGGGACATGGCCCAAGGCGCCGCCCAGGTGCGGAACATGTGGCCGTCCATCCTCGACGCCGTCAAGAACCGGCGCCGCTTCACGTGGATCCTGCTCAGCCAGAACGCCCAGGTCGCCGGGTTCGACGGCACCACCCTCCAGCTCGGCTTCCTCAACGCCGGCGCGCGCGACAACTTCGCCAGCAGCGGCAGCGAGGAGGTCCTGCGCCAGGTCCTGGCCGAGCAGTTCAACGTGCAGTGGAAGATCGAGGCGATCATCGACCCCTCGGGCGGTGCCAACCCGCCGCCCGCCGCGACCGGCTTCGGCGGCGGCCGCCCCGCGCAGGCCTCCGCCCCGGCCGCCGCGCCCCCGCAGCAGCAGTGGGCCCCCGCGCAGCAGGCGCCGCAGGCCCAGCAGCCGCCGCAGGCCGCCCCGCCCGCCCAGCAGGCACCCGCGCCCGCCTCCGTACCGCAGGCGCAGCCGCAGCACCACGCCCCGCCGCCCGTCGCGCCCGAGGACGACGTGCCCGAGGAGGACGACCCGGACCTCGTGGACTCCGCCCTCTCCGGCCACGACCTGATCGTGCGCGAGCTCGGAGCGACGGTTGTGGAGGAATACACGAACGAGTAGGGACGTCTCGCTCGGTGGCCCGCACAAAGGGCATCCGGCCGCGCGGGCTACCCTGGCTGGCGTGAAGGTCCTCGTCATCGGCGGCGGCGCCCGCGAACACGCCCTGTGCCGCTCTCTCTCCCTCGATCCCGACGTCACCGCTCTGCACTGCGCGCCCGGCAACGCCGGAATCGCGGAGGTCGCCGAGCTGCACCCCGTCGACCAGCTGGACGGCGACGCCGTCGCACGGCTGGCCACCGGCCTCCAGGCCGACCTGGTCGTCGTCGGCCCGGAGGCCCCGCTCGTCGCGGGCGTCGCCGACGCCGTCCGCGCGGCCGGCATCCCCTGCTTCGGCCCGTCCGAGCAGGCGGCGCAGCTGGAGGGCTCCAAGGCGTTCGCCAAGGACGTCATGGCCGGTGCCGGCGTCCCGACCGCCCGCAGCTACGTCTGCACGACCGCCGAGGAGATCGACGAGGCGCTCGACGCCTTCGGCGCTCCGTACGTCGTGAAGGACGACGGTCTCGCCGCCGGCAAGGGCGTCGTCGTCACCAGTGACCTCGCCGAGGCCCGGGCACACGCCCTCGGCTGCGACCGCGTCGTCATCGAGGAGTACCTCGACGGCCCCGAGGTCTCCCTCTTCGCGATCACCGACGGTGTGACCGTCCTGCCGCTCACCCCCGCGCAGGACTTCAAGCGCGCGCTCGACGGCGACGAGGGCCCGAACACCGGCGGCATGGGCGCGTACTCCCCGCTGCCCTGGGCCGACCCCAAGCTGGTCGACGAGGTCATGGACACCGTCCTCCAGCCGACGGTCGACGAGCTGCGCCGCCGCGGCACCCCGTTCCAGGGCCTGCTGTACGCGGGTCTCGCGATCACCAGCCGTGGCGTACGGGTCATCGAGTTCAACGCCCGCTTCGGCGACCCGGAGACCCAGGTCGTCCTGGCCCGGCTGCGGACCCCGCTGGCGAGCGTCCTGCTGAACGCCGCCAACGGCACCCTCGACAACGAGCCGCCGCTGAACTGGCACGAGGACGCGGCCGTGACCGTCGTCATCGCCTCGCACAACTACCCGGCGACCCCGCGGACGGGTGACCCGATCGAGGGCCTGGACGAGGTCGCGGCGCAGGATGCCCCGCACGCGTACGTCCTGCACGCCGGGACCAGGCGGGACGGCGACGCGATCGTGAGCGCCGGCGGCCGCGTCCTGTCCGTCACCGCGACCGGAAAGGACCTGGCGCGGGCCCGCGAGAGGGCGTACAAGGCGGTCGGCCGCATCCGTCTGGACGGCTCGCAACACCGTACGGACATCGCACGCAAGGCCGCGGGGGAGTGAGCCCCTAACCGCCCCGAACCGTCATCACCTTTACCCAAAGCCATTCCATCGAGTGACGGCTGAGCCATCCGGATGACGCCCGCCGAAGCCCCAACTAGGGTGCGGCGAAGGCGTTCCGGCACTTGGCCCACCGGCATTGCGATGTCAGTGGCGGGTGCCACAGTGGGGGAGTGAGCAACACCGCCACAGGCAGTCCCGACGAGGGCAGGAGGGGGTGATGTACGGCGTGTCCGGTACCGGTTCCGTTGTCGGCGAGGAGATGGGTGCGCGCGCCGCGCGCTCCCGGGCCCTCGGCGTGCTCCGCGTCCGCGGCAGGGCACTGGGCGTCGCGCTGCTCCCCGCAGCCGCGGCCGTGATCCTTTACGCGGGCGGGGTCACGGGTCACATGACCGGGCCCGGCTGGGACACCGCCCGCTGGGTGGTCACCGCGCTCGCGCTGGTCGTCCTGCTCGCGGCGGCGGCCGTCGCCCTGGTGATCGCGCGCTCCCGGCCCGCCGTCACGCCGACGGTCGAGCTCTCCGAGCGGGCCGCCCCCGATCTGTACCGGATGGTGCGGGACCTGGCCGACCGGCTCGGGGTCCCCGCGCCCTCCGCGATAGCCCTGACCCCGGACTGCGACAGCTGGCTGGAGGACCGTACGCATCCGGCGCACGGCTCGCCCGCCTCCGGCCGCCGGCGCTCCACCGACGCGCCGGTCCTGGTCATAGGCTCGCCCTTCCTGTGGTGGATGCGTGTCGGCGAGCTGCGCGCGGTCCTCGCCCCCGTCGTCGCGGGTACGGCCCCGGCGGCGCACCCCGACATAGCCGCGGCCCGCCGCTTCGTGCAGGGCCTCGACGCCGCCGTCGCCGCTCCCCGCAGCCCCGGGCTCGGTCCGGTCGGCAGGCTGGGCGCGCGCGGGATCGCGTGGGTCGCCCGGATCCTGCTGCGCCTGTGCCGCGGGCACGCCGCCGAGATGGAGCGGGGTGTCGCCGTGGCCGGCTCCGAGCGTGCTCAGGCTGTGGACTACGGAATCCGGATCGTCGCCCAGGAGCAGGTCGGCCTCGCCTACGCGGGCTGGGACCGGCTGCTCACCCGGGTCGCGCTGCCCGCGTGGCGGATGGGCCGCTGGCCGGCCAGCCTCGACGTGGGCGTGGTCGCGGCGCTCACCGAACTCTCCCGCCGGGACCGCCTCGCCGAGGGCTTCACCTCCCGGCTCGGCGAGCGCCCGGCCTGCGACCTGCTCGAAGAGCCCGGCGCCGTGGACGAGGCCGCCTCGCTGCTCGCCGCCCGGCTCTTCCACGGCGGCCCGGCCGAGCCCGGCCCGGACTGGTCCCCTGTCGACTGGAGCCAGTACCCGGAGGAGGTCGTGGACCGGAAGTGGCGCAGCGACGCGGCCCGCCTCCACCACGTCCTCGACGAACTGGGCGTCCTCCCGACCGGCCCGAGCCTGTCGAGCGGGACGAGTACGGGTCCGGGTACGGGTACGGGTACGGCGACGGGTACGGGAGTCGGGACCGGTGGCGGGACCGTCAGCGGCGCCGAGCCCGGGACCGCGGCCGAGACCCGGATCGAGCCCGAGCTCCAGCCCGGGTCCGAGACCGTGGACGGTCCGACCCTCACCCGCGTCCTGACCCACCTGTCGGCCCACCACGCGTCGGCCCACCAGAAGCCCGTGCCTCAGGCCGTCACCCCGGCCACCCCGGCCGAAGCCCCCGCCGACACCCCCACCGCCGACACCCCCACCCCCGAAGACCCCGACCCCGAGCACCCCCTCGCCGCGAACCCCGCCGCCGACGCCCTTGCAGCCGCCCTCACCGCCCATGTGGCGCGTGAGGAGGCCGCGCGGCCCGTGGCCCCGAAGCCCGCGCCGCACACCGACGCCGTCGGGGGCGACGCGCTGCCGCTCTTCCCGCTGCAGCCGCCCCGGACCGGGCGGGATCTGCTCGCCGACCACGTCACGGCGATGGTCTGCTGCGCCGCCGTGGACACCGCGGGCGCCGCCCCCGGCCTCGACTGGCTCGACGGGCCCGCGCTCCTCGTCGACGGCGTGCGGAGCACGGACCTGACCGCCCGCGTCCTCGCCCTCGTCGAGGACGGCGACCCCGACCCCCTCCACGCCTGGCTCGCGGAGACCGGCGTACGCCCCGAGAAGCCCGTCCGCCTCGTCTGAAACACCGACTGCCCCGGAAGCTCGCCTTCCGTTCACGTCAATTCGCGACGAACGGTGACGGAGTGCGTGCGTTATGTGATGTGCTGGAGACCGGCACTGACAGCAGCACATGACAGCTCACGACAGCTCCATGTGCGGACGACGGAAGACGGCGCGCGGGGGAGTCGAGGGAGGGGCGCGACATGGGGGCGGATCAGATCAGGCGGTGGGAGTCGGGTGCGCTCGCCCACGCCGTCACCGACCCGTTCGGCCAGGGCCCCCTGCCCTGGCTGCGCGGCTCGGAGAACTATTTCGACGACACGGGCCAGGTAGTCCCCTGGTACGCCGACGAGACCCTGGCCCGCGGCGGCAGCGGAGGCCCGCGCACCGCCGACGACGTACGGAGCCAGATCAAGGGCTTCGTCTCCAACGGGGCCGTGGCCCCCGGCGAGGCGATCGATTTCCACATCACCGTGGACCCGCCGCAGCAGTTCTCGGTCGACATCTACCGGATCGGTCACTACGCGGGCGAGGGCGCCACCAAGATCACCACGAGCCCCCGGCTCTCCGGCATCGTCCAGCCGGCCCCGCTCACCGCCGACCGCACGGTCTCCTGCCACCACTGGTGGCAGTCCTGGCGGCTGCAGATCCCGGCCCACTGGTCGATCGGCGCGTACGTCGCCGTGCTCACCACCGCCGACGGCTACCGCTCCCACATCCCCTTCACCGTCCGGGACGACCACCCGGCCGACCTCCTCCTCGTCCTCCCGGACATCACCTGGCAGGCGTACAACCTCTATCCGGAGGACGGCAGGACGGGCGCCAGCCTCTACCACGCGTGGGACGAGCAGGGCCGGCTCCTCGGCGAGGAGGACGCGGCGATCACCGTCTCCTTCGACCGCCCCTACGCGGGTGCGGGCCTCCCTCTCCACGTGGGCCACGCGTACGACTTCATCCGCTGGGCCGAGCGGTACGGCTACGACCTCGCCTACGCCGAGACCCGCGACCTGCACGCCGGCCGCGTCGACCCGACCCGCTACCGGGGCCTGGTCTTCCCCGGTCATGACGAGTACTGGTCCGTGCCCATGCGCCGGACCGTCGAACTCGCCCGCGAGCAGGGCACCTCCCTCGTCTTCCTCTCCGCCAACACCATGTACTGGCAGGTGGAGCTGGGGCCCTCCCCGTCCGGAGTCCCCGACCGCCTCCTCACCTGCCGCAAGCGCCGTGGCCCCGGCCGCCCCGCGCTCTGGCGCGAGATCGACCGCCCGGAGCAGCAGCTGCTCGGGATCCAGTACGCGGGCAGGGTGCCGGAGCCGCACCCGCTGGTCGTACGGAACGCGGACCACTGGCTCTGGGAGGCCACCGGCGCCGGGGACGGGGACGAGATCCCCGGCCTGGTCGCGGGCGAGGCCGACCGTTACTTCCCGCGCACCGCGCTTCCCGAGCACGAGGGCCGCATCCTGCTCGCCCACTCGCCGTACAGGGACAGTGAGGGCGCCCTGCGCCACCAGGAGACCTCGCTCTACCGGGCCCCGTCCGGCGCGTGGGTCTTCGCCTCCGGCACCTTCGCCTGGTCCCCCGCCCTGGACCGGCCGGGCCATGTCGATCCCAGGATCCAGCGCGCCACCGCGAACCTCCTCGACCGCATCTGCAAGCGGGACTGACCGGCCGAGCGGGACTGACCGGCCTGGAGGGACTGGACCGGCCGGACTGGACCGGCCGGGCGGGACCGGCTGCGGTCCCGACTGACCAGGGCGTTCGAGGGGTCGCGCGTCGCGCACCCCGCGTGGTGCGAGAGAATCGAACCGTTCCTGGATCAACCTACGCGGAGGAACCGTGTCCGGATTCGTAGAAAAGCCCGAGCCTGTTCAGGTCCCGGGCCTGACCCACCTCCACACGGGCAAGGTGCGTGACCTCTACCAGAACGAGGCCGGCGAGCTCGTGATGGTGGCGAGTGACCGCATGTCCGCGTACGACTGGGTCCTGCCGACCGAGATCCCCGACAAGGGGCGGGTGCTCACCCAGCTCTCCCTGTGGTGGTTCGACCGGCTCGCCGACCTCGTCCCCAACCACGTCATCTCCACCGACGTCCCGGCCGGCGCCCCAGCCGACTGGGAGGGCCGCACCCTCGTCTGCCAGTCCCTGAAGATGGTGCCGGTCGAGTGCGTGGCCCGCGGCTATCTGACCGGCTCCGGCCTGGTCGAGTACAAGGAGTCCCGTACGGTCTGCGGCCTCGCGCTCCCCGAGGGCCTCAGCGACGGCTCCGAGCTGCCCGCGCCGATCTTCACCCCGGCCACCAAGGCCGCCGTCGGCGACCACGACGAGAACGTCCCGTACGAGGAGGTCGCCCGCCAGGTCGGCGCGGAGACGGCCGCCCTGCTGCGCCAGACGACCCTCGCCGTCTACGGCAGGGCCCGGGGCATCGCCCGCGAGCGCGGGATCATCCTCGCGGACACCAAGTTCGAGTTCGGCTTCGCCTCGACCGCGGACGGTGAGCGGCTGATCCTCGCCGACGAGGTCCTCACCCCGGACTCGTCCCGCTTCTGGCCGGCCGACCAGTGGCAGCCGGGCCGTGCCCAGCCCTCGTACGACAAGCAGTTCGTCCGCGACTGGCTGACCTCCGCGGCCTCCGGCTGGGACCGGACGAGCGAGCAGCCGCCGCCGGCCCTCCCGCAGGAGATCGTGGACGCGACCCGCGCCAAGTACATCGAGGCGTACGAGCTCCTGACCGGCAACACCTGGAAGTAAAGAGACACGAAGAAGCCCCCGGTCCGAGAGGACCGGGGGCTTCTTCGATGGAGCGGACGACGAGATTCGAACTCGCGACCCTCACCTTGGCAAGGTGATGCTCTACCAACTGAGCCACGTCCGCATGCGCCGTAGCGCGGAGCCAACTATACCCAACCTTTCTCGCGTGCGAGACGCACCGCCGTGTGACGGTTCTCGGCACCGAGCTTCGCGGCGGCCGAGGAGAGGTAGTTCCGGACCGTTCCCTGCGAGAGCGAGGCCCGCTCGGCGATCTCCGCGACCGGTGCGCCGTCCGCCGCGAGTTCGAGCACCTCGGCCTCGCGCGCGGTCAGCGGGGAGTCCCCGGCGGCGATCGCGTCGGCCGCCAACTCCGGGTCCACGTAACGGTTTCCGGCGTGCACGGTACGGATGAGCTCGGCAAGCCGCTGGGCGCTGACGGTCTTCGGCACGAAGCCCCGCACGCCGGCCGCGAGCGCCCGCTTGAGGTGTCCGGGGCGGCCGTGACTGGTCACGATCATGGTGCGGCAGTCGGGCAGTTCGTCCCGCAGGGCTGTGGCGACCCTCACACCGTCGAGGCCCGGCATCTGCAGATCGAGGACGGCGACATCGGGCCGGTGGGCGCGGGCCATGGCGAGCGCCTCGGGTCCTGTGGCGGCCTGGGCGACGACCACGAGATCGTCCTCCAGGGCGAGCAGCGCGGCGAGCGCGCCCCGGATCAGGTGCTCGTCGTCGGCGAGCAGCACGCGTACGGTCACGACTCCGCTCCCCGCCCCTGCGCGGGGACCGGCACCAGCGCCGTCACCTGGAACGTACCGTTGCCGTCCGGGCCCGCCTCCAGGGTCCCGTCGACCGCCGCGAGCCGCTCCCGCAGCCCCGCGAGCCCCGAGCCGCGCTCCATCACCGCCCCTTCCCTCACGCCGTCGTTCCGTACCGTCAGCAGCACCGAACCGCCCTTCTCCCGCAGCGAGATCGCGCACGTCCGCGCGTCGCCGTGCCGCAGCACGTTGGTCGTCGTCTCCCGCACCACCCAGCCGAGCACCGACTGGACGCCGGCCGGGAGTTCCACGGGCACCGGGTCGATCGCGCAGTCGATGCCGGCGGCCCCCAGCACCCCGCGCGCGCCCTCCAGTTCGACGCGCAGGTCGGCCTCCCGGTAGCCGCGCACCACGTCCCGTACCTCGCGCTGGGACTCCTGCGCGATCCGCTGCACCTCGATCATCTGGTCGACGGCCTCGGGCCGTTCGCGCCGCGCGAGCTGGACGGCGAGTTCGCTCTTGAGGGCGATCACCGACAGGTTGCGGCCCATGACGTCGTGCAGGTCGCGGCCGAAGCGGAGCCGTTCCTCGGCGACCGCGAGCCGGGCCTTCAGGTCGCGGGAGCGCTCCAGCTCCCAGACGATCTTCATCAACCAGCCGGAGAACCCGCAGGCGGCGGCGAGGCCGCCACCGCCCAAGGTGATCGCGACGGCGTAGCCGAGGGCCTCGCCCGGGTGGAGCCCCATCGCCACGACGGCGACGCCGGTCGCGAGCGCGGCGACGGGGACGACGTACAGCATGCGGCGGGGCCTGCGGATGCAGAGCACGAGGCTGCCCACGGCGAAGGTGATCATGCCGGTGACGACGGCGGCGGCGACGGCGGGGTCGCCGAGCACTCCCGTGGCCCGCAGCGCGATCACGGTCAGCGAAGCGACCGCCGTCAGGACGGTCATCGCGGTCGCGAGCCGGACCGGCCGGTCGCGCCGATCCAGGGCCCAGTCCAGGGCGCGGGAGGAGAGCACGGCGTTCAGTACGGCGTGTACGCAGACCAGCAGGGTCAGCGCGAGGCCGAGGGGGGTGCCGAGCGGGTTGTACCCGGCGTCCGCGATCGGTATGAGACCGATGGCGGCGATCTCGATCACCATGAAGAAGTGGAAGCTCCAGCGGGTGTACAGCTCGACCTTGGCCGCGCTGTCGCGCCCGCTCCACCACCCCGTCAGCCTGGACACGCGTCCGGCCCCCTTCTTTCTAGCGACGCGGTTCCCAGCGGAACCACTTCCGGACAGCAAACACGGTGAGGACGCCCCAGGCCAGCGTGGTGAGCGCGGCGGTCACCAGGTCCTTGGTGTCGCCCACGCCGAGCCAGCCGGCCCGGACGAACTCCATGACGCCGCTGAACGGCAGCAGTTGGGTGATGCTCGCGGCCAGGTCGGGAAGGACGTCGCGGGGCACCATGACCCCGGAGCCCATGGCGGAGATCAGGAAGAACGGCAGGGTGGTGAGGCCCGCGCTCTCGACGTTCCGTGTGATGGCGGTGGTCGCGGCGGCGAGGCCGGCGAGCAGCAGGATCGCGGCGACCAGCCCGAGGACGAGCAGGTCGGGCCTGCGCGGCGCGGGTACGTCGAGGACGAGGGCGCCGCCGACGGTGAGGACGGCGCACTGGACGAGCGCGATGGCGGCGGAGGGGAGTGCGGCGCCGCCGAGGATCTCCAGGTCGGTGGCCTCTCCCGTGCGGAGCCGCTTGAGGACCAGTTCCTCGCGCCGGGCCACGAGGGCGGAGACGAGGCCCATGTAGACGACGAGGACGAGGACCATCCCGGTGCCGCCGATGAGGGTGGTGCCCGCCATGCCGCCGGGCAGCTCGTCCGGGCTCATCTGCCCGAGCGAGGACCGCAGCACGAAGATCATGAGGAGCGGCATCAGGAGGGCGATGAAGAGGTTGTTCTTGTTCCGCCCGAGGAGGGTGAGTTCGGCCCGTCCGAGCGAGGTCATCCGGCGTGCGGTCGCGTTCATCGGGCGGTCTCCAGGTCCAGGTCGAGCTCCGGGCCGAGGGCGTCGGTGCGGGAGGCGATCTCCAGGAACGCCTCTTCGAGGGTGGCCGAGCGGGCGTCGAGCGCGTCGAGCCGTACGCCGGACTCGCGGGCCCAGTCGAGGAGTTCGCCCAGCGCGTCCTGCAGCGCGTGCGTACGGATCTCCACGCGGCCGCCCTGCGCGGCGGCCTTGAGGGTGAGGGGGAGCCGGCCGGGCTCCACGCCCTCGGGGAGGGTGAAGCGGATGCGGGCGGGCCGGGCGGCGGTGACCTCGGCCGGGGTGCCGGAGAGCACGATCCGCCCCTGGTGCATGATCGCGAGCCGGTCGGCCAGGGACTCTGCCTCCTCCAGGTAGTGCGTGGTGAGGACGACGGTCGTCCCCTCGTCGCGCAGCGCCCGCACGAGCGCCCAGGTGTCGCGCCGTCCTTCGGCGTCGAGGCCGGTGGTCGGCTCGTCGAGGAAGAGGACCTCGGGGCGGCCGAGGAGTGCGAGGGCGAGGTCGAGGCGCCGGCGTTCGCCGCCGGAGAGCTGCTTGATCCGCACCCGTTCGCGGGAGCCGAGGCCGACGGCCTCCAGGGCCTCGCCGGTCGGGCGGGCGCCGGTGGTGCAGCCCGCCCACATCCGTACGGTCTCGGCGACGGTCAGGTCGGACGGGAAGCCGCCCTCCTGGAGCATCACCCCGATCCGGGGCCGGACGGCGGTCCTCTCCCGGTACGGGTCGTGGCCGAGGACCTGGACGGTGCCGCCGCTCGGCGCGGCGAGGCCTTCCAGGAGCTCGACGGTGGAGGTCTTACCGGCTCCGTTGGTGCCGAGCAGGGCGAAGATCTCGCCTCGGGGTACGGCGAAGGAGATTCCGTTGACGGCTTCGTAGCCGCCGGAGTAGCGCCGGCGGAGGCCCTCCGCCACGATCACATCGGTCATGGTTCAAGGCTCGCGGCCGGGCGGGCCGCCCGGCAGTGCGCGCTGTCATCACTGCGCATGACAAATGTCAGGTGGAAGATCCTGGGCATACGACGAAGGCCCGGTTCGTGAGAACCGGGCCTTCGATCACTGAGCGGACGACGAGATTCGAACTCGCGACCCTCACCTTGGCAAGGTGATGCTCTACCAACTGAGCCACGTCCGCATTGCTGCCGCTCAGCTCTCACTGGGCGGTGCGAGCACCACTGTACCTGATGCACCGGAGTGCTTGGTAATGCGATGCAGAGCGGGTGACAGGAATTGCACACTGCGCCTTCCCCCTGGAAGGGGGATGTTCTACTACTGAACTACACCCGCACGCTGCGTGAGGTTCGGCTTTGCGGCCTTGCCCCTCGGCGTGATCCAGACTCTAGCCGATCGGCGGGGGTGGAGTGCAACTCGGTTCCCGGCGCGGGGTCGGGGCGCCGGCTCAACTGGCCTCGCGGAACGCCTCGTAGACCCGCTTGGGGATGCGGCCGCGGGCGGGCACGTCCATCTTGTTGGACTGCGCCCAGGCGCGGACGGCCGCCGGGTCGGGGGCGAGGGCGGTGTGCTTGTACGAAGCCACGGAGGCGGGTGCGCCGCCTGCCCTGGTGGTGGCGGCCCTGCCCGTCAGCTTCCGGCCGGCCGCGAGGTACGGCGCCAACGCCTTGCGCAGTTTCTTTGCATTGGCGGGATTCAGGTCGATCTCGTACGTCTTCCCGTCCAGGCCGAACGCAACCGTTTCCGCCGCTTCTCCGCCGTCGATGTCGTCGAAGAGACTGACCACTACTCGCTGAGCCACGGATATCGGTCCTTTCCTGCGGCGCGCCGTGATCGTACCGAGGCGTGAAGCGCCTCTGACGTGCGGCGACACCGGCTTTTCGGCTGCCCCGGGCCAATGCTGCTTTCCTCTGTATTCCTTTGTACAGCGGTAGGCGTCGCATTGTGAAGCCCAGCCAATTGCATCAGCGTGTCCCGCCGCAATGGGCCGCGCAATATTTCACTTGAATTTTCCGTGGGGATCTTCGGAGATCTCCGGGAGGCTTTGTAGGGTCCTCCAGTCCTCTACCCGCGTAGAATTTGGAGGCAGGTACGCTGAGGGAACCGCCCACGCAACACACCACCGGGAGTGCCAGTGGCACGCGTCGTAGTCGACGTCATGCTCAAGCCGGAGATCCTCGACCCCCAGGGCCAGGCCGTGCAGCGTGCACTGCCCCGCCTCGGATTCGACGGAATCGCCGACGTCCGCCAGGGAAAGCGCTTCGAGCTGGAGGTGGAGGGACCGGTCGACGAGGCCGCCCTCGCCCGCATCCATGAGATGGCCGAAACCTTCCTCGCCAACACCGTGATCGAGGACTTCACCATCAAGGTCGAGTCCACGGAGACCGCCGGGGCCTCGTCGTGACCGCACGCATCGGCGTCGTCACGTTCCCCGGAACGCTCGACGACCAGGACGCGCTGCGCGCCGTCCGCCTGGCGGGCGCCGAGCCCGTCTCGCTCTGGCACCGCGACAAGGACCTCAAGCAGGTCGACGCCGTGGTCCTGGCCGGTGGCTTCTCCTACGGCGACTATCTGCGGGCCGGAGCCATCTCCCGCTTCTCGCCGGTCATGGAGCCGCTCATCGAGCAGGCCAAGGCGGGCATGCCCGTCCTCGGCATCTGCAACGGCTTCCAGATCCTCACCGAGGCCCATCTGCTGCCGGGCGCGATGCTGCGCAACAACCACCTGCACTTCATCTGCCGCGACCAGAAGCTGCGGGTGGAGAACGCGGACACCGCGTGGACCGCCGACTACGAGCAGGGCCAGGAGATCCGGGTCCCGCTCAAGAACATGGACGGCCGGTACGTCGCCGACGAGCGGGTGCTCGACGAGCTGGAGGCCGAGGGGCGGGTGGCTTTCCGCTACCTGGACATGAACCCCAACGGCTCGCTCCGCGACATCGCGGGCATCACCAACGCCGCGGGCAACGTGGTCGGCCTCATGCCGCACCCCGAGCACGCCGTCGAGCCGCTGATCGGTACGGGTCGTACCGACGGCCTCGGTTTCTTCACCTCGATCCTCAAGAAGCTGGTCAACGCCTGATGACTCTGGACACGGTCAAGCACGCGGCCGAGACGCCGGACAGCGAGCAGCCCTGGAAGGAACTCGGCCTCAAGGAGGACGAGTACGCGCGCATCCGCGAGATCCTCGGCCGCCGTCCCACGGGCGCCGAGCTCGCCATGTACTCCGTCATGTGGTCCGAGCACTGCTCGTACAAGAGCAGCAAGGTCCACCTGAAGCAGTTCGGCGAGAAGGTCCCCGAGAACGACGCCATGCTCGTCGGCATCGGCGAGAACGCGGGCGTCGTGGACGTCGGCCAGGGCTACGCGGTCACCTTCAAGGTCGAGTCGCACAACCACCCCAGCTACATCGAGCCCTACCAGGGCGCGGCCACCGGCGTCGGCGGCATCGTCCGCGACATCCTCGCCATGGGCGCCCGCCCGGTCGCGGTCGTCGACCCGCTGCGTTTCGGCGCGGCCGACCACCCCGACACCAAGCGCGTCCTCCCCGGCGTCGTCGCGGGCATCGGCGGCTACGGCAACTGCCTGGGCCTGGCGAACATCGGCGGCGAGGTCGTCTTCGACGAGTGCTACCAGGGCAACCCGCTGGTCAACGCCGGCTGCATCGGCGTGATGAAGCACGAGGACATCCACCTCGCCCAGGCCTCCGGGCCCGGCAACAAGGTGATCCTCTACGGCGCCCGTACCGGCGGCGACGGCATCGGCGGTGTGTCCGTACTGGCCTCCGAGACCTTCGACGACTCGAAGCCGACCAAGCGGCCCGCCGTCCAGGTCGGCGACCCGTTCCAGGAGAAGCTCCTCATCGAGTGCACCCTGGAGATCTTCAAGGAGAAGCTGGTCGCGGGCATCCAGGACCTGGGTGGCGCCGGACTCTCCTGTGCGACGTCCGAGCTGGCCTCCGCCGGCTCCGGCGGCATGCGCGTCGAGCTCGACCGGGTCCACCTGCGCGACGCGACGCTCTCGCCCGAGGAGATCCTCATGAGCGAGTCGCAGGAGCGCATGTGCGCGATCGTCGAGCCCGAGCACGTCGACCGCTTCCTGGAGATCTGCGAGAAGTGGGACGTCATCGCCACCGTCATCGGTGAGGTGACCGAGGGCGAGCGCCTGGAGATCTTCTGGCACGGCGAGCAGATCGTCGACGTCCCGCCGCGCACGGTCGCGCACGAGGGCCCGGTCTACAACCGGCCGTACGCGCGCCCCGAGTGGCAGGACGCGCTCCAGGCCGACGACGCGAACAAGCTGCCCCGGCCGCAGAACGGGGCTGAGCTGAAGGACCAGGTCCTGAAGCTGATCTCCTCCCCGAACCAGGCGTCCAAGTCCTGGATCACGGACCAGTACGACCGGTTCGTGCAGGGCAACACCGTCCTCGCGCAGCCCGAGGACGCGGGCATGGTCCGGATCGACGAGGAGACCAACCTCGGCGTGGCCATGGCGACCGACGGCAACGGCCGGTACGCGAAGCTCGACCCGTACGCGGGCGCGCAGCTGGCGCTCGCGGAGTCGTACCGCAACGTGGCCGCCTCCGGCGCCAAGCCGCTGGCGATCTCCAACTGCCTCAACTTCGGTTCGCCCGAGGACCCGGCCGTGATGTGGCAGTTCGCCGAGGCCACCCGTGGTCTCGCGGACGGCTGCCTGCAGCTGGGCACCCCGGTGACCGGTGGCAACGTCTCGCTGTACAACCAGACGGGCGAGGTCGCCATCCACCCGACGCCGGTCGTGGCCGTGCTCGGTGTGATCGACGACGTCAACCGCCGTACGCCGATCGCCTTCGCGGAAGAGGGCCAGCTCCTCTACCTGCTCGGCGACACGCGTGAGGAGTTCGGCGGCTCGGCCTGGTCCGAGGTGATCCACCAGCACCTCGGCGGTCTGCCGCCGGCCGTGGACCTCGACCGGGAGAAGCTGCTCGGCGAGATCCTGATCTCCGCCTCCCGCGACGGCATGATCGACGCGGCGCACGACCTGTCCGACGGCGGTCTGATCCAGGCGGTCGTCGAGTCCTGCCTGCGCGGCGGCACGGGCGCGCGCCTCGTCGTCCCGGAGGGCCTGGACGCCTTCACGTTCCTCTTCAGCGAGTCGGCGGGCCGCGCGGTCGTGGCCGTCCCGCGCAGCGAGGAGCTCCGCTTCACCGACATGTGCGGCGCGCGGGGTCTTCCGGCGACGCGGATCGGTGTCGTGGACGGCGAAGAGATCGATGTGCAGGGCGAGTTCGGCATCGCGCTGAGCGAGCTGCGCACGGCGCACGAGGCGACGATCCCGGCCCTGCTGGCCTGATACGCGGCACGGATCGAGCATCACGGGAGCCCCCGTCGGGACCTTCGGGTCCCGGCGGGGGCTCTGCCGTTCCCGGGACACCCGCTTGCACGGCATTACGTAATTACGTAATCTACGAACATGGAGCTTGAAGAGCGGGTCGCCGAGCTGGAACGGCGCATGGCCGAGCTGGAGCGGGCGGACCGCCCCGCACCCGAGATCAGCGACGGGACGTTCTGGGCCCTGGAAGGGCTCAAGGCGGAGATCGCCGGGTCGGGCGCGCAGGGCGAGGACGGCGCGGTGCTGTTCACGGGGTCGGTCCGACTGCCGACCCAGGAGCGGTACGAGTGGCAGTTCGGCGCCTTCACCGAGCGGTTGCTCGACGAGGACTGGGCCGAGAACGCCGAGTCCTTCGCCGCACTCGGCCACCCCGTACGGCTCCGGCTGCTGCGGGAGGTCCTCGGCGGCCGGCGCACCGCCGCCGAACTGGCGGAGCTCGAGGAGATCGGCACGACCGGCCAGATCTACCACCACCTGCGCCAACTGACCGGCGCGGGCTGGCTCCACACCACGGGAAGGGGCCGCTACGAGGTGCCGGGAGCCCGGGTCGTCCCGCTCCTGGTGGTCCTCACCGCCGCCCGTCCGTAAGTCGTATCCCACAGCCGCGATCGTTCAGGGGGAACGTTATGTCCGCGCGCGTGTTCGCGATGATCGTCCATCGCATGCTCTGGCTGCTGTTCGCCGTACAGGCCGTCGCCTCGGTCTTCGTCGAACCGCCCTATCCGTACTGGGCGGGCTGGCTGCCCGCGCTCGCCGCCATGGCGGTCGGCGTCACGCTCGCCACGACCCGCAGGCGGGCCGCCATGGCGCAGCCGAAGGCCGCCGTGGAGGTGGACCCGCCCGTCACCGGCCGCTGGTCGGCGCTGAACAGCCCGGCGGACCGCACGCCGAGCCACGGCACCCACCAGTACGGCCAGACCTACGCCATCGACATCGTCGAGGAGGACGAGGAGCGGCCCCGCCCGTCCTTCGCCCTGCTCTGGCCGGTGGTCCGCAGGAGCCGGGACTTCCCCGCCTTCGGCGCCCCGCTGCTCGCGGTCGCCGACGCGACCGTCGTGCACGCCGAGGACCGCCAACGCGACCACCTCAGCCGCAACTCGCTGCCCGCCGTGGCCTATCTGCTGCTGATCGAGTCGGCGGTCCGCGTCCTCGCCGGCGCGCGCCGCGTCACCGGCAACCACCTGGTCCTCGACCTCGGCGACGGTACGTACGCGATGTACGCGCACCTCCGGCGCGGCTCGCTCACCGTCCGCGCGGGCGACCGGGTGGCGGCGGGCCAGGAACTCGCCCGGTGCGGCAACTCCGGCAACTCCACCGAACCGCACGTGCACTTCCAGCTCATGGACGGCCCGGACCTGAACACGGCCCGCGGCGTGCCGTTCACCTGGCGGGGGGTCGGCGTACCGAAGAACGGCGAGACGTTCGTGGCGGGGCGGGACTCCGCCTACACGGCCTGATCCCAGAAGGCGTCGGACTCGTCGATGTCCTCGACGCACTCGTCGACGTCGGAGAACTTGCCGCCGATGAGGGTGACGAAGAGGCCGCCCTTCATCTCGATGCCTCGGTCCCCGCGATCGCCGTGCCACTTGTGGACGGCCATGACGTGGCCCCGGCCGTCCGGGTAGAGGCCCTCCAGCTCCACGCGGAAGGTGCCGTCGGTCAGCTCCATGAGTTTGCCGAAGTGGGCCAGGATGTTGTCGCGGCCCTTGAAGTGCCCGGACATCTGGCTCTCGCCGGGCGAATGGTGCGTGCAGTCACCCGTCATCAGAGAAGCGACCGTGTCCATGTCTCCTTTGACGAACGCCTCGTAGCCCTTGCGCACGACTGCGGCGTCAGGGTGTTCAGTCATGATCCTTCCACCCCTCTCGTAGGCCTCTTCCAGTCTCTGCCGTGCACCCCCTCCCCGCCACACGGCAGCGGCTAGCCTCGGCCCCATGCCACCTGCCAAGAAGCGCACGCGTTCGTACGACTCCGCGAAGACCCGCGCCGCCGTGCTCGCCCAGTTCGAGAATGTACGGAAGGCGGTGGAGGGGCTCACGGAGGAGCAGCTCGACGGGCCGACCCGGCTGGGGGAGTGGACCGTACGGGAGCTGGCCGCGCACCTGACGATGGCGGTCGGCGCCGTCGCCCGCGCGCTCGACGAGCCCGAGCCCGCCGAGCGCGAACTCGCCCTGCTCGACTGGCCCGGGGCGACGGCGACGGCCGCCGCGCGGATCGACGAGGACACCCGGGCGATCGACACGGACGACCTGGCAGGACTCTTCGCGCGGACGGCCGCGCGGTACCAGGAGCGGATCGCGGGCGTCTCCGACGAGCGGCTCGTCCTGATGCGGTTCGGCGCGATGCGCCTCGCCGACTTCCTGGTGACCCGGACCGTCGAACTCGTCGTCCACACCGACGACCTCAACGCGGCGACCGGCCTGGACGTCCCGTACGACCGGCAGGCCCTGGCCGCCTGTACGCGGCTGCTCGCCGACGCGCTCGCGGTGAAGGCCCCGGGCGGGGCGGTCGAGGTGCGGGTCCCGCCCTTCGCGGTCGTGCAGTGCGTGGAGGGGCCGCGCCACACCCGCGGCACCCCGCCCAACGTCGTCGAGACCGACCCGCTCACCTGGATCCGGCTGGCGACGGGCCGGGCGCGGTGGGCGGAGGAGCTGGACGCGGCACGGGTCGGCGCGAGCGGGGAGCGGGCGGACCTTGCGGCCCTGCTGCCGCTGATGGGCTGACTCCCCGGAGCCGTACGGAACCGTCCGTACCGTTCGCCCGTCCCATCCCCATGCTGAAGACACGTACCACCGCAGCCGCCGCCGTCCTGGCCTCGCTCGTCGTGCTCTCGGCGTGCGGCACCCAGAAGTCCGGCTCCGATCCCGCTGCCGGCTCCGTCGCGCCCGACGTGCAGGTCGCCGGAGTCCACTGGTCCTTCGACACGGTCACGGTGGCCGGCAAGGAGACCCGGGCGCCCGACGGCGCCCACATCGAGATCGCGGCGAACGGCCAGGCCTCGGGGAACAGCGGCTGCAACGGCTTCGGTGCCGAGGTGGCGGTCCAGGGGGACACGGTCACCGTGAAGCAGGGCCAGGGCACCGAGATGGCGTGCCCCGGCGAGCGGGGAGCGTTCGAGGCGGTGCTCCAGAAGGCCTTCACCGGTTCGCTGAAGGCCCGGCTCGACGGCGACCGGCTCACCCTCACCTCGCCCGACGGCAAGAACGTCCTCGCCCTGACCTCCGAACCGCCGGCCCCGCTCGACGGCACGACCTGGACCGTCGACTCCCTGCTCTCCGGCCGGACGGCCACCTCGCTGCCCCAGGGCAGCGAGGGCAAGGCCACGTTCGTCATCGACAAGGACGGCAAGGTCCGCGGCAACCTGGGCTGCAACCGGTTCACGGCCACCGCGAAGGTCACGCCCACGACCCTCACTGTCACCGGTCCCGTCGCGACCACGCGGATGATCTGTTCGAGCGCGCAGATGCAGCTGGAGACCAAGCTGTACGAGCTCCTCGACGGACCGCTCTCGTACAAGCTCGGTCACCGCTCCCTGACGCTCACGGGCGCCGACGGCGAGGGCTTCGCCGCGAAGACGACGATCAAGCCGACGCCTTAACCCTGGTACGGCAGCAGTCCCGCGTCCGTCCGCTCCCACGCCGCCCGCAGATCGGCGAGCTTCTCCCGCTCGAACGGGGCACGGTCCGCCTGCTCGCGGGCGTCCTCGGTCAGGTGGAAGAGCTGGTCGCGCCCGCTCTTGCCCCGGTAGTACTTCCAGTCGCCGCGGCGCAGCGCACGCTCGCCCCGCACCCGCCAGAACAGATCGCGTTCGGCGACCTTCTCGCCGCGCAGCAGGTGCCCGGCGAGGCTGGTCCCGTCGAGCGGGTAGGCGGGGTGGGGGCGGGCGCCGCCCAGTTCGAGGAGGGTCGCCGTCCAGTCGGGGGTGTAGACCGGCAGGTGGCTGACCTGGCCGCCGTCGATCCGGGCGGGCCAGCGCAGGACGGACGGCACGCGGATGCCGCCCTCCTGGAGGGAGCCCTTGTTGCCGGCGAGCGGCCAGTTGTAGGAGAAGCGCTCGCCGCCGTTGTCGCTGGCGAAGAAGACGAGCGTGTCCTCCTCCTGGCCCGAGCGCTTCAGCGCGGCGAGGACCTTGCCGATCGAGCGGTCGAGATCCTCGACCATCTCCTTGTACTTCTCGATCGAGCCCCCGTCCTGGTGCCAGAGGGCGGAGCGGTCGCCCGCCTTGATCCGCCGGACGATCTCGGCGCTCGCCTCCGTGTCGCCGTCGGCGATCCACGGCCAGTGGGGGGTGGTGAAGTTGAGGTTGAGCAGCCAGGGCTTCTCGTGGTCGCGGGCCACGTACTCGCTCGCCCGCTCGGTCAGGATCCGGGTGTAGTAGCGCAGGTCCTTGTACTCGGCGTCGCCCTCGTAGAGGTCGTACTCGCCGCCGAGGCCCAGCTTGGAGTAGTACTCCAGGGCCCCGCCGAAGTTGCCGAAGAACTCGTCCCAGCCCGATCGGGTGGGGGAGTAGTCGGGCAGGTAGCCGCAGTGCCACTTGCCGATGAGGGCCGTGGCGTATCCGGCCTCGCGGAGCCGGGAGGCGAGCGTGGGGTGGGTCGGCTCCAGGCCGACGGACTTGTCGGCGATCGGCTCGGCAAGGCCGCCCTTCGTACGGCCGGGGAAGCGGCCTGTGTACAGGCTGAAGCGGGTCGGGGAGCAGGTCGCGGAGCCGGAGTAGGCGTCGGTGAAGCGCACGCCCTGGCGGGCGAGCCGGTCGAGGTGGGGCGTACGGATGTGGGGGGAGCCGTACGAGGAGAGGTCGGCCCAGCCGAGGTCGTCGCCGAGGATGAACAGGATGTTCGGCCGCCGGGAGCGCCGGCCGGTCGCGGCCCGGAACTCCCGCTCCTCCGCCTGCGCTGTCCCCGCCTGCGCGGTCCCGGCTCCGGCGCCGAGCGCCCCGACGGCGGCGGCCCCGACGGCGACCCCTCCGAAGGCGCGTCGGGACAGGGGTGTCTTGGGCGTGGGCATGGAGGCTCCTTGGAAGGTGCGGTACGCGTGAAGCGGTACGCGTGAAAAGGGGATGCGGGCGCGCGGCGGCGCGGCCCCGAGGAGGGGGCCGTGGCGTGCGGGGGTCAGGAAGGGGTGCCCTCAGCGGGCGGAGGGGGGAGGGCGACGAGCGCCCTCAGCCGGCGTGGCTAGGGAGTGTCCGGAAAGTATGGTCGTCCGCCCGAAGGGCGGGGCTCGCGGCGTCCGGGGCGTGCGATCGCAAGGCGCCGGGATGCTCTCGTAGCGGAGCTACGTGGGCATTTCGGCAACGCGGCGAGCGTGCGTGCCGGGCGTCGCGAGCCAGGCCAGACTTTCCGGACGCGACCTAGGGCCTGTCCGGCCTTAGGCGCAGCGACAGAGCGCGCCGGCGACACGGACCAGGTCGACGTGTCGGCGCGCCACGAGGGTGACCGAGCGGTCACGCAGCGGCTGCATGGCGTGGAGCCTGGCCGACCCCGGACGTCCCTGTCAACGCCCGTCCCGATCCCTGGGACGTCTCCCCCGGCACCCTTCCCGCACCCCGGGGGAGGTCCTCCGGTTGCGAACTCCGTCACATCCGGAGCCTTCCGGGCCCGTTCCTACCCGTCGGTAGCGCGGGTCGCCGCCCTCCTCGCCGATCCCTCGGAGCCCTGCTGCCCCTTGGCCCCCGGGCACTTCACGGGCGGCCTGACGAGGGCCTGTGGATCAACTCGTACGATCACACCAATCCGGGACCCCGCGCAATTCCCCAATTCGGACCAGTGGTCGACCTCCCCTACACTCGAGAACGTGCCACGTGGTGACGGTCGACTCAATCACGATCTGCTTCCCGGCGAGAAGGGCCCCCAGGACGCTTGCGGCGTCTTCGGTGTCTGGGCTCCGGGTGAAGAGGTCGCAAAGCTCACGTACTTCGGGCTCTACGCCCTCCAGCATCGGGGCCAGGAATCCGCGGGTATCGCGGTCAGCAACGGCTCCCAGATCCTCGTCTTCAAGGACATGGGCCTGGTGTCCCAGGTCTTCGACGAGACCTCTCTCGGTTCCCTCCAGGGTCATATCGCGGTCGGTCACGCCCGCTACTCGACCACCGGTGCCTCCGTGTGGGAGAACGCGCAGCCGACGTTCCGGGCAACCGCCCACGGCTCCATCGCGCTCGGCCACAACGGCAACCTGGTGAACACGGCCCGGCTGGCCGAGATGGTCGCCGACCTGCCCAAGCAGGAAGGCCGCACCACCCGCGTCGCGGCCACCAACGACACCGACCTGCTCACGGCGCTCCTCGCCGCGCAGGTCGACGAGGACGGCAAGCCGCTCACCATCGAGCAGGGCGCCGCGAAGATCCTCCCCGAGGTCCGGGGCGCCTTCTCCCTCGTCTTCATGGACGAGCACACGCTCTACGCGGCCCGTGACCCGCAGGGCATCCGCCCGCTGGTCCTCGGTCGTCTCGAGCGCGGCTGGGTCGTCGCGTCGGAGTCCGCCGCCCTCGACATCTGCGGCGCCAGCTACGTCCGCGAGGTCGAGCCGGGCGAGCTGATCGCGATCGACGAGAACGGCATCCGCACCTCGCGCTTCGCAGAAGCGAAGCCCAAGGGCTGTGTCTTCGAGTACGTGTACCTGGCCCGCCCGGACACGGACATCGCCGGTCGCAACGTCTACCTCTCCCGCGTCGAGATGGGCCGTCGCCTCGCCAAGGAGGCCCCCGTCGAGGCCGACCTGGTCATAGCGACGCCGGAATCCGGCACGCCGGCCGCGATCGGCTACGCCGAGGCCTCCGGCATCCCCTTCGGCGCCGGCCTGGTGAAGAACGCCTACGTGGGCCGCACCTTCATCCAGCCGTCCCAGACCATCCGCCAGCTGGGCATCCGGCTCAAGCTGAACCCCCTCAAGGACGTCATCAAGGGCAAGCGCCTGGTGGTCGTCGACGACTCGATCGTCCGCGGCAACACCCAGCGCGCCCTGGTCAAGATGCTCCGCGAGGCCGGCGCGGCCGAGATCCACATCCGGATCTCCTCCCCGCCGGTGAAGTGGCCCTGCTTCTTCGGCATCGACTTCGCGACCCGCGCGGAGCTGATCGCCAACGGCATGTCGATCGACGAGATCGGCAAGTCGCTCGGCGCGGACTCGCTCTCGTACATCTCCATCGACGGGATGATCGAGGCGACCACGATCGACAAGCCGAACCTCTGCCGCGCCTGCTTCGACGGCGAGTACCCGATGGAACTCCCGGACCCGGAGCTGCTCGGCAAGCAGCTGCTCGAGACGGAGCTGGCCGCCGGCCCCGCCGCCACCGCGGCCGCCGACGCGCTGCGCCGCCCGTAAGACCCCGCTGCACACCCCGCAGTACGACACGAAAGCTCTGAACCCATGTCTCAGACCACCGGTGCCAGCTACGCGAGCGCGGGCGTCGACATCGAAGCGGGCGACCGCGCCGTCGAGCTCATGAAGGAGTGGGTGAAGAAGACCCAGCGCCCCGAGGTGCTGGGCGGCCTCGGCGGCTTCGCCGGCCTCTTCGACGCCTCCGCCCTCAAGCGCTACGAGCGTCCGCTGCTCGCCTCCGCCACCGACGGTGTCGGCACGAAGGTCGACATCGCGCGGCAGATGGGCGTCTACGACACCATCGGTCACGACCTGGTCGCGATGGTCATGGACGACATCGTCGTCTGCGGCGCCGAGCCGCTCTTCATGACCGACTACATCTGTGTCGGCAAGGTCCACCCCGAGCGGGTCGCCGCGATCGTCAAGGGCATCGCCGAGGGCTGCGTCCTCGCCGGCACCGCCCTCGTCGGCGGCGAGACCGCCGAACACCCCGGCCTCCTCGGCCCGGACGACTTCGACGTCGCCGGTGCCGGTACGGGCGTGGTGGAGGCGGACCGTCTCCTCGGCCCCGATCGCATCCGTACGGGTGACGCCGTCATCGCGATGGCTTCCTCCGGCCTTCACTCCAACGGGTACTCGCTCGTCCGGCACGTGCTCTTCGACCGGGCCGGCTTGAGCCTCGACCAGCGCGTCGAGGAGCTCGGCCGGACCCTGGGCGAGGAGCTCCTGGAGCCGACGAAGATCTACTCGCTCGACTGCCTCGCGGTCACCCGGACCGCCGAGGTGCACGCCTTCAGCCACATCACGGGTGGTGGCCTGGCCGCCAACCTGGCGCGGGTGATCCCGGACGGTCTGCACGCGACCGTCGACCGTTCGACCTGGGCGCCGGGCGCGATCTTCGACCTGGTCGGCAAGGCCGGACAGGTCGAGCGCCTGGAGCTGGAGAAGACCCTGAACATGGGCGTCGGCATGATGGCCGTCGTTCCGGCCGAGTCCGTGGACGTGGTCCTGGCGACGCTGGAGGACCGGGGCGTCGAGGCCTGGGTCTCGGGCGAGATCACCGAGCGCGGCGAGCACACGACGGGCGCGGAGCTCGTCGGCGACTACGCGGTCTGATCCCGGCACGGTGGGTGGGCACCGCCCCACCCACCGTCCCGTGGACGTGCCTCGTGGACGCGTCCTCGTGGACGCGCCTTGTGAACGCACAGAAACCCGGTCCGGGTATCCGGACCGGGTTCGGTGTTGAGCAGCGCTCTTAAGAGGTCAAGCGCGACGCTGGGACGACGCGTCGGGACCGGACTCGTCGTCCTCGTCCTCGTCGTCCGTGTTGTAGAGATCCGCGTACTGCGCGTACGGGTCGTCTTCCTCGTCGTCGTCCTCGAACGGCTCGCCATTCGGCGGCTGACTCGAAGTCGAAGCGCCCAGCTCATTGGCCAGACGCGACAGGTCAGTCCCGCCGCTGCTGTACTTCAGCTGGCGGGCGACCTTGGTCTGCTTGGCCTTTGCCCGGCCGCGCCCCATGGCTCGACCCCCTCGGTGACGGGGCTCGGCGGCCCCAGAGTCTTGACACGCGTTCATGATTCGGAACGGGCTCTCGGCAGAGAGACCGGTCCGTAGGGCTTCAACGGTACCTGCTTCCGTGGCCATACGGTACGCCGCACGCATCACATGCCCCGGTACAGAACCATCGAGGCGCCCTGTCCTCGCTGGTCAATCGCGATTTTAACCTCTTCTTGAGGGCCGACCCGCCGACCGGGGTGAGTCATCTCTCGATTGGGGTGAACCTACAAAGTTCACCCCTGAGAGCACCCTCCGGGCGTCTCCGCGGGCCGGCCCTCAAGATTCGGCCACTACTCGGCCACTACTCGGCCACGGCTCAGCCGCGGCGGGCGTCCGCCATCCGCTGCTCGGCGATCCGGTCGGCGGCCGCGGCCGGCGGAATGCCGTCCGACTTCGCACGAGCGAAGATCTCGAGCGTGGTGTCGAAGATCTTCGTGGCCTTCGCCTTGCACCGGTCGAAGTCGAAGCCGTGCAGCTCGTCGGCGACCTGGATCACGCCACCGGCGTTGACCACGTAGTCGGGCGCGTAGAGGATCCCGCGGTCCGCGAGGTCCTTCTCGACGCCCGGGTGGGCGAGCTGGTTGTTGGCCGCGCCGCAGACGATCCGCGCGGTGAGGACCGGCACGGTCTCGTCGTTCAGGGCGCCGCCCAGCGCGCACGGGGCGTAGATGTCCAGGCCCTCGACGCGGATCAGGGCGTCGGTGTCCGCGACGACGGTGACCTGCGGGTACTTGTCGGTGATCCGGCGCACCGACTCCTCGCGCACATCGGTGACGTACACCTCGGCGCCGTCCTGCAGGAGGTGCTCGACGAGGTAGTGGCCGACCTTGCCGACGCCGGCGACGCCGACCTTGCGGTCGCGGAGCGTGGGGTCGCCCCAGAGGGTCTGGGCGGAGGCGCGCATGCCCTGGAAGACGCCGAAGGCGGTGAGGACCGAGGAGTCGCCGGCGCCGCCGTTCTCGGGGGAGCGGCCGGTGGTCCACCGGTTGGTGCGGGCCACGACGTCCATGTCGGCGACGTAGGTGCCGACGTCGCAGGCCGTCACGTAGCGGCCGCCGAGGGAGGCGACCATGCGGCCGTAGGCCAGCAGCAGCTCGTCCGTCTTGATCTTCTCGGGGTCGCCGATGATCACGGCCTTGCCGCCGCCGTGGTCGAGGCCGGCCATGGCGTTCTTGTACGACATGCCCCGGGAGAGGTTGAGCGCGTCGGCGACGGCGTCGGCCTCGGAGGCGTAGGGGTAGAACCGGGTGCCGCCGAGGGCGGGGCCCAGGGCGGTGGAGTGGAGGGCGATGACGGCCTTGAGGCCGGAGGCGCGGTCCTGGCAGAGCACGACTTGCTCGTGGCCACCCTGCTCCGAGTGGAACAGAGTGTGCAGTACGTCAGCAGCAGGAACGCCGGTCACATCGGTCACGGTGGTGACTCCCAAGTACGAAGCGGCGGTTACGCCGGTCCCCCCATGCGGGTGGTGGCGGGACCGGTTCGGCAAGAGAGTAAGTCCTACGCGTGCGTAGATCCGCCCCAGTGCGCAGGATCACCCCCTCCCGGAGTACCTCCGTGGAAGGATCGCGACATGTCGGTCGCCTCTTCGGTCCTCGTCCCGTACGCCTCCTATCTGCGGGTCTACGAACCCCTGGCGGCCTTCCCGGAGCCGGAGCGGGGGCACTGGACGCAGTACGCGCGCCGGGCGGAGACGCCGACCGCCCAGGACGAACTGCGCCGCTCGCTGGCGGACTTGCTGCCGACCCCGCCCGTCCCCGTGCCGGTCCACGAGAGCGACGACGCGTTCGTCGCGTACGTCGACGGGGTGGTCGTGGTCTGCCCGTGGCGGACCCGGATGCGGGGCTGGCTGGCCCTGGAGGAGCTGGGGCGGGCGCGGGAGGCGGATCCGGGGCGGGTGGCGCTGCCGGCGCCGGTGCTCGACGTGATGCTGCCGCCGGTGGTGCGCGCCCAGGTGGCGGCGGACCACGAGCGCTGGCGGGAGCGGAACCCGGACGCCCGCCCGTGGATCCGTACGGCGGTCTGGCAGGTGCCGGTGCGCTGGTTCACGCTCTTCTCGGACGAGGAGCGGGAGTACGTGCCCGGGGACCGGGAGCGGGGCGGGGCGACGGTCTTCCGGTACCGGACGCCGATGGTGCAGGCGCGGCGGCGGCTGGCGCGGGCGCTGCGGGCGCTGCGGGAGTCGATCGACGAGGGTCCGCTGACCGAGGGCCTGGTCGAGGTGGGCCGGTGGCTGGAGGAGTTCCATCCGCGGGCGCTCGTGGAGCTGGACTACGGCGGTCTGGTGCACGCGCTGTCGCCCGAGCGGCTCGCGGCGGACCGCTCCGCGGCCGATGTGGCCGAGGGGATCGCGGCGCTGCGGGACGGTGACGGGGACGCCGCGAGCGAGGCGTACGGCCGGCTGGCGGAGCGCTGGCGGGAGATCCGCAACCTGCAGTTTGCCAACTGACCATCGACAGGACATGTCGACCTGATGTAAATGATCATTAAGCGGCTTGTATGTGCGCCGAGGACGTAGGTGAGTGGGCGAAGGGACGTAGGTCCCGATCCGGGCCTTTGGCTCAAGCGTGACGGATAGCACTTACTGCGCCCTTGCGTCCATCACCCTCCCTCGTGCCAAAATAGGACAAGGAGTCCGGGGAGGGTTCCTTCCGTCCAACTGTGGGCGGAACGCTCAGCATTGCACTCTATGGGGGGTCTGAGGACTCCTGATCGCTCTGTGACTGATCGTCACAGCGGCGTGACTGTCCGTTATGGCATGGTCCATTGACTTCCGCCGCTGATGAACACCTGCGAGGGCAATTCCATCGGTTTGGCCGACGTGGCTGGACGGATGGTGTAGTTGTAGTGCCGAGGACAAGCCGTTCGTCCTATAACCGACTCGGCCCGCTTCTGCCATTTCGGGCAACGCGGGTCAAGGTGCAGAATTTAGAGGAAAGAACCGAGATGGTTCGGTTCTCCCGAGGAGGCCGCTCATGACCGCTCGCACCCCTGATGCCGAGCCGCTGCTGACCCCCGCCGAGGTTGCCACGATGTTCCGCGTGGACCCGAAGACGGTGACCCGTTGGGCGAAGGCAGGAAAGCTCACGTCCATCCGCACCCTGGGTGGACACCGCCGCTACCGCGAGGCTGAGGTCCGCGCCCTGCTCGCGGGCATTCCGCAGCAGCGCAGCGAGGCCTGAGGTACGCGCAACACCCTGTAGGACCGGGCATTTCCGGGTCCCCCAACCTGGACCGCCCACCCAAGCTCTGCCGACTTGGCGCCTGCCCCAACAGGCTCTTCGTCATCGATCGCGCTGGACTCCGCCGGGTCCAGCGCGATCTTTTTTGTGCCGGCTCGCAGCCCCCGATGTGCGGTGCAATTGCACATATTAAATGGGGCCGGTGTAGGGAGGGTGTAAGTGCGGGGGTTTGTAAAACTCGTTCGGTGACTCCCGTCACACCGGCGAAGCCTTGCCAAAGACCAGCCTGCCACTGTCCGGGCGGCCGCCAACCCGCCGTTGGTCATGGGCCGGTGGGACTTTCGTCCTCGGTCTGCTCAGGGGCCCGGTCCACCTCCATGGCGAGCCGCTGGAGGCGGTGACAGACGGGGCAGTGGCGCGTGAGGTGCCCATGGCGGGACGCGGCCGCCAGATGGGCGCGCAGCAGCGCCCGTATCTCGTGTCTCGCTGCGGACGCCGCGGCCATGCGCGACCACCTCCGGTGTGGGCCCCCGTTTCCCTGATGTCTGGGGTACCGGGGTACGGCCGACCCCGTCAATACACCGGGAGGCAACGAAGAAGGCCCGCACCGAACGGTGCGGGCCTTCTTGACGAGCGAACCTGACGGGACTTGAACCCGCGACCTCCACCTTGACAGGGTGGCGAGCTAACCAACTGCTCCACAGGTCCTTGCTGGCAGCCCCTCGTAAGTGGCTGCGAAGAAGACTGTACAGCAGGTCAGCGGTCGGGTCGAACTCACCGACGGCAACGCCCCCGCTACGGGGCCGCCGCGTCGATCGCCTTGACGATCCGCTTGTCGGAGACCGCGTGCGCCGTGCCCAGCGCGTGGGCGAAGTAGCTGACCCGGAGCTCCTCGATCATCCAGCGGATGTCGGTGACCTCCTTCGGCACCGGCCGTCCCTTCGGAAGCTGTTCGAGCAGCCAGGCGTACTCGTCGAGCATCTCGTGGACCTTCTCCATGCGGGTGGTGTCCCGCTGCACGCCCGTCGGCATCTGCTGGAGCCGGCGGTCCACGGCCACCAGGTAGCGCATCAGGTCCGGGAGCCGCCTCAGCCCCGTCTTCGTGACGAAGCCCGCCGGCATCAGCCAGGCCAGCTGGGTGCGCACGTCCGCCAGGTTGTTGATCAGCGCCAGGCTGTTCGTCGCCTTCAGGCGGCGCTCACAGGCCTGCCAGGCGGCCAGGATCTGCTGGACCTGATCCACCGTCCGTACGGTCGTGTCCACGAGGTCGGCGCGGACCTTGTCGAACAGCTTCCGGAAGGACTCCTCGTCCCAGACCGGCCCGCCGTGGTCGGCGATCAGCTTGTCCGCCGCGGCGGTCGCGCAGTCGTCGAAGAGCGCCTGGATGGAGCCGTGCGGGTTACGGGACAGGGCGAGCTTCTGCTGGTTGGTCAGCTTGTCCGAGGCGAACTTCGCCGGGTTCACCGGGATGTTCAGCAGGATGAGCTTCCGCGTGCCCTGCCACATCGCCCGCTCCTGCTCGGCCTCCGTGTCGAAGAGCCGTACGGAGACGGTGTCACCGGCGTCCACGAGGGCCGGGTACGCCTTGACCGGCTGGCCGGCCCGCCGGGTCTCGAAGACCTTCGTGAGCGTGCCGATCGTCCAGTCGGTGAGCCCCGTGCGCTCCAGGGACTGCCCGGAGCCGTCAGGACCGCTCGTGGCGGCCGCCGCGGCCTTGGAGATGGCCTGGCGGGCCTTGGGGCGCAGCTTCAGCTTCAGCGCCTCCAGGTCCTTGTCCTCGGCCAGTTTGCGGCGCCGCTCGTCGACGATCCGGAAAGTGATCTTCAGATGCTCGGCGATCCGGGACAGGTCGAAGTCCTCCGGGGCCACCGGGACACCGACCATCCGGTGCAGCTCGCGCGCGAGCGTCACCGTCAGCGGCTCCTGCAGGGGCACCGCGCTGTCCAGGAAGCGCGTCGCGAAGTTCGGCGCCGGCACGTAGTTGCGGCGGATCGGCTTCGGGAGGGAGCGGATGAGCTCCGTGACGATCTCCTCGCGCAGGCCCGGGATCTGCCAGTCGAAGCCCTCGTCCGTGACCTGGTTGAGCACCTGGAGCGGGATGTGCACGGTCACGCCGTCGGCGTCAGCGCCCGGCTCGAACTGGTACGTCACCCGGAACTTCAGCGGCCCCTGCCGCCAGGAGTCCGGATAGTCGGCCTTCGTGACCCCGGCGGCCTTCTCGGTGATGAGCATCTCGCGCTCGAAGTCGAGGAACTCCGGCTCCTCGTGCCGCTTGTGCTTCCACCACGAGTCGAAGTGCGCGCCGGACACCACGTGTTCGGGGACGCGCTTGTCGTAGAAGTCGAAGAGAGTCTCGTCGTCGACGAGGATGTCCCGGCGGCGGGCACGGTGCTCAAGCTCCTCGACCTCGGTGAGGAGCTTGCGGTTGTCCGCGAAGAACTTGTGGTGCGTGCGCCAGTCGCCCTCGACCAGCGCGTTGCGGATGAACAGGTCGCGGGAGGCCTCGGGGTCGATCCGGCCGTAGTTCACCTTGCGGTCGGTGACGATCGGCACGCCGTAGAGCGTGACCTTCTCGATCGCCATCACGGCCGCCTGGTCCTTCTCCCAGTGCGGCTCGCTGTACGTCTTCTTGATCAGGTGCTGGGCGAGCGGCTCGATCCACTCGGGCTCGATCTTCGCGTTGACCCGGGCCCAGAGCCGCGAGGTCTCCACCAGCTCGGCGGACATGATGAAGCGCGGGGGCTTCTTGAAGAGCGCCGAGCCCGGGAAGACCGCGAACTTGGCGCTACGGGCGCCCAGGTACTCGTTCTTGGCGCCTTCCTTCACGTCCTTCATGCCGATGTGGCTCAGAAGGCCCGCGAGGAGCGAGGTGTGTACGGACTGCTCCGGCGCGTCCTCCTCGTTGAGATGGATGCCCATCTGCTTGGCGACCGTACGCAGCTGCGTGTAGATGTCCTGCCACTCGCGGATGCGCAGGAAGTTCAGGTACTCCTGCTTGCACATCCGGCGGAAGGAGCTGGAACCGCGCTCCTTCTGCTGCTCGCGGATGTAGCGCCAGAGGTTGAGGTAGGCGAGGAAGTCGCTGGTCTCGTCCTTGAAGCGGGCGTGCTGCTGGTCGGCCTGCGCCTGCTTCTCGGCGGGGCGCTCGCGCGGGTCCTGGATGGAGAGCGCGGCCGCGATCACCATGACTTCCCGTACGCAGCCGTTCTTGTCGGCCTCCAGGACCATGCGGGCCAGGCGGGGGTCGACGGGCAGCTGGGAGAGCTTCCGGCCCTGTTGGGTGAGCCGCTTCTTCGGATCCTTCTCCGTCGGGTCGATCGCGCCGAGCTCCTGGAGGAGCTGCACGCCGTCGCGGATGTTGCGGTGGTCCGGCGGGTCGATGAAGGGGAACTTCTCGATCTCGCCGAGACCGGCCGCGGTCATCTGCAGGATGACGGAGGCCAGGTTCGTCCGGAGGATCTCGGCGTCCGTGAACTCCGGGCGGGAGAGGAAGTCGTCCTCGGAGTAGAGCCGGATGCAGATGCCGTCGGACGTACGGCCGCAGCGGCCCTTGCGCTGGTTGGCGCTGGCCTGGCTGACCGGCTCGATCGGCAGGCGCTGGACCTTGGTCCGGTGGGAGTAGCGGGAGATGCGGGCAGTGCCCGGATCGATCACGTACTTGATGCCGGGGACGGTCAGCGAGGTCTCGGCCACGTTGGTGGCGAGGACGATCCGGCGGCCGGAGTGGGCCTGGAAGACGCGGTGCTGCTCGGCGTGGGAGAGCCGGGCGTAGAGGGGGAGGACCTCGGTGTTGCGCAGCTGCTTCTTCAGCAGCGCGTCCGCGGTGTCGCGGATCTCCCGCTCGCCGGAGAGGAAGACCAGGACGTCGCCGGGGCCCTCGGCCTGCAGCTCGTCGACGGCGTCGCAGATCGCGGTGATCTGGTCCCGGTCGGCCTCTTCGGAGTCCTCTTCGAGGAGGGGCCGGTAGCGCACCTCCACGGGGTAGGTGCGGCCGCTGACCTCGACGATCGGCGCCTCGCCGAAGTGGCGGGAGAAGCGCTCGGGGTCGATGGTCGCGGAGGTGATGACGACCTTGAGGTCGGGGCGCTTGGGCAGCAGCTGGGCCAGATAGCCGAGCAGGAAGTCGATGTTGAGGGACCGCTCGTGGGCCTCGTCGATGATGATCGTGTCGTAGGCGCGCAGCTCGCGGTCCGTCTGGATCTCGGCGAGCAGGATGCCGTCGGTCATCAGCTTCACGAAGGTCGCGTCGGGGTTCACCTGGTCGGTGAAGCGGACCTTCCAGCCGACGGCCTCGCCCAGCGGGGTCTTCAGCTCGTCCGCGACGCGCTCGGCGACCGTGCGGGCCGCGATCCGGCGGGGCTGGGTGTGGCCGATCATGCCCCGGACGCCCCGGCCGAGCTCCAGACAGATCTTGGGGATCTGGGTGGTCTTGCCGGAGCCCGTCTCACCGGCGACGATCACGACCTGGTGGTCACGTATCGCCTCCAGGATCGCGTCCTTCTTCTGCGAGACGGGCAGCTGCTCGGGGTACGTGACCGCGGGCACGCGGGAGGCCCGCCCGTCGACGCGCTCCTTGGCCTTGCCGGCCTCGGCGGCGATCTCGTCCAGGACGGCCTCACGGGCCTCGGGCTTACGGATGCGGCGGGCGCCCTCGAGGCGGCGGCCGAGCCGGTGGGCGTCCCGCAGCGAGACCTCGGCCAGGACGGTCTGGAGGGCGGCGAAGGAAGTAGACATACGGAATCCAGGATCGCACCCCGGGCCGAGTACGGGCGAACCGATTTCCTCGAGGTGCGACCCGTAATATTTCGGGCACGTCGGGCTGAGGACCGCCCGAAGACCGAGCCGAAGACCCACCGAAGACCGATCCGCAGTCCGATCCGCCGTCCGAGCCGAAGATCCGAGAGGTACCCCCATGACCCGCACCGCCCGCCCGCTCGCGGCGCTCGCCGCGCTGGTGGGCGTCGTGCTCGGGGTGCTGGGGTGCGGCTCGACGGGGATGGCGGGCGTGGCGGGTGCGGCAGGGGCGAGTGCGCCCGAGCGGGTGCCGGTCCTCGTGGCCGTCGCGAACGAGGCGCCGGGCTGTGGCCAGAGCCACGCGGTCGAAGGCGCAGGCCGACCGGCCACACCGCCGCGCCCGAACGGTTTCGGCGAGCTGCTGCCCACGCTGGCGGCCGAGCGGACGGCCGGGGCCGGGGTCTGGGGCTGTGACCAGGCCGTACGCGAGCTGATTCCGGGGCCGGAGCCGCCGGAGCTCGTACCCCCCTCACCCGTGGAGCTGTCGATCCTGCGCGTCTAGAGGGCCGACCGCCGTCGTCGTCCGTCCTCTCTTCCGTCACGTTCAGGAGCGCTTCCGCATGTCCACGTCCAAGTCCAAGCCGATCATGATCGTCTCCGGGGTGGCCCTCGCCGCCGTGCTGCTCGGCGTCGTCTCGTTCACCGCGACCGCGCCCGACTCCGGGGGCTCGTCCGGCTCCTCGGCCGCCGAGGTCTCCGCCGACCCGTCCGCCGGCGTCTACCCGGAGCTGGAGGCCTACGCCCGCCGCGACGCCTCCGACAAGCTGGCCCTGGGGCGGGCCGACGCGCCCGTGGTGCTCATCGAGTACGCCGACTTCAAGTGCGGCTACTGCGGGAAGTTCGCCCGCGACACCGAGCCCGAGCTGGTGAAGAAGTACGTCGACAACGGCACCCTGCGCATCGAGTGGCGGAACTTTCCGATCTTCGGCGAGGAGTCGGAGGCGGCGGCCCGTGCGTCGTGGGCGGCGGGGCAGCAGGGCCGGTTCTGGGAGTTCCACAAGGCCGCGTACGCGGAGGGCGCCAAGGAGAAGGGCTTCGGCAAGGACCGGCTGAACGCGCTCGCGCGGGAGGCCGGGGTCCCCGACCTCGCGCGGTTCGCGAAGGACACGGACGGCGCGGAGGCCCGCGCGGCGGTGAGCAAGGACCAGGAGCAGGCGTACTCGCTGGGTGCCACCTCGACCCCGTCGTTCCTGGTCAACGGCCGGCCGATCGCCGGCGCGCAGCCGATGGAGGCCTTCACGGAGGCGATCGACGCGGCGGCGAAGACGGCGAAGACGGCGAAGACGGCGAAGCCGAAGGGCGGGTCGGGCGAGACCGACGGCGGGGCCGACGGAGGAGCGGGGAAGGCCGACGGCGAGGCAGGGAAGACCGACGGCGAGGCAGGGAAGACCGACGGCGGGGCCGGGGAGTGACCGCCGACATCGGCTATCTGGCCGCGTTCCTCGGGGGCCTTCTCGCCCTCCTGAGCCCGTGCAGCGCCCTGCTGCTCCCGGCCTTCTTCGCGTACTCGATCGACTCGAAGAGCCGGCTGCTCGCCCGTACCGGCATCTTCTACGCGGGTCTGGCGACCACCCTCGTCCCGCTCGGCGCCGCCGGTTCCTTCGCCGGGCGGCTCTTCTACGGCCACCGGGACGTGCTGGTGGCCGTCGGCGGCTGGACGATCATCGTGCTCGGCGTGCTCCAGATCCTCGGGATGGGCTTCGCCTCGCGCCGGATCGCCGAGGCCAGCGGCCGGATCCGCCCCACGACGGCGGTCTCCGTCTACGCCCTCGGCCTGGTCTACGGCCTGGCCGGCTTCTGCGCGGGCCCGATCCTCGGCAGCGTCCTGACGGTCGCGGCGCTGAGCGGCAGCCCGGCGTACGGCGGGCTGCTCCTCGCGGTGTACGCGCTGGGGATGGCGGTGCCGCTGTTCCTGCTGGCGCTGCTCTGGGAGCGGTACGAGCTGGGCCGGCGCCGCTGGCTGCGGGGCCGGACCGTCCGGGCCGGGCGCTTCGAGCTGCACACGACCTCGCTGCTGTCGGGGCTGTTCTTCGTGGTGCTCGGCACGGTCTTCCTGGTCTTCGACGGCACGACGGCGCTGCCGGGCCTGCTGTCGGTGGACGACTCGTTCGCGGTGGAGGAGCGGGTGGCGTCCTTGGGCCGTTCGGTGCCGGACTGGGCGCTGCTCGTGGCAGTGGTCGCCCTGGTGGCCGTGGTGCTCGCGGTGCGCGGGTGGCGAGGGCGACGGGGCCGGGAGGCCTGAGGGCGGGGGCCTGGGGGCCTAGGGCGGGCGGGGTGCGCGGGCTGACGCGCGTACCCCGCCCGCCCGGGCGTGCCCCGTCTCCGTACACGAAAAAGGCCCCGTTCTTTCGAACGGGGCCTTCTCTCTGTGGCTGGGGCCGGGGTCGAACCGGCGACCTATCGCTTTTCAGGCGATCGCTCGTACCAACTGAGCTACCCAGCCACGAGACTGTTTCCAGCCTCAGCGACTCTGACGGGACTTGAACCCGCGACCTCCACCTTGACAGGGTGGCGAGCTAACCAACTGCTCCACAGAGCCTTGCGGTGTGCGAGAACAAGTCTCGCACAGGATGTTGCGTGCCCCCAACGGGATTCGAACCCGTGCTACCGCCTTGAAAGGGCGGCGTCCTGGGCCACTAGACGATGAGGGCTAGAGGCTCACCTGCGCGCTTCGCAGCGCGTCGGGGACGTGAGAAGCATATGGGATGGCGGCCGCTATCGCCAAAACGGTTTCGCCTGGGGGGACAATGGCCGGGTGCTGGAGATGACGCGTGAGGAGTTCGAGGAGCTTGTCGCCGAGGCCCTGGACCGGATCCCGCCGGAGCTGACGCGGCTGATGGACAACGTCGCGGTGTTCGTGGAGGACGAGCCCGCGCCGGACGATCCTGAGCTGCTCGGGCTGTACGAGGGGACTCCGCTGACGGACCGGGGCGAGTGGTACGCGGGGGTGCTGCCGGACCGGATCACGATCTACCGGGGGCCGACGCTGCGGATGTGCGAGTCGCGGGAGGACGTGGTCGCCGAGACCGAGATCACCGTCGCCCACGAGATCGCCCACCATTTCGGCATCGACGACGAGCGGCTCCACGCGCTCGGCTACGGCTGACGGGCCGACGGGCTGACGGGCCGGGCCGGGGGTGGTCGGGGGCACGGGGTTGCCCCGGGGGCGTGTCCCTTGTGGTGCAAAGGGAGTTGGGCAGCGAAACACGGTTTTTCCGCCCGCTGTTCCCGCCCTTTGTGTCCTGGAGGTGCCCTCCGTGCGCCATTTGCCCACCCGCGTGAGATGGGCCGCGACCGCGTTGGCGGTCGCGGCCTGTGCAGGTCTGAGCGGCTGCATGAGTGTGAGTGACGAGGGCGCGAAGCCGGCGCCGAGCAAGTCCGCGGGGAAGCAGGGCGATGCGGCCGATTCCGGCGAGGGCGCCGGGGGCTCGGGGCGGCACGGCGGCACCGGTCGGGACACGTCGGGCAAGAGCGGTCCCGACGCGGCCGGCGCGGGTGCGGAGTCTCCGGTGCCGAGCGGCTCGCCGTCGGTCTCCGGGGCGCCCCCGGTCGAGGAGCCGGCGGGCGGGGCTTCGGGCGGCAGGCCGAAGCCGGGCGGCCAGGAGCCCGGTGGGTCCGGCGGGCAGGGCGGCAGCGCCGGCGGGCCGAGCGCGCCGGGCGGGGAGCCCACGCCGCCGGTGGACCCGCCGGAGCCGACGCCCGAGCCGACCGTGGAGCCGAGTCCGAGCCCCACTCCGGAGCCGACGCCGGAGCCGACCGACTCGCCGACCGCGACCCCGGGAGCGGACACCCACATGGGTGCCATGCGGGCGGCGGACGGGCCGGGTGCGCAGGTGGAGCCGGAGGCATCACCGCAGGTCGGACCGGTGTGACGGAGTCCGGTTTGCCATAGGTGGGGGAGGGTGCGTATGGTGGTAGATCGTTTGATCCCATTGCCCGGCGCCGACACAGAAGAGCGCCGCGTGGCGCGTACTCTCCCTAGCCGTGGCTGGACCGCATTGAGGCGGTCGAATTGCGAATTTCACGGAGTTGACGGGCGCGTGCCGAGACTCCGGAAGGTTTCGCATTTCGCATGTCCATTTTTAGTCCTGACCACGCCGTCATGCCCGAGAACGACGAGATCGTCGAGGCCGTAGAGGCCACCGAGATCGTCGAGACCGAGGCCCCCGACGTCACCGAGGCCCCCGAGGCCGCCGAGGCCGAGGCCTCGGAGCCCACCATCACCTTCGCCGACCTGGGCCTGCCCGAGGGCGTCGTCCGCAAGCTCGCGCAGAACGGTGTCACCACCCCCTTCCCGATCCAGGCGGCGACCATCCCGGACGCCCTGGCCGGCAAGGACATCCTCGGCCGCGGCCGTACCGGCTCCGGCAAGACCCTCTCCTTCGGTCTGCCGACCCTGGCCCAGCTGGCCGGCGGTCACACCGAGAAGAAGAAGCCCCGCGCGGTCATCCTCACCCCGACCCGTGAGCTCGCGATGCAGGTCGCGGACGCCCTCCAGCCGTACGGTGACGTGCTCGGCCTGAAGATCAAGGTCGTCTGCGGCGGTACGTCCATGGGCAACCAGATCTACGCCCTGGAGCGCGGCGTCGACATCCTCGTCGCCACCCCGGGCCGACTGCGCGACATCATCAACCGTGGCGCCTGCTCCCTGGAGAACGTCCAGGTCGCCGTCCTCGACGAGGCCGACCAGATGTCCGACCTGGGCTTCCTGCCCGAGGTCACCGAGCTGCTCGACCAGGTTCCCGAGGGCGGCCAGCGCATGCTCTTCTCCGCCACCATGGAGAACGAGATCGGCACGCTGGTCAAGCGCTACCTGAACAACCCGGTCAGCCACGAGGTCGACAGCGCCCAGGGCAACGTCACCACGATGACCCACCACGTCCTCGTCGTGAAGCCGAAGGACAAGGCGCCGGTCACGGCCGCCATCGCCGCCCGCAAGGGCCGCACGATCATCTTCGTCCGCACCCAGCTGGGCGCCGACCGCATCGCCGAGCAGCTCGTCGAGGCCGGCGTGAAGGCCGACGCGCTGCACGGCGGCATGACGCAGGGTGCCCGTACCCGCGTCCTCGCCGACTTCAAGGACGGCTACGTCAACGCGCTGGTCGCCACTGACGTCGCCGCCCGCGGTATCCACGTCGACGGCATCGACCTGGTCCTGAACGTGGACCCGGCCGGTGACCACAAGGACTACCTGCACCGCTCGGGCCGTACCGCCCGTGCCGGCCGCTCGGGTGTCGTGGTCTCCCTCGCGCTGCCGCACCAGCGTCGTCAGATCTTCCGTCTGATGGAAGACGCGGGCGTCGACGCCTCGCGTCACATCGTGGGCGGGGCCGGGGCGTTCGACCCGGAGGTCGCCGAGATCACCGGTGCGCGTTCGCTCACCGAGGTCCAGGCCGACTCCGCGAACAACGCCGCCAAGCAGGCCGAGCGTGAGGTCGCCGACCTCACCAAGCAGCTGGAGCGTCTGACGCGCCGCGCCGCCGAGCTCCGCGAGGAGGCCGACCGTCTGGTCGCCCGTTCCGCGCGCGAGCGGGGCGAGGACCCGGAGGCCGCGATCGCCGAGGTGACGGAGGCCGCCGAGGCCGAGGTCGCCGCTGCCGTCGTCGCCGCCGAGCCGGTCCAGGAGCGTCGCGAGGAGCGCACCCCGGCGTTCCGCGACGAGCGGGGCAACTACGAGCGCCGTGACCGTGGTGGCGACCGCGGTGACCGCGGTGGCTTCCGCCGCGACAACGACCGTCCGTCCGGTGGCTTCCGCCGCGACGACCGTCGTGACGACAACCGTGGCGGTGGCTTCCGTCGTGACAACGACCGTCCGTCGGGCGGCTTCCGCTCGGGTGGCGACCGTCGTGACGACAACCGTGGTGGTGGCTTCCGCCGCGACGACCGTCCCTCGGGCGGCTTCAACCGCGATGACAACCGTGGCGGTGGCTTCCGTCGTGACAACGACCGTCCGTCGGGCGGCTTCCGCTCGGGTGGCGACCGTCGTGACGACAACCGTGGCGGTGGCTTCCGCCGCGACGACCGTCCCTCGGGCGGCTTCAACCGTGACGACCGCTCGTCGGGCGGCTTCCGCCGCGACAACGACCGCCGTGACGACAACCGTGGCGGTGGCTTCCGTCGCGACGACCGCCCCACCGGCGGCCACCGCGGCAGCGACCGTCCGTTCAACCGCGACCGTCGCGACGACCGCCCCTCGGGCGGCTTCCGCTCGGGCGGCAGCGACCGTCCGTACGGCCGTCGTGACGACCACCGTGGCGGCGACCACCGCGGCACCGGCTCGACGGGCGGCTCCTCCTTCGGCCGCCGCGACGAGAAGCCGCGCTGGAAGCGCAACGGCTGACCTGGCGTAACACGCTGAGCAAGCTCTGAGCAGGGCCCGTACGACACTTCGGTGACGTACGGGCCCTGCTTCTTTGAACGGGTTCGAAACTTGCTTTCGACGCCCGGTGGGCGGCTGTTAGCATCGGCGCATTCGCATGGGGGTGGTGCGGCCGGGGGGCCGCGAAGCGACGTCTGTTCTGCATGAGCACCGCTGCCTTCCCCATGCCTCTTCTTTCGTGCATGCCTCAGGGGAGGACCCGAGTGCCTCGTAGCGCTCTTCTACGCCATTCCATCGCGGCCGTCACCGCCGCGACCCTTCTCGCCGGCGTCGGACCGCTGGCCGCGTCGGCTACCGCCGCGCCGGCCGCTCCCGCCGCCGCTGCCGCCGCGACGCTCGACCCGTGGGCGGCGTCCGTGCCTCTGACCGACGGCACGTCCATCCTCAGCCTCGTGGACCTCAAGACGGCCAAGGACGGGGCGATCGTCGCCCTCTGGTACCGGATTCCCGAGGACCACAGCAAGAACGACCTCGTCGTGGCGGTGCGCCCGGCGGGCAGCTCCGTCTGGGGTGCGACGCACGTCCTGTCCGCGCTGCCCAGCCAGCGAGCTCAGGCCGACCTCACGGTCTCGGCCGACGGGTCCGTCACGGCGGCCTGGATGGAGTACCCGAACGACGGTGCGCCGGGCGACGAGAAGCCCGGCGGTGTGTTCCGTATGGCCACCCTCGCGGCCGGGGCCACGACGTGGTCCGCCGCGTCGGACATCATGACCTACCCGGGCTGGGTGCACAGCGGTCATCTGGCCGGCTCGCCGTCGGGCGAGCTCGTCGCCGTCTGGGTGGGCGTCTCGGCGGGGAGGGCAGGGGTGTACTCCTCTGTCCGCACCGCCCCGGGCGCGGCCTGGTCCGAGCCGACCCGGCTCGACGAGCCCACGGCGGACGCGGGGCTCTCCTCCGAGCCGGAGCTCATCTACTCGGCGCAGGGCACGGCGACCGTGGCCTACGTCCACGGCGGCCCCAAGACCGGTGAGGTCAAGGTCGTCGACCGGACGGCCGGCGGCACGTGGACCAAGCCGGTCACCGTCTCGGCCCCCGGGAAGTACCCCACCGGCCCCACGCTGTCCATCGGCCGGGGCGGCCACGCCGCGCTGGTCTGGCAGACGCAGGACGACCCGGCGTCCGACGGCCCCCATACCGAGGTGATCGCCCAGCGTCCGGCCGGCAGCCTGACCTGGGGAGCCCCGGAGCCAGCCAACGGGTTCCGGACCGGTGCCTGGCGCAAGGTCGCCGTCGGCCCGGAGGGTGACGTCACCCTGCTCGGGGTCGCCTACGACGAGGACACCGGCTTCACCGCGCGGACCACCACGCGGGCCGCCAACGGCACCTGGTCCGCGATGAAGACGATCTCCACGGGCTACGTCCCTGACGACCAGTTCGACCTGACGGTCGGCCCGGACGGCACCTTCCACGCCGTGTGGACCCAGGGCGACGGGGACCGGAAGCTGATGACCTCCTCGCGGGTCAACGGTGCCTGGTCCGCCGCCCCGACACCGCTCTCCACCAACACCACCGGCTACGCCATCGGTCTGGTCACCGTCGACGCCGCCAACCGGCCCGTCGCCGTGTGGGAGCAGTCCACCGGCGACTTCATCAGCCAGATGCGGTCCGCCACCACCGCGCCCGCCCCGGTCAAGCCGCTCCCCAAGTGGCGGGACTACAGCGGTGACGGCAAGGGCGACCTGCTCGGGCTGACCCCGGCCGGGGCGCTGACCGTGCGGACGGGCACCGGGACCGGTGGGCTCGGGACCGGGCCCTCGGCGAGCGGGTGGCCGGCGACGTCGACGGTCGTTCCGTTCGGGGACCTGTCGGGCGACCGGTGCAACGACCTGCTCGTGCGGAGCTCCGCGGGTGTCCTGACGCGTCATGACGGCGGCTGCGGGAAGGCCTTCGCGCCGGGCGGGCCGAAGGCCGTGCTCGGTTCGGGCTGGAACATCTACAACGTCCTGACCGCGCCCGGCGATCTGACCGGCGACGGCCGCACCGACCTGCTGGCGCGCACGCCGGCCGGTGAGCTGTGGATGTACGCCGACGACGGCACGGGCAAGTTCAAGGGCCGTGTGAAGCTCGGCGGCGGCTGGCAGATCTACAACTCGGTCGTCGGCGTCGGCGACCTGAACGGCGACAAGGCCGGCGACCTGCTTGCGCGCACGCCGTCCGGTGAGCTGTGGCGGTACAACGGCAACGGCAAGGGCGCGTTCGGCCCGCGGGTGAAGATCGGCGGCGGCTGGCAGGGCTACAACGCGCTCGCGGCCGTCGGTGACATCACCGGCGACGGCAAGGCGGACCTGGTCGCCCGGGACACGGCCGGTGCGCTGTGGCGGTACAACGGCACCGGCGCGGGCACGCTCGCGGGCCGGGTGAAGATCGGCGGCGGCTGGCAGATGTACAAGACGCTGTCGTGAGGCGTGCTGCGTGACGCGTGTGACGCGTGACGCGCGTGACGCGTGACGTGTCGTTCGGGGCTCGTACGGGAGTTGTTCTCCGTACGGGCCCCGCTTCGTTGAACGGGTTCGAAATGGGGTGGGCGGTGGGCGACAACCCGGCTGCCGGGTGTCGGTCGCGGCTGTTACTGTCGGCGCTGTTGACATGGGTGGGGAGCGTCGGCCAGGGGGCCCGGCGCACGGTGAATCCGTTCCCGCTTCCGCCCTGTTTCCTCATCTTTCAGGATTCCCGGGGAGGGACCCTCGTTGGCACGCTCTTCACGCGCGCGTGATCACCGCGCGCGTACGGCCGTCGTGGCCGCCGCGCTCGTCGCCTCGGTGATCGGCGCGACGCCGGCCACCGCCGTCCCGACGGCCACCGCGCTGCCGGCGGCCGTGCCCGCCGCCGTACCGCCCGGCGACCAGCTCGACATCACGCCCAACTGGCGGACCGTGCCCCGGCAGGCGGCCGTCAAGGCGGTCAGCGCCGGGGGCTACGCGCACGAGACCGAGGACGCCGACGAGCACTTCGGCGGCGAGCTCTTCTGGACCGACTTCGCGAGCGGCGAGACCACGTCCCTCGGGTACGGCTCCGGCAATCCGGCGTTCGCCGAGACCGGGGTCGGCGGGCGGTACGCGTACGTCGAGCGCGGTGCCGGCAACCGGTACCTCCGCGACCTCGCGACCGGCACCGAGCAGCCGCTGACGCTGCCGCGCGACGCGAGCTACCGGGGTCTGCTCGGCGACACCCTGCTCTTCCAGCAGTACGAGTCCGAGGAGTCGTCGCAGACGACCACCGGCTACTACCTGCGGCGCGCCGGGGACGCGACGGGGACCAAGATCCCCGTCACCGGCTTCCCCGAGGACGCCAACCTGCACATGGCGCGGCTCGTCGCGGGCGACGACACCGCGGCCGTGATCCGCTTCGGCCGCGGGGACGACGCGTACAACCCCACCGACCTGGGCGTCGTCGACCTGCGGACCGGGCAGATGACGGTCATCGAGGCGCCGACCTCCGTCGGGGCGAGCATCCTCGTCGCGCCGGTGGCCCTGAGCGCCGACCGGATCGCGTGGGTGGACCGGAACCGCCAGGTGCACATCAGGGAGCGCTCGGCCCTGACCGGCGCCGAGCGGACGTTCGCGCTGCCCGAGGGGCTCAGCTCCGCCCGTATCGGCCTGGTCGGCGACTGGGTGCTCGCCGTCGACGAGGCCTCGGGCACGGACGCCTCGCTGAAGCGGCGTCTGGTCGCGCTGTCTCCCGACGGTGTCCCGCAGACGCTCCTGGAGAAGACCGAGCCGGAGATCAACCAGATCGTCGGCGGGGTCGGCGCGGCCGTCGTCGGCGGCTCCTCAGCCACCGACTGGTTCCTCCTGAAGGCCGTCCCCGGCAAGGGCGGTGGCGCGCCGGTCCTGGAGAAGCTGCGCCGCGTCGAACCGCTGGCCACGGCGGTGCAGTCGCTCGCCCTCGGCGCGGGCCGGCTCTCCACCCTGGAGCGGGACGGCCAGCTCGGCCGGGGCTTCTTCGCGCGGAACCTGCCGGTCGGTCCGCTGCACACCGGCCAGTCCGAGCCCGTCTCCGTCGGGTCCGAGGAGCGGCTGGAGACCACGACCCCGCTGTTCGACTCCGGTGACGGCCGCACGGTCCACCTGGCCCGCGGATCCGTCGGCGGCATGGAGGTCGTCGGACGGCGCTCCGCCAAGGAGACCACCCGGGCCGCCACCGGCAAGAGCAGCGCCCGTCTCGCCGACGCCTCCGGCCGGTGGGCCGTCGTCCAGGGCGGGCGCCCGAGCATCCCCGGCGAGCTCGTCGCGGGCGAGGAGACCCTCGTCGTCGACCTGGACGCCGCCCCCGGCGCGCCGTCCGTCGTCCGGCGGCAGCCGCAGACGGCGGCCGCCCTGCGCGGCGACACGCTGTTCGCCGGTACGGACACGGTCGGCCAGGTGTCCCGTACGGACCTGGCCACGGGCAAGGACCTCGGTACGGTCGCGACGGGTGCCACCTGCCGGGCGACCGAGCTTCAGGTGGCGGGCCGCTGGCTGTACTGGGCCTGCGCCCAGTTCTCCGCCCAGGGCGTCGTCGACCTCCAGGACACGAACACGAAGATCGCGCTGCCCAGGGGCTCGTACAGCGGTGGTCTGCTCGGCGACGGCTTCGTCGTGGACCAGGGCCCGGGCTCGTACCTCCGGCTGATCGACTTCCACACGGGCACGGCCGCCGCGGCGCGCACGCTCGTGGACTCCGCCCCCGTGCAGGGCGCCCGCCGGGAGACCTGGACCGTGGACCGCTTCGGCGGGGCCGTGGCGTACAAGGACGCGGAGAACCGGATCCACGCGGTCTGGACCGGCGTCCGCACCTCCGACCTGACGGCGACCGCGGCGAGCACCCCGACGAGCGCCAGGGCGACGGACGGCTGGAAGGCGGCCTGGTCGCTGTCGAAGCCGGCGTCGTACTGGCAGCTGACGCTGCGCCGGAAGGTGAACGGCGCGGTGGTCCGTACGTACGACGGCGGCGAGACGCGCGGCCGGATCGCGGTCGGCTGGGACGGCAAGGACGCCGCGGGCCGGCTGGTCACCGACGGCACGTTCACCTGGACGCTGACCGCCAACACGGCCGACGGCGAGAGCCTCGACCTGTCCGCCTCGGGTGTGGTCTCCGTGACCGGCGGCCGGGTGCTGCCGTGGCGGGACCTCGCCGGGAACGACGGCTTCGGCGACCTGCTGGTGATGGACTCGACGGGCCTCGTGTCGCTCTACCGGGGCAATGGCTCGGGCGGTCTGGCCGCACGGACCAACGGCACGGGCGGGAAGCTCCCGACCACCGCGCTTCTGGTGCCGGTCGGGGACATGACCGGTGACGGCTGCAACGACGTGTACGGGCGGGTCGGGGACGAACTGCGCGGGTACCGGACGGGCTGCGGGGCGATCGTCTCGGACTCCTCGGCGTACACGCTGGTCGGCAGGGGCTGGGGCCAGTACGACGTGGTGACGTCGTCGGGCGATGTGAACGGCGACGGTTGGAAGGATCTGATCGCGCGCCAGGCGTCGACCGGCGACCTGTACTTCTACCCGGGTACGGAGGACGCCCGTCTGGGCACCCGGGTGAAGATCGGTACGAACTGGAAGCTCTACAAGAAGATCGTGGGCGCCGGTGACCTGAACGGTGACGGGCGGGGCGATCTGCTCGGCCTGGACGCGGCGGGTGTGCTGTGGCGCTACTACGGCACGGCGAACGGTGGGCTGACGCCCCGTGTGAAGGTCGGCGGCGGCTGGGGCGTCTACAACTCCCTCGTCAGTGTCGGAGACATCACGGGCGACGGCCGCGCCGAGCTGCTGGCCCGCGACACCACGGGCAAGCTCTGGCGCTACACCAACCTGGGCAACGGCGGGTACGCCGGCCGCGTCATGATCGGCTCGGGCGGCTGGAACGGCTTCAAGGCCCTGTACTGACCCACCCCGCCCCCGGGGCCCACGGGCCCCGGGGGACGGGGCCGTGTCGGATACCCGATCGGTTCCTGGGAGCGATACGGCTATGCTCGGGGGTGTTGTGCCAAGGGCCATTAGCTCAATTGGCAGAGCAGCGGACTTTTAATCCGTTGGTTGTCGGTTCGAGTCCGACATGGCCTACCAACAGCGTCACCCTCGGAACCCTCGTTGACCTGCGTCGACGAGGGTTCTTCGGTTTTCGGGGCGTGGTCGGCGGCGGAATCCGTAGCCGGGGTGGTCACCGAGTGGTCACACACGTCGTCAGGAGGCGTCACAGGCATGGCCTTACGGGTGCGCGGAACCAGTGCGGAGGCGCGGTCCGCAGCGTCCCGACCGACACCGCCCAGGAGATGCGAGTAGGTGTCAGACGTGATCGTGATCGTCGAGTGGCCCAATCGCTTGGACACGATGGCCATGTCGACCCCGGCCGCCAGCATGAGGGACGCCTGACCGTGGCGCAGGTCGTGCAGCCGCACCCGGCGCAGGTCGGCCTCGTCGACCAGGGAGACGAACAACTTGGTGACATCATCCGGGCGCAGCGGCTTCCCGTCCTCCCGGGCGAACACCAGGCCGTGGTCCGCGTACGCCTCGCCCCACGACTGCCGCTCGTCCCGCTGGCGAAGCTCGTGGGCGAGGAGCGCGCCCACGGTGACCTCGTCCAAGTCAATGACCCGGTTCTCACCGGATGCCGTTTTGGGCTTCCCGAAAGACATCCCGAGGTGACCGGCCTCGCAGTACGGGCACTCCGCAGGGGCGAGCTTGTTCTTCTTTCGGCCGGACTCCTGAACGACTTGCTGGCGCACCACGATGGAGCGGCCCATGAGGTCCACGTCGTCCCAGCGCAGCCCGACCGCCTCGCCCCGGCGCAACCCGGTACCGGCGATCACCTCGAACAGTGAGCCGAGTCGGTGGGAGCCGATGGAGTCCAGGAACTGGCCCAGCTCCTCAGGCTCCCAGGGCGTCACCTTCGGGCGCTGGGCCGCAGGCAGGTCGACGTCCTTTGCTGCATTGAAAGTGATCAGCCGCCGTCGCACGGCGGTGGAGAGCGCGCTGCGCAACGTTGCGTGGACGCGCCGGATCGTCGCAGCCTTCCGTTCCCCGTTGTCCAGCGTGGTCAGCAACTGGTCGACGTGCGAGGCGCGCAGATCCTGGAGCCGGACGCGACCTAGCTGCGGTTCCAGGTACTCGTCGATGTGGCTGCGGTAGGCGCGCAGCGTGGAGGGCCGTAGGCCAGCGCGCTCCTTCAGCCCCACCCACGTACCCAGCCATACGGCTACGGTCTGACCTCCGTCGTGGGTGTAGCTACCCTCGTTCACCCGGCTGAGGAGCTTGTTCAGCTCCTTCTCGGCATCGTCGGAAGTCCGGAACCCACCCTTGCGGACCTGCTTGCGCTTGCCGTCCGGGCCGAACCCGACGTCGGCGACGTAGTACCAGGCGCCGTGGTCCTTGCGGCAGTTCTTCCGGCGGCCCTTGCCGTCGTACTGGGCGGGGCACTTGCAGCGCTTGTACGTGGAGCCCTTCACGCCTGACCCCCCTCGTCCTCGTCGATGTGGTGGAGTCCTGGCGGCAGATCAGGAAGTCGAGCGCCAAGGCGCACAAGCTCACCTCGGACGCGGCGTAGCTCCCTCTCGGCGCCGTCGACCATGGTGGTTGCCCACTTGACCCGGGACTCTGCGGACGAATCCTGAGCAATCTCAGTGACCCAACGGGCCACTTGCTCAGACTGCCTGCGCCACTCGTCCACCTGGCGCTCGTGGGCTCGGTAGATGTCGACCAAGGCGAAGTCCTCGGAGGGGCCGATGCCCTTGGAGGCCCAGACCTGCCAGCGCTCCCCGGCGAACCAGGTCACCGCCTCATACGCGGGAACCTCCTGTCCGGGCAGGATCTCCACGTCCTTCTGTTGGTCGATGGGCACGGCCAAGGCGGTCGGCGATACTCCGAGCGCGGCGGCCAAGACGACCAGATCGGGCACCGTGACCGACTGTCGCAAGCCCTTCTCAAGCTTGGCGATGACCGTCCGGTCCAGCGGGTGCCCGAGGTCTGCGCAGCGGTCGGCGAGAGCCTGGGCGGTGATGCCCTTCTCGCCGACGCGCTTGCGGAAGTACGCGACGCGCTCACCGACGCGGCGAGCGATCACGGCGTTCCAGTTCTCAGTTTGTGCCATAGCGGAACAGTATCCCGGACGCATCGACCTTGCAAGCACGCTGGGTGGACGTTACGGTGAGTGCGTGGACGGTCGAAATGACCCCACGAATCGACCACTGCGGAACAAGGAGTTCCTCATGCGTCCCCAGACAAGCCGTGCGGGCATGTCGGCCGAGGATGCTCGCCGCCTCCCCGTCTCCTTCGGACTCGACACGGCGAACCGGGCCCTGAGCCTCGGGCGTGCCAAGGGCTATGACCTGGCCAAGCGCGGTGAGTACCCGATCCGGGTCCTGCGTATCGGCAACGCGTACCGCGTTACCCGGGCCGACCTGCTCTCACTGCTCGGCATCGCTGACACCGCATGAGAACGGCCCCCACCAGGCGCGCCAACGCCTGACAGGGGCCTCGCCCATCCTCAGAAACACCGGAGCCCCGGGTCACTGGCCAGTGAACCCCCGGGGGCTCCTGCAAAGAACGGACCACATCCCATGGAAGCACAGGGAGACGCCGAGACCGGGCCGCCAGTCGCGTACTGCCGAGCCGAGCGCGCCAAGCACCATGTGTGGCGCCTTGTCGTCGACGACTGCCCGTTCTGCGGTGGTAGGCACACGCACGGCGGAGGGTCTCGACGCAGCGCCCCTTACTACGGCGTTCGGGTCACCAACTGCGTCACTGACCGCCTTACCGGCTACCAACTGCGGCCCGTCGAGTCGGTTCGGGAGGCGTCGTGAGAATCGCCCACGCCGACTTCACCGACGCGCTTGCGGCGGCGGGGTGTCGGCAGACGGGACGGGACAACTGGCAGTGCCCCGCCCATGACGACCGCAACGCCTCTCTGTCCGTCAGGGAAGAGAGCGGCGGGGACGAGACGCTCTTTCACTGCCACGCCGGTTGCGACTACCGGGCCGTCATGGACGCTCTCGACCTGAAGGCGGGTGCGGCGGAGCGACGGGACGCCCCAGGCTGGGCCTCTGTCGACTACGGCGCCCTGGCCCGGCAGTACCCCTACTGCGACGAGAACGGCACGCTGCTCTACACCGTGCACCGCCTCCCGGGTAAGCAGTTCCGCCAGCAAGCCGCAGACGGTACGTGGTCGATCAAGGGCATCCGGCACGTGCTCTACCGGTTGCCGGAAGTGCTCCAGGCTGTGCAGGAGGGCCGCCCCGTCCACGTGGTGGAGGGGGAGAAGGACACCGACGCGCTGAACAAGGAAGGGCACGTTGCCACCTGCAACAGCGGTGGCGCCAAGCAGTGGCGAGACGAGCTCGTCGACTCCCTCACGGGTGCGTCGATGGTGACCGTATGGCAGGACAAAGACGAGCCGGGGCGCGAATGGGCCCGGCAGGTCACGGCATCCCTGGCTAAGCGGAGCATCCCCCACCAAGTGGTGGAGGCGGCGGCGGGAAAGGACGCGTACGACCACCTTGCGGCTGGCTACCTCGCCGCCGAGGCCGTCCCCGTGGAGGGTGACGGGTCGGCCGCCGCCCCGGTGTCGACCACTGCTGTGGCGGGAGGCCGAGAGCTTCCCGGCCCGGACAACCCGATGGCCGTCGCTCGCGCCCTCCTGCCCGCGTGGGACCACGACGGGCTCCCGACCCTGCGGAACTGGCGGGGGCAGTGGATGCGCTGGGAGGGGCCGTACTGGGCGGAGATCGACGACGCGGCCATGAAGGCGGACCTGTACCCGAAGGTGGAGCACGCCACCTTCACCACGGTGAACAAGGAGGGGGAGCCCAAGGTGATCCCGTGGGCCCCCAACCGGCGCAAGGTGGCGGACCTTCTGGAAGCGGTGGCGGCCGTCACGCACCTGTCCTCCTCCACGGATGCGCCGGCGTGGCTCGGCGGAGCGGGCAACCGCAACGTCGTGGCGTGCCGGAACGGCATCCTGGACATCCGGACTCGGGAGCTCCACGCCTCCACGCCCGCGTTCTTCAACCTCGTCTCGTCACCCCTGGACTACAACGCCCAGGCGCCCGAGCCCACCGAGTGGCTGAAGTTCCTCAAGTCCCTGTGGCCGGACGACGACCAGGCGATCGCAGTCCTTCAGCAGTGGTTCGGGTACGTCCTGTCCGGGCGTACCGACCTCCAGAAGGCCCTGTTGCTCGTCGGTGAGCGACGGTCCGGCAAGGGCACGATCGCGCGCGTCCTCACGGCGCTGATCGGCAAGGGGCACGTGGCCAGCCCGACCCTGGCCAGCATGGCGACCAACTTCGGCCTGTCCACGCTGATCGGGACGCCCCTGGCGATCATCGGGGACGCCCGTGTCCCCCGTACGGGCGCCCAGCAAGTTGTCGAACGGCTGCTGAGCATCACGGGTGAAGACAGTCTCGATGTGGACCGGAAGTACCGGGACCCGTGGACCGGCCGTCTGCCCTCCCGGATCATGATCCTGTCCAACGACCTGCCCAGCTTCGCCGACGCCTCGGGAGCGGTTGCCTCACGCCTGGTCATCCTCACCCTGACCCGGTCCTTCCTGGGTAAGGAGGACACGGGCCTGGAACAGCGCCTGATCGCTGAACTGCCCAGCATCCTCACGTGGGCACTGGAAGGACTCGACGGCCTGACGCAGCGGGGACGGTTCGTCGAACCGTCCTCGTCCGCCACGGCCGCGGCACTGCTCGCCGAATCCGTCTCGCCCATCCGGGCCTTCCTGGACGAGTGCTGCGTCAAGGGCCCCGAGCACTCGGTGGCGATCAAGACGCTGTACGCCGCATGGCGGGACTGGTGCACGCAGACAGGGCGCGACCATCCCGGTACGGAAGCCACGTTCGGAACCAAGTTGTTCAGCGCAGTCCCGGCGCTGCGCAGGACGCGGAACAGGCTGCCGGACGGGTCCCGGCCGTGGGCCTACTCCGGGGTGGCCATCGGGAACACGCCCCGCCCTGCTGGCTGCACCTGCGGAGAAGAGCGGGACCCCTGGTGCCCGGCTGGTCACGATGCGTAGGGCAACGGTGCCGCCCGGCATGGGTGGTCCTAGCGCGGTCCTAGCGCGGTCCTAGCGGTGAAACGCACAAAACCGCAGGTGGTCCTAGCGGTCCTAGCGGTCCTAGCGATTCGAGAAAGTCCCCTCACGCGAGGGAGGGGGAGACACCCCTCACCCCTAACGCCAGTGAGAGAAACATTGGCGCGCCGCTAGGACCACTAGGACCACCCAGACCGGCACCGCCTCTGACCTGCGGTTTCTCTGGTCCTAGCGCTAGGACCGCCCCTAGGACCGCTAGGACCACACCCACCCCCGAGAGGAGAGACCGATGACGACCGTTATCGACCAACCTGACAAAGCGACCGCCGTGGCCCTGCTCGCCCGAGGCCTGTCCACCGAGGCAGTCGGCCGAGAAATCGGTGTCGACGGTCGGCGGGTCCGCCGTTGGCGAGAAGCCCCGGAGTTCCAGGCCGAGGTGGAGGCAGCCCGCCGGGCGATCCTCGCCGAGGCGGTATCGGCCCTCACCGCCGCCGTGCGGGACGCGGTGAGCACCCTCCACGAGTCGCTGGAGGACTCGTCGGCCGCCGTCCGCGTCCGGGCCGCCTCGGAGATTCTCCGGGCCCTCCCGCTACTGGCCGACCACGCCGAGCTGGAAACCCGTCTCACGGCCCTGGAAGCCCGTCTCAACGAACAGGAGCAGCCGTCATGGCAAGCCGCCTGAACGCCCGTCTGGCGCGCCTGGAGCAGCGCTCCGACGACCGCCCCACCGGTGCCCAAGTCGACCGGGTTCTGGAACTGGTTACCCAGGTCGAGGACATGGGCGGTGAGCCGCTCGCCATCGAACTCCACGCCCAGGCGTGCCCACGTGGATGGGCAGGCCACCCTCCCCTCCGACACCCCGACACGGCCCCCGAGGCGGCCACGCTGGCCTGGTTCGTGGACGTCACGAGCGGGCGCCACAAGCTCCCCGGGTTGCCTCCGCTGTGCCCGCTCTGTTCCGACACCCCCGCCAACTGACCCCCACGCACTGACGAAGGGACGACACGTGCGCATCTTCAAGCCCCTGGCCAAGGCGGTTGCAGCCGAGACCGTGGCTGCCATCACCCCCGCCATCGACGACCTGACCCAAACGGTCGGCGACGTGTCCCGGACCGTCGGGGACATGAGCGTGCTCGTCGAGCGGATACAGGGCAATCTCGACCTTCTCCTGGCCCGGGCCGAGGTGATCGAGGCGCACCGGCCCGGGTGGCTGGCCACGGCCAAGCCCTCCGAGGTTGACCAGATGTGGGCCACTCTCACCTCCTCTCCCGCTCGCCCCGCCCCCTCCAAGGAGACCCTGTGATGTCTCGTCGAAACCGCCGTATCCGCCCCGAGGCGGCCCCCGCCACGCCCGTGGAGGCTTCCGTACCCGTTCCGGAGCCTTCGGTGTCCGCCGACCAGTTGAAGGCCCTCACGGACAGGCTGGCCGTCCTGGAGCGGCAGCAGCAGACCGACGCCGGGCCGTGGTCGCCGGTCACCGCCCGCCGACGCGAGCAGGACGCGTGGCTCGCGTCCAACACGCGTACGGACGGCCCAGATGCGTGCCCGGTCTGCGGGCGCCTCGGGGACGAACAGCGGCGCCTCGTAGGAACGATGTTCCGGTTCTCCCCGGCGTGGGTCTGCTTGGCCTGCGTGGACGTGATGGTGCCCGGCTACGGCACCGCTTGCTTCACCACGCGGACCATGGGCGAGACCCTCGATCGGCTCGCGTGCCTTGCCGCCGGGATGGACCGGCCTACTCGGTCCTTCCGTGCACTTGCTGCCCGCTACGGGCTGACCTTCAGTCTCGCCAAGGACAGTGATGTGGGGGACGGAACGGCCTGGTCCCACCTCGGGGACCTGACCCTGTGGCGGGAGGTCGGCGTCAAGGCGCTCCGACGTGACGATGCCGGGTTCGGTGTCTTCCCGGTGGTCTCCGCATCCGTACTCCGACCCGAGGTGGAGTTCAAGTTCGTGTACGACGCCAGCCTCGGGCGTCGTAGCCACACGCCAGTGGCCAAGCCGATGGACCCGCCCAGTGCTACGCAGGCAGCGGCTCGGCTCGCTGCCGAGGAGACGGCCATCGAGGCGGCACTTGTGGACCAGGAGCGTCAGGCCGCCGAGCGGGCGGAGGAGGCGGCTCGGAGGGCTGAGCGGGCACGGATCGAGGCGGAGTACCAGGCTGCTGTCCGGGCGCAGGAGGCCCTCTTCGAGCAGCACCGTCAGGAACTCCGCAAGGCAAGGGCGAAGGTGTTGGAGTCCGCAGACACCCGGGCCGACTTCAACGCGATCGTGCAGGGCCTGTGATGCCCACGTTCACGCCCCCGCCCACGGGCGACCAGTTCCATGAGGCGTACTGGCGGGCACGGGAGGCGCTCGACGGTGAGCGGGCGGCCCGCAGGGCCGAGGAGCAGCGCGACGCGTACGAGCGGGATCACCCGGTGCAGTCCGGGCAGTAGGACTCCGGCCCGCCACCCGAGACGGTGGCGGGTCTTCCCTTTGCCTACCGAGGCCCGGAATCCAGCGGATTTGATATCCGTTGGCAGCCCCAAAGCCGCAGGTCACTGCCTGGGTGGTCACGAGGTGCTCACGCGAACGGGACGCCTGCGGAGCTTCGATTGCGCGCACGCTCACTGCCCCCGGTGTCGCGGCGCAATCTCGCGCAACTCCCGCCCGCCACCGTCCCGGGCGCTGCATGCTGGTGGCTCGCCATCGAGAACGGAGCACACCGTGACCCTCCGCTTCATCGGAACGACCAGCGAGCACGGCAACTGCCCCACCCTGTACGAGGTCGTCGAGACGGGAGACATCGTCGTCCAGGGCGACGTGATCGACGCCGAACACCTGGCCCAGCTACGGGACCTCGGCGTCAAGGAGACCGCCGTCGTCATCCCCCGTGAGCTGCTGACCCGCTTCGCCCCCAAGGAGTGACCGTGCCCACCCTGATCCCCTTCGAGGAGATCGCTTACCTGTTCGCCGACTTCCAGCACACCGCGTTCCGGCTGGAGACCCGACGCGGCTACGCCACCGATGCGGTCGGCGCCCGCTTCCACGCGTTCATGCGGGGCACCGACCCGCAGCCCGAGCCGGACCACCCGTGGAACGTGAACGTGCGGGGGAAGGCCGAGCAGGGCGCCCGGTTCGCTCGTGTCCGGATCATCGACGAGCCGCCGACCGACGGGCAGCGGTTCCTCATGGCCGCCGCCGCCGGGAACGTGGAGGCGGGCGAGGACATCCGCGTCATCACCCGGGCGGAAGCCGATCGGCTCGGGCTTCCGGGCTGGGACTTCTGGCTGTTCGACTCCCACACCCTGGTCCGGATGCACATCGACGACACCGACACCACGACCGGCGTCGAGGTCGTGGAGGACCCCGCCGAGGTACTGGCCGCGTGCCGCGCCCGTGACGCAGCCCTGGCGGCGGCTGTGCCTTCTGCCGACGTGTGGGCGCGGGTACGTTCGTCCGTGTGAGCACGGACTTTCAGAGCGGCCGTGAGGCCCTCGGCGCGCGCCTCACGGAGCTGCGCGCCGAGGCAGGCCTGAACGGCAAGGAGTTCGCCGAGCGCCTCGGCTGGCAGCGCTCGAAGGTGTCCCGTCTCCAGAACGGACGGCAGACCGCCACTGCCGAGGATCTCCAGGCGTGGGCGGAAGCCGCAGGGCACCCCGACGCGGCTCCCGAGTTACTCGCCCGACTCCGAGGCCTGGAGTCCCAGCAACGCCACTGGCGCCGCCAACTCGCCGCTGGCCACGCCCCGGTGCAGGATCGGTACGTCGTCGAGTACCGGCGCACGGCCACGATGCGGGGGTACGAGACCACCGTGATCCCTGGCCTGTTCCAGACGCCGGACTACGCCCGCCACCTCCTGGTCCAGAACGCAGAGTTGATGAACTCGCCACGGGACACCGAGGCCGCCGTGCAGGCCCGGATGCGGCGCCAGGAGGTGTTGTACGAGGCGGGGAAGCTCTTCCGGGTCCTCGTGTGGGAGGGCGCCCTCTACGCGCTCGTGGGCACGCGTGAGGTGATGGCCAGCCAACTGGACCGACTGGTGGGCCTGATCGGCATGAGCACCGTGGAACTCGGCATCGTCCCCCTCGGTGCACCGATGGCGCTCACCCCGAAGCACGGCTTCTGGATCTTCGACGAGGAGCGCGTCATCGTCGAGACGATCAACACGGAGCTGCAATACGACTCGGCCGACGATGTCGCCCTGTACACCCGCGTCTGGGACCAGCTTCACGACGCAGCCGCGTACGGGGCGCAGGCGCACCGGTTGATCGCCCGCGCGCGAGGAGCGGTTGCAGCACAGTCGCAACCGTCGCCAACCTCCTGACGGACCCGCGCAATCCCGCGCAACCGGCCGGACGAGACCCCGCCGCCGTTCCTACCGTGCTGGTCATGGCCACAGAGACGAAACAGCCAGCGGCCGTGGTGCTGCCGCGTATCGGAACCCTGACCCAGCGGCAGCAACGCGGCCAGGACTGTGTGTGGTGCGGCGTCACCCTCGTCCCGGGCAACGCGGTCGACCTTGGCCCCCGGCGCCTGCGCATAGGGGACTGGTCCACCCGCTGGTTCCCACGGGCATGCCGACGCCATCCCGAGGGGCTGTGATGGGGGTGTACAGCGCGAGGATCTGCGCCCGCTGCGACAAGCCGATCACCGGCCCGTACGAGACGGTGACGCCGTTCTCTGTGAGCGGTGCCCGGCCGAACGCCTACTACCACCCCAAGGACTCACCGGACTGCGGGAAGCCGCCGCCGAGTGACTGCGGACGGGCACCCCGACCGCTCACCTGAACTGCCCGCCCATGGTCACGGCGGACCATGGACGGGCGGACGATACGGGCCCCGGAGAGCGATTCTCCGGGGCCCGCGCTGTTGCCTCCCCCGACTCCCTAAGCGGTCATATGCCCAGGTCAGATGGGGGAGACGGTATCGGGGAGGCGGGCAGGGAGTTCTCCCCGCCTCCCTGGCGCCTCCCTCACCCGAGGGCGCTCTCCTCCCCGGCCGGGACGCGCATCTCGATGGCCGTCTCGACGCGCTCCCGGGAGACCACCATCACGCCGTTGGACTTGTACGCCGGTGCGCCCGCAGCCTCCAGGACCTCGCCCAGATCCCCCGGCGTCCACTCCCGGTACTCACCCGGGTTCCGCTCAGCCAGGCGCTGGAGAACCTCCTGCGTCCGCATCCGGGTCACGTTGCCGAGGACGGAGGCGATGTCGGACAGTGCGTCCTTCTCCTCGACCACGGCCAGGCGCGCCACCGTGGCGACGCCGGACCGCAGGGCCTTCGCCCGGTCGGCGATGGCCTCCGCCTGGGCGTCGTCGACGTAGTGCGTACGGACGTTGACGGACACCTGCCCCGGGGCCAGCTTCACTCCCTCTCCGGCCAGGACCAACTGCCCCTTGTCCACGCCTTGGCGCAGCTTGTGCGGTGCGGCACCGGCCTCCACGGGCGACTCACCCAGCGCCATCTTCGCCTGCGCCTCGGTGCCCAGGACCAGGGCCGCCCGGATGTGGTTGCCCTCCCGGGACCGCTTCGGCAGGTTCTCGTTCGTCGGGTCCTGCGTGCCCTCCCAGATCGTCACGTTCACCGCACGGCCCTGGTCGTGGATGCCCTTCACGGCCTGGAAGTAGCGGCTCGTGGCCTTGCTGCCGCCGTACGGCCGCTTGTCCAGGCCCATGGCCCCGGAGCCGTACGCCACCTGCGCCTCGTCCACGATGACGACCAGGGGCGGGAACACCGTGCCCTTCGGTGCCAGAAGGCGCCGTTGCATCTCCTGGAAGACGCTCTCGACCATCTCCGTCACGGCCACCACGTGCTCGTCCGTCGGGCCCTGGACGAGAACGGCGGCGACCCCGTCGAACATGTCCCAGTCACCTACGCCCTTCAGGTCACCGATGCGGAACTCCACGGTGGGGTCCAGGGCGAGCCACAGGGCTAGGGCCCTGAGTGAGGCGGTCTTGCCCTGGTTCGAGAGCCCCGTGATCAGGAGGTGCTTTTGATAGAGGCTGACCAGGACTGCGTCCCCGCGCAGGTCCACGCCCCACGGCGCGCGCCCGTTCTTGTAGTCGCCCGTCAGGGTCTCGTCCAGGACCAGCGGGGACGGGCCGATCGGCTCGTCCAGGGCGCCCGAATCGGCGATCCATAGGCGCACCGTGCGCGCCGCCGGGGCCACGCTCACGTACACCTCGTGTTCGTGCCGGTTCAGGTTCTCCGCCAGCTTCCGGCGGCGGTTCATGACTTCCTCGGTGGACGATCCGATGGGGAGCGTGACGTCCACCTCGACACCGCACCCGGCCAGGGTGATGGGCCCGAGCATCGACGCTCCCGCGTCGCCCATCTCCTTGATTGCCTTGGTCAGGGCCGAGACCCCGAGGTCCCGCAGCGCCTTGACCACGATGGACGGGGTGACCGGCTCGCCCTCGCCGGTCCGCTCCCGTGCGGGGAGGGCCCACTGCGGCGCTGTGTGCTGGCGTCGGCCTACCGCCCACAGACCGGCGAGCGCCAGCCACGGACCCACGGTGACCAGCGGCCCCCACACGACGGACGCGATGACCACCGCCCAGTGAAGAACGTCCATGACGAACAGCGTCGGGGCGAGGACGTCGGCCACGTCACCCGTCGAGTAGGCCATCACGCCCCCGAGGACGAGTAGCCCGGCCTCCCCGGCAAGGACGCCGACACCGGCCGCCTTGGCGGCCCGCTGCGGGGCGGTGAGAAGGTCCATGCGCCGCGTGTGCCGGGCCGCCCGGAACGCTGCTCCCCGGGCCTCCCAGTCGGCCGCCAGGTCGATGTTCCCGGCGGCCTCCGCAGCGCGCATCATCCGCTCGTACCGGGCCGCCGTGCGCCCGTCCCACGCCCGCTTCGCCACGATGCGCGTTCCCCCGGCCAGGTACAGCGTGTGGCGGACAGCGGCGCGCCCGGCGGCGCGGGTGCGGTCGTGCGTGACGACGATCCGCAGCCTGTGGCGGGCACGGGGCGCGGGCTTGGGGGTTGAGTCCGGCTGGTTCTTGAACAGCTCTACGACGGTCATCTCAGCGTCCTGTCTCCCCGCGTGGGGCACAGTCGGGGGCGGCCGACCCAGCAGGTACCGGCCGCCCCTGGGGAGTGGCTACTTGGCGTTCTTCTCGGCGCGCTTACGGGCGCCGTCGATGATCCGGTTGACCTTCCGCTCCAGGTCGCTGCGGTCGGCGTTCTCGCCCGCCAGGCAGCGCTTCGCCATTCGGGCGACGTAGTACGCGATCCGGGTGTGCTCACCCGCCGTGAGCTTCGGGTAGTCGTCGCTGGTCACGGCTTCTTGCCCTTCTGGTAGTCGGCCCACAGGCCACGGAGAACGAGAACGCAGATGGTCAGGGCCACGGCCGAGATGGCGAACGCCATGACAGAGATGGCGAGAGTGACGAGGAGGAACGGGGCGGCGACACCGGCCGCGAGCCACTTGCCGTTGCCGCCCGACTGCACCGGGGCCGGTGGGTGCTGGCACCCCTGGTGCTGGGTGAGTTGCTGCGCCTGGAGTACAGCGGCGATCAGGGCGAGCTGTTCGGAGTTGTGTGCGGCTTCCACGGCATCCCGGGCGGCCTTCTCGATGTCGCTCATGACGCCCCCTCGGTGACCACCTGGCGGCGAAGGTCGGCCGCCTCCCGGCGGGAAATGCCGAACTCGTCCCGAAGTCGCTCGATGGTCACCCCGCGCCCGCCCGAGGTGACCACCTGGCGGTGGAGCCTTCGGGCCTCCCGGCGCAGGTCAGCCGGGGTACGCGTCACAACCTCAGTGACCACCTGGCGGTGGGCCTCAGCAGGTACCGCAGTGGTCACCTTGCTGGTCGCCCACTCATCCCACATCAGTGACGCGGCGGGCAGGGCGATGACCGGGTGAGTGACCAGCGGGAGCGGCTCCGTGTCGGCCCGGTCGATGGTCGTCGTGGTGGTTACCTCGGGCTCGATGTCGCGACCGGCGAGCGCCTGGTGGACCTGGCGCATGAGGGCGCCGAACGCCAGCAGAGCGGCCGTGGGCGGCACGGCCGCCACCACGTAGTCCAGGAGCGGCACGGCGCCCGGATCGCGCGTTCCGGTCACACCGGCCACGTTCAGGACGATGGACCCGACGGAGCCGACCGTGGTCAGGCCGATGGCCCACCCGTCCACGCGCTTGGACAGTGCGGCCCGCAGCATGAGCAGCTCGCCCGCCACGATGAACAGGTCCAGGGTCGCGGGCCAGGCCCACGCCCGCTCCCGGGCGGTGCCCAGGCCGTGGGCCAAGGCGACCTCGGCCAGGTGCGCGTAGGACAGCCAGAACGCGGCGCCCGTCAGGGCGATGATGACGAGTCCGGCAGCAATGGCCAGGGCCCGCGAGGAGTTGATGCTCTTCACTGCTTTCCGTCCTTCTTCTCGTCGCGGAACGTGGCGTAGTCGCCAGGCGGGTACACGTAGTTGGTCAGCGCGCCCTCAGCAGCTACGGCGGCAGCGCCCAGGCCAGCCACGACGTAGGCGGTGACGGTGCTGTGATCGGCCGCCGTGTCAGCGATGACCGAGGCGGCCTGACTGGCGCGGCGGGCGGACGCGGGGGAGCCGTCGGTGTTCGTCATGGCGCCGTACAACGCGCTGCGTGCGCGGTCGCGGAGCCCCATTACGACGCCACCGCCTTGGGGGTCAGGCGCTCGCCGTGGAAGGAGAGGACGTGGGCCAACGGCATTTGACCGGCGCCGGGAACGGTGACCGTGATCCCGAGCAATCCCTTGTCGGACGCCTCGCGGTAGAGGGCCCGCACCATCTCCAGATCGGTGGCGGCCTGTGCCGATCCCACCGCGCCCTGGGCGAGCGCAGCCAGCTTGTCCTGAGGGGGCTCCACGGCCGCCGCCTGCTCGGAGGTGCGCTTCGTGACGGCCGGGGGCTCAGGGTGGCCCAGGCTGCGGTTCACGACCGCGTCTGTTGACCCGTCGTCGTACAGCGACAGGCCGAACTGGTCACCGAGGTTCACGGCCGCCCGCTTGAACGCCTGTGAGTCGGCCGTCTTCATGGCCAGGTCGTGTGCGTCTGCGAGGCTCGGCTGATTCGTGGCGTCACCCATGGCGACCCCGTGGTAGCGGGCGAGTTCCTGGCCGTCGACCTTGACGGTCAGCACGACCGTGGCGCGGTAGATGACGGTCCACCTGGACTTGTTGTTCGGGTTGTCCGGCTTGTGCTCGGTCTCGCGGACCAGCGTCATGTCCTGGAGTTCGGTGGAGAAGCCACCGAACCCGAACACGCGCAGGAGCGTCCGGCGGATGTCCCACGCCTCGACGTGGGCGAACCCCTTGCCGTCCCTGCCGATCCGGGACGGGTGGATGGGGGCCAGAAGGAATGCGGTCTGGTCCGGGGTGAGGGTTGTACGGTCGGTCATGGGTCAGGACTCCTTGATGCGAAGGGGTTCGGATCAAGGCGCCGTTCGGTGGTTGCACACCGGGCGGCGCCGCTGCGTGTCGGAGGTGGTCACGTGGTCACGCGAGTGGTCACGGACGCGTCGTAATGAGCCGACACAGAACGGCACGGAGCGGCGGGGAGCGGGCCCGCTGACCTGCGGGAATGAGAAGGAACGTCACCGGTCATCACCCGGCATCACGTTCGGATTCGAACTTTTAATCCGTTGGTTGTCGGTTCGAGTCCGACATGGCCTACCGCTCGCGGGCGGGGGAACCCCCTCCGACCTGGCGCTGAGCGCCCCACCTGGTTTCGGCCGGGTGGGGCGCTCAGTCGTTTCCTGGCCCGTGCGTGAGCGATGCGTGAGCGGACGGCCCGTCAGCCGATGGGATGGTGGCCAGAAGCACCACCACGGGGAACCTTCGCCGCAGCATGAGGGCGAACAGCGCGGGCGGGCACACGAACGCGGCCGTGGTGTCGAGTTGGCCGTGGAGCGTGAGCAACTCCAGGGCGGCGGCCACGGTGACGAGTACGTCGACGGCAAGGGCCTTGCGGCGGCGGCTTCGGTGCGGCGGGCCGGAAGCGGGAGACGGATCCTGGGCCGATCCGGGCACGGTCGTGCTCATGTGGTGCTTCCTCGTGTCTCACAGGTGTGGGCCGCTGCGTCGCCTCCGGCCGTATCGCCGAGCCGTCATGCGCGGGTTCCGCCGCGGTGCCGCGCGAACCGGTTGCACCGGTCGGGAGAGCTTCGTCGTTGGCAGGTGGACAGGGCGGCACGTAGTTTTCGGGGCATGAGCGCCCCACCGATACGCGAGCCCGAGCAGGTCGCGGACCTCCAGGCCTCCGACGTCCTTCCGGAGCCGCGCAAGGCCGGGGAAGTGTCGGAGGCCGGGGCGCCCGGCTCGGCTCGGGTACGTGGCTCGGCTCGGGTGCGGGGCTGGGCTCGGGTGCGTGGTTCGGCTCGGGTGCGTGGCTGGGCTCGGGTGCTCGGCTCGGCTCGGGTGCGTGGGGGCGGCACCGTGTTCGTCTGTTTCCTCGTCTGCTTCGCGCTGGGGCTGCAGTCTTGGACGGCGCTGCGGGTGACCGGATTCGATCTCGGGATCTTCGACCAGGCGGTGCGGGCGTACGCGCACTTCGATCCGCCCCGGTCGCCGATCAAGAGCGTCCACCATGAGTTCCCGCCGGACTTCACGCTCCTGGGCGACCACTTCACCCCGCTCCTGGCCCTGCTGGCCCCGCTCTACTGGGTCTGGGACGATCCGCGCTCGCTGATCCTCGCCCAGGCCGTGCTGTTCGCGGCGGGCGTGCCGGTGATCCGCCGGATCGCGCGGCACTGCTTCGCCGAGGCCGCCCCCGCCGTCGCCCGGCGGGCGGCCGACGTGAGCGGGCTCGTGTACGCGACGGGCTGGCCGCTCCTGAACTCCTCGTACACCGGCTTCCACGAGGTCGCCTTCGCCGTACCGCTCACGCTCCTGATGCTGGAGCGGGGTCTGGCGCGCCGCTACGGGGGCGCGGCCCTGTGGGCGGCGGCGCTGTGTCTGGTGAAGGAGGACATGGGTCTGGTGGTCGGGGCGTTCGGTCTCGTCCTCGCCGTGCGCGCCCACCGGACCCGGCAGGCGACCGGCCGGGCGGTGGGCATCGCCCTCCTCCTGGGCGGACCGCTGGTCGTCGCCCTGGTGGTCGGCTGGTTCCTGCCGGCCATGGGCAGCCCGCCCGGCTACTACTGGAGCTACGGCCGGCTCGGGGCGGACGGCGGTGAGGCCCTACTGACCGTACTGACCGAGCCGTGGGTGCTGCCGGCGGTCGCGTTCACGCCGTTCGTCAAGGTCGTGATCCTCGCGTGGCTCCTGGGGACGCTCGCGTTCCTGCCGGTCGGGTCACCGACGCTGCTGCTCGCCGTACCGCTGCTCGCGGAGCGCATGCTGTCCGACAACCCGAACCACTGGCCGGTGGTCAACCACTACGACGCCTTCCTCTGGCCGATCCTGCTGACCGCCGCCCTGGAGACCCTCGCGCGCCTGCACCGCCGGGAGCGTCCCGTGTGGCGGGCGTGGGGCGCCCGGCTGTCCGTCGCCGCGATCACGCTGAGTACGGCGGCGGCCCTCGTCGCCGGTCTCGGCCTGCCGTTCAACCCGGGGTCCTGGCAGCCCCGCCCGGACAAGCGCGCGCTCGCCGCGGCCGCGGAGCTCGTCCCGGACGGCGCGACGGTGGAGGCGGACAACACCGTGGCCCCGCGCCTGACGGCCCGTACGCACGTGGTCCTCGTCGACGCGACACCGCGCGGGGCGGACTGGGTCCTGCTCCGCGTGAACGACCGGACCTTCCCCTTCGCCTCCCTCACCGAACAGCGGCAGCGGATCGCGCTGCTGCTCGACCACGGGTACGAGCAGGTACGGAGCGAGGACGGGGCGGTCCTCCTGCACCGGGTCCGGGACGTCCCGATCCCCGGCATGCGCGTACCCGGCCCGGACAGCACCCCGGTGCGCGAGCAGGTGCCGTCGGACGTGGGACGCAATCCCTTCCTGCGGTAGCCGGTTCACAGAGCCGCTCAGTCGGTCAGCCAGTGGCCGTCGCGCATCAGCTCGCGGCCCTGGATCTCGTCGGCCTCGCGCCAGGCCTGGACGCGGCGTGGGGTGATGCGGAACCAGCGGTAGGGGGAAGCCGCCGACGCGTTGCCCGACCCGTTGCCCGACCCGTTGTCCGACGCGTTGCCCGACGCGGTGTCGGACCTGCGCGGGTCGAAGCCGGTGCGGGCGGCGAAGCGGTCACCCCGTTTCCGGGGGAGCGCGTCGAGCGCGAGGACCTCGACATCGCCGTCGATCATGGTGACGTCGCGGGTGCCGCCGAGCGCCAGCCGTACGGTCCCGTTCGCGGTCAGGTTCCGGCCGGTCGGACTGTCCGCCAGGGTGGCGGCGAGCAGGTCCTCGCCGTCCCAGTCGAAGGAGAGCGGCACCAGGTACGGTGCGCCGTCCGCCGAGGCGCTCGCCACCCAGAGGTCCACGTCGTGGGCGAGCCGGTGCTCGGTGTCGCGGCGGCGCTCGGCGCGGGAGCGGGGCGGGGTCGCGTTCTCGGACATGGGTGCTCCTGAAGTGGGGTGTCGGGGTGGCTCGTTGCTCGCCGTGGTCACAGCTTCCGCCCGCACGGGGATCGGACGCATCCGTGCCGAACACGGAACGGCCACCGACGTGCCACCGATAATGGGCCGGTGTCCAAGCCCCTGATATCCGCCCGGGAAGCCGACGTCCTCGCGCTGCTCGGGGAGTACCTCAGCAACGCGGAGATCGCCGCCCGGCTGTTCATCTCCGTACGCACCGTCGAGTCCCACGTCTCCTCGATGCTGCGCAAGCTGGAGGTGCCTGACCGGCGCGCGCTCTCCCGGCACGCGGCCGAACGCGCCCGCGCCGACGACCGGCCCTCCCGCTCCGCCCCCGCCCCGCTTCCGGCCCCGCTGACCGCCTTCATCGGCCGACTGCGCGAGCGCGGGGAGCTGGCCGAGGCGGTGAAGGCGCACCGCCAGGTGACCGCCGTCGGCCCGGGCGGTGTGGGCAAGACGCGGCTCGCGCTCGCGGTCGCGGCGGACGTCGCCGACGAGTTCGCCGACGGCGTGTGGTTCGTCGACCTGGTCCCGGTCACCGATCCGGAGCGCGTGGGCGCGGCGGTCGCCGCGGCCCTCGGGGTGGGCGAGCAGCTCTGCGGCGGCATCGACGAGGCGGTGCTCGCCGCCCTGGCGGACCGTCAGGCTCTGCTCGTCCTGGACAACTGCGAGCAGGTACGGGACGGCGGGGTCGCGCCCTTCCTGGAACGGCTGTTGACGGCCTGCCCCCGGGTGCGGGTCCTCGTCACGAGCCGGGCCCGGCTGATGGTGCCCTTCGAACGTGCCTTCTCCGTACCGCCGTTGTCCCGTGCCGGCGCCGACGATTCGGACGCGGTGGCCCTGTTCCTCGACCGGGCGGGGGCTGTCGGCGCGGGGCGCGTGGTGGGGCTGCTGACGGATCCGGCGGTACGGGAACGGGTCGTGGCCCTCTGCGAACGGCTCGACGGCATGGCGCTCGCGATCGAACTGGCGGCGGCCCGCTGCGCCTCGCTCGGCCTCGACGGCCTCATGGCCGGCCTCTCCGACCAGCTGCGCATCCTCGCGGGCGGCCCCCGCGCCACCGACCGGCACCGCTCGGTGCGGGCGGTCCTCGACTGGAGCCATGAGCTGTTGGAGCCGGTGGACCGGGCGCTGTTGCGCCGGGTGTCGGTCTTCGTCGTGCCGTTCACGGCCGAGGCCGCGGCCGAGGTGGCCGGGTTCGCCCCGCTGGATCCGGCCGCCGTCGCCGACGGGCTCGCCCGGCTCGCCGAGCAGAGCCTGCTCACGGTGACACCGTCCGAGACGGGTACGCGATACCAGGCGCTGGAGACGATCCGCCAGTACGGGACGGAGCGCCTCGCCGACGCCGACGAGCTGACCGCCGTCCGTACGCGGCACGTGGGCTGGTGCCTGGCCCGCGCGTCGGAGCTCGCGGAGCGGACGGACTCGGCGGAGCGGACGGACTTGGCTGACGGGGCGGCCTTGGTGGGCCAGGCGGCCTCGATGGGCCGGGCGGCCTCGATGGGCCGGGCGGACCTGGTGGGCCGGGCGGACGTGGCGGGCCGGGCGGCCTCGGCGGGGCGGGGTGGTGAATGTGCCGACTGGCGTGCCCGGTTCGACGCCGTGGCGGACGACCTCCGGGCCGCCCTCACCTGGTCCGCCGCCCACCCGGACCGCCGCACGGACGCCCACCGTCTCGCCCTCGCCCTGGCGGGGTCGGCCTTCACCCGCAACCTGCTGGGCGAGTCCCAGCAACGGTACGAGGAGGCGGCTGCGCTGGCGGGCGGGGCGGGGGCGCCCGACGGTACGGACACGGTTCGCCCCGCGGACACGGTTCGCCCCGCCGGCCCGGCTCGCCCCGCCGACACCGAGGCCGGGGCCCTGCGGCTGGCCGCTGCCGTCGCCGGGTGTCGCAGGCTCGGGGACGACATGTTGCGCCTTCACCGCGCCGCCGCGGAGGCCGCCCGCCGGGCCGGGGACACCGCCGGGGCCGGTCGGGACCTGGCGGCCGCCGCCACCGTCGCGTACCGCTTCTCCAGCGAGTTCACCCTTGTACCGTCCGTCGAGGACGTGACGGTCCTGCTCAAGGCGGCGCGGGAGCTGGCCGGTGACGACCCGGCCGCCGAGGCGGCCGTCGCGCTCGCCGAGGCGGCGGTGATCGCGGACGCGTTCGGCGCGGTCCAGGGAGACACCGACAACACGGCGACGGAGACGGTCGCCCGCGCCGAGCGGGCCGTCGGGCTCGCGCGCCGCACGGGCGACCCGGTCGCGGAGTCCGCCGCCCTCGACGCGCTCTCCGGCGCCCAGTGCTGGGCGGGGGAATCCTTCGCCGCGGCCGCCGCCGCCCGCTGCCGCATCGAGATCCTGGACGAGGGCACCCGTACTCCCGCCCGTACCCCGGCCGGCACCCCCGCCCGTACGCACGAATTGATGGACGCCCTCGCCATGGCCGCCGGAACGGCCCTCGGCGTCGGCGACCTCCCGGCCGCACGGCGGTGGGGCGCGCAGCTCGCCCACCACCCGCTCCTGGCCGAGGTGGGCCACCACGCCATGTCCTGGCTCCTGGTCGCGGACGCGTTCGCCGGCCACGGTGACGACGTCCTCACCGGCAGCGTGCGGTTCCTGGACGCGTGGGAGCAGAGCGGCCGCCGCCGCTCCTTCTCCCTCGGCCCCGCCGCCGCGTCGGTCGCTCTGGTCCACGGCCTGCGCGGCGACGACGACGCCCGGGCGAACTGGCTCGCGATCGTCGACCGGGCGGGTACGGGGGACGAGTACCGCCATGGCTACGGCGCCGTCCTCGACGCCCTGGTCCTGCTGCACCGGGGCGACCCGCACGCGGCCCTGGAGCGGGTCGAGCCGGAACCGGAGCGGGTGTGGAAGTGGGTCTCCTGGGTCTGGCTGCACTGGTACGTGACGCTCCGCGCCGAGGCCTCGGCGCTCGCCGGGCACCCGGACGCCCGCCCCCGGCTCGCCGCGGCCCGTACGACGGTCGCGGGCAACCCGGTCGCCACCGCCCACCTCGACCGGACGGAGGCGCTGCTCGACGGCGACACCCCGCGACTGCTCGCGACCGCCGCCGCGTTCGACGCGGCGGGCTGCCGCTACCAGTCGGCCCGCACCCTGCTCCTGTCGGGCGGCGACCACACGCCCGCCGGTACGGCCGCGCTGACCGCGCTGGGTCTGGCAGCTGAGGTGTAGGGGGCGTCACGTCGGCACGCGGCCGGTGCTGACGCGGCGTCACACCTCGCGCCGGACCTGCACCGGGACCGGACCCGGACCGGGCTCGGGCTCGGGCCCAGAGCAGGCCGGGGCCCGCGCGAGGTCCCGGCCGCGCCCGAGCCCTGCCCGAGCCCTGCCCGAGCCCTGCCCGAGCCCTGCCCGAGCCCTGCCCGGCCCTGCCCGAGCTCGGGCAGGGCCGTCCCGCCGCCCCGCCGCGCCCCCGAACCCCCCTCAGATCCCCAGCGTCGCCAGCCGCTCCGGGTCCGCGATGATGTCGATCTGCGTGATGCGGTCGCCGACGATCGTGAAGGCCATGAGGCCGGCCGCCCGGCCGCCGTCCACGTACGAGACGATGCCCGGCGCGCCGTTGACCAGCACCTCCCGGTAGTCGCGGCGGAAGCGGGCGAAGGTGAGCGCCTGGCTGATGACCGCCTCGGCGCCGCGCACGAGCTTCGAGGCCGCCGCGAGCGCCTTGCCGCCGTCCGCCCGCAGGAGCACGTCCGGGTCGAGGACCGCGAGCAGGCCCTCGAAGTCACCGCCCTGCGAGGCCGCCATGAAGGCGTCGACCACCTCGCGCTGGCGGGTGATGTCGGGCGCGGGGCCGGGCGTCGCCCCCTGGACGCGACGGCGGGCCCGGCTGGCGAGCTGGCGCGTCGCGGCCGGGGTGCGGTCCACGATCGGGGCGATCTCGTCGAAGGACACCGCGAACATGTCGTGCAGGACGAAGGCGAGCCGCTCGGCCGGGCCCAGCGTGTCCAGGACCACGAGCAGCGCCAGGCCGACCGAGTCGGTCAGCAGCGCCTCCTCCTCGGGGTCGGTCGTGCCGTCCGCGCCGCGCACCAGAGGATCGGGAACGTAGTACTCCAGCGGGTCCTCGCGGCGTGAGGCGCGCGAGCGCAGCATGTCCAGGCAGACACGACCCACGACGGTGGTCAGCCAGCCGCTGAGGTTCCGTACGTCACTGGTGTCGGAACGGCTGAGCTTGAACCACGCCTCCTGGACGGCGTCCTCGGCCTCGCTCAGCGAGCCGAGCATCCGGTAGGCGACCGCCTTGAGGTGGGTGCGGTCGGCCTCGAAGCGTGAGGCCAGGAGGTCTTTGTCGTCCATCGGTGCGTCTCCCTCGTCGAACCCGTCGAAGTCATCGAAGTGATCGAAGTGATCGACGTCCTCGAACTCATCGGACTCATCGAACTCATCGATTCCGCCGTCCGTCCCCATGACGGAGGGCGCGCCTGAAACGTGACAGCTCCACCACCCGGAACCCCCGGAAGCGTCCGCTGCGTGAGATCCCCTGTCGTCCCCCGCCCAACGCCCGGAATTCCCCGGCGGAGGCGTCTCTCCTCCGGGATTTGCCACTTCAGCGCCGTGATCTTCAACCGTAGATTTTCATGTATGACGACAACCGCGCAGGTCAACGCCGTACTTCGTACCCCGCCCGCCTCCCCGCAGGCCGCTGCCGCCTACTTCTCCGCCAGCCTCGCCTTCCACGCCGACGTCTCCGACGTCGCGAGCGCCATCGCCGCCGACGGCGACCCGGGCTTCGTGGTCCTGGACTCCCGCTCGACCGCGTCCTGGGACCAGGGCCACGTCCCCGGCGCGATCCACCTGCCGACCGCGCTCATCGCCGAGCAGGCCGAGCAGCTGCTCGACAAGTCCGTCCCCGTGGTCACGTACTGCTGGGGCCCCGGCTGCAACGGCGCCACCCGCGCCGCGCTCGCCCTCGCCCAGCTCGGCTACCAGGTGAAGGAGATGCTCGGCGGCTTCGAGTACTGGGTCCGCGAGGGCTTCCCGTACGAGACGTGGGAGGGCCCCGAGAAGAAGGACGCGGACCCGCTCACCGCCCCGGTCGACTCCGAGGACTGTGGCTGCTGAGGCAGCCGCTGAGATCCCTGCCGTGAAACGGATTAGGGGATCGGCTCCCCATGCCGTAAGGTCATATTCACCGACGCGGGGTGGAGCAGCTCGGTAGCTCGCTGGGCTCATAACCCAGAGGTCGCAGGTTCAAATCCTGTCCCCGCTACTCAGTAGCAACGAAGGCCCGGATCCAGTCACTGGATCCGGGCCTTCGTCGTACCCGCTCCGCTTCCCGTCTTCTCCGCTTGACCTTTACGCAACGTCAAGATTTAGCGTTCTCGGTATGGAGTGGTCGATCCAAGAGATCGCCAAGAAGGCGGGCACCACCAGCCGCACCCTCCGGCATTACGGAGAGCTCGGACTGCTGGAACCCAGCCGGATCGGCGCCAACGGTTACCGGTACTACGACCAGGCGGCGCTCGTGCGGCTGCAGCGCGTTCTGCTGCTGCGCGAGCTGGGGCTCTCGCTGCCCGCCATCGCCGAGGTCCTCGAAGGCCAGCGGGACCCGGCCGCCGCGCTGCGCACCCATCTCCTCCTGCTCGAACAGGAGCGGGAGCGGATCGGGCGGCAGATCGCGGCGGTGCGGACCACTCTCCACAAGACCGAGAAAGGGGAAGAGCTCATGGCCGAGGAAGTCTTCGACGGCTTCGATCACACGCAGTACGAGGAGGAGGTCAGCCGGCGCTGGGGCCGCGACGCGTACGAGAAGGGCGACCGCTGGTGGCGCTCGCTCAGCGCCGAGGAGAAGCAGGACTTCATGGACCGGCAGGCCGACATCGCCCGTGCCTTCGGAGACGCGGCGCGGGACGGCCTGGCGGCGGACAGCGACGAGGTCCAGGCGATCGCCCGGCGCCACGTCGAGTGGCTGTCGAGCACGACGACGCCCACGAAGCAGTACGTGACCGGCCTCGGCCGGATGTACGTCGACGACCCGCGCTTCACCGCCCACTACGACAAGTACGGCGAGGGCACCGCCCTTCTCGTCCGGGACGCGATCACCGTCTACGCGGAGCGGAATCTGTAGCGGTACCCGCCGGGACCCGCCGGACCTGTAGGGGATCCGCCGCGGTCCGTAGGGGTTCCGCCGGGACCCGTAAGGGATCCGGCGTGGCGCGTTGCCCGAAGTAAACGCCGGCCAAAACCCGGCCCGCCTCTTTGCGGTCGCGCGGAGCCGCACCGTAGGGTCACGCGCACCATGCGTGACGAGACAGTGACTGACGTACGACGGCGGGCGCCCGCCGTCCTCGTCCTGCTCGCTCTCCTCGCGCTCCTCGTGAGCGTCTGCCACGGGTCGCACGGGCACGTGCTCCCCACGACCGGCACGACCGGCACGATCGACGCGACCCGGACGGCCACCATCTCCGCCCCCGCCCTGCCGCACGGCTGCGAGCGGTCCGGGGAGTCGTGGTCCTTCGACGCCCATCTGCCCACCCAGACGGCCCCGCAGCCTGCGGCGCCCGACGTCGACGGAGCCGTGCTGCTCGCCGACGAAGAGATCTTCCCCGCCGATCCGCACGCGCGCTGCGTCCGCGACCGGGCGGGACCCGGGCCCGAGCCGGGTCGTCTGCTGATCGCCCTCGGAGTGAACCGGAACTGAGCCGGGTCGAACGACACGACACGACCAGGCTCCCTTTCGGCGTACCACTTCAAGGACGTACACCTGATGAACAACCTGCTGTCCGGCGCCCAGCTGCCCGGCACACCTCTGCCCGGTACACCTCTTCCCGGCACCTCCCTGCCCGGCACCGGAACACCCGCGTCCGGCATCCCGCTGTCCTTCGCCGCGCAGACCGTCGGCAACACCCCCGTGCTGTGGGTCGACGACGGCTACTGGGCCAAGCTCGAAGGTTTCAACTTCGGCGGCATCAAGGACCGCGCCGCTCTCCACATGGTCGAACAGGCCCGCCGCCGCGGTGAGCTGCGGCCCGGCGCGCCGATCGTCGAGTCGACCTCCGGCACCCTCGGCCTCGGCCTCGCGCTCGCCGGAGTGCTGCACGGCCACCCCGTCCATGTCGTCACGGACCCCGGTCTCGAACCGATCGTCGAGCGGATGCTCGTCGCCCACGGCGCCAAGGTCCACGTCGTGGCGGAGCCCAGCCCGCAGGGCGGGTGGCAGCAGGCGCGCATGGGCCGGGTGGCGGAGCTCCTGGTGAGCCTCGACGGAGCGTGGTGGCCGAACCAGTACGGGAACCCCGACAACCCCGAGGCGTACGGGGGGCTCGCCGCCGAGCTCTCCGCGCAGCTCGACCGGGTCGACGTCCTGGTCTGCGCGGTGGGGACGGGCGGGCACTCCGCGGGCATCTCCCGCGCGCTGCGGGCCACGTCCAGCCCCGCCCTGGAGCTGGTCGGCGTGGACAGCGTCCGCTCCACCGTCTTCGGCCTGCCGGCCGGCGAGCGGCTGATGCGCGGGCTCGGCTCCTCCATCCACCCCGGCAACGTCGACCACGCGGCCTTCGACGAGATCCACTGGGTCGGTCCTGCGGACGCGGTCCGGGCCGCCCGGCGGCTGGCGTCGCGTCAGTTCGTCACCGGCGGCTGGAGCGTGGGCGCGGTCGCGCTGGTGGCGGGGTGGCTGGCCCGTACCCGGCCGCGCGGAACGCGGATCGCGGCCGTCTTCCCCGACGGGCCGCAGCGGTACTTCGACACGGTCTTCAGCGACGAGTTCTGCGCGGCCCACGGCCTGCTCGACGGCCCGGTGCGCGAGGAGCCGGCGGCGTACGAGGGCGATGCGACGGTCGACGGCTGGACCCGCCGGGTCCTGGAGCGGGTCCGATGAGCACCGAGGTGTCGACCCCCGCCAAGGGCGGGATCTGGCGGCAGAGCCGTACCTTCGAACCGGCGGTACGGCTGCTCTTCCTCAACCAGCTGACCATCAATCTCGGCTTCTACATGCTGATGCCCTACCTCGCCGCGCACCTCTCGGACGGGCTCGGCATGGCGGCCTGGGCCGTCGGGCTCGTCCTCGGCGTACGGAACCTCTCCCAGCAGGGCATGTTCCTGATCGGTGGGGCGCTCGCCGACCGGCTCGGCTTCAAGCCGCTGATCGTCGCCGGCTGCGCGCTGCGGACGGTGGGCTTCGGGGCGCTCGCGTTCGCCCAGTCGCTGCCGGTGCTGATCGCCGCCTCGGTGGCGACGGGTCTGGCGGGGGCGCTGTTCAACCCGGCGGTGCGTGCCTACCTCGCGGCGGAGGCGGGGGAGCGGCGGCGCGTGGAGGCGTTCGCGCTGTTCAACACGTACTACCAGGCCGGGATCCTCCTCGGGCCGCTGGTGGGGGTGGCGCTGACGGGGGTGTCGTTCCGGCTGACGTGCACGGTGGCGGCGGTGCTGTTCGCCGTACTGACGCTGGTGCAGCTGTGGCACCTGCCGGTACGGGAGAAGACGGCGGAAGCGGCGGCGGAGGGACGGGCCGCGGAACCGGGGGCGGAAGCAGCTGCGGAACCGGGGACGGAACAGGCGGCGGGCCGGGGGCAGTTCCGTACCGTCCTCGCCAACCGCGTCTTCTGGCTCTTCTCGCTGGCGATGACCGGCTCGTACGTCCTGTCCTTCCAGGTCTATCTGGCGCTGCCGCTCGCGGCGGACAGTACGGCGGTGACGACCGCGCTGTTCGTGGTCTCCGCGCTCGTGGCGCTTGCGGGTCAGCTGCGGATCACGGCCTGGTGCGGGCGGAGACTGAGCCGGGAGCGGTGTCTGGTCCTCGGCCTTGTGCTGATGGGCACCGCCTTCCTGCTCCCGGTCGCCGTGCCCGGGGTCGTGGGCCTGCTCCTGTGCTCGGCGGCCCTGGCGGTCGGGAACGCGGTGCTCTACCCGTACGAGATGGACACCGTCGTCGCCCTCGCGGGCGGGCGGTGGGTGGCCACGCACTACGGGCTCTACAACACCGTCTGCGGGATCGGGATCACCCTCGGGAACCTGGGGACGGGCGTGCTGCTCGATGTGACCGGGTGGTCGGTGACGCCGTGGCTGGTGCTGTGCGGGGTCGGCCTCGGCTGCGCGGCGGCGGTGGGTGCCCTGGCGCGGGGCGGCCGACTGCGCGCGTAACCCACTTGGCCGAGCGGGGGTCGCCACGCGGCGCGGCTCCCGCCACCCTGGGGAGGGCGCGGTACCGTCCGTCGCCGTGCCGTGTACGGACCGGGCAGGAGAGCACAGGTGGGGCAGGGCCAGGGGAAGGGGCAGGGGCGGGGGCAGGGACCGCGGGGAGCCGCTCGGGGAGAGGCGAACGGGCGGGCGAACGAGCGCAGGAGCGGGCGGCCGGACCGGCGCAGGACCGGGCGGACGGACCGGCGTAAGAACGGGCGGACGAACGGGTCGGCGCACGGGTCGGTGAACGGGCGGGCGAACGGATCGGCCAACGGGACGGCGAACGGGTCGGCCAACGGGCTCGGGTCGCGGGCGCCGCGCGGGCGGGCCGAGCAGGCCCGGCGGTTCATCCGCGCGCTGCCGCCTCTTGTGATCCTCGGCGGTGTCGTCTTCGACCTGTCCACTCCCGCCGCGTACACCGCCTCCCCGATGTTCTCCGCCGCGCCGCTCATCGCCGCCCCGTTCTTCTCCATGCTGACGACACTGCTCACCGGCATCGCCGCCGTCGTCGCCAGCATCGGGCTGCACGTGTACAACCACACCACCGACGAGGTCCCCGCCCTCACCGAGACACTGACCGTCCTCACCGTCTCCGTCCTCGCCCTGCTGATCAACCGGGTCGTACGGCGCAGCGGTGAGCGGCTCGCCTCGGCGCGGGTGATCGCGGAGACCGCGCAGAAGGCCGTGCTGCCGACGCCCGCCGAGCGGATCGGCGGGCTCCATGTCGCGGCCCGGTACGAGGCCGCGCAGGCGGACGCGTTCATCGGCGGCGACCTGTTCGCCGTCCAGGACACGCCGTACGGGGTCCGGCTCGTCGTCGGTGACGTGCGCGGCAAGGGGCTCGACGCGGTCGAGGCGGTCGCCGTCGTGATCGGCGCCTTCCGGGAGGCGGCGGAGCAGGAGGCGAGCCTCGAAGGCGTCGCGCAGCGCCTCGAACGGGCGCTGGCCCGCGAGGGCACCCGCCGCGACGGGCTCGACGCCTTCGAGGGGTTCACCACCGCCGTACTGGCCGAGATCCCGCGCGGCGACGGGCGGGTACGGGTGGTCAACCGCGGCCACCCCGAGCCGCTGCTGCTGTACGCGGACGGGGGCCTGGCGCTCCTGGAGCCGACCGAACCGGCGCTGCCGCTCGGCATGGGCGAGTTGGCCGCCTGGCCGGACCGGGCCGACGAGGTCCCGTACCCGCCGGGCGCCACGCTGCTCCTCTACACCGACGGGCTCTCCGAGGCGCGCGACGCGGACGGGGCCTTCTACGAACCGGCCGAGCGGCTCGCAGGGAGGATCTTCCCGGGGCCGGAGGAGCTGCTGGACGCGCTCGTCGACGACGTCCGCCGGTTCACGGGCGGGGGTTCCACCGACGACATGGCGCTGCTGGCCGTGAGCCGCCCCGCAGCGGGCCAGCCGGAGCGGCGCCGCACGATGCCCGTGGTGCCGTGACCAGTGCCGCCGACAGTGCCGTGACCATCCGTAGTGGAGGGGTACCACTCCGATAACAATTGACGCACCGTCAGTTCTGGGGTGTCGTTCGGGGTCCGTACTGAAGCGAGGTCAAATCGGGCTGTACCAGCTCAATCGCGGAAATGATCAACCGGAACGGCTTGGAATCCGGCCCTCGTGTCTATTAACGTTCGATAACGCAGCGCGGTCGTCCCAGCCGTCGTAAGAGACGGCACCGTGCGCACGCGCCGAATCCTGAAAGGGAACCGGGGAACCACTACTTGGGGTGAATCGGGCACCTTCGCACTCGTGCGGAACCGCTCGTAGGAGACCTTCCTGCTCCGAACCCGTCAGCTAACCCGGTAGGCGAGAAGGAAGGAAAGGAGTGCGCCTCCGTGGCGTCCAACAGCCCTGCCCCCGAAGGCCTTTCTGACGGGTTCAACGCGTTCGGTGCCCGTGGTGCCGCCGGGACGGACGACGACGCGGCGACGTGGGGGGAGTGGAACCCCACCGAGGACTCCCTGCGCCAGCAGGCCCGTTCGGGTGGCCGCCACCGCGTCGTGAAGCAGCGCTCCGGCTTCGCCCGCTCCTCCACCGTCCTCGGTGTCGGCGTCATCGCGGCCGTCGGCGCGGGCGGCATGGCGACCGCCAAGGAGAAGCCCCCGGTCTCGATATCGCTCCCCGACCTCGACCTGCCGGACGCCTCCGAGCTGCCCGGCGTCGGCGAGTTCATCTCCGACGAGGACGGCGCGGACGGTACGGACTCCGGTACGACCAACCCGCAGCCGCTCACGGCCACCCTCGCCCTGCCGGCCGGCGACGTCGAGAAGACCTCCGGCGCCGAGTCCGCCTCCGCCTCCGCCTCGACGGCCGACGCCGGCGAGGCGCTGCGCGCCCGCATCCTCCAGCAGGCCGAGCAGCAGCAGGCCTCCGCCGACGCAGCCGAGAAGGCCGCGGCGGAGAAGGCGGCCGCGGAGAAGGCCGCCGTCGAGGCGGCGGCCAAGGCGGACCAGGCCGAGAAGGAAGCGGCCGCGGCGAAGAAGAAGGCCGAGGAGGAGGCGGCGGCGAAGGCCGAGGCGGAGCGCCTGGCGAAGCTCGCCGCGAGCTACTCGCTGCCCACGTCCTCGTACACGATCACCTCCACGTACGGCCAGTCCGGCTCCATGTGGTCCTCCGGCCAGCACACCGGCCTCGACTTCGCGGCGCCCACCGGCACGCCGGTCAAGGCGGTGCACGGCGGCACGATCAAGTCGGCGGGCTGGTCCGGCTCGTACGGCTACCGGATCGTCCTGGAGCTGGAGGACGGTACGGAGGTCTGGTACGCCCACCTGTCCTCGATGACGGCGAGCGTCGGCCAGTCCGTGGGCACCGGCGACACGATCGGGCGCGTGGGCGCGACCGGCAACGTCACCGGCCCGCACCTGCACCTGGAGGTCCACACCCCGGGCGGCGCGGGCATCGACCCGGCGGCCTGGCTGGGCAGCAAGGGCCTCTCGGTCTGACGCGTACGCGTCCCCGCCTCTCGGTCCGACGCGGGGACGCGACCTCACAGCCTGACGCCAGGGCGCGTCCCCGGCCTCACGGTCCGACGCCGGCCCGCGCGTCCCCGGCCTCACGGTCTGACGCCGGCCCGCGCGTACTCGGCCTCACGACTCCGGCAGCCCTGACGGCACCCCCCGGACGTCAGGGCTGCCGGAATACCCGTGTCCGGGGCAGTCGTTGTAACGTCCCATGACCTCTCTTCGCCCGCTGGGCAATTCCGATCTGCACGTCTTCCCCCTCGCGCTGGGCGGCAACGTCTTCGGCTGGTCCGCCGACCAGGAGCAGTCCTTCGCCGTCCTCGACGCCTACACCGCCGCCGGCGGCAACTTCGTCGACACCGCCGACATGTACTCCGCCTGGGCCGAGGGCAATCAGGGCGGCGAGTCCGAGACGTTGATCGGCAAGTGGCTGGCCACCCGGGGCAACCGCTCCGAGGTCGTCGTCGCCACGAAGGTCGGCGCCCACCCCCAGTACAAGGGGCTCGCCCCGACCACGATCAAGGCCGGCGTCGAGGAGTCGCTGCGCCGCCTCGGCACCGACTACATCGACCTGTACTACACGCACTTCGACGACCCGACCGTCCCGGTCGAGGAGATCGTCACCGCGCTCGACCAGCTGGTGAAGGACGGCAAGGTGCGCGCCGTCGCCGCCTCCAACATCTCGGCCGAACGGCTCCAGGCCTCCCTGGACTTCGCCGAGGCCGAGGGCCTCGCCCGCTACGTGGCCCTGCAGCCGCACTACAACCTGCTCTCGCGCGACACGTACGAGGGTGAGCTCCTGGCCACCACCGAGCGGGCCGGGCTCGCCGCCGTCCCGTACTTCGCGCTGGCGTCCGGCTTCCTCACGGGCAAGTACCGCGCAGGGAAGACCGTCGACAGCGTCCGCGCCGAGGGCGCCGCCGAGCACGCCGAGACCGAGCGGGGCCGGCGGATCCTCGCCGCGCTCGACACGGTGGCCGAGGCGCACGAGGCCGAGGTCGCCACTGTGGCCCTGGCCTGGCTCGCCTCCCGCGCGACCGTCGTCGCCCCGATCGCCTCGGCCCGTACCGTCGACCAGCTCCCGGCGCTCGTCGCCGTGGCCGACCTCCGCCTGACCCCGGCGGAACTGACGCTCCTGACGGAGGCCTCGGAGGCGTAGGCCCCCGAAGCCTGGGATGACGGGCCGTCCCTAAAGGGAGCCCTTAGCTCCGGTACGGGTTGTAGCCGCCGTAGTCGAGGTACTGCGGCGGCGCCCACACCCGCCCCGTCGCCCGCGCCGCGTACGTGAGGGCGGGCGAGGCGACGGGCTTGCGCTGCCAGAGGTGGTGGAGCAGCTCCTGCTCGCGCGCCATGAAGTCCGGGTCCGGCGCGCCGCGCTGGGCGCGGTGGCGCAGGAAGGCGAGGGTCGTCGCGAACGCCTCGTACTCGCCGACGGCGGTGGCGGCCGGCGGGCCGTACGTACGGCGGGCGAAGTCGCGGGCAAGGGAGCGGGCTCGCATCGAGGAGAGCGCGAGCGGTTCGGCGGGCGAGAGCCAGCCGGCCGCCGCGTACGCCGGGAGCTGCCCGGATATCGTGCGCAGCTCGCGCTGCCTGCTCCATATCGCGAGCCAGGTCAGCAGGCCGAAGGCGGGCACCATGAACATGCCGTAGACCAGGATGAAGCCCAGTGGCCCGAGGATCGTCGCCGAGCCGTTCCACAGGGCGTGCATGAGCATGGCGAGGAGCAGCCCGGCGATCGGCAGCAGCGTCCGGCGCAGTCTCAGGAACTTCCGCCGGGAGGTGGCGAGGGCGGCGAAGGCGAAGCCGAGGCCGGTGAAGACCGTGAAGAGCGGATGCGCGAACGGCGACATCACGATCCGTACGAAGAAGGTGCCCGCGGTCATGGAGCCGAGGCCGCCGGAGCCGAGGTCCTGGTCCTCGCCGAAGGCGTTGCCGAGATAGAGGATGTTCTCGGTGAAGGCGAAGCCGGTGGCGGTGAAGCCGGCGACGACGACCCCGTCGACGAGGCCGGTGAAGTGCCGTCTGCGGAAGAGGAAGATCAGCAGGATCGCCGCGGCCTTGGCGCTCTCCTCCACGACAGGGGCGACGACCGTGGCGCCCCAGGACTCGGCGGAGGCGGGGTCGGCCGTGGCGGTCGCGATCCAGCGGACCGCGAAGGAGTTGGCGAGGATCGCGACGAGCGTCGCCGCGCAGGCCCCCCAGGCGAAGGCGAAGATCAGGTTCTTCCAGGGACCCGGCTCGACCCGGTCCAGCCAGCGGAAGGCGGCCATCAGCAGCGGGACGGGCAGGACGGCCAGGCCGAGGCCGACGAGGAAGCCCTCGGTGCCGGTCTGCTCCCGTACGATCGCGAGGATCACCAGTGCGCAGAGCGCGAGCACGGTGATCACGGCGACGGCCCGGACCACCTTGCTGCGCCAGAAGGCGCGACGAGGCCTGTAGCGCCACTGGGCGCGGTCCGGAACGGCCGTGAAGGCCGGCTCCTCGGTGTCCCGAGTGGGGACGGGAACGTGGTTCGACACGTGAGCGACCCTAACGAGGACGACTGACACCCGCGACGGAGTTCTCCGACATCTGCCCATTCCTGTGGAAAAGCAGAACCGGCAGAGCTACTTCCTGTGGAAAAGCAGGTCGTGCACGACATGCCCCTTGTCCAGGCCCTGCCCCTCGAAGCGGGTGAGGGGGCGGAAGTCCGGGCGGGGCGCGTAGCCGCCCTCGGGCCGGGTGTTCTCGAAGTCGGGGTGGGCGGAGAGGACTTCGAGCATCTGCTCGGCGTACTCCTCCCAGTCCGTGGCGCAGTGCAGGACGGCGCCCGGCTTCATCCGGGTCGCGAGCAGCGTGAGGAACTCGGGCTGGATGAGGCGCCGCTTGTGGTGGCGCTTCTTCGGCCAGGGGTCCGGGAAGTAGACGCGGCAGCCGTCGAGGGCGTCGGCGCCGAGCATCTCGCGGAGCAGGATGATCGCGTCGCCGTTGGCGACCCGGACGTTCTCCAGGCCGCCCCGGTCGGCGAGACCGAGGAGGTTGCCCTGGCCGGGGGTGTGGACGTCCACGGCGAGGATGCCGGTGCCGGGGTCGGCGGCGGCCATCTGGGCCGTGGCCTCGCCCATGCCGAAGCCGATCTCCAGGACGACGGGCAGGCCGCCGAACATCTCCTTCAGGTCCAGGACCCGCTTGCCGTCGATGTCGAGGCCCCAGTCGGGCCAGCGCTTGAGCATCGCCTCGGCCTGCCCCGTGGTGACGCGGCTGCGGCGCGGCTGGAAGCTGCGGATCCGCCGCTCGTGGTGCGATCCGGCGGGATCGGGCAGCGGCCCCTCACCGGGGGCAAACCTCTGGCTGCCCCGCTGGAAGACGGGCTCGGGGTGGGTGGCGGCTTCGCGAGACTCAGACACAATGCGCCCAATTCTACGATCCCGACCGCTGGGCTACAGCAGGGCCAGCGCCCGGGACGCCACCTCGCGGCCGATCGGCAGCGACGCCGTCGCCGCCGGCGACGGTGCGTTCAGGACGTGGACCGTCCGGGGCGCCTCGCGGATCAGGAAGTCGTCCACCAGCGTCCCGTCCCGCAGCACCGCCTGCGCCCGGACCCCCGCCGGAGCCCGGCGCAGATCCGTTTCCTCCACGGACGGCAGCAGGCGCCGCACCGCCGCCGTGAAGGCCCGCTTCGACAGCGAGCGGCGCAGCTCCCCCGCTCCGTACCGCCAGTGCTCCCGGGCGATCTGCCAGGACCCCGGCCACGCCAGCGTCCCCACCAGGTCGCCGGGCCGGACGACCGACCAGTCGTACCCCTCCCGCGCGAGCGCCGGCACCGCGTTCGGTCCGACGTGGACGCCGCCGTCGACGCCCCGGGTCAGATGGACGCCCAGGAACGGGAAGGCCGGGTCAGGGACCGGATAGACCAGGCCCCGGATCAGGGAGGGGTCCGCCAGCTCGTAGTACTCGCCACGGAAGGGCACGATCCGCATGCCGGGCTCGTCGCCCGCGAGCCGCGCCACCCGGTCGCACTGCAGCCCCGCGCAGTTCACCAGGACCCGCCCCCGCACCACCGTCCCGGCCGCCGTGCGGACGGCGACGCCCCAGGGCCGCCGGTCGACGGCGGTGACCTCGGAGCCGTACAGGATGCGCGCCCCGGAGGCCTCGGCGAGCTGCGCCGCCACCGCTCCGTAGTCGCAGATCCCCGTCGTGCCGACGTGGATCGCGGCGAGGCCCCGCACGTTCGGTTCGTACTCGGCGATCTGCGCGGGCCCCAGCTCCCGCACCGGGATGCCGTTCTCCCGGCCGCGCTGCACGAGCGCGTGGAGCCGGGGCAGCTCGTCGCGTCCGGTGGCGACGATCAGTTTGCCGGTGACCTCGTGGGGCAGTCCGTACTCGGCGCAGAACTTGACCATCTCGGCCGCGCCCGCGACCGCGAACCGTGCCTTCAGGGAGCCAGGACGGTAGTAGATCCCGCTGTGGATCACCCCGCTGTTCCGCCCGGTCTGGTGGCGGGCCGGGCCGTGCTCCTTCTCCAGGACGGTGACGCGGGTGCCGGGAACGGCGCGCGTCAGGGCGTACGCCGTCGACAGACCGACGATTCCGCCGCCGATCACGAGCACGTCGCAGTCGACGTCGTGCGTGGACACCTGCACCACCTCCCACCCCGATAGTGCACTGGCCCACTGACAGAGCGGCTAAACCCCCTGGGACACGTGTCACGTCGAGCTCATCCCAGGGTCATGCCGCGCTCATGCCGGGGCCATCAGGAGCGGCCTGGCCCGCTCCCGCAGCTCCATGACCCTCGGCTCGTCCCCGTACGGTTCGAGCCGGTGCAGGAGGTCCCGTACGTACTCGGTGGTGCGGGCGGAGGAGATCCGGCCCGCCACCTCCACCGCGCGCGTGCCGGCCGCGCACGCCGCGTCCAGATTGCCCGACTCCAGCTCCGCGACCGCCGACACCACGAGCCGCAGGCCGTGCGAGCGGACGTACTCCTCCGTCGGCCGGGACAGCGCCTGCTCGGTGAAGCGGCGCACCTGGCGGGGCGCCTTCAGGTCCCGGTAGCACTCGGCGGCGTCCGCGCAGAACCGGTCGTACGAGTAGAAGCCCAGCCACGAAGGGTCGGCGTCGCCCTCCCGCGAGCGCTCCAGCCACCCCTCGGCCGCCTTGAGCGCGGCCGCCGCGGCCGTGCCGTCGTTGGCCTTCGCGTGGGCGCGGGCCTCGACGAGCCGGAAGAAGGACATGGTGCGGGCGGTGGCGAGTCCCCGGTTGCGCTCCAGGGCGGCCTGGGCGAGGTCCACGCCCTCGTCGGCGAAGCCCCGGTAGGTGGCCTGGAGCGACATGGAGGCGAGGACGTAGCCGCCGAGCGGCACGTCGGCGGCGGCGCGGGAGAGCCGCAGCGCCTGGATGTAGTAGCGCTGGGCGGCCTCCTGCTGGCCGGTGTCGAAGGCCATCCAGCCGGCCAGCCGGGTCAGCTCGGCGGTCGCGCCGAAGAGCGCGCGGCCGACCTCGTCCGAGTACGAGCCGAGGAGCAGCGGTGCGGCGTCGACGCGTAAGCACTCCGGGACCATCGAGGAACGCCAGTCGCCGCCGCCGTACTTGGAGTCCCAGCGGCGCGCGTCCTCCGCGGCCTCCCGGAGCTTGGCGACGTCGCTGTGCCCCACGCGCGCGTGGGGGCCGGTCTCGGGTCCGTCGGCGGCCGCCGGTGCTTCGAACCCCTCCACCAGGCGCTCCACGGAGGAGTCGGCGGGCGTTATCAGCCAGCGGGAGGCGGGGGTCGCGTACGCGCTGACCGCGAAGGAACCGGCCAGCGACTGCCAGATCCCGCCGCCTCCGGCCCGGCGGCCGGCGAGGTCGAGCCGGTAGAGCTCGGTGGCCGAGCGGACCGCCTCGCCCACGTCGCGCGGGAAGGCGAGCCCCACCTCGGGCGCCGGGTCGGCGTCCGCGAGCCCGATCTCGTGCAGCGGCACGGGCCGGCCGAGCTTCTGGCCGATCGCGGCCGCGATCAGGTGCGGGGCCGCGCCCTGGGGCACCATGCCCTTCGACACCCACCGGGCCACCGACGTCTTGTCGTAACGAAGCGTCAGACCGCGCTGCGCGCCGAGGTCGTTGACGCGCCGGGCGAGACCGGCGTTGCTGATTCCCGCGAGGGCGAGAACCGTGCCGAGCTTTTCGTTCGGCCCGCGTTGCTCCCTGGACATGACGCCACCCCTCGACAACACAGACGGCCGCCACGACGCCGGGCATAGGCGTGCGGCATTCGTAAACACAGCGTAGTTCGCCGCATCCCGACCGTTAAGGGGCGGAGTTCCGTATGGCGGGATTGTTGTGGGAACAGACGGATGGCCGACAGATGGCGTAGCGGCGTCGGCGGGTCCGGCGCCGTCCGGCGCCCGCGGGAGGTTCGGCGGGGCACCTGCGGGGCGCCTCCGGAGTGCCCGAGGGGCGCGTCGAGGCGCGTGCCCCGGTCGTGTGGCCGTGCGCCCGGCCGTGCGCTCTCGCCCGGTCGGCGGGGGAGCGCTTCCATGAGTCCTGCGTGGGTCGGCCCACTCGGCTGTGGACCGGTGGGCTGGGGGATACCGCCGCCCCATTCCCCGCGGGCGGCGGACGGCTCCGGGAGGCGAAGAGCGCCTCCCGGACTGCCGACGGACGGTCGACGGGCCGCCGACGGAGTGCCGACGGACCGCCTGTGGCCCGAGGCGCCGGGTCCGCGCCAATGAGATTGGCCGAATGACGACGGTTGTTGAACCGCTGACAACTGGCCCATGCCAGGGGCGCATTCGCATTCGCGCGCGCGACCCCGGAGCCCCCTCCGTGCGCTGTTGTCGTGGCAGCATGTTCCTCCACCGAACCGACGTGGAGGCGCCGATGCGATGGCTGGTGGGCTGGAGCAGTGTCGCCGCGAGCTTCGGCCCGAAGGTTACGGCCGGTAGCGCCGGTGCTGCTGGGGCTGCCGGGGCTGCCGGGATGGCCGGGATGGCCGGGACCGCCGGCTTCACCGACACGGCCGGCGTCGTGGGGGACCCGGCGACCGAGGCGCGCACGGTGCAGCCGGTGGGCGCGCAACTGCTGTGGGGCGACCCCGATCCGCTGTGGGCGGTCGGCGACTGGCGCCCCGACGAGGTCCGCGTGATCAGCATCGACGCGCACACCCGCCTTGCCGTCCTGGGGTGTTGCGCCGCGAGCGACGAGGAGCTGAGGGTCGGGCTGCTCACCGCGCGCGGGGGCGCGCTGCGCCATCTCACCGCCTGGGCGGGCAGCTACACGGCGGTCGTACGGGTCGGCCGCCGCGTCACCGTGACCGGCGACCTGGCGGGGGCACGGCCGGTGTTCCACGCCCCGTGGCAGGGAGGCACGGCGTACGCGACGGCCGCCCTGCCCCTCGCGGACCTCATCGAGGCCCAGCTCGACATCGGCCACCTGGCCGCGCTGCTCGCCTGTCCCGAGACCCCGGAGGCGCTGCGCGACTCGACACCGTACGAAGGGGTGAAGCGGATCCCGCCCGGGCACGCGCTGATTCTGCGAGAGGGCTCGCGCGAGATCGCCGGGTACGAAGCGGTGGCCTCGCTCGCCGTCGCGGCGGCCGAGGTCGAGCCGCGGCGGGCGGTGGAAGGCGTACGGGACGCGCTGGTCGAGGCCGTACGGGCCCGGCTCACCGCGCCCCGGCACGCGCCGGAGGCGCCCCTTCCCGACCCGGGCCCCGTGCCCGGCATGGGGCCCGCCGAGCGAAGGGCGGCCCGGGGCGGCGGCCCTGCGCCCGGCATCGGTTCCGACCTGTCCGGCGGCAGCGCGTCCGGCACGCTCGCGCTCCTCGCGGCAGGCCTTCCGGGAGTGCCCGGGACGATCCTCGGCCACGGAACGGGCGCGGGGGAGCGGCTCCTTGCCGTCACCTTCAACGACCTGGCGACCGGCGGAGGTCCGGACCGGGAGGAGGAGCTGGAGCGGGCCCGGGCGATCGCGGCGAACCCGCGGCTGCACCACGTGGTCGTGGCGGCGGGCGAGGAGGCGCTGCCGTACGCGGACCTGGAGGGGCCGCTGACGGACGAGCCCGGCCCTTCGCTGGTCGTCGCCGACCGGCACCGGCGGCGGCTCGCCGGCGGCAGCGCGGACCACTTCACGGGCCTGGGGGCCCGTCAGGTCCTCGACGCGCACCCGGCGCGCCTCGCCGACCTGCTGATGGACCGCCGGCGCAGATCCCTCGTCCGTCCGATGACGGCGCTCGCCAGGGCCGCCGGGACGTCGGCGGGTTCGCTGCTCGTCCCGCTGACGGTCTACCGGGCGGCGCGCCGGCTCGCCCGTACCCCGTACCGGTCGGGTCTGGAGGCGGCGGCGACGCTGCTCCTCGACGCGAACCGTCCTGGCCCGGGGGCCTACGGCCCGGTGGAGGCGTCGCTCTCCGCCCTGACCTGGTCGCGCCCGGGACCGGCGGCGCGCTGGCTGACGGGGGAGGCGCTGGCTGAAGTATCGGTTCGCCTGACCCGGGCGGCGACGCTGCCGACGTCGGTGCAGCGGCCCGGGGAGGCACGCGCGCGTGCGGCCCTCGCCCGCGCGGCGGCCGACCATCGGGTCCTGGAACAGGCGGCCGAGATCCGCGGCCAGCGGCTGCACGCGCCGTTCCTGGACAACCAGGTGGTACGGGCCTGCCGCGACCTCCCCGAATCGCTCCGGGTCCAGCCGGGCGCCCGGGCGTCCGTCCTGCGCACGGTCCTCGCGGGCGCGGGCGTGCACGACCTGCCACCGGGCTGGGGCGCGCCGAACCCCGCGGTCCCGGCCGCCGCCGTCCGCGCGGGCCTGCGCGCCGCGCTCCCCCACCTCCTGTCCCTCTTCGACGCCCCGCTCCTCGCCGACGCGGGCCTGATCGAGGCCCGCGTGGTCCGCAAGGCCCTCCACGCGGCGGCCGACGGCGACCCGATCCCCCTGGACGGCCTCGCCGACCTCGTCTCCACCGAACTCTGGCTCCGCCGCCTCCTGGCCCGCCGAGGCACCTGCTGGACGGGCACGGCGGCCCCCCGACAACGCACGGCGGTGGTGGCCCCACTGATCCCGGCGACACGGAGGTCGCTGCCGGCGTGAGGGCGGGGACGGCTGCGATCGGCCGGTTCGGGTGCCGCCTCGCGCCGCGCCCGGGTAAACCCCGAGGCGCCCCGCGCCTCCCCCGGCGACAATGGCCCGCGTGCGGTATCTGATCCTCGGTTCCACCCTCGCGCTCGACCCCGACGGAACGCCCCTTCCCCTGGGCGGTGCCCGGCTCAGGGCGCTGCTCGCCGCGCTCGCGCTGCGCGGTGGGCGGGTCGGGACCGTCTCCGAGCTCGTCGAGGACGTGTACGGCGACGTGCCCCCGCAGGACGCCCCCGCCGCCCTCCAGGCCCTCGTCGGGCGGTTGCGCCGGGTCGTCGGGCGGGAGGCCGTCGAGTCCACGCCCGGCCCCGGCTACCGCCTCGTCGCGGGGCCCGACGACATCGACCTGTACGTCTTCGAGCGCCACGTCCGCGACGCCCGCGCCCTCCTCGACGCCGACGACCCCGCGAGCGCGGCCGGCCTCCTCCGTACCGCCCTCGCCCTCTTCCGCGGCCCGGCGCTCGCCGATCTGCCCGACCACGCGCGCGTGCGACCCGAGGCGCAGCGGCTCGCCGCCCGACGGCAGCGCGTCGAGGCCGACCTCAGGCGCGGCGCCGTCGAGGGACTCGTACCGGAGCTGTCCGAACTCACCGACGCGTACCCGTACGACGAAGGCTTCCGCGCCCAACTCGTCCGCGCCCTACGGGCCGAGGGCCGGCAGGCCGACGCCCTCGCCGCGTACGAGGACGCCCGCCGCGCGCTCGCCGAGGGGCTCGGCACCGACCCGGGCGCCGAACTCACCGCGCTCCACCGCGAACTCCTCCGGCCGACACCGCCCCCGCAGTCCCGCGAGACCGGGAACATCCGGCCCCGCCTCACCTCCTTCGTCGGCCGCGAACCCGAACTCGCCGCCCTCCGCGCCGACCTCACCCACTCCCGCCTCGTCACGCTCACGGGCCCCGGCGGCTCCGGCAAGACCCGCCTGGCCGAGGAAGCCGCCCTCGCGGCACGCGCGCCGACCGCTGCCGCCCCGACCGCTGCCGCCCCGACCGCTGCCGCGCAGAGGCACTCCGGCCCGACCGCCCCCGACACGCCCCCGACCACCCCCGCACCCCCCGACGGCGCCTGGATCGTCGAGCTCGCGCCGCTCGACGACCCCGCCGCCGTACCCGGCGCCGTGCTCTCCGCGCTCCGGCTCCGCGAGACCAACCTGATCACCCGCGAGGGCCAGACCCCCCAGGACGACCCCACCCACCGGCTCGTCGAGCACCTCGCGCCCCGCTCCCTCCTCCTCGTCCTCGACAACTGCGAGCACGTCATCGACGCGGCCGCCGCCCTCGCCGAGACCCTCCTCACCCGCTGCCCCCGGCTGCGCGTCCTCGCCACCAGCCGCGAGCCCCTCGGCGTCCCGGGAGAAACGGTCCGCCCCGTCGAGCCCCTGCCGCCCGACCCGGCCCACCGCCTCTTCGCCGAACGCGCCCGCGCCGTACGCCCCGACTTCGCCCTGGCCGATCCCGCAACCGACCCCAACCCCAACCCCGACACCAATCCCGACCGAGACGGCGAGGCCGTCGACGAGATCTGCCGCCGCCTCGACGGCCTCCCCCTCGCCATCGAACTGGCCGCCGCCCGGCTGCGCCTGCTCACCCCCCGCCAGATCGCCGACCGGCTCGACGACCGCTTCCGTCTCCTCACCTCCGGCAGCCGGACCGTCCTGCCCCGCCAGCAGACCCTCCGCGCCGTCGTCGACTGGTCGTGGGACCTCCTCGACGCCGACGAACGCACCCTGCTCCGCAGGCTCTCCGTCTTCGCGGGCGGCTGGGACCTGGCCGCCGCCGAGGCCCTCGTGCCGAACGCCGCCGACCCGCTCGGCGCGCTCGTCGACAAGTCCCTCGTCGTCGCCACCCCCACCGACGAGGGCGAGATGCGCTACCGGCTCCTGGAGACCATCCACGAGTACGCCGTCGAACGCGCCGCCGAGCGCCCCGACGTCCTCGCCGCCGCATCTGCCGCCCACACCGCGCACTTCACGGCCCTCGCCGAGCGCGCCGAACCCCTCCTCCGCTCGGGCGAGCAGCTCCCCTGGATCCGGCGGATCGAGACCGACCTCGACAACATCCGCGCGGCCCTCCACCGCACGACCGTCACGGCCCCCGACGAGGCCGCCGCCCACCGCCTCGTCCTGGCCATGGGCTGGTTCTGGTGGCTCCGCAACTACCGCGTCGAGGGCCTGGCCTGGACCGAGCGCGCGCTCCGCCTCGGCGAGGACCCGGACGATCCCGAGGACCCCCGCCACTGGCCCCGCATGCGGCTGCGCATGCTGTCCTTCTTCCTCGTCGTGGAGAACCGCACGGCCGCCGACCTCCGCGCCGACCCCGAGGGAAGCGCGCTGGTGGCACGCGTGCGCCGCGCCTTCAGCGAGCGGCCCGGGCCCGAGTCGGCCCGCTTCCCCGGGCTCCTGTGGCCGTTCACCGCGTACCTCACGGAGGACTACACCGTCATCCGCGAGATGCTCGACACCGCCGTCGAGACCTGCCGCCGGTACGGCGGCGAGTGGGAGATCGGCGTCAGCCTGATGTTCCGTACGCACCTGGTCATCGACATGCCCGGCGAGCTGGACGGCGTGGACGAGGACCTGGCCGAACTGCTCGTCCTCTCCCGCCGGGTCGGCGACCGCTGGATGCGGGCGCAGGTGTCGAGCGCGGCGGGCGAGGCGCACATGATGCGGGGCCGGTACACGGAGGCGGCGGAGGCGTACGAGGAGGCTCTCGCCCTCGCGCGCGAGGTCGGCGCCCACGCCGAGCCCCCGTTCCTGATCGCCCGGCTCGCCGAACTCTCCTACCGCTCCGGTGACGTGGACGCCGCCGAGAAGGGCCTGGCGGAGGCCGAGGCGGAGGCCGCGCTCCACCACGTCGACGACACGGAGGCGTTCGTACGGTTCATGAGGGCCGTGCTCGCCCTCTACCGTGGCGACGTACGGTCCGCCCGCGAGCACATGGACGCCGCGAACCGCCTGGTCCTCACCGGAACTCCGCCGCCGCACTTCACCGCCGCCGTGGCCGGGCTCTCCGCGCGCCTGCACGCGGAGGAGGGCGGGGGCGCCGCGGCCGTCGCCGAGGCGGTCGAGGCGCTGCGCCTCACCAAGGAGGCCGCGTGCGCCGACTTCATCACGGCCCAGCTGGGGGAGTGCGTGGCGACCACGCTCAGCCTGAGCGGCGCGCCCCCGGTCGCGTTCTCCCTCGCTGTCCAGGTCCTCTCCGCCGTCGACACCTGGCGTGGCGCGATCCCCCGCTCGGTTCCCGAACTCCGTGAGGCGGAGACCCTGATGACCCGGGCCCGCACGGAACTCGGCGAGGCCGCCACCGCCCGCGCGTACGCCGCGGGCACAGGGCTGACCATCGACGAGGTGATCGACCGGGTGGACGCGTACGTGTCAGCACACGCGCCCGCCTGAACCCCGCATCTCAGGTGCCGGTCAGCTGCAGCTGATCCGGGACTGTCCCCAGTCCGCCACCGCGACGCGGCCCCACGGCGAGGTCTCCTCGACCACCAGGCGGATCGTCCCGCGTCCCGCGATCCCGACGTGGACCGGGATCGCGGGGTCGCCCGCCTGGACGACCGGCGAGCGCCAGAGCCGCTCGCCGTCCCCGTAGACGGAGAAGCGGACGCCTCCGATGCCGAGCGGCGCGGTCAGGTCGTCGACGCCGACGAGCGCGTCGTAGCTGGTGCACTGCCGGTTGAGGTCGATCAGGAGCGAGGACGGCGCGTGCACGCTCACCCCGTGGCCGTACCGCGTGCCGCCGATCGACAGACCGTCGCGCTGCCACATCCAGCTGCTCTCGCCGAGCCGTACCTCCGGCTTCGTACCGTCGCCGAAGACGCCGTAGTCCAGCTGGTTGACCTGGTAGACGGCCGGTGGGGCGGGCGGCGGCGTGGGGGTGGGCGTCGGCTTCGGCGGGGTGGGCGTGGGGCTCGGCTTCGGCGGCGGCGTGGGCTCGGGGCTCGGCTTCGCCGACGGCGTGGGCGTGGGCGTCGGGGTGGGCGTCGGAGTCGGCTCGGGCTCCTCGACGACCGGCGGGGCCGGCGGCGGCGTGGGCTTGGGGGTCGGCTTCGGCGCCGGCGCCGGTTCGGACGGTACGACGGGGGCGACGGCCGGCGGCGTGGGTTCGGGCTTCGCGACCGGCTGGGGGTCCCCGGCGAACGCCCAGACCAGACCGGCGGTCGCGGCGACTGCCACGGCCGCGGCGATGCCCGCCTTCGCGGGCGCGCCGAGCCCTTCGGCCGCCGCGGCGGAGGAGGCTCCGGTGGTACTCGACGAGCCTGCGCCCGTCGCGGCGGCGGCCGCACCGGCGCCCGCGGCGCCCGCGACCCCGCCTGCCACGACACCCGCGGCCTTGAGCGAGAACCCGGCGGCGAACCAGCCGATGACGGCGACCGGCAGCAGCGCGGGGATCCCGGCGTTCACATGCTCCAGCTCACCCGCGGCGAGCCGGCACTTGGCGCACTCCTCCAGGTGCTTGCGCAGCCCGCGCTCGGCCCGCATCCGCAGGCCGCCGCGCGCGTAGGCGCCGAGCCGGTCGGCGTAGCGGGCGCAGTCGCCGCCCGCTGTCAGGGACTGGCTCACGTGCGCCTGGAGGTAGGCCTGCTTGAGGCCCTCGCGGGCCCTGCTGGCGAGCACGGCGGTGGCGTTGGCGGTCAGCCCGAACAGCGGCGCGACCTCGCTGGGCGACTCCTCCTCGACGGTGGTGTGCCAGAGCACGGCCTGCCACCGCTCGGGCAGCGACCGGAACGCCTGCATGGCCAGGGACTGTTCGGCCTCGTGCATGGCCAGGACGTCGGCGCCGAGGTCCAGGGTGTCCTGGTCGGAGACCTCGGAGGAGCGGGCGGCCTGCGCCGCGAACACGGCGAAGTCCTCGACCAGGTGCTCGCGCTTCTGCGTACGCGTCCAGTTCGCGGCGACCCGTCGGACCGTGGTCAGCAGATAGGCCCGTACCGCCTGCTCGGGGCCCGCCCCGCCCCGCACCGCCTGGAGCGTGCGGGCGAACACCTCCGCCGTCAGGTCGTCGGCGGTGTGCGCGTCCCGGCAGCAGGTCCTGGCGTAGCGGCGGACGGCGTCGGAGTGGCGGCGGAACAGCTCTTCGTACGCGCTGTCGTCACCGCCCCGCATCAGCTGGACGAGGTCGGCGTCGGAGGGCGGCAGTTCGACCGGAGGCGGCAGGACGGTGTCGGGCTCGTCCCCTTCGTCGGCGGCCGACCGCGCGGCCTTGCCCTCGCGCTGCTGCGGCACCACCGGCTCACCGGGCTCCCCCGGCGTCCCACCCACGGAACCGCCCGAACCCGAAGCAGCGCCCGAAGCCTGGCTCTTGGGGCCGCCCGAGGATCCTCCGGGGCCACCCTGGCTCGGCACCTGCCGTGGGGGAGGGCCCCCGGTCTCCGTGCCACCGCCGTTGTCCAGCGGCTCGTCCCGACCGTCACCGCTCATCGCGGAAGCCCCCGTATGCACGCTCAGACCCGAACACCGGCCAAGAGTGCCACAGAGCGCCGACCCGCTGAACCTCCGCGTCCACTTACCACTCGTCCGGGGCGACTTCCTGTATCCGGGCGTAACCGCTCACCCGTTCGTGCGATGCTCGACGGTCCGCCCGGACCAGTGGAACCGAACAACCCGAACCGGCGCCGCTCATCCCGCTATCGCGAGCGGAGGCCCTCGAGAAGGATGTCCAGGAGCCGGGCCGAAGCCGCCGCCTGCTGGGCCGCGTCCGGCAGCGCGGGCGCCGCCGTGGCTATGACGAGCAGGACATCGGCCACAGTCACGTCCGTCCGCAGCTCGCCCGCCTCACGGGCCCGGTCCACCAGGCGTCCGACGACCTCCAAGAGCTCCGCCGCACCGGCGTGGTCCTGCTCGGCCCCCGACACCGCGCGCGACGCGACGACCCGCGCCTCGGACTGGTCCGCGAAGCCCCGCTGGTGCGGCACCCGGGCCTCGTCCTCGGAGGTCTGCGCCGGCAGCAGCAGCTCGTCCGTGTCCACGCCCACCCGCAGTATCTGCGGCGGAAGCAGACGCCCCGCACCCGAGGCCACCGAGGTCCGCAGGAACCGGGAGAGCGCCGACCACGGCTCGTCCTCCTGCCCGAGGGCGGTGCGGGCCTGCTCGGTCAGCCGGGAGGTCTCCTCCTCGGCTATGCGTCGGACCAGCACGTCCTTGCTCGGGAAGCGGCGGTACACCGTGCCGACGCCGACCCGGGCACGCCGGGCCACGTCCTCCATCGGCGCTCCGTAGCCGAGTTCGCCGAACACCTCGCGCGCCGCGCGCAGCACGTGCTCCAGATTGCGCTGGGCGTCCACGCGCAGCGGCGCCGACCGGCCGATCGCCGTCGACCCGATGCCCGCGGCGGACATCCCGCCGGCACCCGGGCCCGAAACCGCACCCGTGCCCGCAGCCATACCTGTGCCCGTACCCGTACCCGTGCTCACACCTGCACTACGTCCGTCGAACGAGCCGTCCGTCGTGCCGACGACGGCCTGCCACCGCGAATCCTGCATGTGCATAAGCGTTCCCCCGCTCATGATGTCTCCCCCCGGAGACTCCCCGCCCTGACACGGGGTCGACCCACTTGTGCGGCGCTCTGGTCTGCGCGCCGCGAGCCGATACCCCGACGAGGTACGAACATAGTTGAGACGAGGTCAATTCAGAAGGGGGAGTTCCGTACGGTGCGCCCCCCGATCGGAGCAAGGGCCTGAACTCTCCCGATTCCGCTCTCACGCGCCACCCCCCACGCCCACTCTGACCTGCGCACTTCCCCCTGTACCCCCGGTGCGCGCCACCCCGCGCCCCCGCGCACCTCCGGTCACACAATTTGTCGAGGCTGTGGACAAACCCCGGACGGCGTTGCGTCATGGGACAGTGACCGAACCTGCGCGCATTCTCGTTGTCGGCGGTGGCTACGTCGGGATGTACACCGCGCTGCGCCTGCAGCGGCAGCTCAAGGCCGAGCTCAGAAGCGGTTCCGTCGAGATCGTGGTGGTCACGCCCGAGCCGTACATGACGTACCAGCCGTTCCTGCCCGAGGCCGCCGCCGGTTCGATCTCCCCGCGCCATGTCGTCGTCCCGCTCCGCCGCGTCCTCGACAAGTGCCGGATCGTCATCGGCGAGGTCCACGCCGTCGACCACGCCAAGCGGACCGCGACGCTCTCCACCCTCGCCACCGAGGAGGAGGGCACGGGGAACGACCAGCTCACCTACGACGAGCTGATCATCGCGCCCGGCTCGATCTCCCGCACCCTCCCGGTCCCCGGCCTCGCCGACTTCGGCATCGGCTTCAAGACCGTCGAGGAGGCCATCGGCCTGCGCAACCACGTCATCGAGCAGATGGACATCGCCTCCTCGACGCGCGACCCCGGCCTGCGCGACGCCGCCCTCACCTTCGTCTTCGTCGGCGGCGGCTACGCGGGCGTGGAGGCGCTCGCCGAGCTTGAGGACATGGCCCGCTACACGGCGCGGTACTACCACAACATCAAGCCGGAGGACCTGAAGTGGGTCCTCGTCGAGGCCGCGGGCCGGATCCTGCCCGAGGTCGGCGAGAAGATGGGCAAGTACGCGATCCGCGAGCTGCGCGGCCGCAACATCGACGTACGTCTGGAGACCCGGCTCGAGTCCTGCGAGGACCGGGTCGCCGTCCTCAGCGACGGCAGCCGCTTTCCGACCCGTACGGTCGTCTGGACCGCCGGCGTGAAGCCCGCGCCGGTCCTCGCCGCCACCGACCTGCCGCTCGACGGACGCGGCCGGCTCAAGTGCACCGCCCGTCTGACCGTCGAGGGCGTCGAACACGCCTGGGCGGCAGGAGACGCCGCGGCCGTCCCCGACATCACGGCGGACGAGCCGGGCAAGGAGTGCGCGCCGAACGCGCAGCACGCCGTACGCCAGACCAAGGTGCTCGCCGAGAACGTCGCCGCCTCCCTGCGCGGACAGCCGCTCAAGGAGTACGCCCACAAGTACGCGGGCTCGGTCGCCTCCCTCGGCCTCCACAAGGGCGTGGCCCACGTCTACGGACGCAAACTCAAGGGCTACCCCGCCTGGTTCATGCACCGCGCCTACCACCTCAGCCGCGTCCCGACCTTCAACAGAAAGGCCCGCGTGCTGGCCGAATGGACCCTCTCCGGCCTGTTCAAGCGGGAGATCGTCTCGCTCGGCTCGCTCGAACACCCGCGCGCCGAGTTCGAACTCGCCGCCGCACCCCCGCCCCCCAAGAACGGCCCCAAGAACGGGCCCGAGCCGGGCTGACACCGATGTCAGTGCGGTCGGTCACACTGGACGTGTGACCATAGGTGGGCTCACACCTGCACAGAGTGACTCAGCACGGCCAACAAACCATCGAGGCATACAGATCCGTGAACTTCACCCGTTGGAGCGCCCGACTCCCCGGCACGCAGCGCCGCACGGCGGCGCGGGGGACCGAAGGCTCCGTGCCCGCGGCCCGCGGTGAGTACGAGCAGCAGCCTGAGCCCCTCCCCGACGACGTCCCCATCCTTGAGGACTTCTCCGTACGGGAGATGATCGGCCGCCTCCCCGGCCTGGTCGCGCTCGCGCACGGCCCCGAGCACCGCATCGCGTACGTCAACGACGCCTACGCCGCCGCCTTCGGCCCCCGCCCCGCCGGGGCCACGGTCGCCGAGGCCTGCCCCGAGGCCGAGGACCTCGGCCTGCTGCCGCTCATGGACCAGGTCCTGCGCAGCGGAAAGCCCCGGACGGTCAAGTCCCGCAAGACCCAGGACGGCGGCTCGTACACGGTCACCTGCCTTCCGGTGGACTCCCCGCGCTTCGAGGGCGGCGGCGTCCTCGTCCACGCCGCCGACGTGACCGACCACGCCGAGGCCGCCGAGCGGCTGCGCGCCAGCGAGCGCCGGCACCGCGAGACCGCCGTCACCCTCCAGCGCTCCCTGCTCCCGCAGGAGCTGGAGCAGCCCGACGACCTGCGGATCGCCGCCACCTACCAGCCCGGCGGCACCGACGCGGCCGTCGGCGGCGACTGGTACGACGTCATCACCCTGGGCGCCGGACGCACGGCGCTCGTCATCGGTGACGTGATGGGCCGAGGCGTGCGCGCCGCCGCCGTCATGGGCCAGCTCCGCACGGCCGTCCGGGCCTACGCCCGGCTCGACCTGCCTCCGCACGAGGTGCTCCAGCTGCTCGACGGCCTCGCCGCCGAGATCGACGCGAGCCAGATCGCCACCTGCGTCTACGCGGTCCACGACCCCAACGAGGGCAAGCTCGTCTACGCCTCCGCCGGCCACCTCCCGATCCTCGTCAGGGACGAGGACGGATCGGTTCGCCGCGCCGAGGACCCCACCGGACCCCCGCTGGGCACCGGCGGCTGGCTGCACACCTCCGGCGCGATCGCCCTGCCCCCGGGCTCCACCGCCGTCCTGTACACCGACGGTCTGGTCGAGCGGCGCCGCGAGGACATCGACGAGGGCGTCGCCGCCCTGGAGCGCGCGCTGTCCGGCGCCCTCGGCACCCCGCAGGTCGTCTGCGACCGGCTGCTGCGCTCGCTCGGCGTCACCGCCGAGCACGACGACGACGTCGCCGTCCTCGTGGTCCAGCACCCCTCCCGCAAGGGAGCGGACGCGGAGCTCTTCCACAACGCGGCCCTGGAGCTGCTCGGCGGGGTCGAGGCGGCTCCACGCGCGCGTGCCTTCGCCTCGGGAGTCCTCGCCAGCTGGCGCTTCCCGGTCGAGCTGCGCGACCTCGGCGTCCTCGCCACCAGCGAACTGGTGGCGAACTCCCTGAAGCACGGCACCCCGCCCATGCGCCTTCGACTGCGCCGCACCGACCGGCGACTGATCATCGAGGTCACGGACGGCGACGACCATCTGCCGCGCCGCCGCAGGGCGGAGACGGAGGACGAGGCGGGTCGCGGGATCTCGATCATCGCGACGATCGCCTCGTCCTGGGGCAGCCGCCGCACGCCGGGAGGCGGCAAGGCGGTCTGGTGCGAGTTCGCCCTGCCCGACTAGGCGGAGCCTAGGCGGGGACGCTCGCCTTCTCCGGCTGGTGCCGAGCGACGACCCGCGAGGTCCTGGTGGCGAGGGACGGCTGGTCCTGCACCGGCGTGAGCTGCCTGCCGAGCCGCAGGGCCAGGTAGGTGATGCCGAGGGAGAAGAGCACGAAGGTCACGATGTACGGCCCGTGCAGCGCGGCGCCCATGGGCCCGCCCACGGCCGGGCCGACGGCCAGCGCGAGCTGCTTGACCAGCGCGAACGCCGAGTTGTACTGACCGACCATCGACTCGGGCGCGAGGTCCGCCACCAGCGGCGCCACGGTCGGCGAGAGCATCGCCTCGCCGAGCCCGAAGAGCGCGTACGTGGAGATGAACGCGGCGGTCGCCATCGCCTGGCTGCCGTTCCCGAGCCCCGCGTACCCGGCGATCACCCACGCCACGGCCCAGATCAGACCGACGGCCGCGATCACGCGGCTGCGGCGCCGGCGCTCGACGAACCTCAGCACCACGAACTGGGCGATGACGATGACGGCCGTGTTGGCGGCCAGCGCCATACCGAGCGTCGACGGCTCGATCCCGGCGGCCTCGGTGCCGTACGCCGCGAGACCCGACTCGAACTGTCCGTAGCAGGCGAAGAAGAGGACGAAGCCCAGGACGCACAGCTGCACCATGGCCTTGTGCCCGAGCAGCGCCCGGATGCCGCCCTTCCGCGCGTCGGCAGGACGGGTGTCCTGCAGGGCGGGCGAGCCGGGCATCTTGACGGTCATCACGATGCCGCCGAGCACGAGGAACATCGCCGCTTCGATCGAGAAGAGAAGAAGGAAGCTGCCCGGCCGGCTCGGGTCGACCAGCTGGCCGCCGATCAGACCGCCGACACCGAGCCCGAGGTTCTGCAGGAAGAACTGCATCGCGAAGGACCGGGTCCGGGTGGTCGGGTCGGAGCACCAGACGATCATCGTGGCGAGCGCCGGCTGCATCACGGCCGTACCGGCACCGAGCAGCGCGGCCGAGGCGACCGCGGCGGGCACGCTGCTCGAAAGCCCCATGCCCAGGGCGCCGAGCGACGCGAGGACGGCGGCGACGAGAAGGACGGGGAGGGGGCCCCGCCGGTCGATGGCGCGTCCGCTGAAGGGCAGGACGACGAGTGCGGCCATGGCGAAGACGGCGAGCACGACGCCCGCCGTGGTCGCGCCCAGATCCCGCACCTGCGCGACGTACACATAGAGGTACGGGACGGTGAAGCCCAGTCCGAACGCGCTCAGCGCGCTGCCCGCCTGGATCCGCCGCATCGCTGCACCCATCGCCTTGGTCACCGTTCACCCACCTCGATCAGGGGTTCAGAGGTGTAGGTCTGAACCCTCAAGACTTCAACACTAAAATTAGATCCTTAACAATACACATGGAAGGACTTCAACGCCAACGGGGAGCGTGGGATACTCCCCGCATGTCCGACACACCCGAGCAGTCCGGCCCGCAGCCCCTGCAGGAGCCGACCCTCGACGAGCAGATCGCGGCCTACCAGCGCGAGTACCGCGACCTGGACCCCCAGGTCGAGAAGGTCGTCTCCGCGCTCGGCAGGCTGAACCGCCGTATGAACGTGGCGTACGGCCGCCAGGTGGCCGATCTCGGCATCAGCAACGCGGAGTGGGAGGTCCTCAAGACCCTCGTGCTCGCCGGCGCCCCCTACCGCCTCGGACCGGGCGAGCTGGCCAAGCGCCTCGGCCTGACCCCGGCCGCCATGACCCACCGCATCGACCGCATGGCGGGCGAGGGGCTCGTGACCCGCGACCGCGACGAGAGCAACCGCGTCCGGGTGATCGTGGAGCTGACGGACGAGGGCCGCTCGAAGTGGCTCGAGGCGATGCGCATGGCGACGGGCTTCGAGGAGGAGCTCCTCCAGGACCTCACGGTCGAGGAGCGCGCCGGCCTCGGCGACATGCTGATCCGCCTCCTCCGCAGGGTCGAGCACACCCAGCCGGACGCGGGCGGCCGGCTCACCGACCTGGACTGAGGCGGCGCCCCCCAGGGAGCACCAGGGGTCCACCGGGTGGGGGTTGACACGCCCCCGCCGTATCCGTAGTGTTCTCCGAGTTGTCACGGGGCCGGAACGGTTCTGCGACAGCCACTCCCGCCGCTCGAAGCGGCACCTCTACTCAGCACGATCTCCCAGCCGGGACGAATTTCGGCATGCCGAAATTCATTTCGAATGGCTCGATTATGAGCCGCCGGGGAAATCCGCTAGAGTTTGAGCGTCGGAACGGCCCAACAGCCGCGAAGACAAACCCCGCTGACTGGGAATCAGGCCCGAAAGGATCTGATAGAGTCGGAAACGCAGGAAGGCCGAAACGGGAAACCGAAGAAGCCGGAAAGCACCGAG